>JAHDWL010000015.1:0-27804 GCA_023384355.1 Anaerolineae bacterium
AACCGGGCAATCCTCGCTCCGCCTCCAACTCGGCAGCGATGGCGTTGGCCTCGTGTAGGATGTCCAGCCCGGCCAGAACGGCGTTATCGGGATCTTGTTCCTGGGCGGTAGGCAGGCCGAAAACTGCCTTATAGCCGTCCCCCTGATAGCGCACGATGCGGCCGCCGCGACTCGTCACCGGCTGCGCCAGCCGTTCCAGCGCGCGATCGATGATCTCCATGATCTCTTCCGGGTCGCGGCCCTGGATCAGGTTGGTGTGGCCGGCCAGATCGATGAAGAGGATGGTAGCCTGTGCGCGGCGGGATTCGGCGACGGGGGTCACCTTCAGCGCCGAAAGTTGTACGCGCAGGGCGTTGATTGTGGCATCGATGATTCCGTCATCGATCGTGCCGCGCAGGCTCTCCTGGATATCGATGGCCTGTTCGAGTTGTTGTCGGTTACTCATGCGCGCTCCGCCAGTCACACCGATCTGGCGAAGGAATGATAGCACACGATGGGATATCGGAGCAGTTATGACGCGGCCGTTGCCGGATCAATGAGCTGCGAACCGGATCAGGATGGCGCAACCACAAATTAAAACGAAGGCGCGACGTGCCTCTGACCCTAGCGTGTTACCTCGACGACGACCCCATCCTCAGCCCACTCATAGAGCAGGGCCGCGTTCTCCGAGCTGAGCAGGACGCAGCCATAGGTCACCGGATGCCCCAGGTCGCCCGTCCACAGGAGTTGCGAGTTGCCGCGAGTGGGGAAACCGTGGAAGCCGTTCATGAACTCCGAAGTGGGGACGGGTCGATAAATGCCCATGAACGACGGCATCCACAGATCCCAAATACCGGCATAGGCGTTCGGCTCGTGGGATTGAATCTGGAAGATACCCGGCGCGGTGGGGCTGCTCGAAATGCCCGTGCTCGACGGCCATTCCCACTTTAACTGACCGTTTTCATAGACCCACGTTCGCTGCTCGCTCAGGCTGACGACGATGCGCTTGTTCCGCACAACCGGCAACGGCAACAGCGCGTCGGCCGGGGGGATGGCGATCTCCTGTCCAACGCTCAGCGAATCGATGCCGGGATTCAACTGCTGGAGCCACGGGTAGGGGATGCCGTAGTCGAAACCAATGCTCGACAGCGTCTCGCCCGGCTGGACGACATGGCGTCGCTCCGGGTGATGCACGCGCGTGGCCGCTATTGGGGTTCCGGACTGGATCGCCTCGCTCAGCGCGGCGAGGGTGGCGTCTTCGTCAAAATAACGCCCCTCGCCCATCTGTACTTCCAATGTGTCCAGATAGGCCACGCCGATCTGTCGGTCCAACGTCCAGCTATACGGATTGGCCGCCGTCAGGTCTATTGCCGGCCGCAGCCACTCGCTCCAGACAGAGGGCGCGGCGGTCCAGCTGAATTGCTCATCGCGCACGGGATCGTATGCCTCAAGCGTCACCGTCGTGGACAGCATCCGGTTGACATCATCCACCACAGCCGACACGTCGGTCACCGCTGCCGCGACCGGCCTCGTGCTAAGCGACAGCCGCCCGGCCGCCAGCACGCCCGTCGGATCGGCAGCCAGCGCGGTCAGCGTGCCCGCCATATCAAGCTCGCGCCCCTCGACGGCGGGCACAGCAATGGCGCGGCCGCTGCTGACGCGGACGGCCGCATCGACCGGAGCGACGGCCAGTTGCGGGGCCAGACCGGCCAATGTCCCCTGAGCGGTGGCCGGGTCGAAGCCCCACACTGGTAAAACGCTGAACCAGCCCGCGCGGTCACCGAGCAGTGTCCGCAAGCTATCGATCGAGCGACCCCGCGCAAATGCGGCTTCGGCCGTCGCTGTCGCGTCCAGTGTCATGCCCAGCTCCGCGGGGCTGACCGGCCAGCCTGTCTCGCCGTATTGCAGCGTGACAGTCTGCTCATCCCAGCGCGTCTGCAATGCCGACGCGGCCTCATCCACCGTCAGCCCGTTCAACGGCACGCCTAGAGACGAGACGCCGGGCAGAATATTCCCGCGCGCGTAGGTGAATGATAACCCGCCGGCCACTATTCCGACGGCCAGCGCCAGCGCGAACAGCACCGGAAAAAGCAGCCAGACCAGCACGCGACCGCGGCGCGGAGTTGCCCGTTGCCGGTTTGCCGGCGGGTCGATGGCCGGAGAATAATTCATCTCTGCTCGCGGGTATCTTTTGTCAGGCATAATGAACCGAACTTTTCGTTAGCAGTCTTGTTATTATAACGAAATGGATCGCGTAAAAGTTCCGTGCCTGATGGCGATATGGGGGATGTGCGGGCAAGGTTATCACATGCAGGAGCGAGTTTTAAATCGGGGATTCGGGAACGGGTCTTCGCAGAGAGATGCGGGAGCCTGATACGTATCAAACCATGGATCAATCCCCAGGTCCACCATCGCCGGTTAACCCACCAAATTGCCGGCAAACGCCAGAACTTCCCGCGCCAGTCGCTCCCGCTCGGCCGCGCCGGTCATCAGCGTATCAGCGCAAAGCAGCGCCAACCCATCCTCGGCGGTCATGCCCGTGTCCCGGCTATCGTAGACGAAGCCGTCGATCAGGTGGCCGTAACAGGCGGCCACGGCGGCGGCCGACGGTTCCATGCCCATCTCGCTCATCATCTTGGCCGCCGGCCCCTTCACCGCCTGTCCGGCAATGATGGGCGAGACGGCCACCACTGCCCGCGGCACATCCTCCAGCAGGGCACGAATGGGGTAGACGTTGAGGATGGGTTCAATGCTGACGAACGGGTTTGACGGGGCGATGATCACCACGTCGGCCGCCTCCAGCGCGCGAATGACCGCCGTCGTTGCCCGGGCGTCCTCCGGCAACACGACGCGACGCACGGCCGGTTGCCAGCGCTCGCGGACGAACCACACCTGGAAAGGTAATATCTCGCCGGTCATCGTCTCGATGAGCGTCGGCGCGGGCTGGTCACTCATCGGCAGCACGGCCGGGCTGATGCCGAAGCCGGCGCACAGGCGGCGAGTGACGGCGGTCAGCGTCTCGCCCGCGTCCAGCCCATCGGTGCGGGTCAGGTGGGTCGCCAGATCGAGGTCGCCCAGGTTGAACCAGTCCGGCCCACCCAGACGTCCGACCTCGCCCATCGTCCGCCAACTCTCCCCGGCCCGCCCCCAGCCCGTTTCCGGGTTGGCGACGCCGCCCAGCGTATACATGACGGTGTCCAGGTCGGGGCAGATGGTCAGGCCCAGGTGGCGGAAATCGTCACCGGTGTTGACGATGACGGTCAGGTTTTCCGGCGGCAGGACGCGGGCCAGCCCGTCGGCCAGCTTGGCCCCGCCGACGCCGCCGGCGAGACAGACGACATTAAGAGATAAAAGATCATAAGCGGTCATGGTATAATTATCCGGCAGAAGTCAGAGTAAGTCACTACTGTACAGGAAGCAGCAGCGTATGAAGAACATCTTCCGCAACGCCAACGGTGAGGTGAATACCCAGATTGTCGTCGCCGTCATCGGCGCGGCAGCGACGCTGTTGACCGCGCTTATCGCCGGTGGCTTTGGGCTAATCCAGTTCCAGGCCTCAAGAGCACAGCCGCTCCCGACCGCGACGGACGTCCCGCAACTGGTTGTGGAGATCGACGGCCCGACCGAAGTGCCGCTGAATGAGGAATCGTATTTCACAATCCTGAGCGAGACGGCCGTCCGCGCCGAATGGACTATCCCCGGTTTCGGCAGCGACGACATCAATCCCTTCCGGCTGGCGGATCGAATTTTTGTGGAACCAACCGACGCCGAACGGCTGGGGGAGTCATTTACCCTGGTGGTGACTGTCTACGACGCCGACGGCAATCGCGCCGCCGCCCGCCATCGCTTCCAGGTCGTCGAAAACCAATCGCCGTAAAGCCACACCAAGTGCCAAAGCAGCCAATCATCCCTAAAACCAATGAAATAGTGCCATGTGTCCCGTCCGAATCTTACGGACGGTTGTTTTTCCGATTCCTGCGTTTCGGATTGCTGGCCTGGGGTGGCCCGGTCGCGCAAATAGCCCTGATCCGCCAGGAACTGGTGGAAGAAGAGCGCTGGATTAGCCGCGAGCGCTTCAACCGCGTGCTGGCCGTCTATCAAATCCTCCCCGGACCGGAAGCGTCCGAGCTATGCGTCTATTTCGGGATGCTATCGCGCGGGCGTTTCGGCGGGTTGTTGGCCGGGCTGGGGTTCGTGTTGCCCGGCTTCATCCTCATGCTGCTGCTTTCCTGGTTCTATCTGCGCTACGGGATCACATCCCCCATCTTTTCGGCGGCCTTCCTGGGGATGCAGGCGGCCGTCGGCGCGTTGATCGTGCGCGCCGTTCATCGCATCGGCAGCCACGTTCTCCTCAATCGCTGGCTGTGGGGGATCGCGATCAGCGCGTTGGTTGCCCACTTTGCGGGCATCCACTTCCTGATCATCCTGGCGATCGCTGGAGTGGTGTATCTGCTGGTCGCAGAGGGCAAGGCAGGCTGGGCCGCGACCTTACTCGGAGTGAGTTTTATTGCTTCGCTCGCCCTGCTGTATTCGCAGTTCAGCGCCGGGCGGAGTGCCCTCGCCGCGGCGGACGTCGCTTCTCCGGGCGTTCCATCTATCCTTTCCCTGTTCTCGTTAGGTCTGCGTAGCGGCCTGTTGACGTTCGGCGGCGCGTACACGGTCATCCCTTATTTGCGAAACGAGGCAGTGGTAACCATCGGCTGGATGACTGACAGTCAATTCCTGGACGGGATGGCGCTGGCGGGTATCCTGCCGGCCCCGCTAGTCATTTTGGGGACGTTTGTGGGCTATCTGGGCGGTGGGTTATACGGTGGAATCGCCCTGACGGTGGGGATTTACCTGCCCGCCTTCGCGTTCACCCTTATCGGGCACGAAATGCTCGAAAAGTTCGTCGAGAACAAGGTGCTCCACAGCATTCTCGACGGCGTTACGGCCGGCGTGGTCGGCCTCATCGCCGCCACTGCGCTGGTGTTGCTGAGGGATGCGATCACCGGCTGGCTCGCCGCGCTCATTTTCGTGGGCGGTCTGATTCTGCTCTTTCGCTGGAATTCAAAAGCAAGCGTGCCGGTTCTCGTGTTGGGGGCAGCGCTTGTCGGGCTGCTGGTTTACTTTCTGGTGTGAATCGCCGGCGTTCTCTGACCCACCCTAAGACAGTACGTACCGACTAGCCGCCTCGGCCATGATCGCTACGCCGTTGATCATCGCTCGCTCGTCAAAGTCGAAGCGGGGATGATGGTGGGGGAAGTGGGTGGTTGGGTTGCCGTTGCTGCAGCCGATGAAGAAGTAGCAGCCGGGGATCTCTTCCAGAACGTATCCCATGTCTTCGGAGGCCATCGTGCGATGCTCCAGGATGTTCTCCGCGCCCAGCACGTGCTCGGCCGCGGCCCGCACCACGGCCGTCGGTTCCGGGGCGTTGTTGACGGCAGCGACGATGGCCACCGTCTCCATCGACGCCCGGCAGCCGAAGGCGGTCGCCGTGTGTGTTGCCATTTCCAGAATGCGCCGGTAGACCATGCGGTGTGAGGCTTTGTCGTAGCTGCGAACCGTGCCCTTCAGAACAGCCCGTTCGGGGATGACGTTGAAGGTCGTCCCGGCCGAGAACTCGCCGACGGAGAGAACGACACTATCGTGGGGGTTGGTATTGCGGCTGACGATGCTCTGCAGGGCGACGACGATCTGCGCCGCGGCAATGATTGGATCGGTCGCCAGATGGGGCGCGGCTCCGTGGCCGCCGTGCCCCTCGACGGTGATGGTGAAGACGCTCGAGGAGGCCATCGCCGGGCCTTCGACGACGCGCGCCTGCCCCAGGTGCACGGGCGACCAGAGATGCATCGCCAGCGCCACATCCGGCCGCGGGTTCTCCAATGCGCCCCCGGCCATGACCGCCAGCGCCCCGCCCAGCCCTTCTTCGGCCGGCTGGAAGAGAAATTTTAGCGACCCGGTCATCCTTGCCTGTTGTCGGGCGAAGATACGTGCCAGCGCCAGCCCCATCGCCACATGCCCATCGTGGCCGCAGGCGTGCATGACCCCGGGCTTTGTCGAAACATAGGGGTGGTCACTCTCTTCCTGGATGGGCAGAGCGTCCATATCGAAGCGCAACAGGACGGTCGGGCCGGGGTGTGCGCCCTCCAGCAGGGCGACGACGCCTGTCTGTCCTACGCCGGACTGCACTTCCAGCCCCAGGCCGGTCAGCGTCTCGGCGACGATGCCGGCCGTGCGCGTCTCCTGGAAGCCGAGTTCCGGATGGCGGTGCAGGTCGCGCCGGACGCGCACCAATTCGTCATAAAGATCAGTTGCTTCCTGATTGAAATCGATGGAATCCACAGGGCTTATGTACTTCCCAATAAGAATATCTATTGAGAGTGTACGCTCGGCCCGTTAACAGAAGCATTACAATGGGTGGAATCACATGTTGAGGATCATATTTTGCTGTCGGTTCAGCTCGCGAATGCCGGCGGCGGCTTGATCCAGCAGGTCGCCCAGCTGGTCGCGGCCGAACGGCGCGCCTTCGGCAGTGCCCTGCACCTCGATAAACTCGCCGGTTGCGGTCATGACCACGTTCAGATCGACCTCGGCGATGCTGTCCTCGCTGTAGTCGAGGTCGAGCAGGACTTGCCCGCCGGCGACGCCGACGCTGACGGCGGCGATCTGCCGTTGCAGGACGACCGCAGGCAGCTGCCCGGCGACGATGAGCGGGCGCAAGGCCAGGGCCACGGCCAGCCAGCCGCCGGTGATGGCTGCAGTGCGGGTGCCGCCGTCGGCCTGCAACACGTCGCAATCGACCGTCAGCGTCCTCTCGCCCAACAGGGAGAGGTCGACTGCCGCGCGCAGGCTGCGGCCGACCAGCCGGCTGATTTCCTGCGTGCGCCCCTTCGGCCAGCGCTGTTCGCGCTGACTGCGACTGTGGGTGCTGCGCGGCAGCATGGCGTATTCGGCCGTCAGCCAGCCTTGAGGGGGCGTCCGGTTCTTCAGCCACGGCGGCAGCGCGTTCTCGATGGTGACGTTGCACAGGACGTGGGTATCGCCGAAGCGAGCCAGCACTGAGCCTTCGGCCCAGCGGGTAAAGCCGATCTCGAAGGAGACGGGGCGCAAATCAGCGGCGCGGCGGCCGTCGCGCCGGACGAGTTCGAGGCAGTCTAGCGGCGCCCAGCCGGCCTGGCCGCCGGCGGTCGTCGACCAGAGCCAGCCGCCTTCGACGAGGTCGCCGTTCACCACGTCGCCCGGCTCCAGCGGTAGTTCGGCGGCGGTGTAGTCGCGCAGCAGGATGCCGCTTTCTCCTTCGATGCGCAGCCAACTTTCGGGGACCCAGCCGGCGCGGCCGTCAGCTTCGGCCCATATCCAGCCGGGATACTCGTCATCGCGGCGGCCGAGCGCCAACCGGTCGCCGACTGTGCCGCGAATAGGGTCGGGATAATGGATATGCCAGGGTTTAATGGCGCGATAGGTTGTCATTTTGCAGGTACAAATCCTCTTGAGCGGAATATTCCATCCTTGCTCATAATGACCGGAATTAATCAAGGTGTGTGGATTGGCATTACGAGCCAATTATGTCCTGTTTTTTCATAATTGTCTGGATCGATTATGGGATTTGGTTACACTGATGAAATTGAGAAAGGGCAAGCGATGAAAGCAGCATGGTATGAAAAACAGGGTCGGGCACGCGAAGTATTAGTCGTAGGCCAGATGGATGAGCCGGTTCCACAGGCGGGCGAAGTGCGCATCAGGATCGTCGCTTCGGGTATCAACCCGGGCGATGTGAAAAAGCGGCAGGATGCGTATGGCTACGGTATGCCGTTTCCGCGTATCATCCCCCATAGCGACGGGGCGGGCATAGTGGATGCCGTCGGCGAAGGCGTTTCGCGGGAATGGATTGGACGGCGCGTGTGGTGCTATGGCGCTCAGACATATCGCCCCTTTGGCACTGCGGCCGAATACACTGTTGTTCCGGTTCGCCAGGCCGTCCCTCTGCCTGACCATGTGCCGATGGAGCAAGGCGCCTGTCTGGGGATTCCCACCATAACCGCTCATCGGGCCGTTCACGTCGCGGGTTCAGTTTCCGGGCGCACTGTGTTAGTGCAGGGAGGCGCAGGGTCGGTCGGCGCTTGCGCTGTCCAACTGGCCCATCAAGCCGGCGCGCGCGTCATCGCCACCTGCCGTTCTGAACATGACAGAGAGATCGCCATGCTGGCCGGCGCGGACGAGACTCTGCTGTCTGATGACGGCTTGGTGGAGCGCATCCGCGAGATCGCGCCGGAGGGGATTCATCACATAGTTGAGGTAGGTTTCGACGCGAATATCGAGGTTGACGTTGAGGTATTGGCGCAAGGCGGATCAATCGCCACATACGCCGCCAATGATTTCACGCCAAAAATCCCGTTCTGGCTGCTCGTTTTCAGCAACATCAGCATTTTCTTCGTCGGCAGTGATGATGTGCCGGCCGACGCAAAGGTCAGGGCAGCTGAAGCGGTGAATCAGGCATTCATAGCCGGGTGGCAGGGGTTTGAGATCGCTGAACGGTTCTCCCTGGACGCCATTGCCCAGGCGCATGAGTTCCTGGAACATCCAGCAAAGCGGGGACGGGTTATCGTCACAGTCTGATTCGCTTCCTGGAACTGATCGAAAAAAGCCCTCCAGCCGGGGCTAATCGTCGTACGGCTCGTTTTCCTCGCGCACGGCGTACTCCGCCGTCCGCGGCATGCGTCGCGGCCGATCGATCAGACGGCCGGTGACGTACTTGTGCAGGATGCTCGACATCAGCGTCTGGTAGGGGATGCCATCTTCAAACGCCATTTCCTTCAGGGCAAAGAGGTCCTGGTTTGTGATGCGAATGTTGACTCGCTGCTCCTTGCGCATGAAGACCCGAGCGGCCTCCTGGTATTCGGCAATTCGGGCTTCCATATCCGGGACGGGAACCGTTTCGCCTCGCTCAAAGGCTTCAATGATTTCACGTTCTTCCTCATCCAGTTCGATGTCAAATATTTTGTCGTTGCCCATCATTTGTGCAATCTCCTGAGATACTGCCGTGTTGCCCGTCGACTGGGGTAGATAGTTTTCAGAAACGCCTCATCATCTTTTTCTATGAACGGCACTACGTAGGCGTAATCATCAATACGAATGACATAATACTTTTGACCAGGATACCTTATCTGGTTTGGATGTATTTCTATCGCCAGTAAATCGCCGTGAAGCAAGTGGGACACGATTTCTTCAAACGAAATACCGCGCTCCCGCTTCAATTGGTCGTTCTTTTCCTCATTCCAGAAGAAGTTACGTTTCATAAAATATCACAATGTGTGCCGAATGGCAACAGACAATGGAGTTACTCCGTGCGGCCGGCCCCGACGAACGCCAGCCGCGATCGCCAACTCACGCTCTGGTTGAGCAATTGGCTGCGGAAGAGCTTCTCGACCTTGCCGACTTCACTGTCCGCTAACCCGCCGGCCAGCAGTCGCTCGCGATAGCTCGGCCGTCCGTCGGCCGCGCCGGCGCCGAACCAGCGGTCGAGATGGGCGGCGGTGATGAGCCGCTCCTCAACCTGTTCGTCGACTGTCAGTCGCGCGTCGCTTAACGCAGGGACCTCCAGCGCGGCGAGCAGGTCGGCCTCTCCCCAGTTGACCATCGGATCGGCCGCATCGGCGTAAATGGCTTCTTCGGCGGCGGCGACCTTGTCGCGCAGCCTGGTCTCGCGACCCCACTCGATCAGGTCGTATAGTCGCTGGGTGTGGCGGGGGATGTTCTGGGAGAAGACGAGGCGGCCTCCGGGTAGCAGGCGAGAGGATAAAACCTGACAGGTGTTCTGAAACATGTCAGGTTTAGATAGAGGGAAAACATTGCGGCCGAGGATGACATCGAAACGCACATCGGCCTCGCCGCGCAGGGAGAGCAGGTAGTCGAGTTCAGCCAGGTCGCCAACGAGGATGGCCGGGCGTTCGACTTCCGGCAGGCGGGCCGATTGCTGGCGCAATGCTTCGCCGGTCGCCTCATCGGTGGCTAACGCCCAGACGCCGCCCTCGGGCGCGCGTCGCACGGCCTCCCATGTCAGCAGGCCGCTGCCGGCGTTGGCGTCGAAGATAAGGTGGTGGCGCTGGACGCCGGCCATCTCAAACAGCCGGTCGCGCAGGCCGCCAAGCTGGCGGCCGCTGCTCGTCACTGTGCGCTGCAGCCAGGCGTCTTTGGCACGGTTGGCCGGGCTGGTGGTCAGCACTTCCAGATGTCCGGGCGTGGCCGCTTCCCCCTCGACCATCGCCGCCAGTTGCGCCTCGCGTCGCCGGGCCACGTCGTCGCGGATGGCCCGCTCGAAGCCCAGGTCGCCCGGCTGATAGAACACCTTGCCCTGCAATGCGTCGGGCAGGTATTGCTGGGCTACCCAATGGTTTCGGTAGGAATGGGGATAGAGATACCCTTCGCCGTGGCCGAAGCCCTCCTTGTCGCGGCTGCCGTCTTTCAGGTGATTCGGCACATCGGCCTCGCGCTCCTTCTCCACCACGCCGAGGGCATCGAAGAAGGCGAAAGCGGAGTTGGATTTTGGGGCCGTCGACAGGTAGATCGCCGCCAGCGCCAGCGGGTAACGCCCTTCCGGCATCCCGATGCGCTCGAACGTCTCCCAGCTACTGACGACCACGCCCATTGCCTGCGGATCGGCCATCCCCACGTCCTCGCCGGCGAAGATCGCCATGCGGCGGAAGATGAAGCGCGGGTCTTCCCCGGCATAGACCATTTTGGCCATCCAGTAGAGCGCGGCGTCGGTGTCGGAGCCGCGCAGGCTTTTGATGAAGGCCGAGATGGTGTCGTAGTGGGCGTCGCCGTCCTTGTCGTAGAGCACGGCGCGGCGCTGGATCGACTCCTCGGCCACGGCCAAATCGACGGTGATGACGCCGTTTGCGTCCGGCGGGGTCGTCTCCACGGCCAGCTCCAGCGCATTGAGCACGCCGCGAGCGTCGCCGTTGGCCACGTCGACGAGGTGATCGAGCGCCGCCGGCTCAAGACGGACGTTAAGCTTGCCGTAGCCGCGCTCCGGATCGTTCAGTGCCTGGAGGGCGATGGCCCGCAGGTCATCTTCGGTCAGCGGCTGCAACTGGAAGATGCGGCTGCGACTGACCAGCGCCTTGTTAACCTCGAAGTAGGGGTTCTCGGTCGTCGCGCCGATGAGGATGATCGTGCCGTTCTCGACATGGGGCAGCAGCGCGTCCTGCTGGGCCTTGTTCCAGCGGTGTACCTCGTCGACGAAGAGCGTCGTCCGCTGACCATACAGCTCACGCCGCTCGCGGGCGACCTCGATGGCCTCGCGGATCTCCTTGACCCCGGCCAGCACGGCGTTGATGGTGATGAAGTGGCTGCGCGTGCTGTTGGCGATGACCATCGCCAGCGTCGTCTTGCCGGTGCCCGGTGGGCCATAGAAGATGAGCGAGGACAGCTGGTCGGCCTGAATGGCGCGGCGCAATAAACGGCCGGGACCGATGATGTGGCTCTGGCCGGCGAACTCGTCAAGTGTGCGCGGTCGCATCCGGGCGGCCAGCGGCGCTTCCTGGCGGATGCGTTCCTGGGCGGCGTGGGAGAAGAGATCGGTCATTGGTCCTCGCTTTCCGTCAATGGTGATGCGGAGATGATGTCCGGGGCAACCCCGACGCTTCAGGGGAATAACAAGCCCGCAAACAGCCAATCCATTGGCCATTATACCGGCTATCGGGGTGAGCGGCATCGGCTCAAACCCGCCCCATGCTGATCAGCGGAGCGGATGTCATGCGAGAGTAATTGTGCTACTATTTACGCAGATGACTGAGTATCTTTATCGTGGTTTGAGGTCGTCATGAAACTTGCCGAAGCGCTTATCCTCCGATCCGATCGCAAGAAACGGTTAGAACTCCTGAGAGAGCGACTGTCACGTATTGCCAGGGTGCAGGAAGGGGATCTTCCGGCCGAGGACCCGAACGCGTTGCTCGATGAGGTTGAGCGGACGGCGGCCGATCTGGTGCGCCTCGTTCGCCAGATCAATCGCACCAACGCGACTGTTCGGTTGGATGACGGGCGGACGATCGCGGACGCCATCGCCGACCGAGACGACCTGCAACTGCGACGCTCTGTCCTGAACGGGTTGCTCCAGGCGGCCGCGATCAAACAGGATCGTTATACCAAGAGCGAAGTGCGTTTTCAGACGACTGTCGACGTCGGGGCGCTTCAGAAGCGGGCCGATGATCTGGCTCGGGAATATCGCGAGCTGGACACGACGATCCAGGCCGCGAATTGGCGGTTTGACCTGATCGAATGAGTGAAGTTGGTAGCTGCGTCGATCAAGGCGAGTACA
The DNA here is from genome assembly GCA_023384355.1 of Anaerolineae bacterium. Lineage (GTDB taxonomy): Bacteria > Chloroflexota > Anaerolineae > Promineifilales > Promineifilaceae > Promineifilum. The sequence goes on from JAHDWL010000015.1 coordinate 12,281, forward strand.
ACCCTTCTGATGGCGGGGAAAAGCCTTCAGCCACAATAACGACGTGAAAGGCCACGTCTGTGGATAACCCACGCTAACCGTGTATGCCCCGTATTGTTACAGGGGTACCGGGTAACGGGTAAAGTTACTACCAACGTACTGATTGATCAATTCAGTGAGGGTGGGACAGGGGACTTTAACTCGATTTGGAAGGTCATCACGGCTGTGGGCAGAGTATGGGCGATGGTCGCTGCCCGTAATCAAGCCTCACCATGCAAGGCGTGTTTCCGATGATGTGACAAGGCGGCCGCAAATTTGACAACTACGGAGGCTATAGATGGCAATTCAGGTAAAGCGATCGATGATCGACGTGAAGAAATATCAGTGGAAGGCCGGCGAGGGAGACGACAAGAAGGACGTCGCCCACGACCGGATCATGTTCAGCCGCCGCCAGGGGTACGAAGTGATCCCGATGATCCAGAAGGTCGTCAATCACTTCGGTTATGAGACCGAAGAGGACGTCAAGCGCGTGGAAGAGGCTATTCGCACCGCGCTGCCGGGCAACGTTCGCAGCCGCAAGAACGTCTTCAACTGGCTGACCACGTATCTTTCCCAATAAATTCAGCAGAACTAAAAAAAGCCGGGAGCAGATGTTGTCGCTCCCGGCTTTTTATTTTGGGTGGAAACCTGATGGCCGCGTAATAATTGGGTCACTCCGGGCGATTCGGTCCGGCCAGGGCGTCGTGGATGGCATACAGGAAGACGCCCGTGGCCACAGCGAGGTTGAGCGACCCGGCGCGGCCGTGCATAGGCAGGCGCAGGATGTCATCGCAAGCGCCCGCTTGTCGCTCGGACAGCCCTTCGCGCTCGCTGCCCATCAGCAGCACGAGTGGCGGTCTGTAGATATCGGCCGCGCGGTAATCGATGCGGCCGCGGGCCGAAGTGCCATAGACCTGATACCTCTCCGCGCGCGCCCAGGCAGAGAAGTCGTCGAACGTCGCCCGCGCCACGGGCAGACGGAAGACGGTGCCCATCCCGGCCCGGACGGCGACAGGATGATATGGATCGACGCCGCCATCAAGCAGGATCAGCCCCGACGCGCCCACGGCGTCGATGGTGCGGAGGATCGTGCCGACGTTACCCGGGTCCTGCGGAGCGACCACGGCCACCAGCCAGGGATGGGTTGACGGCGAGAGGTCGTCGAGGCGGCAATATTTGGTGTGGACGACGGCCAGGAGGCCCTGCGGGTTCTCCTTGCCGGCGATGGTGTCCATCACGTCGGGCGATACGGAGTAGACCGGAACTCCGCCTGCTTCGGCCGCCGTCACCAGTTCGCGTCCGAACGGGCTGATGAGCAGATCGGGAGCGTAGACGAGGTAGGCGACGTTGCCCGAAGCCAGCGCCTCGCCCACGTGGAAGATACCTTCGGCGACGCACAGCCCCGCGCCATCACGCTCCTTGTGGCGAGCGAGAGCGCGAATCTGTTTGATGCGCGGGTTGGAGGGGCTGATGATGATCATCTTCGCCATGATAGCGCGGAAATCATCACGCGACGAAAACCGGGATTGTCAGGGAAAGTTGGCCTGCGATTGGCCGGCAGGCCGCGCCACAAGGGCTATAGCTGGAAATTACCGCGATAGGGGATGACCTTGTAGTGGAAATCGCTGACGTATTTCTCAAGCTCTTCATTGAGGTCGTCCCACATCTCGCTGCTGAGGAGTTGGTCCATGGTTTGCTTGTCGCCACAGACGAAACCGATCAACCGGTTTGGGGCATCGCCATAGGCCGTATGCCACGCCTCGCTCATTTGCAAGCCCATGGATTGTAGCCCGGGAACATACTGACCCATCACGAACTGATAATACTCCTGCAGGGTATCCTGATTCACGTCGTATTCAACCAACAGTTTCAGTCCGTTCGCTTCCATAATGAAGTGACCTCTCATCCTATTGTAACGATTCAGTCGACCATAAACCATAGGACGGGGATCAATTCTAATCCGCTGGGGAAAATGCCCGGTGCTTAAATAAATCTCAGACATCGCCACAGGTAGTTTCGGAGATTTCGCAAGTGGTGTACAATGAAACGGATGGTCAGTACGCAGGAAGGCCGTCCCACTGCCAAGGAGAACGTTTCATGAACGGTTGCAGAAATTCGCATTATTGCATCGTCCCCCCTTATATGTTGCGTGAAATCATTGAAAACGGCTCGCCCGAGCAGCGGCAGCAGGCATTGCGCAATATCGTCTCGGCCGAGGCCGTTCGCGTCCAGCGTGAGGTGATCGCCAAGGAGGGGCCGCCGGAACCGCTTATGGAGTCGGCCGTCGCCGGAGGGCTGAGCCGGGTTATCTATACCGCCGACAACAGCAGCTCCTTGCCCGGCCGGCAAATTCGCAGCGAGGGCGAACCGCCTACCGGCGATCCCGCGGCCGATGAATCTTATGATGGCGCGGGAGCGACCCACGCCCTGTTTTCCGATGTGTATCTCCGGGATTCAATCGACGATGCCGGCATGCGCCTCGATTCTACTGTCCATTATCGCACCGGGTATGACAACGCCTTTTGGAACGGGCGGCAGATGGTCTATGGTGACGGTGACGAGGATTTGCCCGTCGGCCAGCGCATCTTCAATCGCTTCACGATCGCCGTGGACATCATCGGCCACGAACTGACCCACGGCGTCACCCAGCACACGGCCAACCTGATATATCAGGGTCAATCGGGTGCCTTAAATGAGTCCATGTCCGATGTCTTTGGTTCTTTGGTGAAGCAGCGCCTGTTGGGCCAAACTTCCGCCGAGGCGGACTGGATTATCGGCGAGGGACTTTTCACGAGCAATGTCAACGGGGTAGGCATTCGCAGCATGAGAGAGCCGGGCACGGCCTATGACGACCCGGTGTTGGGCAAGGACCCCCAGCCCGGCCACATGCGCGACTATGTTGATACCCAATCTGACAGCGGCGGCGTCCATATTAACTCCGGGATACCAAATCGGGCTTTTTACGTGACCGCGACCAACCTGGGCGGCTACGCCTGGGAGAAGGCGGGCCAGATCTGGTATGTGACGCTGAAGAGCAAATTGAGTGAATCGGCCAACTTCGCCACGGCCGCGGCCAAGACCTACGAAGCGGCGCGAGACCTGTACGGACAGGGAAGCCTGGAACAGCAGGCCGTCCGGGCGGGTTGGGCAGAAGTCGGCATCGACGTAGAACAGGGCGGTCCGCCACCGCCGTCCGACGGGGGGCAACGTCCCGGTTGCGCGAGTACGTTGTTGGGGCTTTTCCGTTCGGTGACAGGCCCGCGTTAGGGCCGGTGTGTCGAGGGAGGTCCGGATGAAAATCTATTATGAACGCAGCGGCGGGTTTCTCGGTCGGAGCATCTCAACGACGCTCGACACCAACCAATTACCGCCGGAACTGGCATTGAGTCTTCTGGAGAAAGTGGATAACGCCGATTTCTTCGCGTTGCCCGAGACGGTCGCGGGAGATCTGGAGGGATTCTCGGGCGCAGACTGCCTGCATTACAAGGTGACGGTCGAAATCGCGGGAGTTCAGCACACGGTCGAGACTTCGGAAATGGATGCGCCTGACGAGTTACAGCCGCTCCTTCAGGAGCTGGCGATTCTCTCTCGTGGGGCGACCTTGACGCCGAACGGATGACCGAGGCGCATTCAGATCGCGGGCATCAGTTGACCTGCGGACGACTCCTGTTCGCGACGTCCGGAGCGGTTGCGGCCGCGCCCCGCCATTTTGCCTGAAGCGTTGCCGGTCTGGCTGTCGACGGTCTGACCCTCTGCGATCTGACCGTCCACCGCCGCGCGAACACGCGCCTGAGGAACACCCGCAGCGAGAATTGCTTCAAGCAACGCCTCCCGTTCGTAATGGTCATCGCTGGTCGCCGCCAGCCAGACCGTCTCGGAACGATGCAGCGCAATTCGTGTCAGCTCGTTCACCCCAGTCCCCAGGTGAACGATGATGTGGTATCCCTTCTTCAGCAAACCATCGAGCACAGCCTCCAGCCGATGGGGTTGAGGCTCGCCCTGATTGATCGTCGCCGGAGAGAACGGCGCGGGGATGACTTCCATCGCGTTGTGATAACGCTGGGCCACGCGGGCGATCTGATCTGCATTGACAGGTTCGCCTGTGTCCTGGAGCAGGACTCGCATGTTAGGGCCGCCGGCCAGTTGCAGGCGAGCGCCGATGCTGCCCGCGGGTAGTTCCAGATCGATGAGCATGACCGGAGCCGGGCCTTCCAGAGCCGCGACTTCGGCCAACCGGGTGGCGAATGAGGCCGCCCCGGCGATCTGACTTGCCCCAATAGATGTGGTGAGTCGCCCATCGGCCGGCGTCGGGTCTGACGAGCGTCGGAGGATCGCCCCAAGATAGGCCGGCAGTTCTGCGGTCTGGAACGGCTTGGCCAAAAAGTCGGCCGCGCCGACGCTGAACGCGCGACGCCGGAATTCACCGCTACATGATGCGGAGAGGAATATCACCGGGATGCCGGCTGTTCTTTCGTCGGCTTTCAGTCGCCGGCACAGCTCGAAACCGTCCATGCCCGGCATAATTACATCGAGGACGATCGCGTCGAACGACTCGCTTGCCAATGCTGCCTGGGCTGCTTCGCCGTCTGCGGCCGTTGCCGTCACAAAGCCGGCCCGCGTCAGTTGCTTGCCCAACAGAAAGCGCATCGGCGCTTCGTCATCCACGATCAACACTCGTTTTCCACTCATAAATATCTTCCTGGAACGCCAGACCCCGATGATGGAGGGCGATAATTCAAATTATGATTGGCATCGTAGCGGCCGAGAGTTACAAGCTGCCTTAAGGCAGGAGAAAGATGCCGGTGTCGGGTGCAATCCTGTGTCGTTTCTGCTAAGGTAAGTAGGTGAGCAATGGAATCGAGTTTTACGAGAACGATGACGGCGTGGCGCTGATCAGGGTCAACCGGCCGGCGGCACGAAACGCCCTCACGTGGGCGGCACAAGACGCTTTCGCCGATGCCGTGAACGTCATTGAGCAAAACAGATCGGCGCGCGTCCTCATCATCACCGGGACAGGCCCGGCGTTTGTCTCCGGCGGCGATCTGAAGGAGCTGTCTCGCCACCCGGAACGGGACGCGGGCGAGCGGCTGAACCGGGTGATGAGCGAGGTGCTGGGTCGACTGGCCGGTCTACCCTGTCCGGTGATCGCCGCGGTCAACGGCGATGCCGTCGGCGGCGGCTGCGAGATCGTGACCGCCTGTGATCTGCGACTGGCCGCGCACGAGGCCCGCTTTGCCTTTCGGCAGGTGCACAATGGCCTAACGACAGGCTGGGGTGGCACATCCCGACTGGTCGCCCTCATCGGCCGGAGCCGGGCGATGGAGCTGTTGCTCACCGGTCGCACTATTGACGCTGCCGAAGCGCAGTCGATGGGACTGATCCACCGCGTGGCTGCGCCCGGTGTCGACGCGCTGGATGAGGCTTTCGTCTGGGCGCGCGAGCTGTTGTTGCTGCCGCAGCACGCCCTGGCAGCGACCAAGATGCTCGTCCACGCGGCCGCGGATCGATCGTCGTCCGATATCGACCGGCTTGAAGCCCAACTCTTTATCGACCTCTGGCCGTCGGCCGACCACATCGAGGCGATGGAAGCCTTCGCCGCCAAAAGGTCGCCGGTCTTCAATCGGGACGGAAACAAACCTGATGGGCCGCAGGCTCCGTTATCAACCCGATTAACGCCCTAGCCGCCGACCGGTCAGGTACACTCCACAGTATGCAGAATCGCCAGGATAATAAATGTACGATCTCATCGCTCGTTACTATGACCTCTCCCACGACAGACTTGTCGAGGATATCCCTCTGCTGTTGCGGTTGGCCGGCGAAACCGGCGGGCCGGTGCTGGAGATCGGGGCGGGGAGTGGCCGGTTGCTCGTCCCGCTGGCGCGGGCCGGGTTTGGCGTCACCGGCATCGACTTATCGGACGAGATGTTGGCTCGAGCTGAAGCGCGCCTCGCCGGCGAATCGGCCGATACTCGCGCCAACGTCAGACTGGTAGCGGCCGATGTCCGGTCACTGGTGTTGCCCGGCGATGCCGGCTTTGGGCTGGCGATCTTCGGCTATAACACATTTATGCACCTGGATGAGGCGACGGCAGGGACGGCACTCAAGCGGTTGCGACCGCTGTTGCGGCCCGACGGCCGGCTGCTTATCGACGTCGCTAATCCGATGCTGCTCTCGATGGCCGCTGACGACCCTGATTTCGTACTGGAGGAGGTCCTGCGCGATGACGCCCGCGGCGGCAAGATCCGCCAGTACACCGCTTATGAAGCCGTCCCCGGGGAGCAGGCGGTCGACGTCAGCTGGCTCTATGAGGACGACCGGGGTGATGGGGAGAATGACGAGCCGGAGCGCGTAGAGGTCCACCTGCGGTACCATTATCTCTACCCGCATCAGTATGACCTGCTGTTAAGTCTGACGGGTTACCGACTCACTTCGATCGCGGGTGGTTATAAAGGGGAGCCTTTCGACGAAGAAAGCGACCGGCTGATTTTGTTGGCCGTCCCGGAGTAGGGCGCGGCCGAAAGATCCGGCTGTCTCCTAAAGCCCTTCCACGTCCAGCAGTAATCCCAACTGGGCCACCGCCTGACGGAAGTTTTCCCACTCTCCACGCCGGATCGCCACAACCAAATCGCCCAAAGTCTCGGCGATGAAGTCGCGGGTCTTGGGATTGGTGCGCAACGTCTCAAGGATTTCGGCGTTACCGACGCGCAGGACGACGACAGATTGCAGGCGGCCCTCCACGCCCTTTTCGGCCCAGCGGGAGATGCCGCGTCTGACAGCGACCGGAACGGATCGACCACCGGCCGTCTCAAGGAATTGCAGCATCCGTTCGGGCGTGATGCCCTGACCCTGGGCCTCAGCCAGAGACGAAGGGACGATCCGATAGCGATACGGTTTGCCGGGGGCAAGCGGCTCGGGGTCGGCAATACGCGCCGCCTGGAACCGCTCGAAACGACCGGCGTTGTAGGGAACCAGCAGGATGCCGTCCGGCTGAACCACCAGCGGCACGCGCACCTCGTCGGCCGCTGCGGGTTCATCTCCCAACCAGGCCAGTGCCCGCGGAGTCAACCGGTAGGCGGCGCGCTCCGGCGCAATATCGGCCGACAACTCGACCATTCCCAACCAGAAGAGCGGGCCGCGGATTAAAAAGTTCAGCAGGCGACCCTCCACCTGGTGCCAGTTGTCAAAGCCGGATAGATAATCCTGGGAAACCTGGTCGCGGATGTACCATGTCTCGTAGTTGCCGTCGGGCCGCTGGAAATCGGGGTCCTGCCGGTGAATTACAGCGATCACGTCCTCCTGATGATACCAGCGGTCGTCGGCCGGCAATACGTCCATCAATGCTGTTCTGGCCGGCAAGGGATCGTTTTGCCAATTCTCGCCCTCGATGACGAGGTCGGGCGTGTGGCGTAACTCGTTCCAGGCGCTGCGGCTCCAGGCATCGACCAGGGCGCGCAACTGTGCTTCGCGGCTCTGTTGCAACCAGTCGAGGGCGGCGCGAGTCGGCCGCAATCGATCGTCCGAGCGCCGCAGCAACGACATCTCCGTCGCCAGCGTCAGCAACAGTGAGCGACGGTCGCGATCGGGGTTCATGAGCAGCCCGTCGAGGTTTGGCAGGCGATCGGGCAGCAGGCCGGTACGTTGGGCCAGTGCCAGCAATGTCGTGAGGTCATCGACTGCGTCCGTCGGCGGATTCAGTACCTCCGCCGGGTGCTCCACCGGTCGCAGGGACGGTTCGTCCGCTGTGAACGCAGGAGACGGCCGTGCCGGAGTCGCGGGCATGAGTCGATGGAGGAGTTCCTGTGGAATATAGTAAAACTCCAGCGTGCCTTCGTCAGTCTGATCGAAACCGCGATAGAGGAATCCGCGGTACCAGAGCGATTCCGTCGGGCTGGCCGGGTCGAGCCACGGCTCTTCCCGTTCCAGCCGGCCCGGCCCCATGAGTCGCACCTCGCCATGGTCGCGGGCGAAGATGCCCACGGGCGAACGGCCGCCTTGCCGCACCAGATCGGTCAGCGCGGCCGTCTCTTCCGGGTCCAGATATTCCAGTTCGCGGACGAGATCCACCTGAGCCAGCGTTTCAATCAATTCCACGACGGCCGTGGCCTTGTCCGTGCCGGTCAGGTCAATGCCCAACCATTCGCCGATAACGCGCAGGGTTATGAGTTCGTGGTCGAGCAGGGCTTGTTCCAGATTGCGCATGGGGTAACTCCGCGATCAGACCATTATTTGGATGGCTGCCGGCAGGCTGGTGACAGTCACCTCGTGGATGTTGTCGCGAGGATAGGCGAACATCTCGCCGTCCAGCTGGATCGGCATCGGTGAGGATGACCTGACGGTGATGACCCGGTTTTTCCGCATGGTTACATGGCCCGATGTCACGTGGGTGCCTTTCATGGCGCTGCCCAGCATCCTGAGCATCGTCAGGCGGCCGATGGGATTTACGAGACAGGTGTCGATCAGGTTGTCTTCCCAGGAGGCGTCGGGAGTCAGCAGGAACCCGCCGCCGCCGCGCTGCCCCAGGCCGCCATAAAGGAACAGCGAACGTTGATTGACTGTCTGGCCGTCGAACTTGATTTCGAGATAGGGCGTGTTGTAGTAGAACAGGATGGTTTGCAGCACGGCGGCGAAGTACATCGGGAAGCCGTGGAGCCGGGTGATCGTCTCGGTACGCATGACGACGATGGCGTCGAACCCAATGCCGAGGTTGTTGTCGCATACCTCGCTCTTGCCGTTCTCGTCGGTGATGCGCGCCAGGTCGATGGTTCGGGGTGTTCCGGTGAAGATGCGCTGGACGGCTTCCTCCGCTTTCTCGCGGATGCCCAGTCCAAAGGCCAGATCGTTGCCCGAGCCTATGGGGATGATGCCGAGAGGCAATGCGGCTTTGTCGCCGCGCATCAGGCCGTTGACGACTTCGTGCACCGTTCCGTCGCCGCCGGCGGCGGCCACCATATCATACCCTTCATCGACCGCTGATGCGGCCAACTCGATGGCGTGGCGCGGGTACTCGGTGGGGAAGATGTCCAGCTCGCCGTATTGCTGGCCAAGGGCGGCGATGATATCAGTCTGTTCCCGGCCGCGCCCCCGGCCCGACCGAGAGTTCACGATGACCTTTACACGCATTTTTTCTTTACACCCCTTGTCAATCATGCTATACTGACCACGTTCGATATGTTACGTCAAGTTGAGTCGACCGGCAAGAATGCCGGAGATGACCCAATCGACGTGAACCTGGAGCGGCGATCCCCGGTCATATTACGATTTATGGCTGGTGGAAGAGGAGTGGACCCATGAGCGCGGACGAGTTTATCGTCGACGGGGACGAAAACGAGAACAACAACGAGACAAACGGAAATGGTCAGCCCGAAGACGCCAATAACCGGACATTTTTGATCCTGGCTTCGCTGCTGACGGGCACGCTCCTGCTATTTTCGCTCTGTAATGTGGGTTTCCTGCTGATGAATCGGGCCGCTGACCGTTCGGAAGCGGTTGCCGCGATTGAGACACAAAACGCGGTGATTCTGGCGACCAACGCCGCCGTGACTCGAACGATTGAGGCCCAGGAATTGGCGGCACAGGTCGCGGCCGACGCTGAGAACCTCGAGGTTGTCGCTACGGAGGCAGTTGTCACCACAGAGGCGGTTGTCGCCACGGAGGTGGTTTTGGAAGAAGCCACCGCTGTGATCGAGGTGACCAGCGATTCCAGATTACCCGAAGGCCTCTCTCCAGAGGGGGCAACAGCCACCACCAGCGCGCTGGCCACCATCGCCGCCGACCCGATATTATCGGCTGCCGCAACCGCGGCCGTGGGCACTCTCTCTGCCAACCCGACATTGGCGGCGGCCGCTACCCAGGGTGCCGGCGGCGCTACCCCTGCACCCCCGGCCGAACCGACGGCCACGGCCGCGACGGAATCCAGTGCCACCCCGGGCACGGAGGACACCCCAACCACGGATGCCCCGGCGACCGCAAATCCGCCAACGTCCGAAGCGACGGCTCCTGAACCCACGTCTGAAGTAGTCGCCACCTCTCAGACTACTGCAAGTGATTCAACTGCGACAGTCGTACCCGCAGCCACGTCTGCGCCGGGCGAGACGCCGGCGGCCACAGTTGTGATTATTGGCGTCACCGAAGAGCCGACCGCGGTAGGGACGCCGGCAACCCCTGAGAACCTGGTGGCCACACCATTGCCCGCGGCCACAGCGACCGCGGCGCCGGCGGAAGGGAGTGGTGGGCCAGGCGCGAGCAGCCCGGAAGCGCCGGCCGCGGCAACGCTTTTGCCGGGTTACCCGCCGGCCGGACCGGAAGCCGCAACACCGAGCACCGGCTACCCTTCGGCCGTCACTGCCACCCCCTCAGGCGAGGGCGGGGGCGGCACCAGCCCTCAGGCGACGCCTGTCGGCGGAGTCACTGAAACACCGGTCGGCGGCGCGACACCCAATCTGCCCGGCACGCCGACCGAGACCCCGCCGCCGACGAACACTACTTCCCCGGCGGACACGCCGACTCTGTCACCGACGCAGACCTCTACTTCTGTACCTGTCGGCGAAACGCCCACGACAGGAGCCACGGCGACTACCACACCCGACCCCAGCGCAACGGCAACGACATCCGCGGCAGCTACGCCGACCGTAACGGTTGTGCCCGGTGCCACTGGTACGGTCACGGCAGCGACTGCCACGATTTCGGCCACGGCACAGGCTACGACTACGACCGCGACAGTTGCGGCGCCCACTGCGACGCCGACACCGCCGGGAAGTCTGCCTCAAACCGGACTGGATGATTGGGGTGTGGCGCTGATCGGCCTGGTCCTGCTGTTTGTGGCTCTGGCGGCGCGGCGTTTGCGACGCGCGTAAGTGACCTCAGCTATCAATTCAGAAATAAAAAAGGCCGGAGGAAACCCGGCCTTTTTGTCGCTCACTTTAAGGGCTGCGCTTAGAGGCGAGCCATGATCTCTTTCTTCTTGGCGTCGTACTCTTCCTGGGAAATGAGGCCGGCTTCCAGGAGTTGCTTGAGCTTGCCGAGAGCCTGTACAGGCTCATCGACTGGCGCGGCCGCTGATGATCCGCTCGTGTAGGAGGGCAGCCCGCCCAGGATCACGCCACCGGCGGCAGCTCGTTTCTCCTCCATGCCTCGCAGGCGTAGTTCCTCGCGGACGTTTTCTTCCATCTGTTGCGCAATGGCATAAAGGCGGCGAGCCTGTTCCTTCACCAAATTGTCCACGCGAATCCTTTCACCGTTGTTGACATCGATCGTCACGGTGGCCCGCCAGACATTTTCTTCCATCTCAACCGTTTTCATATCGCGCCAGATGTAATCGACGAACTTGGCCCGACCAAAGAGGTCAGGGACATAGTGCATGAAACGGCGATTGGTCATCACGAGAATCTCGGGCGTCAAATCCAGCGTGATCGGCTTTTGGACCGCGATGTATAGCGGCTCCTCACCTGTGGTCAGAAGTTGGCTGAGCTTCTCATAAATTCTGGCGACTTGTTCCGGGTCCTGATCTTCAGTGATGAATTTTGCGATTGGGTCAATCGGTGGTTTGTCAGTCATGTCGCAATTGCCTCCGCTTTATGGTTTTTGCCTCGCGTGTTGCGTGGTGGTGTATGAGAGTAATAATCTACCTGTCGCGACGATTTCCGGCATTGGAGATCAGGCGCAATTGTATCTGTATTGTATGAAATAGTTGCCTCTCGATGCAACCCTGAAAGTTGATAGGTCCCCGCCGGTTAACAAGCCTCCAGCCCTGAAAATCGGATGAGCGCATCCACCGGGAACATTTGCCGCGTTTGCCAAACCGGCGTTAGTCTGCTACTATAATCTATTGCCTTAAGAATATTCCGCAGTCGCGGCTGTGAGCGATCACCAAGCTGGCTGCACGCACTGCGATTCCCATTTCAGGAGTCTTTGTCGATGAAAGTTTTGCTGAAGAAAGACGTTGACAATCTGGGCTATGCCGGCGAGGTTTACACTGTCGCGGATGGCTTCGGCCGCAATTATCTTTTGCCCAAGGGATTGGCCGTGATGGCGACCCCCGACGTCATGAAACAAGCTGAATCATGGCGCAAGCAGGCCGATGCCCGCCGGGCCGAGCTTCGCGCCGAACATGATATTTTGTCGGAAAAAATTCGCGCCGTAACCCTGACCTTTTCCGCAAAGGCCGGCGATAACGGCAAGTTGTTCGGTTCAATCACCACGCATCAGATGGCCGACCAACTTAACGAAGTGCTGGGAACCGAGATCGACCGCCGCAAGGTCGGCACAGAAGCGCTCCGTCATGTCGGTGAGCATATGGTGCCTGTGCGCCTGAGCGCCGATCACCATCCCGAATTTCGCGTCGTCATCCACGAAGAAGGCGCTCCCGTTGCGGTCGCCCAACCGGCAGAGGTTGCCGAGGTGGTTGAGGTCGTGGAGGACGTGGTGGCTGAGGCCGAGGCCTAATCAGCGGCATCGGCCGCTATCCGGCGCTGGTCTCTATCGGGCCTGCCGGAAGGAACGATCGACGCCCGTATGGACGAGATCGGTCACATTTTGCGAGAAGCCCGCGAGAACAAGGGGCTAACGCTCGAAGACGTTCAGGCAAAAATCCGCATCAACGTCCGCTATCTGGCGGCGTTGGAGAGCGGACATTACAGCGCGCTACCCACGCCCGTTCACGCGCGTGGGTTTTTGCGTAACTACGCCCGGTTTCTGGGGCTTGACCCGCAACCGTTGCTGGATCGTTACGCGATTGTGGAGGGCCAGGACGCCCGAATGGTGGCGAGCCAACCCGACCGGGAGATTTCGTCTGACAATCCACTCGTCGAGCGACAGGACCAGCCGTTCTTTGACCCGGTGAATCTGGAGGTCAACGGCAAGGAGTTTAATGCCACGAGCAGCGGCGGGGGTTCCGGCGGCATACTCCAGATGGTCATCATCGTTGCGCTGGTTATCGCTCTGGCGCTCATCGCCAACCGGTTTATACCGCTGTTGTTCGGTCGTGGGGGGGAAGAAAATGCGGTACAGGAGTTTACGTCGGCCGTGATGGAGGTGGTGGCCGATGTGACAGGAGCGACAGCTACGCCGACCCCAACCTCAGAGGTGCCCGAGGAAGACTCCTCCGAATCGACCGTTTTTGTTGAGGGAACCGAGCAACCTATCATCGACACAAGTCGCAATAATCCTGGTGGGGTGTCGACGCCGACCCCTACCCGGCCGGCGCTTCCCGCCACACTCGACGAGATAAGGCTCAAGCTCGATATCCTGGAGCGCACGTGGGTTGAGGTTACCATTGACGGGAACGTCGTCTACAGCGGTATTGCCAAAGCCAATGACGTCTTTGAATGGACGGCCCAAAACGAGGCCAAGGTCGTCACCGGCAACGCCATTGGCGTATTCACAACGATCAACGATGTGGAGCTTGGGCGTCTGGGCGGCCGCGGCGAGCGACACGAAGAAGTGTGGCGGACGACACAATGACAGCCATGAGGGATAAAGGTACACTTGTTTCATCCCTCGCCTTTTCTCCGAACCCATGAGCAAAGCCAAACAGAAAAAGCAGTTTTATCTCCTTAGCCTCGGGTGCAGCAAGAATACCGTTGACTCCGCCAGCATGGCCGATCTTCTGCAGCGGGCCGGCTTCGACGCGACCGATGACCCCGACGACGCGGGCGTGCTCATCGTCAACACCTGCGGTTTCATCGAGAGCGCGCGGCAGGAGTCGATTGGTGCGCTGCGCGAGCTGGCCGATCTGAAGGGTCAAAACCAGTTGCTCATCGCCGCGGGGTGCATGGCCCAGCGGTACGGGAATGAGGTTGTGGAGTGGGTGCCGGGCATCGACGGGGTGATCGGCACGCGTCGCTGGATGGACATTGTGCCGTTTGTGCGCGAGCTTCGCCGCCGCAAACACCCGGAGCCGCTCTATCACCTGCCCGACGAGGCGGCCACGGTCGGCCGCGACGAGCGCAACGTGCTGCGCGCCACCGTGCAGGGAGCCAGCGCCTACCTCAAGATTGCCGACGGCTGCCGCCGGCCGTGCGCCTTTTGCGCCATCCCGCAGATCAAGGGCACCCATGTCAGCCGTCCGCCGGCCACGATCGTCGCCGAGGCGGTTCGCCTGCAGGCTGCGGGCGTGCGCGAACTGATCATCATCTCGCAGGACACGACCGACTACGGCCATGACCTGGGCCTCAAAAACGGGCTATCGCATTTGCTGAAGGAGATCACGACGGCCGCGCCCGATATCCCCTGGATACGGGTCATGTACGCCTACCCCGGCTACGTCACCGATGAACTGATCGAGACGATGGCCACCACGCCGCAGATCTTGCCCTATCTCGATATCCCGCTGCAACACGGCCACCGCGAGACGCTGAAGCGCATGCGCCGCCCGGCCAACATCGAGTGGGTCTACAGCACAGTGGAGAAGCTGCGGACGGCCATGCCCGACATCGCCATCCGCACGACCTTCATCGTCGGCTACCCCGGCGAGACGGACGAGGAGTTCGACGCGCTGAAGACGTTCGTCCGCGATCTGCGCTTCGACCGGGTGGGCGCGTTCACCTACTCCTATGAAGACTCCACGCCGTCGGCCACCGTCTCGTGGCAGGTGGAGGAGGCGGTGAAACAGGCGCGACAGGCGGAACTGATGGAGCTCCAGCAGGGTATCTCGCTGGCCCGCAATCAGGCGCAGGTCGGCCGGGTGCTGCCGGTGCTCATCGAGGGGCACGGCGACGGCCTTAGCGTCGGCCGCACCTACCGCGACGCGCCGGAGATCGACGGCCTTGTGCTCATCCCCGGCGAGCTGCCGCTGGGCGAGCTGGTGCCGGCGCGCATTGACGGGGCCATGACGTATGACCTGACGGGCCGGCCCGTGTTCGGGGATGAAGCCAATGGTTTGGCGGTCAGAGGATCGGCGAACCGCGATCAGAACGGCGGCGCGGTGATTCCTGTCGGCTCGCTGACGGCCGTCGAGTAGGTCATGCGCGAGCGTCTGGAGTGGGTCGCCGTGATTGTTCTGGTCGCCCTGCTGGGGGCGGGGTGGATATTTATCTCGCGCGAGACGAACGCCGACACCGGCCCGACGGCCGTTACCACCGCTCCCTACGTGGGCAACCTGGCCCCCGATTTCACGCTCCAAACCATTGACGGGCAGGCGATCACCCTGGGCGACTTCACAGCCGATGGTGGCATGCCGGTCGTGCTGAACTTCTGGGCCACGTGGTGCCCGCCCTGCCGGGTGGAGATGCCCTACTTCGAGCGCGCGAGCGACCTGTATGAGGGCAAGGTGGCGATCCTGGGGTTGAACCAGGCCGAGTCCGCGGCGCTCATCGCCGGTTTTGCCCGTGACCACGGCCTGACCTACCCGTTGCTGGTTGATGAGGACATGCGCGTCAATAATCTATACGGCGTGCTGAACCTGCCCACGACGATATTCATCGACCGCAACGGCATCGTCCGCGAGGTGCTCATCGGGACGATCAGCCAGGGAGTGCTGGAGGATCGGATCGAGGGGTTGCTGGAATGAC
>JAHDWL010000015.1:27904-68280 GCA_023384355.1 Anaerolineae bacterium
GGCATCTGGCTGGCGTTGTTCGCTGTGGACCGGGCCGCCCGGCGGCTGGGCCAGGACCCGGAGCTTCATTACACCGTCGCCTCGGTCGCCTTGCTGGGTGGATTCATCGGCGCGCGGCTGGTGTTCGTCCTGTTGCACTGGTCGTCGTATGACGACAATCTGCTGGGTATCATCTGGCCGCTGACCAGCGGCTACAACGCCGCCGGCGGCGTGCTCATCGGCGCGGCGGCCGCGTTCTTCTACGGCCGCTGGCGACGTCTGTCCTTCTGGCCGGCGCTGGACGTGCTGGCACCGGGGATAATCGTCTTCCTGATGGCCGTCAGCCTGGCTGATTTTCTCGGCGGTGCGGGTTATGGCTCGCTGACGGCGTGGCCGTGGGGGATCGCCCAGTTTGGCGTGCGGCGGCATGCGGTGCAGTTGTATGAGGTGCTGGCCGGCGTCGTGGCGCTGGCCGCGTGGTGGTCGGCAACCTCGCCGCGCTTTGGCGGTATGGCTGGGCGGCCGTTTCTGATGACTATTGCCGTCTACGCCGCCGGACGGCTGTTTGTGGACGCATTCAAGGATACGACGCCGCTAACAGCCGGGGGGTATCATGTGGTGCAAGTGGCGGCGCTGGTTGTTGTCCTGTTGGCGCTGATGTTGCTGGCGCGGTTGTCGTGGGGAAGGGAGAACTGAACGCAGCATCTGGCTAAACTATTGCTGCGCCCGCCAGCGTGCTGTGCATCTCTAGGGTTGATATCCTTTCTCGTCAATCCTGTTCGCTCATAATTGGTGCGGCAGAACCTCCAGACCCACAAGTGCCGCCGCGCCCCAAAGTTGGCGATCGTAGGTCGCCAAGATGACTGTTTCGCCGAGGCTTTCCTGCCAGATGACAGCCGAAGCCAGATGGACGGCATCATAGCCGCGAAGCCCGTATTGCCAGGCCAAACTTTCGGCCGTTGCCACAAGGTTCTCGTTGATACGCAGTCGCATATAGCTGGGCCAGTGGAGACGGAACTCCTTTAATAGAAGTTCGGCCGTCGTGGTATCGATGATTCCTGATCGATGCAAACGTGAAAACGTGGCTCCCGCTTCTGCGCGTGTGATGATACTGACGCCGATTAAATCGGCCTCACGTATCCAGGCTACTACGTCAGAGGAACCTGATTCCCCGATGTAACGTTTAATGAGCGCGCTTGTGTCGGTATAAAGGATCACTCGCGCATCTCGGCCACGATATCAGACGCCAGAATGTCGCTTTTATTAGCGAAAGCCGGTTCGCTGACCTCCGGTTTGACCCCGTTCCAATCAACAAGCCCGGCATCGAGTAGCTGCTGTATTTTCTCGTCAAGCGAGGCAGCTTCCGGGATGATGCGGCCGATCGGTTTTCCCCGGTCGGTGATGATGATGGTTTCACCGGCCCTGACGCGATGCAGGTATTTGCTTAACTGCAATTTCAATTCACGGACGCCGACGCTCAGTTCACTCATTGCCGCACCCCAACTATTCAGATTGTTGTGGCTATATAATAGCTGATGTGGCTACATAGCTCAAGTGTGATTCATGAATTGCTTGATTCAATCCCTTAACACACACAACATCTGCCGAATTTCTCCCAGATGATGCGCCGTATGGACGATGATCGCCAATGCTCCGCCGAGCCGGTTGTCGTCATCCCACGAGTCGAACCCTTCCATGATCGCCCGGACGCGAGCGTAGCTGTCGCGCAGCGCCTGTTTCAACGCCGCCCACTCCGCTTCGGTCACTTCGCCCACTTGCCAGCTTGAATCCCAATCGGCCGGTCCCTTGTTCGTCTGGAGCATGTATTCTTCCAACACGTCGATGTAGAAGCGGGTGTGATTGACCTGCGCGGCCAGGGTGGCGCAGCGGCCGTTTGTGGCTCGCGAGGCCTGGGCGGCGGTGATGCCGTCCAGCGTCTCGAACAGCGATGTTCCCTTGTCGAGAAAGATGCCGTGGACGCTTTCAAATGTCTCGGTCAGCAAGGCATAGAGGTTCGTGGTGAAAAGCTCGGTTGAAATTTGTTGGGTCATGGTGTATCTCCGGGTCGGCATCTATTGAACAAGTAAGCCAACAGTATAGCATGGTTTTGACAAGAAAATTGACAAGCGGACTCAAGTCCGGTATCATATGGAAATTCTGTCGCCATGAGCGCGCTTATGGCCGGTACAAATCAGTAACTTGCTATCGGCTTGCATACCCGCACCAAGTTGGCGAAATAACTGCATTTGCAACTCGCCGATGGGCGAGGAGGAGAAATCACCTTGAACTCTCGTTATGGACGGCCGCTTGAATTCGGCTTCTCTATTACACCGACCAGTGACGAGGCCGAATTGGCCCGCTCGATGGCCGTTCGTGCCGATGCGCTCGGTCTCGATCTGATCGGCATCCAGGATCACCCCTACCAGCCGCGATTTCTCGACACATGGGCGCTGATTGGCGACCTGCTCGCTCGAACGAAGCAGGTTCGAATGTTTCCGAATGTGGCCAACCTGCCCCTGCGTGACCCGGCCATGATGGCGAAACAAGCCGCGACCATGGACGTGCTCTCCGGTGGGCGCTTTGAGCTGGGCCTCGGCGCGGGCGCCTTCTGGGACGCAATCCGCGCGATGGGCGGCCCGGTTCGCTCCGGCGGTGAGGCGCTGCGCGCGCTTGAGGAAGCGATCCGGATCATCCGGGCCAGTTGGAGCGGCGAACGTTCCATCACTGCCAAGGGCGAATACTACACCGTGCGCGGCATGCACCCCGGCCCCATACCTGTGCACCAGATGGAGATCTGGCTCGGCGTCATCGGCCCCCGCGCCGTGTCGCTGGCCGGCCGCATCGCCGACGGGTGGGTGCCTTCGCTTTCCTACGTGCCACCGCAGGCCGTCCCCGAGCTTGCAAAGCGCATCGACGACGCAGCGGCGGAAGCCGGGCGCGATCCCGCCGCGATCCGCCGTGTCTATAATGTCAGCGGCGTGATTGTGGACGGCCCAACGCACGGCTTGCTGCAAGGCCCCCCGGAACACTGGGTCGAGACCCTGAAGTACTTTGCGACGGAGCTGGGTTTCGACACTTTCATCTTCTGGCCCGGCGCCGATCCACTCTCCCAGCTGGAGCGCTTTGCCAAGGAAGTTGTTCCGGCCCTGCGGTAAAGTTGATGATGAGCACCTGGAGATAGGGACTGTGTTGTTTCGACAAATCAACCAGAAAATCGCGGTCAGTGTCGTCTATGTGGCCGCATTATTCATGACGATCATGGACTCCACGATCGTCAATGTGGCTCTGCCAACGCTCGGCAATGAGTTTCACGTCGAAACGGCGGCCGTCAACGGCGTCGTTATCTACTACCTGGTCGCCCTCGCGGCCACCATCCCGATCTCGGGCTGGCTCGGTGATAAACTGGGCGGGCGTCGCGTGCTGCTGGGAGCGATCCTGCTCTTCGCGACAGCCTCCGCCCTGTGCGGGATGGCGCAGAGCCTGACCCAATTGGAAGCATTCCGCGTCCTGCAGGGCATTGCCGGCGGGCTGATGACCCCGGTGGGCCTGGCGATGTTGTGGCGGACGTTCCCGCCGGCGGAACGGGCGCGCGCCTCGGCCATTCTGGTCATCCCCACGGCGCTGGCTCCGGCCCTCGGGCCGGTGTTAGGCGGCCTTTTCGTCACCTTTGTCTCCTGGCGCTGGGTGTTCCTTGTGAACGTCCCCGTCGGCCTGGCCGCGTTCTTCTTCGGGCTGGTGTATCTGGCGGGACAGCACCACGGTGACGCCGGGAAATTCGACCTCGCCGGGTTCCTGCTGGCCGGGTCCGGGCTGAGCCTGTTGATGTACGGGCTATCCCAGGGGCCTTTCGCCGGCTGGTCGCAACCGACCATTTTGGCGAGTTGTCTGATTGGCGCGGCGCTGCTGGTCGCGCTGGTCTTCATCGAGCTGCGCCGAACTGAGCCATTGCTAAAGCTCCGCCTGTTGGGCGAGCGACTGTTCGGCCTGTCCAACGCGGTCATGCTCCTGGGCGGGATCGCCTTCATCGGCACGTTATTCATCGTCTCGTTATTCTACCAGGACGGTCTGGGACTGACCGCGGCGCAAGCCGGGCTGAGTATATTCCCCGAGGCGCTGGGCGTGATGGCCGGCTCGCAAATCGTCGCCAAGAAGCTCTATCCCGTGTTCGGGCCGCGCCGAATCCTGTTCGGGGCCTTGGTCCTGATCGCGGCCATGATGTTGGCCTTGACCACCGTTGGCCCGACGACCAGCCTGTGGTGGCCGCGGGCGATGCTGTTCACAATGGGTATGGGCATGTCGGGGGTGTTTATCCCCGTCCAGACTGCCGCGTTCGCGACCACATCCCATCGGGATATGGGTGGCGCGTCCACGCTGCTCAGCACCCAGCAGCAGCTCGCCGGCGCGCTGGGCGTGGCGATCATGACCACCGTGTTCGTTGCCGCCGGGTCCGTCGCCCTGCCGGGCGGCCCGACCGATCTGACACCCTACCGGGTGGCGTTCGCGGTCGCGGCGGTATTCGCGCTGCTCGGCGCGGGGGTTGCGCTGTTTATCCGCGATGCGGACGCCGCGGCAACGATAACCCGTTGGCGGGAGCGGCCCCGGGAACAGCCTCAGGGAGAGGTGAAGGCCGGAGAGCCGGCCATATTAGAGTGAGTCCTCTGTTTGCTCAGTGTGAGTGGGCGGGCTATCTCCCACCCACGGCCCGCCCCAGCCCAGCGGACTGCCGTCCGCCCACCACCCGCCCGGGCTTCGCCCCGGTGTGCTCGCCGTCTTGCAGGACGACCACGCCGTTGACCAGCACATCGCGCACGCCGGTGGCGTATTGATGCGGCCGGTCGAACGTGGCGTGGTCCTGAACCGTCGCCGGGTCGAAGATGACCACGTCGGCGAAGTAGCCGGGCAGGAGGCGGCCGCGCCGGTCGAGCCGTAGGTTATCGGCCGGCAGTGCCGACAGCCGTCGAACCGCTTCCTCCAGCGAGACCAGTCCTTCGTCGCGCACGTACTTGCCAAGCAGCCGGGCAAAGCTGCCGTAGGCCCGCGGGTGCGGGTTGGAGCGCAGGAACACGCCTTCCGGCGCCAGCGAGGCGGAGTCGGAGCAAAAGCTGACCCACGGCAGTTGAATCTGGCGACGCACGTTCTCCTCCGACATGGTGAAGTAAACACAACCCACGCGGCTGTCGTCCTCGATGACCAGGTTCATCGCCGTCTCCACCGGGTCGGCCCCGCGCAGGGCGGCGATCTCGGCCAGCGACTTGCCGGTCAGGGGCTTCAGCGCGTCGTTTTTGAAGCTGACACAGAGCACCTTGGAGGCGTCACCTGCCTCGTGGTACGAGTTCTCCCACTCGGCGCTGGGCAAGCTGATCTCTCGCTTGAGCCGTTCCCTGACCGCCGGGTCGCGCAGCCGGGCTACCCATGCCTTGTGGCCGCCTTCCTGCACCCAGCCGGGCATCATCGCGTCCAGCCCGGTGGCCGAGGCGTGGTAGGTGTACATGTCGGCCGTCACCGGCAGCCCGGCCGCCCGCGCCGCCTCGACGCGAGCGATCACCTTTTCCAGCTTGGGCCAGTTGCGTTTGCCCGACGCCTTCAGGTGATAGATTTCGCCGCGAATGCCGGACGTCTCGACGATGGTCAAGAACTCCTCCAGCGCTTCAAGAAACGTCTCGCCCTCGCTGCGCAGGTGGACGGCGAACAGACCGTCGTATTCGGCCGCGGCCGAGGCCAAGGCGATCAGCTCGGCCGTGTCGGCGTAGCTGTCGGGGGCGTAGATGAGCGCCGCGGAAATACCGACCGCGCCCTCGGCCATCGCCTGCCGCACGAGAGCCTGCATCCGGGCCAGCTCGTCGGGGGTGGGCCGCCGGTCGGCAAAGCCGAGCACGTTGGCCCGCACGCCGCCCGCGCCGACGAACGAGGCCACGTTGGGCGAAACGCCGCGCTTCACGAGAAACTCCAGGTATTCGCGCAAGGTAGTCCACTCGATGTCGTACTGGATGTCTCCCTGGCGCTCCTTCATGTAGGCTTTCAGGTCGTCGTTGACCGGCCCCATGGAGAAGCCCTCGCCCAGTATTTCCAGCGTCACGCCCTGGCGGATGTCGGACTGGGAGCGGCCGTCGTGGATGAGCGACTCGTTGGCCCAGCACATCATGTTGATGAAGCCGGGCGAGACGGCCAGCCCGCCGGCGTCGATTGTCCGGCGGGCCTGGCCGTCAATGCGGCCGATCGCGGTGATTGTGTCGCCGGTGATGGCCAGATCGGCGGTGAAGGGCGAACGGCCGCTGCCGTCGTAAATCAGTCCGTTGCGGATAACAAAGTCATACATGAGAAGCTCCGATTATTGAGGATTTATGGAATGTTGACCGCAGCCTGTCTTTACCGGGAACAAGGGAGATCGTCAGGTCAGACCGCTTGATCCCGCATGTGCCAGCGCATCATTATATCATGGTAGCCCAACTCGTTTAATCCGGGGGGAGCGCGGCATTCTCGCACGCGTGTTATTCAAATTTCAGACATTCAATTCAAACGATTAACTGTCATAAGGCCCGGAGAGAAATTAACTACATCCATACTTGCACCTTTTTGGTACTTCTGCCCTCACTGGAAAATTTTACAATGATTTTCAGGCAAGGAGAGTGCGTCTATTTCGCCCGTGACACATCTAAATGAAAATACCCGGCATCATGGTGACGAATATAGAGTTGCTTGGTGAAAAGGGACTCGTGTTTGTTTGCTACACTCTACATTCCCTACTCCAACTTGCTGGTGAGTTTGAATACAAAGATTCCTTATGAGTTGGCGACTTTGTTCGGATCGAACGAAGTGCTATCTGCCCTCCTGCCTGTCTGCAGGTTCCGATTGCCAACAAATTAAGAAGGAGAGTACCTATAAAGAACCAACTCACAACAACCTGCCAATCGGCCGAGCTACACGTTGTTCAGTTCATTGCAGAAGTTTTCAGGAGAGTATGAGATGGATACAACAGCATTTTTGTCGCTCCTTGTGACATCCGTGGCGACTTTTTTTGCCATGTGCAACCCCTTCGCCAATACCCCCATTTTCATGAGCATGACCGCCGGAGACGACAAGGCCACCAAGAAAGCGGTGGCTCGTCGAGCCGTCATCACGGCTTTTTTGATCGTGGTCGTTATGAGCGCGATAGGGAAGCTCATCGGTGAGCTTTTCGGCATCACCCTGCCCGCTTTCAAGCTGGCGGCCGGATTTATTGTGTTCATGATTGGATATCACATGGTGAGCGGCCAATCTCACGGCGCCCAAAAGGCCAGCGACGGCGATATCAAGAACACACTGGAAGCGGAACTCGACAAGGCAGTTTCGCCATTGGGAATACCGATTCTCGCCGGTGGCGGAACCATTTCGTCGGCGATCGTCTTCGCCTCGGATGACGGTATTGAGGGAATTGCAGCTACGATCATCGGGTTTGGGATCATCATCCTGATCACCTACTTCATGTTCCTCTCCGGGGATGCACTTGAGAAGAAGATTGGGCAGAGTGGCTTGAACGCTTTGACGCGCATCATGGGCCTAATCCTCACCGCCATCGGCGTGCAGATATTTTTGGGTGGCCTGGGCGGTGTCCTCAACGTTTATTTGCCGACCATCCCCGCGCTGCTGAGTGGAGGAAGCGGAAGCTAGCCACGGTGACAATCGGAGGACAGGTGCCGCTCATTAGCAGGGTGATGGGCGATACCTCGCTGTGGAAGAAACAATCCCTAAGTTAGGAGACGTAAATGTTACACCAAAAAGATACCGTTCGCGATAACCTGGAAGATGATGTCTTCGCATCTTCGGACCTTTCAATCAGCATGCCGAAGTTCAAGTTTCCCCTGCGCGAGCATGATCCTCGTCATGCCTACCGGGTGGTGGCCGATGAACTGATGCTCGACGGCAACTCGCGCCAGAACCTCGCGACCTTCTGCCAGACGTGGATGGAGCAGGAGGTTCACGATCTGATGGACTTGACCATCGACAAGAACATGATCGACAAGGACGAATATCCACAAACGGCAGAACTGGAAGCTCGCTGCGTCCATATGATGGCCGACTTGTGGAATTCACCCGATGCGGCCAATACGATGGGCACATCAACGACCGGCTCCAGCGAGGCCGCCATGCTGGGCGGGATGGCATTGCTATGGAATTGGCGCGCGCGTCAGAAGGCCGCCGGAAAACCGATCGACAAACCGAACCTGATCACCGGGCCTGTGCAGGTTTGCTGGCACAAGTTCACCCGCTATTGGGATGTCGAGCATCGCGAGATCCCGATGGAAGGGGATCGCCTGATCATGAACGCCGAAGAGGTGCTCAAGCGTGTCGATGAAAACACCATCGGCGTCGTACCTACATTGGGCGTAACGTTCACGTGCGATTTTGAGCCGGTTAAGGAAGTAAGCGATGCCCTGGACAAGCTGCAAAAGGAGACCGGGCTTAACATCCCCATTCACGTTGACGGCGCCAGCGGCGGTTTCCTGGCCCCCTTCGTTTATCCCGATCTGGAGTGGGACTTCCGTCTGCCGCGCGTCAAATCCATCAACACCTCCGGCCACAAATTTGGCCTGTCGCCTTTGGGCGTAGGTTGGGTGATCTGGCGTGACAAGGAGGATCTGCCCGACGATCTCATCTTCTGGGTCAACTATCTTGGCGGCAACATGCCCACCTTTGCTCTCAACTTTTCGCGGCCGGGCGGCCAGATCGTGGCCCAGTACTACAACTTCCTGCGCCTGGGTAAGGAGGGCTATCGCAAGATTCATCAGGCCTGCTATGACACGGCGCAATACCTGGCTGATGAGATTGCCAAGATGGATCCCTTTGAGCTTGTCTATGACGGGCGGGGCGGCATCCCGGCTTTGACTTGGAAGTTGAAGGAAGGGGTGGAACATGGCTTTACGCTTTTCGACCTCGCCGATCGACTGCGCACGCGCGGCTGGCTTGTGCCGGCCTATACCTTGCCGGCCTACCGGGAAGACCTGGCCGTTCAGCGTATTCTGGTGCGTCATGGCTTCAGCCGCGATTTAGCCAGCTTGTTCCTGGACGATTACCGGGATGCGGTGGCTCATTTCGACAGACATCCAGTGACTACGCCGCTCACCGAAGCGGAAGGCGGGAGTTTCAAGCACTAGGATCTGTCCGGCAGAGCGTAGAGGTGCTTGACCGATGGCCTGCATTGCGCCGCAATTCGTGTATCATTTACGGGTTCCGGCGCATTTTGCAAGGCATTCTGATGGATTGTGTGAGTGACCATCGCTGCCTGTCTTGGCCGACAGATGGTGCTGGTCACTCATTTTTCATTGCCGGGTCCCGAACTTGGTCAGGAGTCGCTACAGAATGAGTACTGAAAGCCAACTCCTCAGCAATGGGATTTCCTTCGTGGCTATTGCTGTTTTCGCAATCACGGGCGTGCTGGCAGGATTGCGTAAAGAGGCCGATATCTTCAGCTTGCTGGTTTTTGGTTTGGTCACCGCGCTTGGAGGCGGCACAATACGGGATTTACTACTTGGTGTCCCTGTATTCTGGGTCTCAGAGTTGACCTACGTCTGGGTGGCTGTGGGCGCGGCCGTGCTAACCTTTTTCCTATATCGATTGTTCTCGCAGTTCTACCGTCTCTTGCTCTATCTGGATGCGATCGGCGTGGCCTTGTTTACGATTCAGGCAATTGATAAGGTAATAGGATTAGGGTATGACCCGCTCATTGCCGTTATTATGGGCGTTATTACGGGCATAGGCGGTGGCCTGGTGCGGGATGTACTTACCGATAGGCCAACGCTGTTGATGACCAAAGACCTCTATGCCACACCTATTTTAGTGGGTAGTATTATCTACCTTCTTTTTTTGTATTTTGTCCCAGGCTTTGCCTTCTCCTGGCTGGTCGCGATGGTGCTGATATTCACTACGCGCGCCGCGGCAATCTACTGGGACCTGAAGATGCCCGGCTGGCTGACTGCTTCGGCCGAGGTTTAGGAGAATACAAATGGCTTCAACTATCAAGCGAGGTTCTATTAACTTTCCGGCCGATTGGGAACATATCGAGTCGCAACAGATCGGCCCTTTCGTTACCCGAATTACTCACCTTAGGGGAGATCAGACGCGGGATGTCAGAACCTCGCGGCGACATCGCAAACAATTTGGCCCGGAAACCGAGAAGAAAAAACGGCCGAAATTGCTGCTCTGGAGGCCTTCCTCCCTGAACTGGTGGATCGCCCTTCTGTTTATGATTGGTTCCTGGCATTTTATAAGCGGCAGCGTTTTGGTTTTGGTCGGATTCAGCAACGAATACCTTATAGACCTGATCTTTTTCACTGGTTCGATATTTTTCACCTCAGCGGGCTACAGTCAGTATTACCAGTCGATCAACGCGCCGGAAGCGATTGATAGCGAGGGTCATCCCTTGGCCGTGGCGAAACGGCGTTTTCTGGGATGGCAACCAAAACGGATCGACTTCTGGGCGACCTTCCCGCAATTTCTGGGAACCCTCGCCTTCAATGTCTCCACCTTTGCCGCTTTCATCAGTGTTCAATGGTTGGGATATGACATTCTGGTCTGGGTTCCCGATTACGTTGGCTCTGTTCTCTTTCTTACATCCGGATTCGCTGCTGTCTTTGAATTCTGTCATCATCTCTGGTGCTGGCAACGACACAGCCTCACCTGGTGGATCGTGATCATCAACTTCATCGGCTGCGTTGCCTTTATGCTTTCGGCCATCCTGGCTTTTGTGAGGCCCAATCCGATTTTCGATAACCTTGCTACTTATTCCACGATCTTCACCCTGATTGGCGCTGTCTGCTTCTTCGTCGGCGCCTATCTGATGTGGCCGGAAATGGCGGCCGAGGCTCAAACCGAATAGATTAAGCGGGTGATTCACATGAGGGCAGGAGGAAGCTCTAGAGGATCGGAGCGTCCTCCTGCGTGCGCCAATAGATCCCGCCCTCGCGAGCCATATAGTCGCCGTCCACCAGATAGCGCCGCAAGGTGGCGTAGTCCTCGTTGTACTGCGACAGCCACTCGCTGAACTCCTTCTCTGTCCAGCGCCGGTCGGGGTCGATTTGCCCGGCCAGCCAACGGATGACGATCTGCTTCTTTTTCTCCTGCACGGGGAAGTCGACGATGCGGCCGTTTTTGACCCATGTGCGCAACACGCGCTCTTCGTCGGTCATCTCGCTCGGCTTCACCAGCGCCGCCAGATTGGGTTGCGCGAAAACGTCCTTGCTCATGGCCTGCAATGTCTTTGTGTTGAGCTGGTAAATGCGCATGTTGCCTTCGGCGCGCACGTCCACCAGACCGATCTCCTTCATCTCCGACAGGTGATGGGAGACTGTCGGCTCCTTCAACTGCAGCAGATCCGCCAGCTCGCTGACGCTCCGGTTGCCGTTGGCCAGATAGCCGATGATCTTCAGCCGGCTTTCGTTGCTGAAGACCTGGAAGAAACGGAGCAATTGCTCGAACTGCGCTGCGGATAATGTATCTTGTGTCATTTCGATGTCCTTCTAATTAGATTTGTATCTAATTAGAAGTATATCGAAATAGATTTGAAAGTCAAGACCCACTGAGTGGCCTGACGGCCTCATTTGAGCCATAATCGGGCTGCATATGAGCGACGAGAACCGAAAATCATCGACCGTCACCGGGCCGACCGCCGGCGATGCCGCGCACCTGCTGACTCATCTAGCCCAGGCGCGACCGGGGCGACGCGTCCGGGTTGAGTCGAAAGCCCTCCCGGCGGAGATCGCTCTCCTGCGCGCTTTCCAGTCGAAAAGGCTGGCCACCACCCATGCCGACCTGTTGGCCAACCCGCGCTATGCACCCGCCACCCGTTTCTTCCTGACCGACGTCTACGCCCCGCGCGATTTCAGCCAGCGGGACGCCGACCTGCAGAGATTTTATGAGGGCGTCCGCCGTGTCCTGCCGGAGCGGGCGGTGTCGATCCTGGGCAACGTGGTGACGCTCTCCAACCTGACCAACGACCTCGATGACCGGCTGGCTCGCGCCCTGGTTGATGACCTGGGCGTCACCGACGATATCACGCCACAGCAATATGCCGCCGGCTATCGTATTTGCGACAACTACGACGACCGCCTGCGGCAGATCAGGCTCATCGGCGACATTGGCGGCGGCATCGACCGGCTTGTCCAAATCCCGTTTATCGGCATTGCCCTGCGGCTGGCCCACGCCCCGGCGACGCTGGCCGGATGGGATGACTTGCAGCACTTTCTGGAAAGAGGTTTCGGCGCTTTCAAGCACATGAAGGGCGCGGGCGAGTTCCTGGCCATCATCGACCGCCGCGAGACGGCCATCCTCGACCGCATCTTCGCCGGCGAAGCCGACCCGTTTGCATTGGCGGCCGGGAGCTGACGGCCGTCCAACGAGCGATTCATGCGCTTTCTCGTTACAGGTGGTGCCGGTTTTCTGGGCGCGGCGTTGGCCAATCGTCTGGTAGCTGCCGGGCATGTCGTCCGCGTCCTCGACGACCTGAGTAACGGTGATGCCGGCCGGCTGGATGCGGAGATCGCTTTTGTCAGGGGCGACGTCGATAATATCCCGTTGCTCTGGTCGCTGCTGCAGGATATCGATTGTGTCTATCATCTGGCGGCGCGGGTTTCTGTGCCGCAGTCGATCCTCTACCCGCGCGAGTATGAGCGGGTCAACGTCGGCGGCACGGTGAGCCTGATGGAGGCCATGCGGGACACCGGCGTCGGTCGCGTCATTTTCACCTCATCCGGCGCGGTATACGGCAACCAGCCACAACAGCCGGCGCGCGAGGACGATGCGCCACATCCCGACAGCCCCTACGCCGTCAGCAAATGGTCGGCCGAGCAATACATCCACACGATTGGGGAGTTGTGGGGGTTGGAGACGGTGGCCCTGCGCATCTTCAACGCCTATGGCCCCCATCAAAGCCTGCCCGCATCCCACGCGCCGGTCGTGCCGCGTTTTCTCCAGCAGGTACTGACCGGCGGGTCGCTGATTGTCTTCGGCGGTGGCCGGCAAACGCGGGATTACATATTCGTGGATGATGTGGTGGAGGCGATGATGACGGCGGCTACGGTCAGAGGCATCAACCGCGCCGTCATCAATATTGGCCGGGGGCAGGAAACCAGCGTCGTCGACCTGATTCGCGCTATTGAAGGCGCGACCGGCAAGCGGGCCAACGTCATCCACAATTCGGCGAAACCCGGCGGCGTGCCGCGCCTGGCGGCCGATATCGAGCGGGCCAGGCAATTACTCGATTTTCAGCCCAAAGTGGATTTGAAACAGGGTTTAGGGTTGATCCTGGAACGGGATTCAAGGTTCCGCGTATAGCGATTAGGTGGTCGTTGTGGGGAAAGTTTCGAAATGTTCCAGGTTCCCGTTGCCACCCATTAGGCTAACGAAATCGTCATCCAACAGTTATTAGAGCGTGACGCGCACCTCGGATTCAGTATCGATCGCCGCCAAACGCAGCCGCACAAACACCCACGGCGCGAAGTAGGTTATCCATAACAGAAGGATGAGATAACGAATAAAGCGCAACGGTAATGCCACCCACAGTGGTTCCGATGGGAATATCGCCCGCAGCCCAGCCCATATGCCGACAGCGATGACAACCCCCAACAGGTATCGCGCCGCGCGCTGCCAAACGGGGCCGTCTGTCCGAAAGCGTATGCGGCTGCTCTCCAGCAGGATGCCAACGCCGAAGCCCAGCAAACCGGCCACAGTGGAGACAATTTGCTCATAGCCGTCCAGTTCGGCGGCGGGGACGTAGGCTCCCCAGGGCACTCCGGTGTCGGGTTTCCCAATCAGTAACAGGATGCCGATGTAAATCGCGGCCAGCAACAACGGCACCGATACCAACAGCAGTAGCCGGCGACCGAGAATTTGCTTGCTGAAACGGTCGAAGTAAGTGATTTGCCAGATCATGAACGCGCCCAGGATCAGCAAGCCGGCTGTGAAACCAACGGCCAAATCCTGAACAAAGTGGACGCCCAGATAGAACCGGCTGAAACCCATCAGCGCGATGAACATAAAGGCCAGCAACCAGGCCCAAACCCGCCTGGATCGAGCGGCCAGCAGCAGATAAACGACCGTCGCGTTCTGAACGTGACCGCTGGGCAGGCCGTATCCCTCCGTCTCACCAAGCTGCACATTCGGATCGATCCAGAATGGTCGCGGCTGGCGGAACGTGTTTTTAAGGATATTGTTGGTCAGCGTCGAGAGGAGAAAAAGATATCCAAGCTGGCGACCGAGACCCTTATTGATGCACCAATAAAAAGCGGGCAGAACGACCAGGTAAAACTCCTCTGTGCCCAGGGCCGACACGAGGGTCATCACTCCCACTAATTGCGGGTACGCGTTCTGTACCCAGGTCGCCAGTGCGACACCAAGTTGGTATAGTTCTTCCATTCCCCTTCCCAATATTAGGTGGTGGTCCAGTCACCAGGCGACCACCAGGCGGGAATTGTAGCCCAGGCGGCCACGGTAAACAATGTTAAGTCCTGAGGCGGGGCACGGATGTCTGCGGGGTCGTGTGTACAGGACGATCACAAGGTATAATACAAATGAACGATAGTATCCTGGAGGTTATTATCCATGTCGTCAACAATACTTGTCGTGGAAGATGAGGAGCGCATCCGTCAATTTCTCCAGCGCGGCCTCGGTTTTGAGGGATATCGCGTGGAGGCGGCGGCTGATGGCCCCACCGCCCTTGAACTGGCCCGCGACAACCCGCCTGATCTCGTTTTGCTTGACCTGATGCTGCCTGGTATGGATGGGTTGGAAGTCTGCCGGCGTATTCGTGCCGTGAGCGATGTGCCAATCCTGATGCTGACTGCCAAGGAAGCGATCGACGATCGCGTGGCCGGGCTGGATGCCGGCGCTGATGACTATCTGGTGAAGCCTTTTGCGTTCGACGAGTTGATGGCTCGCGTGCGAGCGCTGTTGCGGCGCGCCCAACCTGCCCAGCCGCAGGTTTTCAGATTCGCTGATCTGGAACTAGATACTGGCACGCGGCAGGGTCGCCGGGGCGGGGCCACCTTCGATCTGACTGCCAAAGAGTACGAGCTACTTGAACTGTTCATGCGCCACCCGCGTCAGGTGTTGACCCGCGACGTGATCTTCGACCACGTCTGGAATTACGACTTCGGCGGAGAGAGCAATATCATCGAGGTCTATGTGCGCTATTTGCGGCAAAAGACCGAGCAGGGCGATATGGCCCGTTTGATCCACACCGTGCGGGGAATCGGCTACGTCCTGCGCGAGGAGTCATAGCCGTTCATTGTCAATCCAGAATCGATTGCTGCTGGTCTATGCCCTGATCTTCAGCGTCGTCTACTTCCTGTCGTCGCTGGTCATCTATATCCTGCCGCGTGATCAGTTGCTGGCACAGGTCGATGGCGATCTCTATTCGCTGGCGGCCGAGCTGATGAACGGCAAAATCGAAGTCGGGGCGGACGGCATCATCCGTATGCCGCTGCCCTCGGCCCTGGCCACGCTGCAAACCGCGTCGACATTCCTGATCATCGTCAACCGCGAAGGGGAGATCGTCTTCCAGTCGAGCAACCTGGCCGGTTTCGACGAGTTGCTCGACCCTGAGAGCCTGGGCATCAGTGAGGTTTACCGGCTCGTCCCGCGTGAGGACACGCTGCTGCGCGTCCTCACCGTACCCGTCTTCGACAACCAGCAACAGCCGATCGGCCACATCCAGGTGGCTCGTCTACTGGATAACTTTGAGATATTCAACCGGGTATTGAGCCGGGCGCTGCTGATCAGCCTGGGGGCGGCTATCGCCTCTCTTGTCGTGCTCGCCATCCTCACCTCCAGTCTTTTTCGACCGCTGGAAGACATTGCTTCGGTGGCCCGCCAGATTACCAAGGCGGATGACCTGAGCCGTCGCGTGCCTCACAGCAGCCGGACAGACGAGATCGGCGACCTGGCTCGCGCCTTCAACCAGACCCTCGAACGCCTCGACCGCCTGTTCCGCAGCCAGCAGCGCTTCCTGGCTGACGTCTCACACGAGTTACGCACGCCGTTGACCAGCGTCCGCGGCAACCTGGACCTGATGAGTCGCTTCGGTCGCTACGACGAGGAATCGATGAGCGTGATCCAGGATGAGATGGAGCGGATGAGCCGGCTTTTGGGCGATCTGTTGCTCCTGGCGCGGGCCGACACGGGTGGGTTGCCGCTGCGCCATGAGCCGGTGGAACTGGATAACATCCTGATCGAAGTCTATCGTCAGGTGAGCCGCATCGAGAAGCCGGTTGCAGTTGAATTGGTGGATGTTGACCAGGTAATGATCCTGGGCGACGAGGATCGCCTGAAGCAACTCATCCTGAACCTCGTTGACAACGGTATCAAATACACCCTGCCGGGCGGAACCGTCCGGCTGAGCCTCTCCAAGGAGAGCAGCTGGGCGCACCTGATCGTCGCCGACACCGGAATCGGCATCCCCCCCGAGGATCTGCCCCACATCTTCGACCGTTTTTACCGGGTCGACAAGGCTCGCAGTCGGGCACAAGGTGGTTCCGGGTTGGGGCTGGCGATCGCCAAGTGGGTTGTGCAGGCTCACGGCGGAGCCATTCAGGTGGACAGCACGCCCGGCCAGGGAACGACATTCCGCATAACCCTGCCGCTCTATCAAACCCAGACGACGGTAATTGATCAGCGAGGCGAGCCGGGTGATGTTGATTCGAAGGCGTGGTCGGGCTTGCGCGGTCGCGCGCTGCCGGGAACACCGCGTCGTGGCCGGCAGCCGAACGAGAAAGAAGGGAATTAAAAAAAGAGCCGGCACGCCCTTCGCGTCCGGCTCCCGTCGTATCATCCCAAAGACTCAGCGTGAACGTCTGGCCAGGTAATACACCCCGGCGGCGATCAGGATCAGCGGCCAGACAAAACCGGGCACTCCGCCCATCTGACTCAACAGAAAGAACGCCCCGAAGACGATCAGGAGTACACCCACGGTGGCCGCCGGGCTGAACCGGTTGTTTTTATAGGTGGATGGATCCTCCGGTTGCTCATCGGATAATATCCGCACTTCGGCATCTACGGCTGATGCCGTAGGCATGACGATCCAAAGGATGATGTAAATGGCGAAGCCGATACCACTGGCCAGCAGCAGGATGACAAAAGCCAGGCGCACCAAAACAGGATCGATCCCCAGGTATGAGGCTAATCCGCCGCAAACCCCGGCGATCATTTTGTCATTTTCGCTGCGCAACAATCTTGATTGCTGCATATTCTCTGCCTCCACAATAAACTTTACCCACTATACGCCGCCACTCGGGCAAAGTTGCAGCGCGACAGCCCGGCCCACGGCTTTTAGCCCATATGAGAAGCGGATTACTGGGAAGGATGACTTATGGAATCGACTCCCCTTTTTGTTATACTGATGGATTGTAGGAATGACGTTTATTGCCATGGATCCGATCGGGACCATGGCAGACATTGATCACATTGTGAATATCAAATTAACCGACGCCCGGAAAGAGAGTATTGCCCGCCTGATGCAATTCCAGCCTCTTGCCGGGTTGATGGTCTGGGGGGTGCGTCTCTTTGTCCCCCGTCATCGTGTTGGGGTTTCGTTGATCGCTTTTAACGCTGACGAGGAAGTGTTGTTGCTCCGTCATGCTTTTCACACATCTATACCCTGGGGGCTTCCGGGCGGCTGGTTGGGCCGCAATGAAGCGCCGGGGGAAGGTCTGCGGCGCGAACTTCATGAAGAAACCGGCCTTTCCATCAGGCTTGGGCCGGTCGTTCATACCGCCCATGAAAGCGTGCCGTCTCATATCATCATGGCTTATCTGGGCTGGGTAAATACGGGGCCGATTCGGCTCAATTCGGAGATTGTCGAGGCGCGCTGGTTTGGGTTAGGCCAATTGCCGCAACCGCTCCGGCCGTTCACCGAAGCGGCGATCGCGGCCGGTATAAGCTTTTCGCGCATGATCAACCAATCCACAGACCCGACGATGGTGGCGGCCGAGGCAGATTAATCAGATGAATCGCAACGCTTCACCCGGCCTGGGCCAATGGGTCACTGTCTCGATTCTGGTGGCGGTGTCGCTGTTCCTGCTCTTAAAGCTCTACGAATATGCCGGCACACGCACCGAATACCCCACGGGTCTAAAGATTGGCGGGGTGGATGTCGGGCAAATGGACGCGGAAGAGGCCAGGGCCAAATTGACCTCGACCTACCTGGAAACACCCGTTGTCATCCATCATGGCGAGGATCAATTCGACCTGATGCCCGCCCAGGCGGAATTCACACTCAATTTCGACGCGATGCTCCAGAACGCCGATACGGAGCGAACGCGACAAAACTTTTGGTCCGGGTATTGGGGTTATCTTTGGGGCAGGCCGGTTGAGGTCACGCCCGTCGCCCTGGCCGCCACCCACAATCGCGAAGCGTTGCGCAATTATCTTGAGGAGATCAAGAGCCTGGTTGACCTGCCCGCACAACCGCCGCAGCCCGTTCCCGGCACCATGAGTTTCCAATACGGCACGTCGGGCATGGAGACCAACATTGAGACGAGTTTCGCCGATATCGAGGCGGCGCTTTACCGACCTGACCTGCGCGAGGCGAATCTCATCACTGAACAAACGGACCCCCAACGCCCGAACATTAATCTCCTGTCTCGCCTGCTCGTGAACCGGCTACAGGTATTTGAGCAGGACACGGGCGGAATGGCCGCGGTCTTTATTATGGATCTGGCTACCGGCGAGGAAGTCAACATTAACAGCGATGTGCCGGTCTCGGCCATCGACCTGATGAAGCTCCCTATCGTCCTTGAGACATACCGGACGCTGGGTGAGTTACCGACATTATCCCAACGACAACTCATATCCGACACCCTGATCATCAAGCCGGACAACACCAGCGCCAACGAGTTACTGGCGGTCATCGGCGGCGAGGAAGGGCCGTACAAGGGCGCGGATCAAGTCACCGCGACCTTGCAGCGTTTAGGGCTGAACAACACGTTCATCATGGCTCCCTACGACGCGGGCATGCCGGCCGGGAAACGCACCCCGGAGACACCGGCCAACACAGTCGAGGCCCTGCGCACCAACCCCAGCCCAACCATGCAGACCACGGCTGAGGATATCGGAACGCTGCTGTCGATGATCTATTATTGCGCGACCGGCCAGGGCGGCGCATTGCCGGCCGCCTTCCCTGCCGATGACTGGCAGCGCGAATGCCTCGAGATGCTCGACTACATGGAGCGCAACAAGATTGGCAGCTTGATGGAAGAGGGCGTGCCGCGCGAGACTCCTATCGCCCACCGGCACGGCTGGATTGGTGATACCCATGTTGACGCGGGGATCGTCTTTAGTCCCAGCGGGGACTATGTTATCGTCGAGATCATGTACAGGCCGGAATGGCTGGAATGGGAATTGAGCGCGCCGCTCATCGCTGACGTGTCGCGCGCCGCCTATAACTACTTCAATTTCGACGCGCCCTATCTGGGCGACAGTAACGCGGCCAATAACTGAGCTAACCGATGCTAAGGGCAATTCGCCGCCTCCTGTTGATCACCCTCCTCGTGCTGGGGTCCGCCTTCCTGCTCTATCAGGGATTTTTGTTCTGGCGGGCGCTGGACAAGTTGCCGCCCGGTACCACGATTGCCGGTTTGCCGGTGGGTGGCCTGACGCCTGACGCCGCCCGGGACGCGATCAACGAACATTTTCTGTCTCCGATCACCGTTTACAACGGCGAAGAACGCATTGCCGAACTGCTCCCGCGCGATATCGGTTTCACCATCGATACAGAGGGAATGGTGGCTGAAGCGCGAGCAGACTGGGAGAAGCAGGAGATGTGGCGGCGGTATGCGGAGTTCGTGGTGGGCATGTCACCACAGCCGATTGTGGTCTATGTCCGCGCGCGCCATGATGATGCGGCCCTCGAAAGCCAGTTGAACATGATCGCCGATTTCATCGATCGCCCGGCCGAAGGCCCGCAACTTCTGGCCGACACGGGCGAAATCCAGTCGGGGAGGGCGGGACTGATCACCGACCGCGCGACGACTCTCTACCAATTGCGTTCCGCGTTCTATAGCCCGGACGAGCGCCAGGTTGATCTGACGCTTATCGAAGAGCCTGCGCCTGACTGGACCATCCAGGTTCTCCAGGACGCCATCGAGAAGCAATTGGCTTCATTTGAAGGATTTGCCAGCGTTTTTATTCTCGACCTGCAGACAGGCGAAGAAGTGCGCATCAACTCCGACGTGGCCGTGTCGGCCCTGAGTATCATGAAGATCGCCATCTTCGTGGAGGCTTATCGCGCGTTGGATAATCCACCGGATGCGTTCCAGCAAGAGCTTTTTCTCAGCACGGCCACCGCATCCAGCAATCACAGTGCCAATCTCTTGCTACACCTGATCGCCGGCGAAGACAATACCTATCAGGGGGCGAAAGTCCTGACCGATGAGATGCATCGGATGGGCATGGTCAACAGTTTTATGGCCATTCCCTATGACGCGGCGGCCGTTCCCTCGCGCCCCAGCACCTACGACACCCCGGCCAATATGAACCCAACCATCGATACCCGGCCCGACCCGTCCATGCAGACGACGGCCGAGGATATCGGTGGGCTGTTGGCGATGATCTATTATTGCGCCAAGGGAGAGGGTGGGCTTTTGGCCGTGTATCCGGGCGAGATCACCCAGGAAGAGTGCCAGGCGATCGTGGACTTGATGGTCCAGAACGTGGAAGGCAACCTGATTCGCTTTGGCGTGCCCGACGGAACCCGCGTCTCCCACAAGCACGGCTGGAGCTTCAACGAGCACGGCGATGCCGGGATCGTCTACACGCCCGGCGGCGACTTTGTGATTTACTCTCTCCTGGCCCAGCCGGAGAGCGACTGGCTGTCCTCGGAGTATAGCTTCCCGTTCCTGTGGGAAATCTCGCGCGCGGCGTATAATTACTTCAACCCCGACAAACCGTTTGAAGGGCACTCGGTGCAGGAACTGGAACGACGCGAATCCATCCGCACCGGCGGCAACTAGCCTTACTTGGCGCGTATCCTGTTGCCGGCAGACCCTGTATAGCATCAGCAAGGTCGGGAGGAGGAACCCCATGGAGAGTTTGCAGGCTCAATTTGAGGCGGCGGCTGCCGCGGCCATGAATCTGCCCAACCGCCCCGACAACGAGACGATGCTCAAGCTCTATGCGCTTTACAAGCAGGGCAAGGTGGGCGACGCGAGCGGCAATCGACCGGGCATGTTCGACATGGTCGGCCGGGCAAAGTATGATGCATGGGCCGCGTTGAGGGGTATGTCTCCTGAGTCGGCCATGCAGGCTTATATCGATCTGGTGTCTTCATTGAATTCCTAAATCCCGCAGGCTTGTTTGTCGTCTCCGGCAATTGTCGGGACATTGAAACTACAAGGAGAATCGAATGGAGTATCGACGTCTGGGGCGCACCGGTCTGAAGGTCAGCGCCATCTGTCTGGGCACGATGCAGTTCGGCTGGTCGACCGATGAGCCGACCGCCCACGCTGTCATGAGTCGCGCCGTCGATTTGGGTATCAATTTCTTCGACACGGCCGACGTCTATTCGCGCTGGGTCGAAGGCAACCCGGGCGGCGTCTCCGAGACCCACATCGGAAACTGGCTGGCCGGCGGAGGAATCCGCCGCGACCAGCTTATACTGGCCACCAAAGTGAAGGGGATCATGGGCGACGGGCCGAACGACAAGGGCCTCTCCCGCAGCCACATCATGAACGCCGTCGAGGCCAGTCTGCGCCGCCTGAAGACGGACTATATCGACCTCTACCAGACCCATTCGCCGGATCATGAGACGCCGCTGGATGAGACTTTGCGCGCTCTGGACGACCTGGTTCGGGACGGCAAGGTGCGCTACATCGGCTGCTCAAATTATCCGGCCTGGTTGCTGGCCAAGTCGTTGTGGATCAGCGATGTGCGGAACCTGGCCCGCTTCGACAGTTTGCAGCCGCATTACAGCTATGTTCATCGCGCCGAATTTGAGCGCGAACTACAGCCGCTATGCCTCGATCAGGGCGTCGGCGTCATCCCCTACAGCCCGCTGGGGGCCGGGTTCCTGACCGGTAAGTACCGGCGCGATACGCCCATGCCCGATTCGGCGCGCGCGAAAGGCGTTCAACAACGCTACATGAATGAGCGTGGGTTTGCCGCGCTGGAAAAGCTGGAGGAAGTGGGCCGCGCCCATGACGCGACAATCGCCCAGACAGCAATCGCCTGGTGTCTGGCCAACCCGACCGTGACGTCAGCCATCATCGGCGCGACTTCATTGGCTCAATTGGAGGATACGGTGCGTGGCGCTGAGGTCAGGCTGTCGGCCGAGGAGAAGGAAGCGCTCGACGCCGTCACGGCCTGGGAAGAACAGGTTTGAAATCTGACGTGCCTCAGGCTTCAGGCTTCACCAGCAGGATGTCCTGCGGCACGTTCATCTCGATTCCCCGCTCCTCGAACAGCTCCCAGATGCGCACGCGCACGTCGCTGGTGACATAGGGGGCGCGGATGGGATCGCGGATCCAGAACTCCAGATCGTAGCGGTTGGTGTCCCCCTCGAACTCGACAATCAAAGCGTTTGGCCCCGGAGCGGTCATTACCTCCGGGTGCGCTCGCGCCGCCTCAAGGAGGGTATCCTGCACGGTGCGCGGGTGGGCGTCGGCCGCGGCGGGCAGCCCGATGTGGACGCGCATCTCCGGCGATTTGTGGGTGTAGCTGGTGACAGTGCTGCCCAGCAGATGGCCGTTGGGGATGATGAGTTCCACGTCGTCGGGGGTGGTGATCTGCATGGTGCGCAGGCCGATCTGCTGAACCTTGCCCATGTTGCCGTCGACCTCGATCACATCTCCCGGCGCGAGACTGCGCTCGGTCAGCAGGATGAACCCGCTGACGAAGTTGTTGATCAGCTCCTGCAGGCCAAAGCCGATGCCGACGGAGATGCCGCCGGCAATGACCGTCAGGGTGGTGATGTTGATGCCCATGACCGACAGGGCGATCAGGAACCCGGCGATGACCAGCGCGTAGCCGGTGAAGGTGCTGATGACCTGATTGACCGCCGGCTCGACCCCGGCCCGCGGCAGCGCCGTCTCGGCCAGGAAGCGGCGGATGATCCGGCTGAGCCAGAAGAAGAAGATAAGCGCGGCGACGCCAAGCAGGGCGGATTGCAGCGTCAGAAGCACGCCCTGGCCGGGGTTAAGGCGCAGGCCGAGCAAGTTGTCGAGCAGGCCGGTGATATGCAGGAAGAGGAGAACGGCGATGAGCGGCCGCAAGATTTGATAGCGCCAGAGGCGTACCTTTTCGGCCGGAAGATTGAGTTCCAGAATCGTACCGATGAAACGATAGATGCCAACTAGACCGAAGATTGGCGCGAGCCAGCCGAGGGCCTCTGCGGGACGCTCGGCGCTGCGCAAGACCCCCACAGCGATGGTGCAGAGCAGCCAGACGACCAGCGGGAAGACCGA
The DNA here is from genome assembly GCA_023384355.1 of Anaerolineae bacterium. Taxonomy (GTDB): domain Bacteria; phylum Chloroflexota; class Anaerolineae; order Promineifilales; family Promineifilaceae; genus Promineifilum. The sequence continues at coordinate 51,307 of JAHDWL010000015.1, forward strand.
CGCCCCCAGCGCCACGAGCAGATCGACCGACCACGGGAACTGCTCGGCGACGATGCCGACATTGCGCAGCCGCGCCTCTACCTTGGCCACCTGCCGTCGCAACAGATTGCGGGTCGCCAGAGCGACCAGCAGGATGACGGCGAAGATGCCGATCTGGAGCAGGAAATCGACGGTCAGCAGCCGGCGGCTGAATTGTTCGAGAGATGTACGAATATCGTCGAGCATAGTGGTGAGCATCCCGATACTTGGAATGGTTATGTTGGAGGGTATTATAGAGAGTTTTGGGGAGTTTGGGAGATTGAGGGGTCTGAATATCGTAGTTTTCTCCTGTCAGACGATATGGCCGGAGATTGACCGTCAACTTCGGCATCATGGGCGGTCAATTATTGCAAGTGTCGTGAGAATTCCCCCGACCAGGATCAAGGTGACGTAGAGCGGCACCGCCATCGCGACGAGTCCTGCCAATAGCAGCGCGGCGCTGCCAATCAGGTGCATGCGTGGCCAAACCTGAAGCATGTGCGAGTAGTACCAGCCTTGGGCGAGCAGGAAGAGAATCGGGCCACCACAGAACAACACGCTCAAAATGATGGAGGAATATTCATGCGGGTGCGTGATCACCTCTTCATTGGCGACTGCCACGGCGATGAGTCCCGCGACCATCACCAGCAGGACGTTTCCCGCATGACGACTGGCGCGAACAGGATCACTCGTCTCCTCCACGTATTGAAGGACGAAACGCCCCGCACGCCCGAAGCCCAGCGCCCACAGGGCCACGGTTCCCGCCAGCGCGGCCGTGCCCGTGACCACGGTCATCAGCGTCATGGGAGCCGCGGCGATAGCCGTGCCGGTGGTGAGAACCGTTTCGCCCAGAGCGATGATCAGGAACAGCTGACAACGTTCCAGCATATGACCACCGGCGAAACCGACATTCTCAGAATGCAGCCAACGTCCAGGGATAGGATGCGCCAGCCACCTGCCGATCAGATCAATCCCGGCGGCCACCCCCCACCAAAGGAGACGAGCCTCCGGGCTTACGATGGCGCCTGCAATCCATAAGGGGGACGTGGCGATCAGCCAGGTGAGTGTCCGGAAGTAGTGCTCCCGGAACACCGTATCGGGTGCGTTCACGAGCGTCCAGACGGTGCGCCCCAGATGGATCAGCAGAAACGGAATGACGAAGGCCCAGCCGGAGGTAGTGAAAGCTGCTGGAATCGATGCGTTCATGAACAGGCCCAGCAGCATCACGGTCAGGACCATCCGGCGGGTCCGAGGCTCGTCGACCGGGATCATGGTGGCCGTCCAGCTCGTGGTGAACCACACCGTGAATACGGCCAGCAGCAGCACCAGCGTCTCGGCCGCCCCGCGCCATGACAGGTGTTCCAGCAGGTGATGCGAGAGCTGCGACACCGCGAACACGAATGCGAGGTCGAAGAACAGCTCCAAAGGAGTGACTTCTTTATTCTGTTTGGGATTGTGTTGAATGGAGGGTGCAGTCATTTATCCTCGCAGATTTTTCGGTGGTTCGTGAGCAAGCACAACGCTGTTGCTGTTTCCAAATTTGCGTTTCGGTATTGTCTAAAAACCTGTTTTTCCTGTCAGGGATGGAACCTTCGCCATTCTCATTGGGATGGGTGAATTTCCTGCATAATTGCTCAACGATTGGTGAGCTTTTGCAGGTTTGAAGGATAGCGTTCCCCTTGTATCGTAATCTTTGAAATGGCGGTTTCAATTTCCCGTAGATCGTCGGGTGTTAGCTGAACGTTCACTGCGCCGATATTCTCCTCCAGCCGTTCCAGCTTGCGACTGCCGGGTATTGGCACGATCCACGACTTCTGAGCCAGCAGCCACGCAAGGGCGATTTGCGCCGGAGTTGCTCCCTTTTGTGCTGCGATACCGGCAAGCAGGTCAATGACTACCTGATTTGCCTTCCGCGCTTCCGGCGTAAAGCGCGGCAGGCGACTGCGAATATCCACACTGGCGAAGGTTGTGTTTTCGTCGATCTTTCCTGTCAGGTAACCCCTGCCTAGAGGGCTGAAGGGCACGAAGCCGATATTAAGCTCCTCGCATGTTGGCAACACTTCTGCTTCGACTTCTCTCCACCACAGCGAGTATTCACTTTGGATTGCCGCGACAGGTTGTACGGCGTGGGCACGCCGAATTGTCTGTGCGCCTGCTTCGGAAAGCCCGAAGTGCTTCACCTTGCCCGCCTGGATCAAATCCTTGACTGCGCCTGCTACATCTTCGATAGGCACATCCGGATCAACGCGGTGCTGATAGAACAAGTCGATGGCATCGACCTTGAGCCGCTTGAGCGATGCCTCGGCAACCTGTTTGATGTGTTCTGGACGGCTGTTCAAGCTCGACCAACCGTGACTTCCATCCACATTCGGCTGGAAGCCGAACTTGGTGGCGATAACAACCTGTCCTTTGAATGGCGCAAGGGCTTCGCCCACGAGTTCTTCGTTGATGAACGGTCCGTACACTTCAGCCGTGTCAAAAAAGGTAATGCCCCGTTCCACTGCTGCGTGAATAAATGTAATCATCTCCTGTTTGTCAGGAAGCGGGCTTTCATCATGACTCATTCTCATGCAACCGAGTCCTATTGCTGAGACTTCCAGATTACTGTTTCCAAGTTTGCGTGTTTGCATTGTCTGAATTCCTTTCACCAGAACTTTTCTCTATGAGGCGCATTAGAGGCAACCGCTTAGAAGCCGAAGTAACGGGATCTTTGGGATTCTCTGCGTTGTCCGGCCTGATGCCCCCTTGGTCCTCAATGGGTGTCGGATACAACCAGCTTCCGTGACGTCGCTCGCGCTTGTGGGGCGATCATCGGGGGGACATAAGTCGCGCCGTATTTTCCATATTTCGATTGATAGGCCGCATCGATCTCGTTATTGAGCGCCTCATCCGAGCTTACGTCCAGCAAGGTCACGTCCTTTGTTATCCCTCCGGCAACGATGCGTGCCTCTGGTCGCTGCTGTATATGCCGGAACCAGGCTCCTGTGCGCCCGCGCCAGGAACGGACATAGAGGCCGTCGCCGACGCGGACAACCCAAATAGTCACCGGATTGCGCAACGTTCCGTCATCCCGAAGCGGCGCTATCTCCAACTCTTCCGCGCTTCCAATCTTCCTCAATTCCTCGTTGGTCCATGTGTTCATTGCCGGATTCTCCTTGTTAGAACTCGATCATCACTTTGATGGCTTCCCGCTGGTCCATCGCGCGGTAGCCGTCAGCAATATCGTTCAGGCTGATCACGCGATCAAAGACACGGCCGGGCTGGATTTTGCCTTCCATAACATCCGGAATGAGGCTTTCGATGTAAGCACGAACCGGTGCGGGGCCGCCACTGATCGTGAGATTGCTGTAGAATGTTGGATCGGCCGCCGGAATGTTCACTCCGTGGGGAGCACCAACCCGACCGATCGCGCCACCCGGACGGGCAATATGTAGCGCCGTCTGCATCGACGAATCCGTGCCGACACATTCAAGGACGGCATGAGCCCCATAGCCGCCGGTGAGTTCGCGGACATGCTCGATCGCGGCATCATCGCGCTCGCTCACGACATTGGTGGCTCCGAATTCTTTCGCCAGGGCGATCCGGCCCGGATGACGACCCATGATGATGATCTCCTCCGCGCCGAGCCGCCTGGCGGCGATTACGCCACACAGTCCGACAGCGCCATCACCCACGACTGCCACGATTTTGCCGGGAGAGACCCGCGCCGTGACCGCCGCATGGTGCCCGGTTGCCATCACGTCCGTGAGGGTGAGCAGGGATGGCATGAGCGCTTTATCTCGACCGCCAGGCAAGGGGACGAGTGTCCCATCTGCCTGGGGAATACGCAGCGCTTCTGCTTGCGCACCACCGACCTCCGGGTTTCCAAAAAAACCGCCGTGTACGCAGGAGGTATGAACCCCCTCAAGGCAGTGGACACAGGTGCCGTCAGAGAAGGCGAAGGGCATGGCGACGACATCCCCGACCTTGATGTGGTGAACGTCAGTGCCGATTGCCTCGACGACCCCGATCGCTTCATGTCCCATTGGACGGCCATTATCAGGATATTCGCCATATCCTCTATATGGCCAGAGATCGCTGCCGCAGATGCTGGCGTGAGTGATGCGAATGACAGCATCGGTTGATTCCTTGATATGAGCATCCGGGACGTTCTCCAGGCGCACGTCCCCGGCTCCATAAATCATTGTTGCACGCATGATGATAATCCTTATTGGTTCAGTCCTTTTGCCCGGCGATCAGAACTCATATTGTTCGTCGCTGACTTGCTCCATCCAGTCGGCGACCTTGCCGTCCAGATGTTCCTGAATGGCGATGTGGGTCACGGCAGTGGATGGAGCCGCCCCATGCCAATGTTTTTCTCCCGCCGGGATCCAGACCACGTCTCCCGGTCTGATTTCTTCGATTGGGCCACCCCAGCGCCGTGCGCGGCCGCAACCCGCCGTCACAATCAGGGTTTGCCCCAGTGGGTGGCTGTGCCACGCTGTACGCGCACCGGGCTCAAACGTGACGCTCGCTCCGCTTGCGTGAGCCGGATCATGGGCATCGAACAGCCGGTCAACCCGTACTGCCCCAGTAAACCAATCTGCAGGACCTTTGGCAGATGGCTGTGTTCCGTTTCGCTTGATATCCATTTTGGTTACCTCCAGTTGCACTTGTGAAGAAGGGCTTCTGTATACGTTTACTGCTTATTATAGGGAGGAGGCGGGGGGAAAGATTGCAGGATATTCGATGATTATTGTACGATTCTCCGAAAAACTTCCTGGAAACACGTAATCGGACTGGAAACTTGTATAATCCAGCAAGATAGCCGGTGGAGCGAAGAAACTGATGGACACACAAAACAGCAAAAAGAAGCAACGGGACACAGTCCGGTTGCAACAGTATCGTGATGAGCTTGTGGAGTTAATCGATCAGGCGATCACGGACGATGGTGTGGTTGAAGTGCTCGAAGGGGTCTATCTGGGGCGTCTTTCGGTGCCGGGAGATAAGGTTTATGGCACCCTTGAACCTTCCCTGTGCGTCATCGCTCAGGGGAGCAAGGTCGTTTTGGTGGGGGACAGCCGCTATCAGTACGATCCATTCAATTGCCTTCTCACCACCATTGATCTGCCCAGAATCAGTCAGGTTGTCGAGGTATCGAGAGAAAAGCCATATCTCAGCTTCAGGATGAAACTCGATCCCGGCCTCGTTGGCTCTGTCGTGGTTGAAGCCGGGCAAAATGCAAGAAAGAGAAACCCGAATCCAGAGGCGACCCGGGTTAGCCCGCTCGATGTTGAGTTGCTGGATCCTCTTGTCAGGCTGGTCAGACTCGTCGAACGCCCTCAGGAGGCCCAAATCATGCTGCCCCTCATCAAGCGAGAAATTATTTTTCGCCTCTTAACGGGCGATCAAGGCGATCAACTTTTCCATCTCACAATCCCGGATGGCTCGACCACAGCAATAGCATGGGCAGTCGAACAGCTACGAAAGAATTTCGATCAGTCGCTCCGCATTGAGGACCTCGCGCAGGAATTGAGCATGAGTACCTCCAGTTTTTACCAGCACTTCAAAACCGTAACGGCGATGACGCCGCTGCAATTCCAAAAGCGAGTTCGCCTCCAGGAAGCGCGTCGCCTGATGCTGGGTGAAGGGCTTGACGCGACGAATGCCGCCTATCAGGTGGGATATGCCGATGCCGCCTACTTCAGTCGCGAATATAAGAGCGTCTTCGGCAATCCCCCCATGCGCGATATACAAATGTTGCGAGCAGGTGGTTGACCGGGCTTGGCGTTAGTGGGCAAACTACAGGTTCAAGCCCGCGTTAGCTTGCGATAGGTAATCCGGTGCGGACGTTCGGCCGCCGCGCCCAGCCGCTTCTTCTTGTCTTCTTGGTATTCGCTGTAGTTGCCGGGGTACCAGTAGACCTGGCTGTCACCCTCGAAGGCAAGGATGTGATTGGCCACCCGGTCAAGGAACCAGCGGTCGTGGCTGATGACTACGGCCGAGCCGGCGAAGCTGAGCAGCGCCTCTTCCAGAGCTCGCAGCGTGTTCACGTCCAGGTCGTTGGTCGGCTCGTCGAGAAGCAGCACGTTGGCCCCGCTCTTGAGCATCTTCGCCAGATGCACCCGGTTGCGCTCGCCGCCGGACAAAGTGCCGACCAGCTTTTGCTGGTCCGACCCGGCGAAGTTAAAGCGGGAGACGTAGGCCCGCGAGTTCACCTTTCGCTTGCCCAGCTCCAGCGTCTCCTCGCCGTCGCTGATCTCCTGCCAGACGGTCTTTTCGGCGTCCAGTGTGTCGCGGCTCTGGTCGACGTAGGCCATCTTCACCGTCTGACCGACGGTCAATGTGCCGTCGTCCGGCTGCTCCTGGCCGACGATCATGCGGAAGAGCGTCGTCTTGCCCGCGCCGTTTGGCCCGATGACGCCGACGATGGCCCCCGGCGGGATGTCGAAGGTCATATCGTCGACAAGCAGGCGGTCGCCGAACCCCTTGTCCACCTTCTCGGCGCGGATGACGATATCACCCAGGCGCGGACCCGGCGGGACGTAGATCTCCAGCTCTTCGCGGGCTTTTTCGCCGCCGGCTTCAAGCAGTTCGTTATACTTGGTGATGCGCGCCTTTGATTTTGTAGTGCGGCCGCGCGGTGACATGTGGATCCATTCCAGCTCGCGCTCCAGCGTCTTCATGCGCTGGGCTTCCGACCGCTCTTCCTTGGCCAGGCGATCCTGTTTCTGCTCCAGCCAGGATGAGTAATTGCCCTTCCACGGGATGCCGTGGCCGCGATCCAGCTCCAGAATCCAGCCGGCGACGTTGTCGAGGAAGTAGCGGTCGTGGGTGACGGCGATTACGGTGCCGGGATATTGTTGCAGGTGTTTCTCCAGCCAGGCGACGGACTCGGCGTCGAGGTGGTTGGTCGGCTCATCAAGCAGCAGGATGTCAGGTTGCTTGAGAAGCAGCCTGACCAGGGCGACGCGCCGCCGCTCGCCGCCGGACAGGACGGAGACGGGGGTATCGCCGGGCGGGCAGCGCAGGGCGTCCATGGCCAGGTCGAGTCGGCTGTCGAGGTTCCAGGCATCCATGTGGTCGAGTTTGTCCTGGAGCTTGCCCTGATCCGCGATCAGCTCGTCCATCTCGTCGGGCGTCAGATCTTCGCCGAAGCGGGCGTTGATCTCGTCAAACTCGCGCAATGCGTCGACGATCTCCTGCACACCTTCCTCAACAACTGCGCGCACGGTGCGGGTCTCGTCGAGGAGCGGCTCCTGTTCCAGATAGCCGATGGTGTAGCCGGGAGTCAGGACAGTCTCGCCCAGATGGTCTTTGTCGACGCCGGCCATGATCTTCAGCAGGGTGCTCTTGCCGGAGCCATTGAGGCCCAGCACGCCGATCTTCGCGCCGTAGAAATAGGAGAGGTAAATATCGCGCAGGATTGTGCGGTTGGGCGGGACGATCTTGCCCACGCCGATCATGGAGTAGATTACTTTATTGTCGGTCATGTGTCAGTAGGTCAGTGGGTCAGTAGTCAGTGTTCAGTAGTGCAGTATTCAGTAGGTCAGTTAACTGACTGAATACTGACCTACTGAATACTCCACTACTGAATAGCCGGCTTCGGTCCGAGGCGGGCCAATTCTTGCTCGACCAGCTCCGGGTCAAGCTTCCTGAATAATGGTTGCGGTTTGGGCAGTTGCCGTCCGGCTTCGACTGATACGCGCTCCCAGCGGCCGGCGGCGGTCGGTCCGTCGTAGGTCAATCCGAGATGGCTGCGCGTTTGCTCGTCGTAGCGGCGGATGATTTGCTCGCCGAATATCGTTCCCGGTTCGCCCAGCATCTCGTGCAGTTCCTGGCTGGTGAAGGGCAGGACGGGCGACCAGAGGACCTTCAGGCTGTTGATGGCTTGAACGGCGACGTTAAGGGCGCGTCCGGCGGCCGCCGGGTCGGTCTTGAAGGTTGTCCACGGGCTGGTATCTTCGAGATACTGATTCACCAGCGTTGATAGGCGCAGGACTTCCTGCACCGCGGCGCGGAATTTGCAGCCGTCGTAGAGTTCGGCCACCGTTGCGAAGCCTTCGTCGATGGCGCTCAGCAGCGTGATGTCGGCCGCGGTCAATTCGCCCGGCTCCTGCACCACGCCGCCGAAATAGCGTTGGGTCATATTGAGCACGCGGTTGACCAGGTTGCCCCAATTGGCGACCAGCTCGTTGTTGTTACGCTCGATGAAACCGGCCCAGCTCCAGTCGCTGTCGCGCGTCTCCGGCATGTTGGTCGTCAGATAATAGCGCAGCGGATCAGGGTCGTAGCGATCCAATGCGTCGAGCATCCAGACGCCCCAGTTGCGGCTGCCGCTGATCTTTTGCCCCTCCATGTTCATGAACTCGTTGGCCGGGATATCGTAGGGCAGGTTGAGCGTGGCGGCGGGGTCCTCGCTGTAGAGGCCGCGCGAGCCGAGCAGCTGGGCCGGCCAGAAGACAGCGTGGAACGGGACATTGTCCTTGCCGATGAAATACAACGTCCGCGCCGCCGGGTTATACCACCAGTTGCGCCACGCTTCGGGGTCGCCCTGGTTGTTGGCCCATTCGATGGCGGCCGAGAGATAGCCGATGACCGCCTCGAACCAGACGTAGAGGACCTTGCCGTCGAACCCCTCCGTCACGGGCACGGGGATGCCCCAATCCATGTCGCGGGTAACGGCGCGGCCGATCAGCCCCTGGTCGATGAAATTGCGCGCGAAGTTGATAACCTGCGACCGCCAATGCTCCTTGTCGTCATGGATCCATGCCGAGAGGGATTCGTCGGCGATGGCCGGCAGGTCGAGAAAGTAATGTTCGGTGTCGCGCAGGACGAGAGAGCTGTTGTCGCGCTTGCTGCGCGGGTTGATCAACTGGGCCGCGCTCTCGAAGAGGGTGTTGCAGTTATCGCACTGGTCGCCGCGCGCGCCCGTGTAGCCGCAGTTGGGGCAGGTGCCTTCCACGTAACGGTCGGGCAGGAACTTGCCGGCTTCCGGAGAGTACATTTGCGGCGTGACTTTCCGGTAGAGAAATCCATTCTTCAGCAATTGGGTGAAGAGGTCTTGCGATACCCGGAAGTGGTTCTCGGTGTGGGTGGCGGTGAACAGGTCGTAGCTAATCCCCAGGCGACGGAACAGATCCAGGAATCGACTGTGGTAATGCTCGTATACTTCCAGATTGCTCAGGCCCAACTCTTCGGCCTTCACCGTCACCGGTGTGCCGTGGCTGTCGGAGCCGGAGACCATCAGGACGTGGTCGCCGCGCAGCCGATGGTAGCGCGCGTAGATATCGCCCGGCAGGTGGGAGCCGGTGACGTTGCCCTGATGGATATCGGAATTGGCGTAGGGCCAGGCGATGGAAACCAGCACAAACTCGGACATTGCCTATTCGACCTCGTCTTCCTCGTACTCCTCGTACTCCTCGATCTCCTCATCCTCATCTTCAGTGATTTCGGTCAGGGCCTCGGCCAGCAGCTCGAAGTCGTCTTCAGAGATGCGATAGAACGCCTCATTGTCGATATGGAGCTTGCCGAAGTCGGGGTAGCTCTCCAGATCGATGGAATCAACGCTGACTCCGTGTTCGAGGTTGGGCACGGTGGCGTCCACGTCGGTCGGGAAAAAGGCCGCGCGCGCCAGTTCCGTGGTATACGTATGTTGTTTCGGGTCGGCCTCAAACATATCGCCGGTGATCGTGACGACGGCGAAGAAGGTTTGGGCCTCGATGGCGTAATAAATGAACCGATCGCCGGGCTTGATGCGTTGGGCCAATTCGGGCGTGGGAGCCATGACAATACGCTCCTGCCAACCGGGAAAAGCCAGCTCCTCGCCGGGCGGCAGACTGACCGCCTTGATGTAATGGGTCGTGTCCTTGTTGGATTGCCGCATATGCCGGCTGCTGGCGGCGCGGACTTCCTGCTCGGCCACTATGTTCTCCCAGATTCGGGCCTGGATGTTGACGTTCAGTTCGGCTTCGGTCCCGTCTGCATAGCGCACGGTCATGCGTTGGCCGTCGATGGCCAGCACGGTGTATTCCCCCATGCGATTTCGATAAACCCCGTTGAGTTCGAACATCGCTTATATTACTCCTCTGAAAATTTCGGCAGCATAGTATCTGTTTAACCGCCGGCACGCAAATACGCCGGTCATCGCGACGGTTGGCGATAAACAGTAAGCGGTAAATTGTACACGAAGAAGTCGCGGATGCGACCCTTACGCAGTTATTTCATACGGGCTTGGGCGATCCACTCTTCGGGTTTGGCCATGGCCGTGGCGCGGGCGACCTGGCGCAGGTGCTCCGGCGTGCTCGCGGCGACGGCGGCGAAAGTGGTGATGCCACCCTCGGCCAGTCGTCGGGCGTAGGCGGGGCCAATGCCGTTGATCGCGGTCAGATCGTCAGGTTCTGATGGCTGCGATGTCGAAGCCACCGGCGTATCGACGATCGGGATGATTTCTTCCTGCGTGGGTGGAACGGGTCTGTTCATCGGCTGTTGGACCGGCGGCATCCTGACTGATGCGGGCTTCGCAGGCGCAGCGGGCGTCAGGGAGATTGTCGCGGCCTTGTTTGTGGCCAGAGAGGACTCGGCCGCTTGCCGGCGCTTTTTGATGAGTCGTCGCGCGCCGTCGGCCATCAGGGCGGCCGCGCCAATCGCCACCAGGTACCATGCCTTGGGACTTAGAATTTTGGACATATCGTCTCCTGTCTATCGTCAGCCTCAGGAACGATGCTGATAATCAGATTGTGACGCAGTGCATTATAGCAGAAATTCCCCGTTTCTGAAATGGGCTTAATGTGTCGCGCACCATCGATTGGGGTATCTTGCCGACCGGCATGGTGCGCGGTATAATATGGATAGTTGCCCTGGTGGCGGAATTGGCATACGCGGTAGGTTGAGGGCCTATGTCCTTAGGACGTGGAGGTTCGAGTCCTCTCCAGGGCACACGAGAGCAGCGCCGGGATCCCGAATCCGGCGCTGTTTTTATTATGAGTGAAGGCCGGAATAGTCGCTCTTGACAGCGTCAACATGGCCCTTATAATTCATCGCAATCGAATCGACAACACGTTGATCGGGACGAGTACTCGCGACGCCCCATTCAGAGAGGCGGAGGCCGCAGGCTGAAAGCGCCGCCATCCGGGTCCGCGAAGAAAACCCCCCGAGAGTGGTTTCCTGAACGCCAAATTGCCAATTAAGGAGACCCGGCAGGCCCCGTTACCGGCCATACGAGCGCGCTGCCGGACGGTGGCGCGGAACTTGGGTGGAACCGCGACGCCATCGCCCCATGTGGACGATGGCGCTTTTTGTTGGCGTTGGCGCCGGGTTTTGAACCGGCGAACCCTGTCGCGGAATGAGCGATCCGCGCGGTTGATAAGGAGAGTTGATCATGAGCAAAATACCCGTGGGGGTTTTGGGAGCGACCGGAACGGTCGGGCAGCGTTTTGTGCAGTTACTGGCGAATCACCCGTGGTTTGAGGTGGTTGCCGTCACCGGTTCCGACCGCACCGTCGGCCGACCGTATGGCGAGGGTGTTAACTGGCTGATGTCGGGCGAGGTGCCGTCACAAACGGCGGCCCTGGTCGTCCAGCCGACCGGCCTCGATTTGGGCATTCCGGGCAACCCGCCGGTTGTTTTCTCGGCCCTGCCCACGACCGAAGCGAAGGAATGGGAGCCGCAATTCGCAGCGGCCGGGTACGCCGTCGTCACCAATACGTCGGTCTTTCGCATGTCCCCTACTGTCCCGCTGCTCATCCCGGAGGTGAATCCGGAGCACACGCGGCTCATTCCCACCCAGCGACGGGAGAACAACTGGCCCGGTTTCATTGTCGCCAGCCCCAATTGCTCGACCACCAGCGCCATCCTGCCCCTGAAGGTCTTTCAGGAAGCGTTCGGCGTGGAATCGGCCATCATCACCACCCTGCAAGCCATCTCCGGCGCGGGCTATCCCGGCGTGTCGTCGATGGACATCTACGACAACGTGGTGCCCTACATTGGCGGGGAGGATGAGAAGCTGCAGAACGAGCCGACGAAGCTGCTGGGCGAGGTGCGGGAGGGACGGATGATGACCGCGCCCATCTCCATCAGCGCCCAGGCCAACCGCGTGCCGGTTATTGACGGCCATCTGGCCAGCGTCTCGGTCAAGCTCGGCCGCCGCGCCACGGCCGCCGAAGCGATTGACGCCCTGCGCGCCTGGCGGCCGCCGTCAGTCGTGGCTCAGTTACCGTCCTCGCCCAAAGAGCTGCTCATCTATCGCGACGAGCCGGACCGGCCGCAACCTCGGCGAGATCGGGACGCGGGCGACGGGCTGGCGTGGACGGTGGGAAAGGTGCGCGAGTGCCCCGTCCTCGATATCCGCTACATGTCACTGACCCACAACACGCTGCGCGGCGCGGCCAGCGGCGCGTTGCTCAACGCCGAGCTGCTGGTGGTGCAGGGGTTCATCGGCGGCGGCACGGAGTTGTCGTCGAACGGTCACCAACGCACGGCCGCAGCCATCCGGTAAAATCGCGCCTGGTGATACTGTAATCAAAAAAGGCCGGCGGTCAACCTGTTCAGAGCTGACCACCGGCCTTCTTCTTTAACCGATCTACTGACCTACTATTCTTACTGACCTACTGATCTACTGCTCTTATGACCTACTGATCTACGGCGTCACCGCCAATGGATCCGGCAAATAACCGGGCACCAGTTGCACCCATGTATTGCCGATCTGCAGCGGGAACGGATTGCCGTCAGCGTCGGTGAAAGTGAGCTGGTCATTGCGTCCTTCGCGGTGCCAGGTCACATTGTATTGTTGGCCGTCGCGGAAGACGATGGCCGGGCCGCTGCCCCATAGCTGAATTTCGATGGAGAGCGCCGCGCAGACGCCGTTGTTAATCTGCTCACAGATGTTGGCGTCGTTCACGTGATAGGGGGTCAGGAAGACGACGTTGGCCGCCGTCACCTGCTCCTCGGTGTTGGCGTCGATATGCTCCTCGAAGTCCATCCAGCGCCGGTATTTTCCGATCTCCGGGTCCCACACCCATTCGACCTTCTCGGTCTTGTAATCGATATTGATTTTGCTCGCCGGGGTGCCGCCTTCGGGCGCGACCTCGGTGAAGGCGTTGTAGCTGCCGAAGACGGGCGGCGTGTTCAGTCCCTTGTCCTGGACGGCCTGCCACAGCTGATCCATCCGGATGTAGAGCGTGTGCTCGAACGGCTTGGACGTGTCACCGGTGCGATAGAAGCCCGGCTCGGCAGCGCGCAGCAGGCGGTCGGAGAAATCGGAGGCGTTCAGCCGCTGGTTGACGCCGACGCTCGCGCCGGAAAAGGCCAGCATGGCGTCATACATGGCCGGCAACTCCAGGTCGATGAGCCGGGCGCTGCGCACGGGGCCGACGTTGGGCGGAGTGGTGTCGTAGAAGATGGCCGTGAAGCGGGTCACCGCGCCTTCAGTCCAGTGTTCGAAGATGATGTCGGCGTCGTTGAGACCGGCCTGCGGCCGCACGTAGTCGGCCGGGGCGTTGGAGAGCTTGACGGCGATGGGCCGCCGTTGCAGCGTGGCCGGGTCGGCCGCCACCTCGCCGGTAATCGGGTTACGGTCGGTAAAGGCTCCCGCGTCAGCCGCCAGCACGATCGTTTCCGGCGTGGGCGTCACCTCCGGTGTCGGCGGCGCTTCGGTCACTTGCGGGGACACGACGGCCGGTGGCGGCAGCGTGGCGGGGGCGGTGGCTGTGGGCGGGACGGGGGAGATCGTGACCGCCACTTCGGCCTCAGCGGTGGCGAGGGCCTCGGTGGGCGGCGGGGGAATCTCGCCGGGCTGGCTGCCGCCACCGCAGGCGGCCAGCAGAACGAGGGCAATCAGTAGCAACAGTGACACATATATACGAGTCATACCTGATCTCACTCTGGATAGTTTATAGCGCGGCGGCATCAGCAGTGCGCAAGCCGCGTAGGCCAATTGTACGCCAAAACGGTCACACAAACGCGCGATTCGTCAACGACTGGTCAATGGTTAAGCTACCGTACTTACGGCGCTACCCACTCGACAGAATATTCTGGATAAATTGAGTATTTTATATCTTGTGAGCCTCCCCCACCCAGATGCTATGATTTAAATGTCAGTTACCCCTTATTGTCGCGGTATACAACCAGATTATGGAGGAACATCATGAAGCGCGTGCCGATCAGAAGTACGTTGGCCGTGGGTGTTATGTTGTCGATGTTGGTTGTATCCATTACCGTTTCAACCCAGGCCCAATCCGCCCCCCAACCGAAAGTCTCAGGCCGATGGTTGACTTACGTTGATCCCTGATTTGATTTTTCTTTCAGGTATCCGTCGGGTTGGAAGGTGATTCCGCGAGATGACAGCGATCCCAACCTAGTCAGGGGTACCCTAGTGTTCGCGCCAATTCTCACCTCTGGCGCGCATACCGAAGCTGGCGACCCGCACGATGCAGGTCCGCACGTCGTCATCGTACCCTATCTGGCTGAGTTAAAGAACGGTCAATCAATCCGCGAGTGGACTGAGCTATACGAGTCAATCGTGCACCCAACTGACCAAGCGAACAGTTGGCGGCAGTCTCGGACCGAGCTTCGGCTCAATCGTGCACCGGCCGTACGCGAGGAAGGTATTTCGCCACTTACGACTTATCAGTTTACTAACGTTGCTCACAAGAACATTGTATGGAGCGTCTGGACGAATATCCCCAGTAATGATTCTTTGGCGCCAGTGTACGATCGGATGATACGCTCGTTCCGGTTTGGCCGGAAAGCCCCGATCAATCTAAACGAGGCATATGGGAGTAATTTCACACCGATTGATTTGGAGCAAGCTGCGGAGATAAACGTAAGGCTGCAGCAGGCCGCTCCACTTGGGTCGGGAAATGATGAACAGCCTGCATTTGGTCCGGGAACAATGAGCCTCAACACGACTTGGCAAGCACCAGTTAAGAAAAGCAGCAATGGAGGCAACCAGTTCACTGCGACGTGTGGTTCTAGAGCGCATGATGACGTAGGAACCTACGCTTCTTTGGCCGTGGGCATAATCACTCCTATTAACAAGCCGGTATTTAACGCAAAGTATGGAAATGTGACGTTTGCTGGATGGGATCCTTGGGGTTATGGGAATCTAATCCGGATACAAGCACAAGGTGGAAAGGAGGCGTACTATGCCCATCTCAACGCGATCTACAGTTCAATCAGAGTTGGACTTTTGCTGAGCACTGGGAATGGGATCGGTCTTACAGGTAATTCCGGCACATCTACACCTCATCTGCATTTTCACGTGCAGTGGGGCACAAGTCCTGAAGCCTTGACAGGAATGTATGGATTCACACCTACTAATTACCCACTGGAGCCATATGAGAGCCGCTTCGGAGGGACAGCGGTCAATTGTGCCAAAGTAGGTTTTTAAGTAGCATTTATTTGCTGGCTTAAATTAGTAATGGAGAAGGTAACTTTGCCTTCTCCATTAAATATTTTACAGCATGGACAATCCTCCAATGAAAACTCATGGATTGAGGAGCCAAATCTTTGAAAGGCGCACGGGTTACTGTTTGCTGATGATGCTTCTAATCCTGGCCGGTTGCACGTCGTCGGCCGAAACTGTCAGTCAGCCGACCTCGACGATACCCAAAGGAACAAGCCCTGATGCACCAGTCGCCACCCCCGGCCCCACAGTGAATACAGCTGTGCCGACGGCCACCCAACCCGCCCCGACTGATGCGCCGACATTCACGCCGTCGCCTGCTCCGTCGGCCGCAGCCGCCACACCCCCCAGTCCGACGCCGCCCACGCCTATCGACGGCACGCTCCTGCTCTACACCACGCCCGTCACGGGCGCGGACGGGCAAACGTATTGGGCCTTCCGCACATTGCCGCCGCTGCCCCAGCTCGACCCGGCCGCGTTCGACGCGCACTACGGTCCAGATACCGGAACCTTTGACTCCAGCATGTTCTTTGCCAGCTATAATCCCCAGCCGTCGCCCGACGGGCAGGCTTTGATCGTGCCCGGTCTGCCTGCCTACCCTGAGTATGGGGTCGAGGGCACGCCCACGTGGCTTCTCGATCTGGCCACCGGCGCGACGCGGCAACTGCTGCCCCACGGCGTCATCGCCACGTGGAGCCGCGATAGCGATGCCGTTGCTTATGTTGAGGGGGATACGCTCTACACTCTGGACGTTATCCCAGAGGCCGCGCCGAAGCCCGTCTTCCAGCACCCCGACTTGTGGGACATCTACGCCAAGTGGTCGCCCGACGGTCAATGGATAGCCGCCGTCACCGGCACGGAACACGAGCCTACAGGAGAGACAGAGACCAACCTGACGCTCACTTATTGGCTTGTGCCGCCCGGCGGCGGGCCGGCTCGCGAACTGGCCCAACTAGAGACCTACAGCGCGGGGTACGGCGCCAGTGATCTGGCCTGGTCGCCCGATGGCCAGTTCCTGCGCGCCCACGGCTGGGTCTATGATCTGGCGGGCAACCTGTTGCCGACCGGCGATGCAGGGGGGCTTGAGTGGCTGCCCGATCGGCCGCAGTTGCTCTATTGGATGGACGGGGCTTTGCGCGTCATCACGCCCACAGGGGACGAGATAGCCCGCGCGCAGGTCAACAAGGCCGGCGGGACCAATTGGGCCTTCTCACCCGACGGCCGTCGCCTGGCTTTCGGCATGCCGCCCGAAGAGGAGGGCATCCCGCTAGCCGTTCATGACTTCGACAGCGGCGAAACTCGGCGTATCGGGGTCGTGCCTGACGCCGTTTACTTTTACTCGCTGCACTGGAGCGCGGATGGGAGTTTGCTCATTTTTACCGCTGGCACCGGGGAAGGGCGCGACGACATCTGGACGATGCCGGCCACACCCGGCGCGGGAGCGCCCGAGCGGATGCTGGCCGACGCGACGTTGATTGAGGCGTTGCCTTGGGGTGGTGGTCAGTAAGTCAGTGATCAGCGTCCCAGCGTCTCCAGCAGGAAGTAATCCTCCAGCGGTTCGTGGAAATTGCGCG
>JAHDWL010000016.1 GCA_023384355.1 Anaerolineae bacterium
CTGCTCGATAAAGAAGAGTTCAGTAAGGTCTGGACGGCGGGACAACGAATGACGGTGGATGAGGCAGTGAGGCTAGGGATCGGAGCAGAGTAAAAAAGTGATTCTGTTATGTCTCCCTTCCAGTCGGTGACATTGATTGCATCAGTAACTAATCTTCCAAACTCTCCTGTCCTGCTCTCCCCGTGGGCCGACGGAGCACAGGCTCCCCCGGCAGTCGTCTAAAAGGCCGCTGCTGGATTATTGTCTGCTCCGGCAAACATTCCACAAAGTTGAACGCCGGCATGGCGTCGTGGTCAGCGCGGATCATTTCCTCATTCGGCCAGGCTGTGAACCCGGCGAAAGTGCTGGCCACGGCACAATAGAGTATGCCGTCACGGATGGTCTGCATGGAGTTGTGGATGTGGCCATAGAAAACGGCGCGCAACCTGCCTCTCGCCGGCAGCAACACCTGGTGCATCTCCTCACCGTTGAAGATGAGCATGTTGGCATCCATCCACGGCGAATTGAGCCTCAGGGCGGGGTAGTGGGTGAAGATAGTCAGCGGCGGACCCTCGGGCGTGGCTTCCCTTCGTAATATTTCCAGTTGTTGAGGGGAGAGCAGGCCATGGGGATCGATTTGGTCCGGTCCGCGGCCGTCGAGTACCAGGAAGCGCTCGCCGCGCACCTCGAAGGTGTAGGACAGGGTTTCAGTCCCCGGTTGACAATCGATCTTCGGTCCCATCGGCATGTAGCGATGGATATCGGCCGAGCGATCGTGATTACCGGTGCAGAAGTAGACGGGGTAGTTAAGCTCAGCGAACGTCTCGGCCGCCAGCCGATAGGCAGCCTCGGTGGGGTGGGTTGTCACATCGCCGGTGTGGATGACAAAATCCGGCCGCGTCGGCAACCGGTTGATCATGTCGATCACGTGCCGCGCGT
This sequence comes from Anaerolineae bacterium, assembly GCA_023384355.1. Classification (GTDB taxonomy): domain Bacteria; phylum Chloroflexota; class Anaerolineae; order Promineifilales; family Promineifilaceae; genus Promineifilum. Next base: position 919 of record JAHDWL010000016.1, read on the forward strand.
AGGGGAGCGACCGGTGGCCCTGCCTGGAATAATCCGCCGTCGGCCCGAAATGTGTGTCGCTGAGATGGACGAAGTAAACGGACCCCATCGTATAGAGTTATACCATAAAGACATCAGGAATCAGGAATTTGAGCATCTCTCCATTCCTGATTCCTGATTCCCTGTTCGCTACGGATTATCGAAGTGCCAGTACGGCGCTGCTGATGTTCGTTACCAGAGCGTTGACCGTCCCATCCATCAGATAGAAGTAAGCCGATGGCGCGATACCGATCCAGAAGATGAAGACCAGAAAGGCCAGCATGATCCCCAGCTCGCGGCGATTCATGGCCCGCAGGCTCTTGACTTCATCAGTCGTCACCGGCCCCATGAACAGGCGCTGGAAGAACCACAGCAGGTAGACGGCAGCGAGGATGACGCCGGTCGTGGCGAAGGCGGTATAAATCCACGGCTGCGGGGTCAGCGATTCCGCGCCCATCGAGCCAAGCAGAATGGTGAACTCGCCCACGAAGCCATTGAGACCCGGCAGCCCCATGCTCGACAGGACAATGATGAGCGACAGCACGCTGAAAAGCGGCATCACCTTCCAAACGCCCCCATACACGCTCATTTCGCGTTTGTGAGTGCGTTCATAGAGAGCGCCTACCAGGAAGAACAGCGCGCCCGTGCTCAGGCCGTGGTTGACGCCCTGCAGGATCGCCCCCTGGATGCCGGCATTGTTCAGTGCGAAGATGCCCAGCGTCACGAAACCGAGGTGGCTGATGCTGGAATAGGCTACCAGCTTCTTGGCGTCCTTCTGGGCAAAGGAGACGATAGCGCCGTAGATGATGCCGATGATAGCCAGCACGGCGATGATCGGCGCATACTTATAGGACGCTTCCGGGAAGAGGGGCAGATTGAAGCGGATGAAGCCATACGTGCCCATCTTCAGCAAGACGCCGGCCAGGATGATCGAGCCGGCCGTGGGCGCTTCGGTGTGAGCGTCGGGCAGCCAGGAGTGGAACGGGAAGACCGGCACCTTGATTGCGAAGGCGACAAAGAAGCCGATGAACAACAGGTTCTGGGCGTGGGCGAAGGCTTCCCGCCCGGCAATCAGGTCCGGCACGGCGAAAGTGCTGTTGGTGATACCCATATAGAGAATGGCGATGAGCATCAACAGCGACCCGGCCATCGTGTACAGGAAGAACTTGATCGACGCATAGACGCGCCGGCTGCCGCCCCAGATGCCGATGAGGAAATACATCGGGATCAGAGTGAACTCCCAGAACACATAGAACAGGAACAGGTCCTGTGCCAGGAAGACGCCGAGCATACCCGTCTCAAGCAACAGCATGAAGATGTAGTATTGCTTCAGTTGCGTCTCAATGGCCGTCCATGACCCTATAATTGCCAGCAGGGAGATGAACGTCGTCAGCAGTATCATAAGGATGCTGAGTCCATCGATACCCATGAAGTAGCTGATGCCCCAGGACGGAATCCAGTCCACCCGGTCGACCAGTTGCAGCGTCGGGTTTGTCGGGTCGAACAGGAACAAGACAAACAGCGACATCGCAAAGGTTGCGGCCGATGTCACGATGGCGAACATCTTGATCGTGTCGCGGCTCGAGCCGTCTTCCGACTCTTTGATGAATAATATTGCCAGAACACCCACCAGGGGAAGAAAGGTGAGAATTGTCAGCCACCAGTTCATAATAAATCCCTCTATCTCCTAATCTCCAAATCGACCCGCTCTAATTCGCCATGAACAGAAAATAAACCAGCAACCCGACAGCTCCCAGGAATACTGCCAGCGCGTAGGTACGAGCGTAACCGGTCTGTGTCAGTCGCAACACGCCGGCCAGCCGCCGCGTCACCGAGCCCGCGCCGTTCACGATGCCGTCGACACCTTGGGCGTCGAGGACATTGGACGAGAAGTCGGCAAAGTTGACGAAAAGATCGCGGATGACCCGATCATGGACGAAGTCATGCCAGAATTCGCCGTCCAGCTTGAATGCCAGCCAGGCGGCAAAACGATTAAACCACGGCACGAAGTATTTCATGTAGAGCGTATTGAGCGGCAGGATACTCCACCACCAGATCGGGGTGCGTGCCAACCGGTCAGGCTCGCTGTAGGTCTTCGGTCTTCCCTTGTAAACCAGATAGGCCAGCGCCAGCCCGCTGAGGGCCAGCAGCATCGACAACCCGGCCACCACCGGGGAGAAAACGACCGGCGTATGCGGCAGGTGGACGACACCTTCCTCCGACAGCTCGATGGCCGGGATAGAGTGTTCCTCCCACTGCTCCAACAAAAGCCAGAAACCCTGTGGATGCATTTCATGCCGTTCGGCCTGTGCCGCAGTCAGATAGGGCACGTTGAGCAGACCGCCAAGAATGGTCAGGATAGCCAGAACGACCAGCGGCCGGGTCATGAGAGGCGGGCTTTCATGGGCATGTTCGGCGGCCGCGTGACGTGGCGTGCCGAAGAAGGTCATGATGAGCTGGCGGCCGACGTAGAAAGCCGTGCCCAGCGCCGCCAACGCCAGGATGAGAAATAGCAGTAAGGCGTGAGTCTGCCCATGGAGCAGGATTTCGTCCTTCGACCAGAAGCCGGCCAGCGGGAAGATGCCCGCCAGCGCCAACGCGCCGATCATGTAGACCACATAGGTTGTGGGCATCTTGTGGCGCAATCCACCCATGTAGCGCATGTCCTGCGGGTCGAAACCGTCGTCCTCACCGTGGCCGTCGTGGCCGTGGGCAATTTCATGATGTCCATGCTCCATACCGTGGATGACCGAGCCGGAGCCGAGGAACAGCAGCGCCTTGAAGAAGGCGTGGGTGATCAGGTGGAACATCGCCGCCACATACGCGCCCATCCCCGCCGCGGCCACCATAAAGCCCAATTGGCTGACGGTGGAATAGGCCAGCACCTTCTTGATGTCGTTCTGGCTGAAGGCGATCAGCCCCGCAAAGAAGGCCGTCAGCGCGCCCACCCAGGCGACCAAATCGGGCGTAGAGATGAGTCCAAAGAGAAGCGCGCCGCTGTCGCGCACGATCTCATAGAGGACGTTGCTGCGCACGAGCAGGTAGACGCCGGCGGTGACCATCGTCGCCGCGTGGATGAGCGCCGAGACAGGCGTGGGGCCGGCCATGGCATCGGGCAACCAGGTATAGAGCGGAATCTGGGCCGATTTTCCGGCCACGCCGAGCAGAAAAAGCACCGTGACGGCCGAAAGCACTGTGGCGATGGGCACGCCCACGCCGCCGAACTGGACCACCTGACCGGACTTGTATAATTCGACCGCGCCATCGAAGACGGGTTTGTAATCCAGCGTGCCGAACGTCCAAAAGAGCAGGAACATCGCCAGCAGCACGCCGAAGTCGCCGATACGATTCATGACCATGGCCTTGCGGCCGGCGTTGGCGTTGGCCGGAATGCCGTTCTTGTCCAATCGATCCCACCAAAAGCTGATGAGCAGATAGGAACAGAGACCCACACCTTCCCAGCCGACGAACATCATCAGGTAGCTGCTGCCACTGATCAGGATTAGCATGAAGAAGATGAACAGGTTGAAGTAGGTGAAGAACCGGGAGAAGTCGGGATCACCGTGCATGTAGCCGATGGCATACACGTGGATGAGCGATCCGACGCCGGTGACGACAAGCATCATCGTCACGGACAGGGTGTCCACCTGCAGCGTCCAGTTCACCGTAAAATTGGCGGCGGGGATCGTGATCCAGTTCATGATCGGCACAAACCACGCTTCGAAGCCGTTAGTCGCCAGGCTGATGAAAAGCGTGACCGACACAATAAACGCGCTGAAAGTCATCAGCGTGGCCAGCCAGCCGACAAGGCGCTCACCTTTCGGGCGATTCCTGTCGACGATCCCCCGGCCGATCAGGCCGTTGAACAACAACCCGGCCAGCGGCAGGTAGAGGATCAAGGGAGCTAATGAGAATGTATTCATAAGTGCTCCGGCAAGAAATTCTGGAATTAATAATTAAGGTATGAAGATGGAGACGTCCGATCCGAATTCTTAATTCGTAATTCCTGATTCGTAATGATTGCTTATCCTTTCAAAAGGTTAATTTCGTCGATATTGATGCTCTTCTTGCTGCGGAAGATGGCCACAATCAGCGCCAGACCGACGGCCACCTCGGCCGCGGCCACGGTGATGACGAAGAACACCAACACCTGTCCTTCCAGTTCGCCCAGATGACGGGCAAAGGCCACGAACAGCAAGTTGGCGCTGTTGAGCATCAGTTCGATCGACATGAACAAAATAATTGCGTTACGTCGCAGGAGGACGCCCAACGCACCGATGACAAACAAAATGCCGCTGAGGGCGATGTACCAGTTAATATCAACCGCGCTAGGCATTTTCCTTACCTCGCTTACGGGTATGCCCGAAAATAACCACACCGATGATGGACGCCAGAAGGAGCACGCCGGTCACCTCGAACGGAAACAAATAATCCTGAAACAGGGTAATGCCGAGCGCTTGCGGGCTGGCGTCGATGGTTGGGCTCAGCGTCGTTCCGCCGAAGTTGTTCTGCAGCAGCAGGTAGCCGAAGACGCCGAGGAGAACCAGCGCGAGGAGCACGGCGAGGTAGCGATGATAGCGCTCGCTGCCGCGCACCTCGTCGGTCACTCCCCGCAACAAATCCGCCCCCAGTAACATGATCACAAACAGGAAGAGGACGACGATGGCTCCAGCGTAGACGGTTATCTGTACCATGGCGATGAACGGCGCGTTCAGCACCAGATACAACACTGCGACCGTCATAAAGTTGAGCACCAGATAGAGCGCACTGTGGACGGCGTTGCGGCTTGTCAACATGCCCAGGGCGGCGGCGACGGCGACGGCCGCCAGCAGGGTGAATGGTATGGGATGAATCATAAAGTCGCCTCAATTCAATTAAAAATTATGGATCAGGAATTTATGAATCGGTGGATGCATTTTCCGGAGAGGCTTCCCAATTCTTAATTCCTGATTCCTGATTATTTCGGGTTTTCCATGTCCGGTATTGACCGCGTGAATGTGCCCGGTCGGGTGGTTTGCGGTGTAGGGACGCCGTTCACCGGTATGTCCACCAGCAGCATCTCCTTGGTATAGAGCGCGCTGGCCCGGTCGTAGTAGCTGAGCGCGTAATCGTGTTCCAGCACGATGGCCTGGGTCGGGCAGGCATCTTCGCAATAGCCGCAGAAGATGCAGCGCAGCATGTTGATTTCATAGGTGCTGGCGTAGCGCTCGCCCGGGGAATAGCGTTCCTCGTCGGTGTTCTCGGCCGCTTCGACGAAGATCGCGTCGGCCGGACAGGCGGCAGCGCACAACGAACAACCGATGCACCGCTCCAGCCCGTTGTCATAGCGCTTCAACTCGTGGCGACCCTTGAAGCGATCGCGCACCGGCCGCTCGACCTCCGGGTACTGGATAGTCACCGGGGGGATGAACAGATGCTTCAGCGTTGTCCCCATGCCTTTGAGAATCTCACCTATCATGCGGGTTCTCCTAAATCTCGAATGACGAATGCCGTGTGGTGATTTTCATCAGTTCACTCATTCGGTCATGCGGTACTTCATAAACCAACAAAAATCTAGCCGACAAAGAACTGCGTCACCGAATCGATAATTGGCGTCAGGGTTCCTTCCTCGGCCATGACGATCAACACCGCCGTCACCAGGAAATTGAGCACGGCGATGGGCAGCAAAGTTTTCCAACCGAAACCCATCAACTGGTCGTAGCGGAATCGCGGCAGCGTTGCCCGAATCCATATCATCAGGAACAGGCAAGCGACGATCTTGATAAAAATGTAGATAAATCCCAACCACGGGAATTTGTCGACGAGCGGTCCGCCGTAGCCGCCCAGAAAAAAGGTGGCGAAAATCGCGCTCAGCGAGATCATCTTCATGTACTCGGCCATGAAGAACATGCCGAAGCGCATCCCGGCGTATTCCACATTGAAACCGGCCGAAAGCTCTTGTTCGGCCTCCAGCAAGTCAAACGGCGCACGCTGAAGCTCAGCCAGAGCGGCGATGAAGAACACCAGCGCCGCCAGCGGTTGCATGAAGACGTACCATATCGGTCGCTGCCCATTGACAATCACGCCCAGGTCCATCGAATCAGCCATCATGATGGGAATGAGGACGATGATGCCCAACGCCAGCTCATAACTGATCATCTGCGCCGAGGCGCGGATGCCACCCATCACGGCGTATTTGCTGTTCGATCCCCATCCGGCCAGGACGACGCCGTAGACGCCGATGGAGGTGACCGCCAGGATGAACAGCACGCCGACGTTGATCCCCGGCGCGATGGCGAAATAGGGCTGAAACTTCCACGGGCCAAGCTGAAAGGCAGGAGCCCAGGGGATGACGGCCAGGATGAGGATAGCCGGGATGACGGCCAGCATCGGGGCCAGGTTATAGATAACCCGGTCGACCTTGGCTGGGGTCGGGTCTTCCTTGAAGAACAGCTTGACCGCGTCGGCCGCGGGCTGCATGAAGCCTCCCAGGAAGCGTTTCTCGCCGCCGCGCCAGGGGATGGGAATATATCCCGTCCTGTTGGGGCCGACGCGAGCCTGCATTCGGGCCAACACCTTGCGCTCCAGCAGCGTGGTATAGGCGAAGCCGGTGATGACGGCAAGGCTGATGATGAAACCGAGAATCAATGCGCGAATTGCGATCTCGCCGGGAGTCATACGCTACTCCTCTTCAAATAATGAGTTAAACACGAATCAGACTGTTTCATTTCGTCCGGGTCGCACCATTCGTTCAAGTTTGTGTTCCTTATCCTAAGCGGCCGCGACCAGTTCGGCCACGGGTCGCCGGGTCACAGTTGCCGGCTCGAAGCCCGCCAACCGCGCGCCAGGGACGCCGCGGAGCAATCCCAGGCCGGCCGGGACCGAATCGCTGACGGCCGCCTCGACGTCAAACGTCTCGTCGCCCACGGTCACCGCCAGCGGCTCGCCGTCGGCAAAGTTGACGGCGTCGGTCGGATTCAGATAAAGCGTCGGCCGGGCCACTCGCTGGGCCAGCAGTTCCGTATGGTTGATGAGCGTCCCCGGCATGTAGAGCGCGGGAATACGCACGATGCGGAAGCCGTCGACGCTTGTCGGTTTCGGTTCGGCCGGAAGATCGTAGGGCGCGGGCACGCCGGATTCAGCACCTGCGGCCCATTGCTGCCCCAGCCCTTGAGAGTTGATGTGGGCCGTGCCGCCATAATAGAATTCGGTGCTGCTGATAATGGGCCATTGCTGTTCGACGCGGGACAGGGTCTGATAGGTCATGTCCTTGTAGAGAGCCACGGCTTTGGCCAGTTCCTTGAAGGCCAGCGAAGCGGCAATCAGAGGTTTGCCCAACCCGGCGCGCTCGCCAATCTGGGCCAGGATTTGCCAGTCAGGACGCGCCTCGCCCATGGGCGGGATGGCGGGATAGTAGCGCTGCACGCGCCGCTCGCCGCTGGTGAAGGTGCCCTCGCGCTCGGCCCAACTTTGGGCGGGCAGGACAACATCGGCCAGCGCGGCCGTTTCGCTCATAAACAGTTCCTGCACGACCAGGAAGGATAACTTGCCGCGGCCGTTCATCAGCCCGTCGCCTACAGGGTCCGCGCCCATCACGAAAAGCGCCTTCAGGCTGCCGTCGTCGACACCGGCGTAGATATCGGCGGCAGACAGGCCCGGTTCGGCCAGAGCTTTGTAAGCGGGACCGTAGGCCGGATGGATGCCCAGGTCCCACGCGCCTTGCTCGTTGGCGTATGACCACACGGGGATCAAGCCGTTATTGACGCGTCCGGCGTGGGCCTTGGCGTCGTCGCCTTCGCCCTGCTTCAGTAACAACAGATTAGCCAGCATCCGGGCCAGCGTGTCAGTCTCCGGATAGGTCAAGCCTTCGGCCCCATAGAAGACCACCAGGTTTTGGGCCTCCATGAGCGCGGTCGCCGCGGCTGCGAGATCGCCCTCGCCTGTCGTGCCCGTGTCGACCCGCGCCAGCGCCAGCAGGTCGCTCACAGTCTTCAACCCCTGGCCCGGCGCGTAGCGGATGACGTGCGTGGCATGCTTGTCGAGGCGGGTTTCGCAGACATTGATCACCACCACGTTCGCGCCCCGGTCGGCGGCCTGTTTCACGCGCAACCACCAGACCGGCGATTCCTCGTGCAAATTGGCAGTCACCACCAGAACGGCGTCGCCCTTCTTCAAATCGAGGAGATTGCTGCCGCTCGCGATGCCCACCTGGGCCACCACGTCGCCGCCGGCCAGACGCCGCTCCGCCAGATCGATGTTCCCGCTGCCAAGGCCCTCGCGGAACAGGCGCTGGAACTCGAAGTAATCCTCGTTGCTCAGGCGGCCGCCGGCGATGCCCGCCACTGCCGCCTTGTGCTGTTGCAATTTCCCGGCCACGAAATCGAGCGCTTCATCCCATGAGACAGGCTCCAGCCGGCCGTCGCGACGCACCAGCGGGTGTGTCAGCCGGTCAGGCGCGTCGGCGAAGTGATGGACGAAACGCCCCTTGTCGCAGATCCATATCTCATTGACGGCTTCGTTCTGCCGCGGCGAAATGCGTTTGATGACGCGCCGGCCGCCGGAAGCGGCCTCGCGGCGGGTATCCATGGTGATGTTGCAGCCCACCGGGCAATGGGAGCAGATACTGGCCACCGGGTTCAGTTCCCATGGTCGCGCCCCAAAGCGGAAGTCGGATGTGGTCAGCGCTCCGACCGGACAAATATCGGTCGTGTTGCCGCCCCAGATGCTGTCAAAACCGGGATCAGAGAACGTAACGATCTCCAGGCGTCGGCCGCGCATGTGAAACTCAATGACCGGATCATCGGCGACCTCATCCTGGAAGCGGATGCAGCGTGCGCACTGGATGCAGCGCTCCTTGTCGAGGACGATCAGCTCGCCCAGGGGAACGCGCTTGTCCAGCCGGATCTTGTCCTGGAAGTCCATGCGGCTCGTGTCGTGGCCGTAAGTCATCGTGAGGTCCTGCAACGGGCATTCACCACCCTTGTCACAGACAGGGCAGTCAAGCGGGTGGCTCGTCAGCAGGAATTCCAGCATGTCGGCGCGAGTCTTCTTCACGCCGTCTGTCTGGGTACGCACGACCATGCCCTCGCTGACGACGGTCGTGCAGCTGGTCACCTGACCTTTGCCGAAGTTCAGTTTGACGGATCCGTCGGCTTCCAGCACTTTTTCGCCGGTGGCGCGATCGATGACCGGCAGGCCGATTTCGACCATGCACAGGCGGCACGCGCCAATAGACTCAAGCTTGGGATGGTAGCAGAACACCGGAATCTCGGTGTCGAGCAGCTTGGCGGCCTCAACAACCAGCGTGCCCTTGGGCACGGATATATCCTTGTCGTCGATGGTCAGGGACACCATAACGCTATTTTGGTCACTCATGTGATTCCTCTATCACCTCACGGCCGCGGCCGCGGCTCGCGTCACCTTGCCGTTCATTCCCGCGGCCACCTTGGCCTTGTATTCGGGCAGGAAATGCTTGATGGACGACACGATGGGACTGGTTGCAAATTCACCCAGGGCACAGAGGCATTTGCCTTTCATGCCGCTGGTGATGCTCTCCAGCAGTTTAATGTCAGCCTCGGTGCCGCGGCCGTAGTAAACGCGCTCCACTACCCGCTCCAGCCAGAACGTGCCCTCGCGGCAGGGTGTGCATTTGCCACAAGATTCGTGGCGAAAGAAGTGGATTACCTTCAGGGTGGCCCAGACCATATCGGTGTCCTCATCCATAAAGATAAGCGAGGCCGAACCCATCACCGAGTCGAAGGGGGTCAGGCCTTCATAGGTAAGGGGCGCATCAAGAGCGTCCTCAACCACGATGGGGCCGGAACCGCCGCTGGGCAACAGGGCCTTGAACTTCTTGCCGCCTCGCATGCCGCCGGCCATTGCAAGCAGCTCGCGATAGGTCATGCCCATGGTCACTTCATAGTTGCCGGGTTTCTCGACATGGCCGCTGATGCATACGATTTTGGGGCCGGGGCTTTGGGGTGTGCCCATTGCCTTAAACCAGTCCGGGCCGTTGACCATGATCATCGGCACGTTGGCCAGCGTCTCGGTGTTGTTGACGACTGTCGGCTTGCTGTAGAGGCCTTCGATGGCCGGGAAGGGCGGCTTCGACCACGGCTGGCCGAGGTTGCCGGCCAGCGACTCGATCAACGCCGTTTCCTCGCCGCAGATATAGGCTCCCGCGCCGTAGTGGGTGTAGAAATCTACCGAGTAGTCACTGCCGAGGATGTTTTGGCCGATGATGCCCGCCGCGCGACATTCCTGGAGCGCCTCTTCAAACGCATAAGCCGCGTCCATGAATTCGCCGCGCATATAGTTAAAGACCAGCCGGGAGCCGATGGCGTAGGCGGCGATGAGCGCGCCTTCGATGACCTGATGCGGGTTATTCTCAATCAGCTCGCGGTCCTTGAAAGTGCCGGTCTCCGATTCGTCAGTGTTGATGAGGACGTAGGTATCGGGCGCGTTTTTGGGGATGAAGCTCCATTTGATGCCGGTGCCGAAACCGGCCCCACCGCGGCCGCGCAGATTCGAGGCCTTGATCAGGTCAATGACCTCGGCCTGGGTCATCGAAAGCGCCTTTTTCAGCCCCTCGTAACCGCCATGCTCACGATAGACATCGAGCTTTTTCAAGTTCGGTATCTCGCGATGTCGCAGTAATACGTATTCCATATCTCTAACCCCGGAACCACTCATTCGGCGACGCGCCGGACGCGCGGCATCCACTCAACTACTTGATATAACTGAAAATACGCTCGACAACGGACGGATCGGCATCGCCCTCGGCTGCTCTGGCCCGCAGGTCGGCGATCATGTTATCGAACTTGGTCTCGTCCAGATTCTCATAGAACTTCAGGTTACATTGCAGCATCGGCGCGCGGTCGCAAGCGCCGAGGCACATGACCGTCTTCAGCGTGAACAGGCCGTCGTTGGTTGTGCCGTCCACGGGGATGTCCAGCTTGCGTGAGGCCATCTCGACAAATTTGTCCGCGCCGCGCAGGGCGCAAGCCAGGTCGTTGCAAACCTCAAGCACATACTTGCCGACGGGTTCCTCATAATAGAGCGAGTAGAAGCCGGCCAGCGACATGACGTGGGTCGGGTCCAGATCAAGGATTTCGGCCACTTCCTTCATGGCCTCGTCGCTCATGTAGCCGTACTCGTTCTGGGCCAGGTGCATCAAATGCAGGACGGCCGATTTCTTTTGGGGAAACCGGGCCAATAAGGCGTCAATCTCGTCAGCGTATTTTTCCCTTAACACAATTCACTCCAGAACTTGTCGCGTTGACGTCAGTTCGCGAAGACGTAATAGCGTGCGCCGGCGCGTCATCAGCGATCGATCTCGCCCAGTACGATGTCGATGGAGCCGATGATCGCCACGACGTCGGCGATGAACCGGTTTTTCGACATCAACGGCAGCGAGGCCAGGTTGACAAAAGACGGCCCGCGAAAATGGACGCGCGCCGGCTTGTTGGTGCCGTTGCCGCGCAAATAGCAACCGATCTCGCCTCGCGGCGACTCGATGGCCTGGTAGACAAACCCTTCGGGCGCGCTGAAGCCTTCCGTCCACAGCTTGAAGTGGTGGATGACAGCTTCCATGCTCTGGCCCAGTTCGGCTCGCGGCGGGGGCACGATCTTGTGGTCATCGATGTTTACCGGTCCGGGTTTCAGTCGATCAAGGCCTTGCCGGATGAGGCGCAGGCATTCGCGCATCTCCTGAATGCGAACGAGGTAGCGGGCGTAGACGTCGCCGGCTGTCTCGACGGGGACCTTGAAATCGTAGCTCGCATAGTCGAGGTAGGGCTGGTCGCGCCGCAGGTCCCAATCGACGCCGGAAGCGCGCAAGCTGGGACCGGTGAGGCCCCAGGCGATGGCGTCTTCGCTGGAGATGGTGCCGACGCCCTGGGTGCGCATTTCGAAGATCGGGTTGTGCGTCAATAAGGCCTCATAATCGGCGATCTTGGCCGGCATGAAGTCCAGCAACTTGCGCACAGCCGGCACGAACTCCTCGGGCACATCGCGCCAGAGGCCGCCCGGCCGGATGTAGCTGACCATCATGCGCTGCCCGGACACCATCTCGAAGATGTCGAGGATGTATTCGCGCTCGCGGAAGCAGTAGAGGAAGACCGACATGGCCGCCAGGTCCAGCGCCGAGGTGCCCAGCCAGACAAGGTGGCTGGCCAGCCGGGATAACTCGGCCAGGATCAGCCGCAGGGTTTTGGCGCGGGGGGTGACCTCGACGCCGAGCAACTTTTCCACGGCCATGGTGTAGACCAGGTTGTTCGACATCGGCGTCAGGTAGTCCATCCGGTCCGTCGCGACCAGCGCTTTCACGTAGCGCTTGTTCTCCATCGTCTTCTCGATGCCGGTGTGGAGAAAGCCTATGTCGGGGGCCAGGTTCACGACGGTCTCGCCGTCCAGTTCAACCAGCAGGCGCAGCACGCCGTGGGTGCTGGGATGTTGCGGCCCCATACTGAGCAACATATGTTCTTCAGCGTCTACGATTTCCATCCCCGTGCCGACTTTGGCGCGAAGCTCCTCGACGCTAAGTTCCTGTATCGTATCGCTTGCTTGTGGTATCAGCAGACCCATATCAAACTCCGAACGAAAGTGGTCAAAGACCGGCGGTCAGCGACGCCCGGTCACTGTTTGGCATAAGGTTTTTTGGCGTCGATTTCCTGCCAGTTAAACGAGAATTGCACTTCCTCGTAGCCCAGCGGGTAATCCTTCCGCAGCGGGTGACCCTGCCAATCTTCGGGCAGAAAGAGGCGGCGCAGGCTGCCGTTGCCGGCAAAACGCACGCCCATCAGGTCCCACACTTCCATCTCCAGCCAGGTGGCGATGACCCAAATGTCGGCCGCGGTGGGCGGGCCGTCATCGGGGTCCTCTACCCATACCCGCAACCGCAAGCGGTGCTTGTTGGGCATGGACATCAGATGGTAATTTACGGCGAATCGCGGGTAGTCGGGCAGGTGGTCGTCGGCCACGATGTCGGCCAGGAAGTTGTAGCGCAGGTCGGGGTCGTCGCGCAGCAGGCGGCAGGCGTCGATGAGCCTGTCCTTGCGGATGTAGACAGTGCGCTCGCCGCGGAAATCGCTCACTTCCTCGACGGCATCGCCCAAAGCCGCCCGCAATTTCTCCACTACCATGTCATCACGTTTCATGTGATCCTCAGTCAGGAAATACGAATCAGGGATTGCGCGTTCCTGGTCTTAATTCGTAATTAGGTCAGGCCCAGTCTGTCAATTTGTCGTTGCGAATTTTCTCGTGCAGCGTCATGATGCCGTCAATGAGGGCTTCGGGGCGGGGCGGGCAGCCGGAGACGTAGACGTCCACGGGGATGATCTCGTCCACCCCCTGAACGATGGCGTAATTATTGAAGACGCCACCGCACGAGGCGCAGTCGCCCATGGCGATGACCCACTTGGGGTAGGGCATCTGGTCGTAGAGGCGACGGATGACGGGGGCCATCTTGCGCGAGACGCGCCCGGCCACGATCATCAGGTCAGATTGGCGGGGCGACGGCCGGTTAAGTTCCATGCCGAAGCGCGAGAGATCGTAGTTGGCCGCCTGGGTCGACATCATCTCGATGGCGCAGCAGGCCAGGCCAAACAGAATCGGCCACATCGCGTTGGTGCGGCCCCAGTTCACGACATCTTCCAGACGATAGGTGACGACGCCGAGATTGCCGAGCTTTTGTTCTACTCCCATTCCAACACTCCTTTTTTCCAGACCCACAGGTCGCCGATGATGAACATGGTCATGAAGATGAACATGGCCGCCAACCCGAAGTAGCCGAGATTGCGGAAGGTGACCGCCCACGGCACGAGCAGGATGATGTCAACATCGAAGAGGATAAACAACACGGCTACGCGGTAGAACTTCACCGGCAGGCGGCGTTGCGCCTCGCCGATGGCCGTCATGCCTGACTCATAGGGAGCCAACGCGCGGTTGCCCATCCGCTTCGGTCCCAGGCTCAGGGACAGGATCGGCAACAGCAAGGCAAAGAAGACGGCAACGCCGAATAGGACGGCGATAGGGAGATAGTCGATAAGCGTTTGATCCATAATCGCGCTCTGTTGATCCGGTTAAGATGACGGTACTCGTCGGGAAACCTGGCAAGATGATAATCTCACCCGGCAAGATGCGCCAATAAATACAACACATGGGAGAAACCGCTTTCTCCCATGATGTGAATTCTATCACAAGTAATATGCAGACCAAAAAATGGGGTTTAATCGAGGTTTAAATTGGTCAGATGGTAGCGAGAAATTCGACGATCCCATCTCCTTGAATAAATTGAAGTCTGTGAGGTTTAATTGGCTTAAGGGGTGCAGTTGTGGCCTTTCGAGCCACTGATCACGGACAAAAATCAATTCGCTTTACCGGCCGCCATTGTCAGCGTGCTGAAGTTGGAGCCGGGAACGCGCCTGGAATTTGAAGTTGGTGATGAACGCACGCTTATCGTGCGGCCGGGGGTGAGATTTCCTGCAGGTGGTTGAATACTACAAGCTTCTATTCACCGTTCTCCCCCTGTGACTGAAGCATTTTCGGTTCAATCCGTCAAGGTGCGAAGCACAGCCGCGTCTCGTTTGCCACCCATTGATTCGCTCGTCGCCGCCACGGCCGCCGTTAACGGAGCCGTTCTCGTCCATTGCGACGAACACTTCCCGGGGATCCCTGATGATTCATTGAAGCAGCACCTGTTGCCGAACGAAGGTCAAGGCCGCCGGCTGACAGAAACCGGGCTCCCCGAAAGAAACCCGGTTTCCAAATCGTCACTTACACATGTATCGGCAACCCTTCCACCCCATGCGCCGCCTCCATGAGCGCTTCGCTCAGCGTCGGGTGGGCGTGGACGTTGCGGGCGACCTCCTCGGCCGTCAACTCGTTGTTGCGCGCCAGCGTCAGCTCCGGTAACAGCTCGGTGACATCCGGCCCGACGAGGTGCGCGCCCAGTATCTCGCCGTACTTGGCATCGGCAATGATCTTGATGAAGCCATCGCGCTCGCCCAGGCCCAGCGCCTTGCCGTTGGCCTGGAACGGGAACTGGCCGACCTTGATCTCGTAGCCGGCCTCTTTGGCCGCGGCCTCGGTGTAGCCAAAGCTGGCCACCTGTGGCTGGCTGTAGGTGCAGCGCGGCATCATGCGGAAGTCAATCGACATCGTTGGGTGCCCGGCAATGGTCTCGGCGGCCACGATGCCCATGGCCGAGGCGATGTGGGCCAGCCGGTAGTCGGTGGCCACGTCGCCGATGGCGTAGATGTGGGGCACGTTGGTGCGCATGTTGCCGTCGATGGCGACGTTCTTGCGCTCGGTCAGCTTGACGCCGGCCACCTCCAGGCCGATATCCTCGGTGTTGGGCATGAAGTTGATCGCCACGAGGCAAACTTCGGCCTCCAGCGGTGTGCTGCCCTCGACACTGACGCGGACGCCCTCGCCGGTCTTCTCGATGCCGGTCACCCTGGCTCCGGTCTGGAACTTGACGCCCAGCTTCTTGTAGGCCTTCTCCAGGGTGTCGCTGACGTCCGGCTCCTCATTGGGCAGCAGGTGGGGCATCATCTCCAGGATGGTGACGTCAACACCGTAATTGACCCACATGTAGGCGAACTCAACGCCGATGGCCCCGCCACCGATGATGACCACTGACTTGGGCGGCTTCTCGGCCAGAATGGCCGGGACGTAGGAGATGACCTTGTCGTCGAACTCAACGCCGGGGAACGGTCGCGGCCGCGCTCCCGTGGCGATGATGATGTTTTTGGCCTCCAGGGTGGCGTCCTTGCCGTCATTGAGCTTGACCGCCAGCGTGTGCGGCCCGGTCAGCTTGCCGGTGCCGTCGTAGACGTCGATCTTGTTTTTCTTCATCAGGAAGCCGACGCCCTTCACCAGCCGGTCCGACACCTGTCGGCTGCGCTTGAAGGCCACGCCGTAATCCATTTGCAGGTTGTCGAAGCTGAAGCCGAACTCCTTGGCCCGGTGCTTCAGGGTATGGGCCACCTCGGCGTTTTTCAACAACGCCTTGGTGGGGATGCAGCCGATGTTGAGGCAGACGCCACCCCAGTATTGTTTCTCAACAACGGCCGTCTTCAAACCCAGTTGAGCCGCGCGAATGGCGGCCACATAGCCACCCGGCCCCGCGCCCAGCACTACGACGTCGTATTGTTCACTCATTTCACTCTCCGGTTATGGGTCAGTGATCAGTGTTCAGCAGGTCAGTGGTCAGTATTCGGTATGTAAAGCCCATCGAAACAGACCGCACACTGTTCTACTGATTACTGACCTACTGATCTACTGTCCTACTGATCACTGACCTTCTATTCATTCAGTTGATACAACTCCACCAACACCCCGCCCGTGCTCTTCGGGTGGACGAAGGCGTATTTGCGGCCGCCGTGGCCGACAACCGCCTGCTCATTGATGAGCTGGATGTTGTGCTCGCGCAGGCGGGTCATCATGGCCTCGATGTCGTCGACCTCCAGGCACATGTGGTGGATGCCCGGGCCGCGTTTCTCCAGGAAACGGGCGACGCCGCTGTCGGCCACGGTCGGCTTCAGCAACTCCACGTTGCTGCCGCCGACGGGCAAAAAGGCCACATCAACGCCCTCGCTGGGCACTGACTCCGTTCGCGCCAGCTCCAGGCCCAGCGCCCCTTCCCAGAAATCGAGCGCCCCTTCCAGTTCGGGCACGATTATCGCGATGTGGTTAATGTTCTTGATCATATGGCTCTCTTCCCACTGGTATAGATCTGTCAGACCCGCCCGGAATCACTTCAGCAGATCGGCGATGACCGCCTTCTCCTCGCGCAACTCGTCCTGCGTGACGGCGATCTTGCCGCGGGCGAAGTCGCTCAAGGGCAAACCCTGGACGATGCTCCAGTTACCGTTGCCGTCGCTGGTGACGGGGAAGGAGAACATCAACCCCTCGTCAATGCCGTAGCTGCCGTCGGAAGGGATCACGGCCGAGAACCAGTCGCCATCGGGCGTCTTGTTCAGGAAACTGCGGACGTGGTCGAGGGCGGCGTTGGCGGCCGACATGGCCGAAGACAGGCCACGGGCGGCGATGATGGCCGCGCCGCGCTTCTGGACGGTCTCGATGAACGGGCCGCGCAGCCAGTCATGGTCGGCGATGACGTCCATCGCCGGGCGGCCGTTGATCCGCGCGTTCTCGAAGTCGGGGTATTGGGTGGCGCTGTGGTTGCCCCAGATGGCGACGTTGCTGACGTCGGTGACGCGCACCCCCGCCTTTTGCGCCAGTTGGGCGTAGGCCCGGTTCTGATCGAGGCGGGTCAGGGCGCTGAAGCGGCTCGCCGGAATATCACCGGCATTGTTCATCGCGATAAGAGCGTTGGTGTTGGCTGGATTGCCCACAACGGCCACGCGCACATCATCGGCAGCCACTTCGCTGAGAGCCTGCCCCTGGCCGACGAAAATGGGGCCGTTGACCTTGATCAGGTCGCCGCGCTCCATCCCCTTCGAACGCGGCCGCGAACCGATGAGCAGCGCCCAGTTGACGCCGTCGAAAGCGACCTTCGGGTCATCGCTGATGACAATACGGTCGAGCAACGGGAAGGCGCAATCGTCGAGTTCCATGACGACGCCCTCGAGGGCCTGGAGCGCCGGGGTGATCTCCAGCAAGTGCAGGGCCACACGGGTGTCGGGGCCGAAGACCTCGCCGTTGGCAATGCGCGGCAGGATGGAGTAGCCGATCTGGCCGGCCGCTCCCGTAACAGCAACTTTTACGAGCTTGGACATGGTTTGTTTCTCCTTGGGAATGCCCGGCGTCACCGGGCAGGGCTTGAACTGTTAAGCGCGACCGGGGCTTCCGGCGCGGATTGGTCGTAATGATCGACGAGTCTATTATCGGTTGTTTTGGGCCGGACGGCAATTGTAGAAAGAAAGGGGTAGGGGTGGAAGGGGGAAGAAGATCAGGGTTTGATGGGCGTCGCTCGTTGCCGGACGACTTCGTACATGAGCAGCGCAGCCGAGGCGGACAGGTTAAGACTGTCTACGGCTCCGGCCATGGGGATGTGAACCTGCCGGTCGGCGGCCGCCAGCCATGTGTCGCTGAGGCCCCACGCCTCGCTGCCGATGGCAACCGCGACCGGGCCGCTGAGATCGGTAGCTGTGTAGAGCGCTTCGGCCGCCGGTGTGGCGGCGACGATGGCGATTCCCCGCGTGCGCAGCCAGGCGATAGCCTGTTCGTTGCTCGCCGCTACGACGGGCACGGTGAAGTAGGCTCCCAGGCTGGCGCGGATGACGTTGGGATTATGGAGGTCGGTGCCCCGACCTTCTGTCGTACCCCGACCACCCTCCGGCGAGGGCACAATCACCGCGTCTGCGCCGGCGGCGTCGGCCGTGCGCAGCACCGCGCCGAGGTTGCCGGGCTTTTCCGCTTCTTCCACGACCACAATGAATGGATTGCCACGAAATTGCAGCTCATCCAGCCGGTGTGGGCGGTAGGCAATGACCAACAGCAGGCCGCCGCTCTCGCCGCGATAGGCCATTTTCGTGAACACCTTCGGCGAAACAAGAAACAGTTCAGTCATGCCCGACGCGGCAATGGTGCGCAGGTGCCGGGCGGCCGCCTCGGCTTCGGCGCCGTCGATCAGTTCCGGGCACAGGTAGGCTTCCACCGGCACGATGCCCCGACTCAGGGCCAGGCGCACCTCGCGCACGCCCTCGACGACCGTCTGCCGGGCTTCGTCCCGCGCGCGCCGGTCATTGAGCTTGATGACGCGCTTGATGTGTGGGTTCTGGGGGCTGGTGATGGCGATCATGCGGTAGTGGTGAATCGTCAAGTCGATGGTATCGTATCAGCCATTTCAGCTATCGGCTAGATTTTCTACCTTGTCCGGTTTGCATCATTAAAGTTTTTGGCGGAAAATTTTATTCGTTGTTTGGCGCTTAAAATTTCCTTTAATAGCATAATGGAAATCGAACAATTTTCTCATGACAAACCCGGTGATTTGATCCCTGTCGAAGGAGTACAAGGCGCAAGTCATGCGTTCTTGCCGGCTCTTCTGCCGCCTGCCTGGTTATGGCCAGTGGACATGTGGCCTCTATTAATGGAGGCTAACATTGAATTGGCTAAACTGGAGGGAATTGGGAGACATCTGCCTAATCCTGGTCTTCTTTTGCGCCCATTGGAAAATCGTGAAGCACAACGTTCTTCGCAACTTGAAGGAACCTATGCGACACCCCAGCAGTTGCTGTTGTTTGAACTGGACCCCATTCTTCCGGGATCATCGGACGACCCGGCTAACGCTGTTCGAGAAGTAGCAAATTACTCGATTGCCTTAAGAACCGGATTAAAAATGATCGCGGCAGGCGTGCCCTTCTCGCAATGGTTAATTCGTGAATTGCATCGTCACTTGCTCGACGGCGTTCGTGGCTCCGATTCAAACCCGGGCACTTTCCGAAGCGGCCAGGTGCAGATTGGTCGCCCACCTCGATATGTGCCCCCACCTCCTTTTTATTTACAGGAACGACTGGATAACTTTGAGGAGATCGCCCGTCACAACAGCCGCATGTACAGTCCACTTGTTGATGCGTTCATCATGCATTATCAGTTTGAAGCCATTCATCCCTTCGAGGACGGCAATGGGCGAGTAGGACGGTTGCTGCTGGCCTTGATGATCACCAAATGGTGCAAATTGAGCGATCAATGGCTCTTTATGAGTGAATATTTTGACAAGAACAAGGACGAATACCTGGAACGTTTGTTGAAGGTCAGCACCCATAACGATTGGAGTGGATGGATCCGTTTCTGTCTCGAAGGGGTTATTCAGCAAGCAATTGATACTGAACAGCGTTGTGCGAATCTGGTTGAATTGTCCACCACTTATTCAGAGCGAGTTCGATCGCTGGGAGGAAGTTGGCGGTTACAAAGCATTGTCGACCGCTTGTTTATCTTGCCCGTCGTCCAGATTCCGCTCCTGGCAGCCGATCATCATGTCTCATATCCTACCGCAAGTGCAGATGTAAAGAAACTTGTGGCGGTGGGTATTCTGGAAGAAATCCAGGACGCACCAATAAAAACATACTACGCGCCGGAGATCACTCACATAACTTATGGATAACAATAAAGGGCATCCGGCCGAAGAAGAGACCTGCCTACTCGCGCCAAAACCGTCCCTTTAATATTTCCCTCCGCGATACGCTTCCTTTCGCACCAGGTAGTTGCCCACCGCCCGTGGCCCGGCCGAGCGCTGCGCGTCGGAGAGCGGGCCGACGACTTTAGCCGGGACGCCGAGTGCCAACATCCCCGGCGGCACGTGCATTCCCGGCGGCACCACCGCCCCCGCGCCCACGATTGCCCCCGCACCGATTACTGCCCCATCGAGCACGGTCGCCCGGATGCCGATGAGCGCGCCATCCTCGACCATGCAACCGTGGACGACCGCTCCGTGACCGATGGTGACCTCGCGGCCGACGACGCACGGAAACCCGGCCGACACATGCAAGATCGCCCCGTCCTGAATGTTCGTCCGGTCGCCGACGGTGATCGGCGCTTCGTCGCCACGCAACACGGCCGAGAACCAGACGCTCACGTCCTCGCCCAGGGTCACATCGCCGCGCACGGTGGCCGTACCGGCGACCCAGGCGCTGGTCGGGATGGTTGGGGCAATCTTCTCTTCCGCTTCGCCCATCTCACTCATAGCGCTGGCGATTGTAGCAAGAGGAGGTTGCCGGGCGCAACGCATTTAGTGATGCTTGCCGGGTCGGCGGATAACCTGACCGCCAACCCGGCCACACTTCACTTGTCGTAATCCGTCAGGCTTTCGACCTGGTGTTGCCGCTCCGGCGCTGGTCCAGCCAGCCCGGCTCGCGGGAGTGTTCTTCGTCGATTCGGTGTTGTCGCGCCCGCAGGATGGCCCCGCGGCTCAGATAGCCCACGACGCGGCGCGGGTCTTCCCGACTCACCACCGGCAAGCGGCCGATGTCGTTTTGCAATAACCGGCTGAGCGCGTCGTGGAGAATCTCATCCGGATAGGCGACAATGGGCGTGGCTGTGCCCGCCTGCAGCACGGTCAGATCGCCACCGGCCGGTTCGTCGAGCGCTGCCAGCAGATCGCCGCGGGTGATGATACCGGTCAGATGTTCTTCCCCGTCCACGATCAGGAACGCCTGGTGGCGCACGTAGTCCGGCTCTCCCTTGGCGATACGGTCGGTCAGTTCCTTCACCCGCATAGTCTCATGCAGGTGGAGCGTGGTAGCGACCATCATCTCGCCGACTGTCACCCCCTGGAGCGCGTCGGCCTCATATTCCTGCGGCACTCGCAGCCCGCGCCGGGCCAGTTTCTCCGTCATGATCGTGTTGCGCATGAGGAGCACGCCCACGGCATCGGCGATCACACCGACCAGCATGAGCGGCAGGATGGCGTTGTAGTCCTGGGTTATCTCAAAACCGAAGATGATAAAGGCGAACGTGGAGCGCGAGGCGGCGCCGAATATGGCGGTCATGGCTACCAGCGCGAACGCCCCCGGAGACAGGTTCAGCCCTGGTATCAACTGGTTCAGGATGATGGCCGTGGCCCCGCCCATGGCCGCTCCGACCATGAACAGCGGCGCGAGCAGCCCGCCCGACGTGCCCGACCCCAACGACACGAGCAGCGCCAGGGCCTTGAAGATCATGAGCGACAGCAAGACGCTGAGCGTCAGCTGGTTGTTGAGAATGTCCAGGATGGTGTCGTAACCGACCCCCAGGACTCGCGGCACAAAGAAACCGATCAGGCCCAACCCAAGACCACCGATGACCGGGTGCCAGAATTC
The DNA here is from genome assembly GCA_023384355.1 of Anaerolineae bacterium. Classification (GTDB taxonomy): domain Bacteria; phylum Chloroflexota; class Anaerolineae; order Promineifilales; family Promineifilaceae; genus Promineifilum. The sequence goes on from JAHDWL010000016.1 coordinate 22,680, forward strand.
GCCAATCGGCAACCGCTCGAACAGTTCCTCAACCAGATAGAGCGCCCGCGAAAATCCCACCGCGACCAGCCCGCACATCAACCCCAGCAACAGATAGAAGGGCAGCGCGGTCGGGATGCCGAAGTCGGGTATGGATACCTGAAACAGCGCTCCACGACCAAGCAAGGGAATGCGCATCGTCGTGGCGATGACCGTGGCAATGACCAGCGGGATGAATGAGCGGGATTTGAACTCGAAGAGGAGCAATTCAATGGCCAGGATGACGGCGGCGATGGGCGTGTTAAAAGTGGCGGCCATGCCGGCCGCCGCGCCACAGGCCAGCAACACCTTGCGCTCCACGGCCGTTGTCTGCACGATCTGGCCCAGGATCGACCCCATCGCACCGCCGGTCTGGATGATCGGCCCCTCCGCGCCGAAAGGACCGCCTGTACCGATGGCTACCGCCGTGGCGATGGGCTTGAAGATGGCCACACGCGGGCTGACCCGGCTGCGGTTCTCCAGCACAGCCTCCATCGCCTCCGGGATGCCGTGCCCCTTGATCTTCGACGTGCCGTATTTCGCCATGAGCGCCACAATAAGCCCGCCGATAGCCGGCACGACCAGCATCCACGGGCCGATCGGATTTGTTGTCAGGTCATTTATCTCCGTGGAAACCTGTTGAAAGAAGACGAGGTTCCACAACAAACCGATTAGCGAGAAAAGCAGATAGGCCAACACCCCGGCCACGACGCCGATGCCGGCCGCCAGGACGCTGACATAAATCATTCGGAATGATCTGGACGGCCGGACATCAGGGCCGTTCCATGGATTCAGATTTGGTTGATCAATCATGATTGCCTCAAGGGAGATTAATTTAGCAAGGTGATATAATATATCGTAATGCGATATAATTCAATAGTCGAATTGATTCACCTGTCGGCTGTCAATTGATATAGAATCAACGCGGACGGCGATGAAGCCGATCGCGCGGGAGAACGGAAATGGCTCAACCCATCGGCAAGGCGGAATATGAAAAACTGGCGTCGTTTCGCTATGCGTTGCGCCAGTTTATGCACTTCAGCGAGGCGGCCGCGCGCGAAGCGGGCATTACCCCCCGGCAGCATCAAGCCCTGCTGGCCATTGCCGGGCTGCCGGGGCGCGACGAGGCGATGATGAGCGAGCTGGCCGAACGCCTGCAACTGCGCCATCACAGCACCGTGGAGCTGATCGACCGGCTGGTGGCCCACGGGCTGGTGGCGCGGGAATCGGGCGTGGAAGACCGGCGGCAGGTTTACGTCTCGCTGACGCCCGAAGGGCACGAGATGCTGGCCCGACTGTCCGTGGCCCACCGCGAGGAGTTAAAGCGCATAGGCCCGCAGCTTAACCTGCTTTTGGCTGAACTGACCACCATCGACGATCCGGAGGCAGATCAGTTATGATAATGTTCATAAACTCGTCAATACAAGTTTTTCGATGAACTATCAGAGTCAATAAATCATGCACGAACTCAGCCAGGTTGTCCCCGCTTTTGTCAACATGGCCCATTGCATCGTCTGGGCCAGCGTAGCCACGGTTGATCCGAATGGTCGCCCACGCTCGCGCATTCTGCATCCGGTCTGGCACTGGGACGGCACACGGTTGATCGGCTGGATCGCCACCGGCCCGACGCCGGTCAAGCGCGCCCACCTGGCCGCTCATCCATACGTTTCGGTGAGCTACTGGTCGCCCACCCACGACACCTGCGTGGCCGAGTGTCGCGCCGCATTGCTGATGGACGACGAGACCCGGGTGATGGTCTGGAACCTTTTGCGCGACAGCCCCGAACCGGTCGGCTATGACCCGGCCATCGTGCCCGCCTGGCCCGGCCCCACGGCCGAAGCATTCGCCGCGCTACGCCTGGAACCGTGGCGGCTGCGCGTGTTCCCCGGCAGTGTTCTTCTGGGGCAGGGCGGCGAGGTCTTGCGCTGGCGCGAGCATGATGGGGAGCCAGTTCCCGGTGAGTGACCGCAACGCCTATATCTCGACCATCACCGGCGTTCGCGAAGTCGCCCTGACAGGCACGGCCGATCTTGCGAGCTGGAGCGCCCGGCTGCGGGCAATGAATCTCGTTCCTTACAACGATAACGGTCGCGCCTCACTGCTTCTAACGGCGATTGAAGCCAGGTTTCGCGGGATCCCCTTCCGCGAGATGTCTGTCTCGGTGGTGGTCAGTGATGACGGTGGGGCCAACGTCGGCGGGGCGTACCTGGCCCATGCCTTCAATTCATCGCGCCTGCTGGCCTTTGCCGAACGCGCATTCTTCCGCACGCCCTACCACCTGGCCGTCCTGACTGCCACGGAGCAACTTCCGGCTCGGATAGGTGTATCAGCAAGCGGTCGGGGATTGTTCGAGGCGCGGATGGGAACCAAAACCACTCCCGTCAGGCGTGAAGACCCGGTTTTCGAAGGGCCGATTTATTTGCCCGGCGGCGAAGAGGTTTTCTACGCTCATCTGAGCGGCTCGGCCGAAATCTATCCTTTTGACTCCGACGATTCAGTGACGATCAATCCCCACCCGGATGCCCCGATCTTCGCGCAGCTGGTAGAAACCGGTTTCGCCGGATCGGAGTGGATGGTGCGGTCCGATGCCATACATGCCCGATCAAAAACCTACAAGCGAACCGATCAATAGGCACGCCGCCACCTGGAAAGATCGTTGCCCGGTCGAATACCGCCGGACTTCCGGCATAGAGGGTATTCATGAAAGCAATCAGCGTAAATATCGGCCGCGCCCAGGGCATCGAAACCACCAGGTCAACCGATCTGACCGGCATATATAACAAGGTCGGGGGGCTACAGAGGTCGTTGGGACTCCTCGTATATCTCCGCCAGAGCCAGCGCCGGCTCCCAGCCCACGCCGTGATCCTCATAACTCCACCAGGCGGACAGCACTGCGTGAGCCTCGGCCCAGGCCAGCACCTCCGACCGGGACACGTTTAATGCTTCGGCCAGTGTCACTACTCGCCGCGCCTGCATCCGGGTCAGGTCGTCCCGGCACAGACAGACCGGCGGGTCGTTCAGAAACGTGGCCACATCCCACAGCGGATGGCCCGCATAGCCCTTGGGGTCGATGGCCCGCCAGCCGCTCCCATCACGCAGCACGTTGCCCGGATTCATGTCGCCGTGGATGAGCATGGCCGCGGCCGTGTTGCCCGCCATCTCGCGGAACAGCGCTGCGGCCCGCTCGACACGACGCGCCGGGAAGGGGCCGTAGCCGCCGTCAAACCTCCGGCGCAGACGCTCGAAGCCGCGGGCCAGGTCGGGGATTGTCCTGAACGAGTGCCCTTCCGGCAGCGGCCGCCAGAGCCGCTGCAGCACGTCGACGAGAGCATCTACCTGCTGGTCAACCTCCTCGATCCGGCGCAAGGGGTCGCCGGGCAGCACACGCTCAAGCAGCAGCACGCCGCGCTCGCGGTCGGCGTCGAGCAGCCGGGCGATACCGCGGCCGTCGAACACGCGCAGCGCGTCGATCTCGCTCCACAACTCGCCGTGGGGCACGCCGGCTTTCAGCACCAGCGGCTCGCCGCCCGGCCCGACGACCGGCACGACATAGTTATAGGACGGGACGGGGAACGGCGGGAGAACCTCCAGCGACCAGCGGGCGGCGAACCCGGCCAGAAGGCCCGGCAGGGCATCCAGCCAGGCCACGCCGGTTTGGCCGTGGACATCGATGATTTTGTGTTTGCAGTAGCTCGTGTCGATGATCATGGTTTGATCGAACTCGCGCATTGCCACTTCCCGACGAGCAGAGCGAGCATAGACAACATTTCATCCGTCACTGGCCGTTCCTGATCTCCCCATGCCATATCCGCCGCATCTCCGGTGACGATTCCAGCAGCTCGTCCAGCGTGCCCCGCGCGGCAACCCGGCCGCCCTCCAGCACGATGATCTGGTCGGCGCGACGCAGCGCCGGGCGGCGATGGCTGACGACCAGGCAAGTCGGACGTACCTCGCCCGCCTCGTCCACCAACCGCTCCCACAGCAGTTGTTCCGTCTCCACGTCGAGGGCGCTGGAAAGGTCATCAAAGACCAGCAAGTCGGGGTCGCGCGCGAACATACGCGCCGCGGCCGCCCGCTGCACCTGCCCGCCGGAGAGACGCACGCCGCGCGGCCCCACGACCGTGTCCAGCCCTGCCTCCAGCGTGACGATGTCAGGCTCCAGCACCGCCGCCCGCAACGCCCGCTGCAGGCCGGCCTCCGCCTCCGGCAGCCCCATGAGGATATTGTCGCGCAGCGACTCGCTAAACAGGCGCGGCACCTGCGGCGTGTAGGCCGAGCGCGGCGGCACGAAGAAGGTCATCGGCTCGCCCACGGCCGCGCCGTTCCAGCGCACCTCGCCCCCATCCGGCGGCAGCAGCCCCAGCAGCGCCCGCAGCAGCGTCGTCTTGCCGCTGCCCACCCGGCCGGTGATGACGGTGAAGGAGCCACGGGCAAGGGTGAAGGTGATGTTGGTGATGCCTGCCTTTGGGGCAGAAGGCGGGAAAGGGTGAAGGGGCGAAGGGGCGATCCCTTTCTCCCCTTCTCCCCTTCTCCCTTTCTCCCACGCTTCGCTCCCCTGCCGGTGGATGTACGTCAGCTCCACCACATCCAGCCGCTCCAGCCGGCCGGCGGCCGTCCTGGGCGGCATGGCTGGGCGCGGCGCGTCGCCCTTTTCGTAGATCGGCCGGTGGGCGACGATGCTCTCCGGCGGCGCGTCGGGGTGCATCTCCTGCAGGCGGTCGAGCACCACGCGTTGCTGGGCGATCTCCGACATGAAGCTGCCCAGGTTGGCCGGAAAGTTGACGGCGAGGGTCAGATAGGACACGAACAGTGTGAAGTCGCCGACGGTCATCGCGCCCGACTGAAGCGATTGACCGGCCATCAGCACGACGACGGCCACGGCGATGTCGCCCATGCTCTGCCCGGTGGAGAAGGCCAGCGTCAGGAAGGTGTTCTGGCGCACGCCTGCCTTGCGGCGGGTCTCGCTCAACGTGTCGAAGTAGCGCAGACCGCCGCTCTCGGCGCCGGCGACCTTCACCGCCTGCACGCCGCCCAGAAGCTCGCCCAGCAGGCCGGTGACGCGGCTGGACGCCACCCGCGTAGCCCGGTCATAGAGCAGGAACCGCCGCCAGGCGACACGATTGATGAAGAAGACGGCCACCAGCGGCAGTACAGCCACCAGCGTGATCAGCGGGTTGATGCGGGCCATGATGGCGACGGCGAACAGGAAGAAGATCCCCTCGCCGACTTCCTGGGGTATCCAGGTGGGGAAGTCGGCGTAGTCGCCCACATCACGCTCCAGGCGGTGAATGGCGTCGCCGGACTCGACCGGCATCGGCCGCGCCGCGGGTTTGGAAAGGATGTTGTCCATGAAGTTGACCCGCAACAACACGCCGTTGACGCTGCGCACAGACCAGCCGCCCCACTCGCCCAGGACGTTGGCCACCATGCGGCCCAGTTGGACGGCGACCAGCAGCCCCAGCAGGGACGCGATGCCTATGGTCGCCAGCGCTTCACCGGTCAATTCATCGAAGAATCGCCGGGTGATTAGGCCGGGGATCAGCGCGGTGACAATGACAATCACGACGAAGATCAGATTGACGGCGAAATAGCGTGGCCGGAAGCGAATCAGCGCCCAGGTGCCCCTGAACACCGACAACTTTGGTTGGGTGGTGTCCGGCGCGCTCATGCCAGCACCTCCTCCAGACCGGTCTGCAGCAGCCGGGAAAAGCGCGAGTGGGGGTCGGCGGCCAGCGCGGCGCGAGGGCCGAACTCGACGACGCGGCCGTCCTCCAGGATGAGGATGTCGTCGGCGCGCTGCACCGTGCGCAGGCGGTGGGCGATGACGATGCCCGTGCGGCCGTCCAGCAGCCGGTCGATGGCCCGCTCCAGCAGTTGTTCCGTGCCGGGATCGAGCCGCGACGACGCCTCGTCGAGCACCACCAGTTGCGGGTCGCGCAGGAAGACACGGGTGAAGGCCAGCAGTTGCGCCTCCCCGGCCGAGAGGCCCTTGCCGCCGCTCTCCAGCATCGTGTCCAGCCCGTCGGGCAGGCCGCGCAGCCAATCGCCCAGGCCCAGCGTCTCCAGCGCGGCCAGGATTCTCTCGTCGGGGAGTTGCGGCCGCGCCGGGTCGTAATTGCCGAACAGCGTCAGGTTATCGCGCACGGTGGCGGCGAAGAGCTGCACGTCCTGGGTCACCATGCCGATGCGGCGACGCAAATCGGACAGGGCGAAGTCGCGAATATCAGCAGAGACAGCGGCGATCTCCTCTTCATTCGTCGCTCGTAATTCGTCATTCGTCATTTCTGCCCAATGTTGACCATCGCCCAGCCGAATCTCTCCCGCGTCCACGTCGTAGAGCCGGAAGAGCAGCCGGGTCAGCGTCGTCTTGCCGCTGCCGGTGCGCCCCAGCACGCCCAACACCCGACCGGGTGCGAGGGCGAAGGAGACGTCGCGTAACACGGCCGGCGTGTCAGGCGCAGAGTGGGCCGCGCCCTCTTCCTCATTCGCCGTTCCCCTCCGGTCTTTATAGGCAAACGTGACCCCGGCGAACACCACCCCCGGTGCGCCGGGGAGCAGGGCCGCCGCCGCCGGCGTCCGGCGATCTTGCACCTCCGGCCGCAGGTCGAAGAATTCCCGGGTGCGGTTGACGCCGGCCAGCGCTCGCTGGATGTAGCTGAGGTGGCGGCGGACGGAGTCGAGCGGCGATTCCAGCAGGCCGACGTAGTAAACGAGGGTAAACACCGTGCCGATGGTGACGGCTCCGGCCAGATACGACGAGGCGGCCAGCCCCATCGACACGGCCAGCGCCACGACGAAGAGCAGCGTGCTCGTCGCGCCGACGACGGTGCTGAGCGTGAAGGTGCGCGTGCGCAGCGCGGCGTGAGTGTTCAGCAGCGGGTAGAGCCGGGCCATCACGTAGGCAGAGCCGCCGTTGGGCACGACGTCCTCGGTGCCGGTGATGTGCTCCTCCAGAAAGCCGAGCAGTTCGGCCGAGGCCTGGCTGATGCGGGTAAACAGCTTCACCATGCGGTTCTGGACGGCCCGCAGCAGCGTCACCATGACGACCGCATACCCCAGCGCCACCAGCCCGATCCGCCAATCCTCCAGGAAGATCAGGACGATGATGCCGGCCACCAGCAGGCCGTTGCCGACGAGGCTGACGACGATCTCCGAGAAGTACTCGGCCAGTTGGCCCACGTCGCCGTCGATACGCTCGATGAGTTCGCCGGGCGTGCGCAGCTTGTGGAAGCCCATGTCGAGCCGCAGGACGTGGGCCGTCAGGTCGGCGCGCAGGGCGTTGGTGGTGGCCCAGCCGAGGTCCTCCGTGAGATAGACGGTGACGAGGAAGAGCGCTTTCTGGATCAGCACGGCGACGAAGAACAACCCGGCCAGCGCGTAGAGGCGGCTCGCGCCGCCGTCCCCGCCGGACGCCTCATCGACAAAGCGGCCGAGCAGTTGCGGCGCGAGCAGTTGCAGGCCGATGCTCGCCAATAGCAGGATGGTCAGCAGCCACACCCGGCGGCGATATGGCCGCAGGTAGTAGCGCATCATGGCAAACGGTTGGGTTGGAACGGGATTGTGCATTTGCTCCAGTGATAACAACCTTGTACTCAACCTGACAGGTCAACGAGCGATGGGTGGCAACGGCCGTAGGTTGGCAACCTCTTGGATCCCTGCGCCCGGTCGCATCTAAGGCTGCTATGCTAACCTGAGTTCACGATTTGGCACAAATCACACATGTTCGAACGAATATCACTGGAATTCGTCATGCGCCGTGATAAATCCCGTTTGGCACCTGTCAGATTTTGCCAATTCCGAGCCTGGAGACTGTCAGATCATTAAAGGGATTGCCTGTTATATAATTAAGTGATGATGCCCGCAATCCTGGTCACCAAGCTCTACGTTCCCCCACCGCCGCCCAAAGCAGTCCTCCGCCCACGCCTGATGGAGCGGATGAATGAGGGGCTGCACCGCAAGTTGATCCTGATCTCCGCCCCCGCCGGCTTCGGTAAAACCACGCTGGTCAGTGAATGGCTTGCCGGTTGCGGGCAAGCGGTCGCCTGGTTGTCGCTGGACGAAGGAGATAACGATCCGGTCCGCTTTCTCACGTATCTCGTCGCCTCCTTACAAACGATTGCCGACGATATTGGAAATGGGGTGTTGGCTGCGATTCAAACGTCGCAACCGCCGATGGCAATCAATGAATTTCTCTTGGCGACCCTGGTGAATGAAATCGCCGCCGTCCCGAATGAATTCATCCTTGTCCTGGATGATTATCATCTGATCGATTCCGAACCAATCGACCAGGCGCTTGCCTTTCTGCTCGATCACCTGTCGTCACAGATGCGCCTGGTCATCGCCACCCGCGAGGACCCCTCCCTCCCCCTGGCCCGCTACCGCGCCCGGGGGCAACTGACCGAACTGCGCGCCGCCGACTTGCGGTTTACGCCCGGTGAAGCGGCCGAGTTCCTCAACCGGGTGATGGGCTTGAACCTCTCGGCTGAAGACATCGCCGCTTTAGAGACTCGCACCGAAGGCTGGATTGCCGGCCTGCAACTGGCCGCGCTCTCCATGCAAGGCCGGGAAGACGTCGCCGGTTTTATACAGGCGTTCACCGGCAGCCATCGTTTTGTGCTGGATTATTTGCTGGAAGAAGTGCTTTACCGGCAACCCGACAACATACAGGCCTTCCTTTTGCGCACCTCCATTTTGGAGCTCATGTGTGCCTCCCTGTGTGAAGCGATCTTCCCCGACGCCATTGGCCAGCAAACCCTGGAACTTCTCGAACACGCCAACCTGTTCCTTATCTCCCTGGATAACGAGAGGCGTTGGTATCGCTATCACCACCTCTTTGCAGATTTACTGCGCCAACGGTTGGAACAGAATCTCCCGTCAAGTGGAATCACCGAACTGCACATCCGTGCCAGTGAATGGTATGAACAGAATGGTCTGCTGCTCGAAGCCTTTCGGCACGCCCTGACGGCCGGGGAGTTTGTGCGGGCGGCGCGTCTGGCAGAAGCCGTTTGGCAAGTAATGGATCGTAATTTTCAGACCGCCGTCTGGCTTGACCGGGTGAAAAATCTGCCCGATGCAATCGTCCACTCCCGGCCCGGGTTGTGTGTCCAACTGGCATGGGCCTGTTCGGATGTCGGTGACCTGGAGTCGAGTGAAATCTGGTTGCAAAACGCCGAGCTCGCGCTTGCCGGAATGACGGATCAGGCTGAGTCAGAATCACTGCCGGGGACGATTGCCCTGATTCGCGCCAAGAACGCCCAGAATGAAGGCGATCTGGCCGCGACGATCAAATACGCCGAGCTAGCCATTCAACATTTTTCGAGAGAGGACAATTTCCTGCTTGCCACGGCAGTCATCACCCTGGGATTTACGCATTGGGCCACCGGCGATCTGGAGGCTTCACTGCGCGCCATTCACGTCTGGATGGATGATATGGCAAGGTTGGGTAACCACATGTTTGTGGCCGCAAGTGCCTTTGCCGTGGCTGATATGCAAGTGATATTGGGATGCCTCAACGATGCGAAGAAATCCCTCCAGCAGGGCATCCGGCGGGCAGCCACGCTTGGCCCGGACGCGAAAAACATCACCGCCCATCACCATTTAGGGTTAGCCTTGCTGGCCCATGAGCAAGGGGACGAGGCGGCGTTGACCCTGCACCTTCAGACCGCCGCCGATCTGGGCCAACGCACCACCTTGATAGATTGGCAGCACCGCTGGAGTCTGGCACAGGCCCGGTTAAGCGAGTCCGCCGGCGAGTGGGATGCGGCGCTCGAATGGCTCGACGAGGCTCGGCGGGGCTATGTCAAAAACCCGATTCCCATCCTGCAACCCATCGCCGCGCGCAAGGCACGGATCTACCTCAAGCAAGGGCGACTGGAGAGGGCCCAGGCTTGGGCACGGGAGCGGGGTATTGCAACGGGAGATGAAGTCCGCTACCTGGCCGAGTACGAACATCTCACCCTGGCTCAGGTGCGGTTTGCCGAGGGTCACTTCACCGGGATCAACGACTTGCTGGAGCGCCTGCTGACGTTGGCCGAAACACAAAAACGGACCGGGAGCGTGATCGAAATCCTGTTGACACAGGCGCTTGTCCATCAGGCACAGGGTAGTCGGCGCAATGCCCTTGTCACGCTGGAACAAGCTCTGGTGTTGGCTGAGCCGGAGGGGTATCTACGCATTTTTATTGACAAGGGCGAAGCGATGCGTCTGCTGCTGCTGAATTTCAGGGAAACCCGGACCGCCCATCCCCTGAACAGCTATGCAGGCAAAATTGTGGCCGCTTTCGCGAAACCGGCGAAGGTCGCTTCGCAGCCCATGATAACAGCCAAAACAACCGCGATCATCGAACCCCTCACAGACCGCGAACTCGAAATCATAAGTCTCATTGCCGACGGCAAATCGAACGGCGAGATCAGCCAACAGCTCTATCTGGCTATCAGCACGGTCAAGGGTCATAACATGCGAATCTTTGCCAAACTACAGGCTCAAAACCGCACCGAGGCTGTCGCACGCGCTCGTGAGTTGGGCTTGCTCCAGTCCTGAAATAATTCCCGTTCCCTCCTTCCCTCTCCGCTCCTGTCCCCCGGGTGAATAGCCCGTCTCCTTCCAAAACAATACTCCACACAATACTTTAGTTGCTGTCCGGCAATACTTCCTTGCCGGTATAGTGACGTTGATTAAGGCAGCAGTGACGAACATGGATACGCCACCTGATATTTACGAAATCCGGATTACCGGCCATTTATCCCCGGAATGGATGGAGTGGTTCGAAGGTCTGACTGTTTCGCCGGAAGAGGGAGGCAACACCCTCCTGGCCGGTCCGGTGGCGGATCAGGCCGCGCTGCATGGCCTGCTTAAAAAAATCCGTGACCTGGGCATGGTGTTGGTCTCGGTCAACCGGGTTTCATTTGATGAAACCCGTCTACATCATTCAAAAAAGGAGAACCAATGAATATCAGCACAACCCCTACGAAAAGGATCGACACACGAGTCCTGCTCTCCACCCTATGGATCGTGGTCATGATCAACATGCTGAAAGCAGACATCCTTTCGCTCTACATCCCCGGCGCGTCGGAAGAACTGGCGAAAACCGCGGTCGGCGCCGGCGTCACGATTCCGGTATTGATGCTGAGCGGCGCTGTCATGATGGAGGTTTCGACTTTGATGATCCTTCTTTCCCGCGTATTGAAGTACGGCCTGAATCGTTGGGCCAACATCATTACGAGCGTTATCACGATTGTCTTTGTTATAGGCGGTGGATTAACCTATCCACACTACATCTTTATCGCCGCGGTTGAAGTGATTTGTCTATCGCTGATCATCTGGATCGCATGGAGATGGCGTAACGTGGAAGCCTGATCCATCAAGGCGAACAGAGCATGAACTTCATGAAATTCGTCACTGAATTTGCAACCGTGTTCGCAGTCGCTCTTGTGACTATTGCGCTCGTAACCCTTCTGGGGTACCGCGTCGGGCACGTAGAAAGTGTCGTAGGCTGTTCAATTTCGACTCATTCAGAAACAAAAGGAGAATGGTTGCAATGAAAACCTTACAGAAATCCGGTGGTTACGCCGCATTGTATATGGCTGTTGCTTACCTGATTGGAATGGGGATCTTTCTCGTCGTCCTGGACTACCCCAGCATCACCGACCCGGCCCAAAAAGTGGCACTGCTCGTGGAGAAACCGATGGTCGTTTTTTCGACCAACTTGCACATGTATGTGTTCTTTGGCATTTTCCTGGTCGTCCTGTCGCTGGCGCTGTACGACAGGTTGAAGTCCGGCGCGCCGGCACTCATGCAAGCGGCAACCGCGTTGGGGATCATCTGGGCCGGTTCGCTGATCGCCAGCGGCATGGTCTCGAATGCCGGCATCGCTCCTGTCATCGCGCTCCATGCCACAGACCCGACCCAGGCGGCGTTGGCCTGGCAGGGAATTGAGATCGTAGCCAGCGGACTGGGTAACGGCAACGGCGAAATCCTGGGCGGTCTTTGGATGCTGCTGGTCAGCCTGGCCGCGCTGCGGGCCGGCGGGCTTCCCAAGGGGCTAAACATCCTCGGTTTGTTGGTCGGCGCGGCAGGGGTTACTTCCCTTAATCCAGGGTTAACCGAAATGTTGATCGGAATTTTCGGCCTGGGGCAAATGATCTGGTTCGTCTGGCTTGGGATCGTGCTCTTGCGCGACCGTGCGGATGAGACAGCGTCATACACGGCACCTTCATCAATGACACCTTCCATGTAGTCGACATGACCTTGACAGGTTCGGGACGAACTTCACTCGAACCTGTCAGGGTTATCCCCAATTTTCGAATTCAGGTCGTTGGCAAACTTCAACAATTCCCCCCAGCATAATAGTCGCCCAGAGAGTCTATTACCGCTATCATCCGCCATATGCCATCCATCAATCTAACAAATAAAGTCGCCATCGTCACCGGCGCGGGCCACGGCGCGGGCAAGATCATCGCCCAATCGCTGGCCGCGGCCGGCGCGCGGGTGGCCGTCAACGATATCAACCCCGATCGCGCTCATCGCGTCGCGGCCGAATTGCGGGAGACGGGCGGTCAGGCCACCGGCATCATGGCCGACGTCAGCAACCGCTTCCAATGCGTCCACCTCATCGAGACGACCCGCGCCGAGTGGGGGCAGCTCGACATCCTCATCAATAGCGCTTCCATTTCACCCGCGGCCACCATCCTCCGCATGGATGAGTGGGAGCTGATGCGCGTGCTGGACGTGAACGTGAAGGGCGTATTCTTCATGAGCCAGCTCGTTGGCCGGGTCATGGCCGATCACCATCGAGCCGATCCGGGCTACTCCGGCCTTATCGTCAACCTCGTCGCCCCCGAAGTGGTAACCGGTGACCACGCGGCCTACGTCGCCACGCAGGCTGCGCTGCCTGCCTTCACCCGCGCCTGCGCCCGGGAGTTCGCCCCGCTGGGCATTCGCGTGCGGATGCTGGAGACGGCCGCCACGCCGGAAGAGACGGCCGCAGCCGCAATGGGCATCGTGACGAATGACGGGTAGGGGCAGACCTGCGCGTCGTCCCGGACTTCTGACGCGCTGACAAAACTCTTCTATAACGATACAATAAACGCATGTCCTTTCGCCAGATGCTCCCGTTTCTGCTCCTGAACATCGTCGTTTCGGCGGTGGTCGTGCTGTCCATCCTCTTCTGGTGGGATAATCGCGGCGAGAATGGTGTGGCCGGCGAACCGACTGTTGCCGCGCTTCCCGAAGGCGTATTGCCCACGCCCAACATCGCCGCGCCGCCCTCCGGCACCGTCGCCCCCGACGCCACGGCCGCGGCCGCCGCCAATGAGCCGGTGATCCACACGGTGCAGGCCGGCGAGACGCTCAACATCATCAGCCAGGAGTACGACGTGAGCGTCGACGATATCATGCTCGTCAACGGGATGGATAACCCAAATTTCATCGCCGTCGGCCAGCAACTGACCATCCCCGTCGGCGGCATCCCCGAACCGACAGTCGCGCCGACCGAAACGTCCGTGGCCCTGCCCTCACCCATCCCAACCGAACCGGCGGCCGCCGGCAGCGGCGGCACGATCACGGTAGCCGGCGTCCTGGACCCCGGCGTCCTTGAGACCGAGGCCGTCCAGCTGGTGAACAACGGCGCGCAGGAACAATCGCTCCTCGGCTGGAAGGTGCGCGATGAGGACAGCAACGTCTACACCTTCGGCAACGTGAGTATCTTCGGCGAGGGGGCGGGCGTGTTTCTGCACACACGAGCGGGCACCGACACCGTCGGCGACCTGCATTGGGGGTTGGGCGCGCCGGTCTGGCGCAGCGGCGAGCAACTGACCCTGTTCGACGCGAGCGAACAGGTGATCGCGACGTTTGTCGTCCCCTAGATCATCAAGGCCTGACAGGTCGATGATCCGCCAGGCCCCATTGACACGGGTGGAGGTGTACCCATGCGCGGTCTGATTAGCCCCAAGGGCGAGCAATTCGGTTATCTGATCGGCAACAATCTGTTCACGATGGACGACGAGCCAAGCGGCCGCCTGGAAGGAGATTTCATTGTCGACCTGGCGGGCAACACGGTGTGGCGCGTCGTCGGCGACGGCGTTTACTCCCTGAACGGCATGGAGACGATCGGCTTTCTGTCGGCCGAGCGGCCGGATGACCAGGACTATTGAACCCTGAGCGGACGGGTGGGTCGTACCGGTCAGGTCCCCGGCAAAATGATTTCGTCCCGATGGCCGAAACCGCGGCTGTTATCGACAAAGTAAAGCCGCGAGGGCGTCAGGCAATACCAGTTGACCCGCGCCAGTGCTGACTCGACGACGGCGATCGGTTGGTTCAGGAACCTGAACTTGCGGGCGTAACGCGCCATCGCGGTTGCCCGTTCGTCGCCCGCCAGTTGTCGCGTCGTTCCCTCCAGCTGGATGCCCTTGATGGCCGCCCAGTCTGCGTAATCCTCCTGGATTGTGGCCGCGACTGCGGGCGAGGCGGCCATATTCCGCGCGTGGCGCGTGTGGCCGGCGGAGAGGAACGTGAGTTCGAAGCCGTCGGAGACATAGAACACGGCCGCTGCCCATAGCCCTTCCGGGCCGTGGGTTGCCAGCGTCATCACGTGATGACGCTCCAGATATTCACGCGCCGCGACTTCAGCACTCATAAATTAATGACGAATCGACACCATTGACCTACTGACTCACCGGCCACTGACCTACTGATCACTGACCTATTGCTCCGCCGCCCAACGCCCGCCTTGCCAGCGCCGGAACAGATCTTCCGGCAGGGTGACATCGAGCAGATCAAGCACGCGATTGACCGTCTGATTGACAATGTCATCGACAGTCTGCGGCCGGTGATAGAAGGCGGGCATGGGCGGCACGATATACGCGCCCAACTCGGCCGCCAGCGTCATGGCCCGCAGGTGGCCGAGGTGCAGCGGCGTCTCGCGCGGGCAGAGGATGAGCTTGCGTCGCTCTTTCAGCACGACGTCGGCCGCCCGGGTCAACAGGTTATCGCTGTAGGAATAGGCAATGGCCGACAGCGTCTTCATCGAGCAGGGCAGGATGACCATTCCGTCGGTGCGGAAGGAGCCGGACGATATAGCCGCGGCGATGTCCTTGAAGCGATACTCCTCCGTGGCCAGCGCCCGCACCTCTTCCGGTGCGTAATCCGTCTCCAGGGGGATGGTCGTGGCCGCGGCCGTGCTCATGACCAGATGCGCTTCCACGTCGGGCAGCGCCTGGATAACCTCCAGCAAACGGATGCCATAGATGACGCCACTCGCGCCCGATAGACCGACGATGATCCTTTTCATGCCTTGTTGCCTCATGCAACGGCCGCCCATCCACATGCGTCCGGCCTTATACCGGGTATAATTGCGCGACAATTGCCGGAATCATTTTAGAATACCAGCGACAAAATCCATAATCGAGCGAGAGTGTGGCTATCAAAACGAAATACATTGGCGATTTGAAGGCAGGAACTGAATTGCAGGCCGAGCCGTTTCTGCTCCACGATGTTGTCCGCCGCCAATCAAAAGACGGTCGCCCGTTCCTGCTGGCCACGCTGCGCGACCGCACCGGCCAGATTAACGGCGTCTATTGGGACGTGCCCCTGACCGTCGATGTCTGGGCGCGACCGGGGCTGGCCGTGCTGATCACCGGTCGCGTCAACCTATACAAGGACGCCATCCAGGTCAGCATCACCGAGATGGCCCGCGCCCGCGAGATGGACCTGTCTGTTTTCCTGCCCGCCAGCCGCCGCCCGCGGGAGACCATGCTGGCCGAACTGCGCGAGCAGATCGGCGCGCTGGCCGAACCGTGGCAGACGCTGACCGGCTACCTGTTGCTGGAGGGCGAGATCGCCAGGCGCTTCGCCAACGCCCCCGCGGCCCGCAGCATGCATCACGCCTGCATCGGCGGCCTGATGGAACACACCCTCAGCATGGCGGCCATCGCCCGCCTGCTGGCTAATCATTACCCTCATGTCAATGTCAACTTGCTGGTGACCGGCGCGCTTCTCCACGACGTCGGCAAGGTCTACGAGTACGAGATGGAAGAGGGCTTCAACCACTCCGAGGATGGCCGCCTGGTCGGCCACATCGTGCGCGGCATCGTGCTGGTGGAAAAAGCCGCGGCCGAGTTGGACTTCCCCGCGGCCGAGCTGCAACAACTCATCCACCTCATGGCCTCACATCACGGCACGCAGGAGTGGGGTTCGCCCGTGGTGCCCAAGACGCTGGAAGCCGTGCTGCTGCATCAGATCGACCTGCTAGACAGCCGCGTCGGCGGCTTCATGGATCACTTGAGCAACGACAAGGGCGGCGCGGAGTGGACGACCCGGCGCAGCGAGATGTTCGGCACGGAACTGCGCCGCCCGGACGGGTTCGCCCCAACCGCCGGGCCGGATGAAGACAATGAATAGCCGCCCGATCCTCTTGTTTCCTGAGAAAACAGGGAATTGGCGGTGAATGAACAAAGTATTGAACAGTTGATCTGATACAAACAATCCGGCAGAAACCGGGTTTCCAGAGCGCTCCCATGGACCCAGCCATCCAATCTCTCATCCAGGCCATCCACGACAGCCCGCCACGGGCCGTGTTTGCCGCCGCCGGCGCGGGCAGCCAGGCCCTGGCCGACCTGCTTGGCGTGCCCGGCGCGTCGCGCACGCTGCTGGAAGCGCTCATCCCCTATGCCGCTGACTCCTTTGACGAGTTTCTCGGCCGGACCCCGGAGCAGTACGTCTCGGTCGAAACCGGTCGCCGGATGGCCGGGCGGGCGCTGGCTCGTGCCCATCACCTGCGCGAACTGGAGACCTTCCCCATCGTGGGGCTGGCCTGCACCGCGGCCATCGTCACCGACCGGCCCAAGCGCGGCGAACACCGCGCCCACGTCGCCGCCTGGACGCCCGGCCGCCTGACCACCTGGGCGCTCCACCTGGAAAAGGACGCGCGCGACCGGGCCGGAGAGGAAGGCCTTGTCAGCCGCCTCATCCTCGACGCGCTGGGAGAGGCGTGCGGGGTGGCGGCTCGTCCGCCGTTGCCCCTCGGTCCGGGCGATTCGCTCGTTTCCGGGAGTGTCGACTTTGCCGCCGAGGCCGGGCGTCTGCGTCGCGGCGAGGTGCGCTGGTTCGGCATCGAGCCGGACGGCGCGTTAATGACGGAATCACCACCGACGGCTCTCCTGTCCGGCTCGTTCAACCCGCTGCACGCCGGGCACACCGGTCTGGCTGAGACGGCGGCGGAGCTGCTGGGAGTGCCGGTGGCCTTCGAGGTATCGGCCGTCAATGTCGATAAACCACCGCTGGAGACGGCCGTGCTGCTCGAGCGGCTGAGCCAGTTCGCCGGGCGCTGGCTGGTTGTGGCCGGGACCGCGCCGACGTTTGTTGAAAAGTCGCGCCTCTATCCGGCGGCGACGTTCGTGGTGGGGTTCGACACAGCCGCGCGCGTCATCGAGCCGCGCTACTACGGCGACAGCAAAACCGCCATGCTGGCCGCGCTGGCCGAGATGCGCGACCGGGGCAACCACTTCCTCGTCGCCGGGCGGGAGGACAAGGACAGCCGCTTCAGGGAACTGGGCGAATTGGCGATCCCTGATGGGTTCGCCGGGCTGTTCGCGGCCATCCCGGCGGGGATGTTCCGCAACGACGTTTCGTCGACGGAGATACGTGCGGCGCTGAAAGAGGAAGAGGTTAAATTATCTGTCCGCTGACCGGCTCAGTCACAAAATGCTCCCCAAATCCGGCGATGAGGGGCCGGGCGCGGGTGATGGCGTCGCGAACAGCGGGCAGCGACAGTGACGCCTTGTGGCTCTCGGCGCTGTCCCATACCTCAGTGATCCAGATAGCGTCCGCGTCAGCCGGGTCTTTGGCCACAATGTAACTCAGGCAGCCGGACATGCCGCTGACGTTCTCCAACAGGATGGCGATCAGCGCGTCGCGCTCGCCGGGGGTGGCAATCATTTTGCCGATTAAACCGTACATGCGTTCTCCTTGGCAGGCTTCACTTCCCGAGGCGCGCTACGCTTCGGGCCGATAGAAATATGACTCATACGTCCCGGCCGGTGTATACCCCAGCTTCTCGGCAATCGTACAGGATTCCGGATTGGCCGCGTCCCAATTAGGCCAGAGGCCGCGCCGCACACATTCCAGCAACAGCGCGGCCGAGATGGCCGTCGCGATGCCGAGCCGCCGATACGGCTCGTCGATGAACAGGCTGACTTCGATGCCGCGGTTGCACACCAGCGAGGAGTAGGCCGCGCCGGTGAGCTTGTCGTCCACCATCAGGGTGTAGCCGACACCACGCGCCAGGAAATCGTCGGCCGAGTCGAAATCATCGAACTCCACGTAGTTATCGGGCCGGGCCAGCAGCGCCGCGTCGACGCGCCGGACGCGGTCGCGATGGGGCGAGGCGTCGAGGATGGCGCCCAGGTGGGCCTCGGACAAACTCCCGGCGTCAAAGCTGTAGCGCGGAAAGGTCACCAGCCGCTCGCCAAATGTCTCTTTGGCGGCGGCAGCCCATCCCGGCGGCGAGGGCATGAGCATATTCCAGGGTGGGAGTTCGGCCAGCAGGGCGAGGCCGCCGGGGCCGGATGCGTCGCCGGCGAAATACCAGAACGGACCGACAGTGATGCGCCAGGCGGTGGGGTTCTCCGGGTCATCGACATAGGCGCGGCCCATCTGACCCTCGACAACGCAATCGATGGAGCAATCGACTCGCGGGTTGTGGCGGAAGGCCTCGGACAGGCGGAGGCGGTTGGTTTTGGTCAGGGGGAGTTCGTGGGGCATTGATTTCCTCGTCTTTAAGGCAAGTCAGGGGCAGTTACATTCAACTGCTGAGCCGGTAGTCGAGCCTTACTATAACATTTAGCCCCACACATATTATAAATAAAGGAACAGATAACCTGATCTCTACTTTACAACTATAATTCAGGCTTACTCAACAATGTAGACCAGTCCATGAAAAAGCCTAAACTCTCCCTCACCACCGAAGTCGACGCGCTGCGGAAAATCGTCGAGGGAACCGATCACAAGATACTGGCCGCGTGGGCTATCGACTGCGCCGAACGGGTGATGCCCTGGTTCGAAGCTGCTTTTCCCGACGACCCGCGGCCGCGCCGGGCGCTGGAGGCGTTGCAGGCATGGATCGACACGGGCGAGTTCCACATGCCTGTCATCCGCAAGTCATCGCTGGACGCCCACGCCGCCGCGCGCGAGGTGGGCGAGGACAACCCGGCGCGCTCGGCCGCCCGAGCAGCGGGGCAGGCGGTGGCGACAGCTCACACGAGTGGTCATGCGCCTGGCGCGGCTATCTATGCACTGCGAGCGATCTACCGCGCCGGTAGCGGCGAGGAGGCTTTGGCGGCCGAACGAGCCTGGCAGAGGCAGTGGTTGGAGGAGCTGAGGCGGGAACGGACATACGCATAGAGGGGCGACACCCTATTTATTTGACGCATCTCACGGTTTTCGCAACGTCGCGTCGTGGTGACCGACGTTGCGAAAGATGTAGGCTTCGCCGGTTATTTCAAATGTGGTACGAATGTCGCGGCCGGCGCGTATTTCCAAAATATCGGCCGTCCCCTGAATCCGCTTGACTCGCAAGCCGGGGTGAGCGCGATCGGCGACCAGTTGCCGCAGTGCCTTCTTCACCAACTCGTGCTCAGCCGGTTCGAGTTTCTGGTAAGCACGTTTGAATCGTTCGGTGCGGACGAACTGCATCTCAATCTTGGCTATCCAAATCGGCGATTAAATCTTCAATTGAGTCAAAGCCGTTAATTCGCCCATCATCGATGTCGGCCTGTGCTTCCCGCTCGGCAGCTTGCCAGCCGGCCGTCCAGAAATACGCTTGCGATTTGTCGATCATCTGCTTGGCCCTGAGTATCAGTCCTTCTTCGGTCACGCTGATCTCGACGTAATCTCCAACATCGATGCCGGCGGCTCGTCGAAGGAGAGCGGGAAGGGTCACCTGCCCGCCACGAGTCACTTTCACGAGTTGATCCATCCGAATGTCCTCTTTTAGTAATTTACTAAAAACAATATTATCTTATTGACAATCTGAAATCAAGGCCATTGTCCGACATCAACAGCTTTTTAATCATGACAAGTAGCGGGCATCTTTGTCGTAGCTAACTGACGAACGTGAAATGCCCCATCATTGTGGGGCATCTTTCTACTTCCCGTCCAGCGCCACCACACCCGGCAACTGCCGCCCTTCCAGCAGCTCCAGGCTGGCCCCGCCGCCGGTGCTGACGTGGGTCATCTTGTCCGTCAGGCCCGCCTTGCGCACGGCTGCGGCCGAGTCTCCGCCGCCGATGATCACCTTCGCCCCGTGATCAACCATGGCGGCCAGCATCTGCGCCAGCTGGTTCGTGCCGTTGGCGAACTGGGCCACCTCGAACACGCCCATCGGCCCGTTCCAGATCACCAGTTGCGCTCCCTGCAACTCGGCGTTGAAGCGCTCCAGCGTGGCCGGGCCGATGTCGAGGGCCATCGCGTCCGGCGACAGCGCCCAGATCATCTCCACCTCGGACGGCGCGTCGGCCGACACCTCGGTCGCCGTCACCACGTCCACCGGCAGGATGAGCCGGTCGGCGGCCATCTCCAGCAGTCGTCTGGCCTCCGGCAGTGCCTCTTCTTCCACCAGCGACTTGCCCATGTTGTGCCCCTGCGCCTTCAGGAAGGTGTTGGCCATGCCACCGCCAATGAGGATCTTGTCGGCCTTGTCCAGCAGGTTCTCGATGAGCTTGATCTTGTCGGATATCTTGGCCCCGCCCATGATGGCCACATAGGGGCGTGGCGGGTTTTCCACGGCGATACCCAGAGCCGAGATCTCGGCGTTCATCAGAAAGCCGGAGACGGCCGGCCCGCCCTTGGCGCGCATGGCGTAGGCCGCGCCGTCGACGCTGGCGTCGGGGCGGTGGGCGCTGCCGAAGGCGTCATCCACATAGACATCGGCCAGCGAGGCGAAATCGGCCGACAACTGCGGGTCGTTCTTCTTCTCGCCGGGGTGAAAGCGGGTGTTCTCCAGCAGCAGGATGTCGCCCGGCTTCAGGGCCGCGGCGGCCGCCTTCACTTCGTCGCTCATCACCGCCGGGATATACTTCACAGGCCGGCCAATGACCTCCTCCAGCTTTTGGGCCACTGGTTTCATGGCGAACTGCACGTCTTCGGCCGTCTTGGGCCGTCCCAGGTGCGAGGCAAGGATGAGTGCCGCGCCGTGATCCAGCAGGTAGTTGAGTGTCGGCAACGCGGCCCGAATGCGCGTGTCGTCGGTCACGGTGATGATGTCTTTCGGGTCCTTGCTGCTGAGCGGGACGTTGAAATCGACCCGCACAAAGGCTTTCTTGCCTTTGACGTCGATATCGGTAACGGTTTTCTTGTTCATTTGTCTGACTCCTTATAGACAATTTCTGTGGAGATTAATTCGCTGTAGCGCGCGTCAAGGCCATCGATGCCCAACGCCCGCCGGATATGATTTACGCGATTGGCCACACCCCCCAGCGAGACGCGATAATGGCGGCCGACGGTCGCCTGCGTCTCCTTCCGGCCGGATTGCTCGCCTATGATGACCTCGACGGCCGCCGCCCACGCCCCGGTCCGCTCGGCGGGGTCGATCTCGCCCCCCGTCGCCACAAAGTCGCGCCAGAGACGCCGGGCGTAGATCTGCGAAAACGGACCGAACTTTCGCGCCTGCATCCCGGGCAGAAGCAGCTTCTCCACCGGGTCGGCCGCCGCGCCCGGTGTCAGGGGTAATTGCAGCGACCCCGCGATGAACGCCACCGGCAGGACCCACGGCTCCGACGGCAATTTGCCGTCTTCGCTCAACGCCTGCGTTCCTGCCAGGATGCTCGTGGCGTGCGGGCCATTGAGCGGCAGGTCGGCATTCGTTGGGTTGATCTCCGTCACCAGCCAGTCGGCCGCCGGCCTCACAGCGTCCAGCCGCACGGTGACCATATCCACGCCGGTGTAGCCGCTCCCGGATTTGGGGTCGAGCCAGGCGAACTCGATGAAGACTGCCCGGCCGTCGTCACCCTCGATGGCACGGGTCAGACCCAGCCGGTTATGGCCGAGCACCGTCTTGAGCAGGATATCGAAAGCCGGGAAGCCGAATATATCCAGGGCGTCGGCCGCCTGGCTGTTGGGGTATAGCAATGGGCGGATGGTCGGGGTGTCTTCGGCGACGGTAGCGGAGATCAGGCGCTCGACAACCGGCCAGATATCGTCCCAGACCGCTTTTTCGTCAATCATGGCAGCGGATGGTCGCAGGGTAATGTGCCGGTCGAATCTTGTGCGGTGTCGGAATCCCTGTCGTATTTCGATCGCCGGCAGGGAACACACAATCCACCACGATTATACGCCGTTTTGGCTTATTGGGCACGAACGCTCGTCATCGCAATCACAATCGCCATGGAACATCATGACCTGCGCTACTCACCTGTCAGGTCTCGATCAGGTAGAGTACAATGATGGGTGTGGAAGGAATGAGGAATAGCACCAGGGCACGGGTCGCCGCCTGTTGCCTGCTCGCCGCGACGACGTTTCTCGTCATCATGCTCATGGCCGGGCCGGTGGCGTCGCTGACGACGGCGTCGATGACGACGGCGGGGACGACACGTCTGCAACTGGTGGCTTCCGGCGGCGGAGAGGTCGTCCCACCGGATGGTGACTATCTATCCCCCGCGCAACGGGCGGAGATCGAGGCCATGCTGGCCGCCAACATCGGGATGCTAACCGCTGCGGGAACGCTGACCCAGCCACGCGCGACCGAGCAGATCGCGCTCGACTGGCCGCTGGCCGCACGCGACGGCTTCACCGACCCCGGCTATCATGCGATCACCGGCTTCGTCGACCACACTCCGGACATACCGAACAAGCTGACCGATTACGCCTGCGGCGGCCGAACCTACAGCGGCCATAAGGGAACAGACATTTTCATGTGGCCTTTCGCCTGGAACAAGATGGCCGCGGGAGATGTGACCATCGCCGCCGCGGCCGACGGCGTCATCGTTGGCCGGCGGGACGGCAACCCCGACCAGAGCTGCAACTTTAACAGCAACAGTTGGAATGCCGTTTACGTTCGCCACGCGGACGGCTCCATCGCCTGGTATGGCCACATGAAGCGCGGCTCATTGACGACCCGGGGCGTCGGGTCGATGGTGTCGGCCGGGGAGTATCTGGGTCTGGTGGGCAGCTCCGGCAATTCCACCGGCCCCCATCTCCATTTTGAGCTGCACGACTATCAAGGTCAACTGCTCGACCCCTACATCGGGAGTTGCAACCCGCTCGAAGGCGGTTCGTGGTGGGCGTCGCAACCAAATTATTATGATTCGGCCATCAATAAGCTGATGACCGGCACCGGGCCGGTTAGCTGGAAAGCCTGCCCACTGCCGGACGATACCAACGAGGCGATCCAATTCCAGCCTGGCGACCGCATCACCTTCTCGACCTACTACCGCGACCAGCTCAACACCCTGCCGAGCCTCTACCGCATCCGCGGCCCGAACGGCGCGATCTTCGCCCAATGGTCGCAAACCATCAAACCAGCCCATTACGCCCTGTCGCAATGGTGGTGGTCATACGATTTTCCCGCCAGCGTGATGACCGGGACATGGCGGTTCGAGGTCGAGTTCAACGGCCGGACCTACAGTCACACCTTCTACGTCGGCGAGCCGGCAACGCCAACACCGACTCCCATCCCGACAGCGACGGCCACGCCTTTCCCGGACGATTACCCCCGCAACTATCTCCCCGGCGTGATGCGCCCGTCCGCGCCATGACGAACCAGGCAAAAATTAAGGGTTACCGATTCGCCGTTCCTGATTTTTAATTCCCGGTTCGTCCATTATACTTGCCCCATGATCACCAGCCGCGCCAACCCGCAAGTCAAACACGTCCGGCGTCTGCAGACCGACCGGCGCTACCGGGCCGAGGAGCATGCGTTTGTCGTCGAGGGGACGCGCTGGATGCGTGAACTGGCCGCAGTGAATCACGTCCCCCGGCAGCTCTACGCTACGGCCGCCTGGCTGGAGAGCGACGAGGGGCGGGCGCTGGCGACAGCGCTGGGGCCGGCCGTTCCCGTCACCGATGAAGTGATGGCCGCCATGAGCGACACGGAGACCGCGCCGGGCGTGCTGGCTGTGCTGCCGGCCGAGCCGCGCCCGTGGCCCGACGATCCGTCGCTGCTGGTCATCCTCGACGCAGTGGGCAATCCGGGCAACCTGGGGGCGATCCTGCGCGCGGCCTCGGCCGCCGGGGCGAGTGGCGTCCTGCTAGGCCCGGGCTGCGTCGACCCCTACAACCCGAAGGTGGCGCGCGGCAGCATGGGCGCGCTCTTGCGACTGCCGGTGCGGTCTGCGTCCTGGCCGGAGATCGGCCGCCTGGCGGCAGGGCTGGACGTATGGCTGGCCGTGGCGCGGCAGGGAACGGCCCACACCGCCGTGGATTGGCGACGGCCGGCGGCGATTCTCATCGGTGGCGAGGCTCACGGCGCGGGTCAGGCGGCCGACGCGCTGGCGACCGGCCGCGTGACCATCCCCATGCACGATCCAACGGAGTCGCTGAACGCGGCGCTGGCGGCAGCGATCATCCTGTTCGAGGCGGCGCGGCAAAGGGGAAGCTGAGCCTGCGCGGCTTATACCTGTATTTTCAGACGCGTAGGGCTATCGGGGAGATTGACGACGACGAACCGCCGCCGGCATTCGGGGCACGTGGCGTCGAGGCTATCGTAATCCGCCCCCAGATCGAGTCCGTATGAGTTCATGATGAGCCGGTCGAACGTCCTGTCACCTTCCAGGCGCAGCCAGCCGTCCCGCACGGCGAGCATGGCCGTCTGCAATCCCTCTTCGCCCAGATAGACCTTGCAGTCAGCAATGAAGTAGCTGCAACGGCCACAAGCCGAGAAGCGGCGTTGTTGCCGGTCAATTGTCTCCCGATCGGCACGGGAGAGGCGGCGCGGTTCCTTGACCGGTGACGGCGGCTCAACCGGCTCGGCGGCCGCAGGCGGGTTCTCGTCGGGCAGGGTTTCACCAGATGCGACCACGTCGATCTCGACCACCTCGGCCGTTTCTACGTCGGCCGTTGTCATGTCGTTTATGACCGCTTCCATCGAGACCTCTTCAGCCGCGATCACGCCAGTCTCAACCGCGTCGATCGATGTCTCTTCAATCAAGGTCAAGTCAGTCTTGACCCCGACGGCCGGTTCACCGTCGGGTTCGCGTTGAGGAGCGGCCGGCTCGACCGGGACGCCATCGGGTTGGTTTGCGTCCGGCGGTAATTCGTCGGGTTGGCTCTCGGCCGCGTCTTGTTGGGGCACGTGGTTTACTCTTGCCGTCTAATTGGTTGCCTGATTAACCTTAATTTGCGATTCTAGCCGTCCAGAGGTATCTGTCAAATGGAAACCCGGCTTCGCGGACCAACTGCAACCGCGGACGACCGGCAGTGTGGGAGATTTTTCGGGCGAAAGGAGTGACGTGTGCAGAAATTAAGCGAGTTGCTGGCGGCCTGGTCCGCGGCCGTTCACGAGACCCATCACCCCCAACCGCCGGCTTATGACGGGCCGGACGTGTCGATCAGCTATTTCACCGAGAAATCGGGCGACGTGGTGGCGGGGGCGGCGTTCGTTGCCCGCGTGCGCACCGGCAGCGACGGCCATCCCTATATCGGGCAGGCTATCGAGCGCGGGGCAAGTCTGATCCTCGCCCAACGATCGCCCGCGGCCGCCGGCGTCATTGTGCCGCCCGGCGTGGCCTATCTCCAGACCCCTGATACGGCCGAAGCGCAGGCCTGGCTGGCGGCGGCGTGGGAAGGCTTTCCCAGCCGCCAACTGGTCGTCATAGGCGTCACCGGCACGGACGGCAAGACCACCACATCCAACATCCTGTTCAACATCCTGCGCGCGGCCGGCATTCGCGCCGGGCTGCTCAGCACCATCAAGGCCGACGTCGGCGGCGCCGAGGAACTGCTGGAGCTGCACGTGACCACGCCGGAATCGCCGGTCATCCAGCGCTATTTGCGGCGAATGGTCGACGCCGGGCTGACCCATTGCGTGCTGGAGGTGACGTCCCACGCGCTGGCCCAGCATCGCGTGGCGGCCGTGGATTTCGATATGGCCGTGGTGACCAACATCACCCATGAACATCTGGATTATCACGGCAGCTACGAGGCCTACTTCGCCGCCAAGCGCCGCCTGTTCGAATATCTGCTGCAGGACTTGATCCGCGTGCCCAGCCTGAACCGGCAAAAGGTCGAGCTGCGGCGGATGGCGGTGATCAATCGCGACGACAGCTCTTACGGGCCGTTGCAGGAGTTCCTGGCCGGGCGGCCGTTGGATGTAACTCGCTACGGTTTGAACGAAACGGAGGCGGGCGACGCTGACCCACTGGACGCGACGGCGACCGATATCGCCTACGGCCCCCACGAGACGGCGCTGACGCTGCGTCTGGCCGGGGCCGGGCCGTTGCCGGTGCGCGCCCCGCTGCCGGGGGTGTTCAACGTTCACAACATGCTGGCCGCGGCCGCGGCGGCGCGCGCGCTGGGCGTCGTGCCGGAGACCATTCGCGACGGGCTGGAGAGCGTGCCCGACCTCAGCGGCCGCATGGAGCGTATCGACCGGGGGCAGCCATTTCTGGTTGTGGTCGATTTTGCCCACACGCCCAACGCGCTGGAGCGAGCCATCGCCGCGGCGCGGGGAATGGCTCGCGGCCGGGTGATCGCTGTGTTCGGCAGCGCGGGCAAGCGGGACGTGGCCAAGCGGCGGTTGATGGCCGAGGTGGCGGCGCGGACGGCCGACGTGGCGGTGCTGACGGCCGAAGACCCGCGCACGGAATCGTTGGACGACATTCTGGCCATGATGGCCGGCGCGGCGACCGCGGCCGGCGGCACAGAGGGCGAGACGTTCTGGCGTGTGCCCGACCGCGGCCGGGCGATCCATCTGGCCCTGACGCTGGCCCGGCCGGAGGATATTGTCCTCATCTGCGGCAAGGGACACGAGCAGTCGATGTGCTTCGGGACGATTGAATACCCCTGGGACGATCGCGACGCGACGCGGGCAGCGCTGGCGGCGTTTCTGGAGGGGCGACCAATGCCCGATACAGGCTTGCCGACGTTCCAGTAATTGCTTACAGCTTCGTGCCCACGTGCACCCCGATCGTGCCGAACATGAACAGACGATAGCTCACGTCCACCAGCCCGGCGTCGCGCATGGCGTCGGCCAGTTGCTCCGGCCCCTGAAAGGCCTGGGTACTGTCCGGCAGATAGCGGTAGGCGTCACTCTCCCCGGCCACAATGCGACCGAGGGTGGGGATGACGTAGTTCAGGTGGATTTTGATGAACGGCTTGAGCAGGTTGTCCTTGGGCGGGCTGGATTCGAGGACGACGACGCGGCCGCCGGGCCGGGTGACACGGGCCTGCTCGCGAAACGCGCCGGGCACGTCGATGACGTTGCGCATCAGGAAGCCGGAAGTGACGGCGTCGAAGGTGTTGTCGGGGAAAGGCAGAGCCAGCGTGTCGGCCGCTGTCCAGCGGATGCCCTCGCGGCCGGGGATGCGCTTGCCCGCCTGCATCATCTCGATGGTGAAGTCGCCGCCTATCGCGTGCAGCCCCGGCACCTGTCGCCGTCCCTCGTCGGCGATATCGCCCGTGCCGGTAGCAATGTCGAGCAGGCGGCCGCCCGTGGGCAGGTTGGCCAGGTGAATGACATAGCGCCGCCAGCGCAAGTCCTGGCCGAAGGTCATCAGCCGGTTCATGGTGTCGTAGCGACCGGCGATACGGGCGAACATGTCCTGCACGTAGTCGGCGCGTTCCTGTCCTTGAAGGTATGCCATATTACTCGTCCATTACGTCGGAATTGTTTGAAGGCGCGCCGTCCTCGCCGTAGACCTCTCGCGCCTTGCTCGTCCCCGTCGGCGGGCCGATGATGCCCTGGTCTTCCAGCGCGTCCATGAGCCGGGCGGCGCGGGTGTAGCCGATGCGAAAGCGCCGCTGCAGCAGCGACGTCGACGCCTTGTTGAGCGAGCGCACGAGGGCGATGGCCTCCGGCAGCAGCTCGTCGTCGATGTCGGCCGCATCACCGTTGCCGTTCTCCATCTCCTGCAGCGCCTCCCACAACGGCTGTTGGGTGATGCCGCCGGGCAGCGGCACAAACGGCTCCAGATCGTCATCAGGCGGCGGCTCGTTCGCCGGGGGTTTGCGGCCGGCGGCCGGCTCCACCGGCACCGGCGCGATGAATGACGGTTCCTGGCCCTGACCTTCAGGTGGCGCGGTGGGAATGCGCGGGGCACGGCGCTGCGGGGCGGGCGTGGTCGTGTCCGTCTCCGGCGCGTTCAGGTGTGACACGGGCGGCGGCACGGGCGCGTCGCTCTTGCGCCGGTCGGTGACGATCGGGTCGGGATCGACGATCACCACCGGCCCGCTGTTGACCGGTCGCGCCGGGGCGGACGGAGCGGCCGCTCCTGTTGTCGTCGTTCCCGGCGCGGCGATCACTTGCGCCCGGCGGGCCGTTTGCCAATAGCTGATGAGCTTCTGCAACTCGCCGTCGCTGACGAAACAGCCCTGCAAGCGCACGGGCGCGGCCGCGTCGGGGCTTTGGAAGAGCATGTCACCCTGGCCCAACAGCCGTTCCGCGCCGGTGGCGTCGAGGATGACGCGACTGTCGGTGCTGCTGGCCACGGCGAAAGCGATGCGGGCCGGGAAGTTGGCCTTGATCAGGCCGGTGACCACATCGACCGATGGCCGTTGGGTGGCGATGACCATGTGGATGCCTGTGGCGCGCGCCATCTGGGCCAGGCGGGTAATGCTGCGCTCAGTGTCTTCCGGAGCCAGCATCATCAGGTCGGCCAGCTCATCGATGACGATAACAATATAGGGCAACTTTTGCGCGTTGGGGTCGCGCCGCTGCTTCTTGTTGTATTCCTCGATATTGCGCGCCCCCGCCCCGGCGAAAGTCTTGTAGCGGTTGTCCATCTCGCGCAGCGACCATTGCAGCGTACCGATGACGCGATCCATGTCGACGACGACCGGCGCGGCCAGGTGGGGCACGCCGTTATAGCCGGTCAGCTCGACGCGCTTCGGGTCGACCATGACCAGACGCAGGTCGTCGGGCGTGTTCTGCAGCAGCAGACAGGCGATGATGCCGTTGACACACACCGACTTGCCGGAGCCGGTCGTCCCGGCGATGAGCAGGTGGGGCATGGCCGCCAGGTCGGCGATGATTGGTTGCCCGGCCACGTTCTGGCCCAGGCCGACGCGCAGGGGGGATTTCATGCGGCCGTATTCGCTCGACTCCATCACATCGCGCAGCGAGACGAGCGCCTTGGCGCTGTTGGGCACCTCGATGCCCACGTACCCCTTGCCGGGCACGGGAGCCTGGATGCGGATGGAGCGGGCAGCCAGGGCCAACGCCAGGTCGTCGGCCAGCCCGGCGATCTTGCCGACCTTGACCTTGGTACGCTTGCCGCCACGCATGAGCACATAGTTCGGTTCCACGCCGAACTGGGTGATCGTCGGCCCCTGGTTGATCTCGACCACCGTGGCCGGCGCGCCGAAACTCTCCAGCGTTTGCTCGATCACCTCGACCCGCTCGCGGATGGAAGCGCTGTTGACGTCGATGTCGGTGCCCGACTCCAGGATTTCGGGCACGCGCGGCAGCGTCCAGACCGAACCGGGTACGACGGGCGTAGCCGGCGCGTCGGTGCCGATGAAGGCGGGTGGCGGCGTCTCCTTCTGTCCCTTCTTCCCTTTCTCGCGCGCCGGCGGTTTGGTCGGCTTGGCCGGGTCGGTGGCGGCGCGGGTCCGGGCGTCGCTGGTGTCGTTCTCCGGGATGAGACGCAATTGGGCCGGCTCCTCAGGATTCGTCTTCTCGCGGCCGGGGTTGATGCGCACGGCGCGCGGTACCGGCTCCGCGCCTGTCGACGGCCGCGGGTCACGGGACATTAGTTCAGCCAGATTCTGGCGCGAGATGCCCGAAACAAGAACTATCCCCGCCATGCCGGCGACCACCAGGGTTATGATTGCGCCGAAATCCCCCAGCAGCCTTACCAGCGCCGTGGCCAACAACGAGCCGACATAACCGCCACCCTTGCCGGCCGCGGCCACAGCGTAGAGATCGCCGTAGACCGGGTCACGTTGGTAGGCAACTATCGAAGCAAAGGACAAAAAGACCAGGAACAGGATGGCCGCGCCCAGCAATTGGAAAACGGGAATCTCCGGCTCCTGCTCCATGCCGCGCAGGACGAGGTAGATGCCGATGCCGCCGGTGACAAGGGGAATGGCGACGCGGCCGACACCAAAGATGCGCGCGGCCAGACCGGAGAGCCACACGGTGAACTGCCCCTGG
Organism: Anaerolineae bacterium; assembly: GCA_023384355.1. Taxonomy (GTDB): domain Bacteria; phylum Chloroflexota; class Anaerolineae; order Promineifilales; family Promineifilaceae; genus Promineifilum. The sequence continues at coordinate 52,996 of JAHDWL010000016.1, forward strand.
TTGGGTGAAAGCAGGCTGAGGGTCAGGATGGCCGTCAGAAAGAGAATGATGATTCCGATGAGCAGACTGCGCTGGCCATCATTAAGACGCGGGTCAGCAGCCCTGCTCCGGGTCGTTTTCCCGGATTTGGCAGGGGTCTTCCCGGCCGCCGGTTTTCCGGCCGTGGTCTTGCCGCGCGAGCCGCTCTTGGGCTTGCTTGTGGCGCTGACCTTGCGTGTGCTGCCTGACTTGCCGCTGTTGTTTCCCGTTGCCATAGCTCAAATGTTCCTGCTCGTTTCATTATAGCATAGACATAAAGAGGATGCAGCCGTTTGTGATGACTTGCCCAGACAAGGCCCAGGTTAAAGGTTACTTCTTTCCCGCCCGTTTCTTTGCCGGCACGGCAGCATCGCGTGAAAATCGGAGGTCATGAAACGTTGGCCTATCCACATTCTGATCGCCTTCCTCGTCTTTCTGCCCGCCTGCCGCCTTGCGCCGGCCGTGTCGCCCGCGCCGACAAGCTCACCGCAGCCGGCGACGGCCGCAACCTCGACCGCGCTGCCCGAGGCCACCGCAAGCCCAGTCGCTCAGGTCACCGGCACCCCGACCACCGCCGCCCCGGCGCTGTTCGACATTGACCCGGCCGACCGCAGCGTTTTCCTGTCCGGCCTCACCTCATCGGCGAGGGAAGCGGCCGAGCTACCCGGCGCACCGGTCTATCATATGGCGTTCACCCTCGATGAGTCGCTGACCGCGCTCAACGGCCGCCAGACGGTCACCTACACCAACCTGGAAGATGTTGAGCTGTCAGAAATCTACTTTCACCTGCATCCCGTCACGCTGGAAGGCGCGATAGCCGTGAGCGATGTGACCGTCAACGGCGCGCCGGTTGCGGCCGAAACGACCGATGCCATCCTGCGCGTGCCGTTGCCGGCTCCGCTGATGCCGGGCCAGACGACGACCATCGACATGACCTTCGACACGACCATCCCGATCGATATCGGCCGCAACTACGGCGTGCTGGCCTATCACGATGATATCCTGGCCCTGGCCCACTTCTACCCCATGCTGGCTGTCTTCGATGACGAGGGCTGGAACATCACCGCGCCGGATATTCAGGGGGATCTGACCTATAGCGACGCCGCTTTCTATCTGGTTCGCGTCACCGCTCCGGACGATGTCGTTTTGGTCGGCACGGGATCGATCATCGAGGAGTCGCGCGCGGAGGGGACGCAGACGGTCACCTTCGCCACCGGTCCCGCTCGCGACTTCTATCTGGCCGCCGGCGATTTCGTCGAGACCAGCCGGACCGTGGGCGAGACGACTATCCGCAGCTACGCCCCGGCCGCTTTGGCCGACGGCGCGGCGGCGGCGCTGGACGTGGCCGCGGCCGCGCTGTCATCCCTCAGCGAGCGCGTGGCGCCCTATCCCTACACGGAACTCGACATCGTCACCACGCCGACGTCGGCGCTGGGCATCGAATATCCCGGCCTCATCGTCGGCACGCTGAACATGTACGACATGGGCGCGGAGACGGCCGGCGGCACCCCATATTCCGCCATCCTGGAGTCGACCACCGCCCACGAGGTCGGCCACCAGTGGTTCTATAATCTGGTCGGCAATGACCAGCTTGATGAGCCGTGGCTGGACGAGTCGCTCGCGTCATATTCCACCTACCGCTACTTTGTCGACCAGTATGGCCAAACGGTGGGTGACAGCTACTTCGAGACCTTCTACGGCCGCTGGGATCGCGCGGGACGCGAGAACATTCCAGTCGGCATGCCCGTCGCCAATTACCAGGACGCTGAATATGGCGCGATCGTCTATGGCCGCGGGACAATTTTTGTGCGCGAGCTGGAAGAAGCGATGGGGCGCGAGGCGTTCGACGCATTTCTGCGCGACTACGTGCGCACATTCACCTGGGAAGAGGGTACGACAGAGGAGTTCCGTGCCCTGGCCGAGGCCAACTGCGAATGCGACCTGGGACCCCTGTTCAGTAAATGGATTTATAAGTAATAATACTTATAATAAATAAGTTATATTACGTATGGTAAATCCGGCAAATGATTTGTATTATTGGATTTATATATTGACGGGGTGTGGCACAATATATCATCGCAGCGCATCGTCGCTAACAATGTCGCCACACGAATGCCACAACGTCGCCACCACATCCTGTCTTGATATAAAAACTAAAGACCGGGCTGACCGCCCGGTCTTTAATTTTTTATGGGGAATGCGGCCGATCTACCGAAGCAGATAGTCAATCAAGGCCGTTAGACCCAGCAGGTAGCTGTGGTGGCCGAAGCCGCTGATCTGCCCCACGCACACCGGCGCGATAACCGACTGTCGCCGGAACTCCTCGCGGGCATGAATATTGGACAGATGCACCTCAACCGTGGGCAAGCCCACGGCGGCGATTGCGTCGCGCAGGGCGTAGCTGTAGTGAGTCAGCGCGCCGGGATTGATCAGGATGCCATGACCCCAGACGGCCGCGTCGTGGATAGCGTCGATCAGCACACCTTCGTGGTTCGACTGCATGATCCGCAGCTCGGTGTTGGTCTTGTGGGCCTGGTTGACGAGCATTTCGTCGATCTCGGCCAGCGTCCAGCGGCCGTAGATCTCCGGCTCACGCCGGCCGAGGAGGTTTAGGTTGGGTCCGTGGAGAATCAGGATGCGCATGGGGTGTCAGTGGGTCGGTAATCAGTGGGTCAGTTTTCAGTAGATCAATGGTCAGTAATCGGTCGCTTCCGCTCTTCATTCGTCGCTCGTCATTCGTCATTCGTCATTATAACTGATTCCAGTGCCGCCAAGACCATCCCGGCCGGCACGTCGCCGCGGATGAAGACGTCGCCGATGTCATGGATGAGCACAAAGCGCAGGCGGCCGTCCTTGCGCTTCTTGTCGCTGCCCATCGCCGCGAAGAGTGCCGCCGGATCGAGCGACGGCGGAATGTGGATCGGCAGGCCCAGCCGCGCCAGGACCATCTCCACCAGCCGCGGCAGGCCGGGCGAGCACTCCCCCAGCGCGGCCGACAGATGGGTCGCCGCGACAATGCCCATGGCCACCGCTTCGCCGTGGCGAATGGCGTAGCCCGACACCTGCTCGATGGCGTGGCCGAAGGTGTGGCCCAGGTTGAGCGTCGCCCGCCGGCCTTTCTCGAACGGGTCTTCTTCCACAATCCGGCGCTTCACCTCGACGGCGCGCGCCACCAATGATTGCAGGTCGGAGCGCAGCAACCGGTCGGCCGCCAGCAGGCGCGGATCGAAATACCACTCTTCCATCATCAGGCGTTGCCACAGGAGCGGATCGGCGATGAGGCCGTGCTTGGCAACCTCGGCCAACCCTGACGTGAACTCGGCCGCGGGCAACGTCGCCAGCGTGGCGATATCGGCCAGCACGATGCGCGGCTGCTTGAACGCCCCCACGAGGTTCTTGCCCTGGGGCAGATCGACGCCTGTTTTTCCGCCAATGCTGGAATCGACCATCGCCAGCAGCGTCGTGGGGCAAAGCGCGAAGTCGATGCCGCGCAGATAGGTGGCGGCCACAAACCCGGCCACATCGCCGGTCACGCCGCCGCCGAGGGCGACAACTGTCCCGTCGCGGTCGATCCCGGCCGCCAGCAGGCCGTCGTAGAGTTCGCGCACAGTATCAAGGGTCTTGTGGCTTTCGCCCGCAGTCATGGTGAGGATGGGCAGCGCGGAGCCGTCGGCCCGGCGGATGGCCCCGCCGTGGAGTGGCCCCACATGGCTGTCGGTGATGATAGCCGCCGGGCCGTCGATGCCGGCCATTTCCAGGAAGCGGCCGAGCAGGTTTTCGCCAACGATGACGTCGTAGGCTCCACCAGGATGGCCTACGGAGATGGTCTCACGCAGCCCGTCGTCGAGCAGGGCAGCGATCCCCGCGGCGACCTCGGCGGCAGTCCGGCCACCGGTGGGCACGGGCCGGAAACGGGCGTAGGCGGCGGCGCGGCGGCGCAGAAGCTGGCCTACGCGCCGTTCGGGATCGTCGCCGACCAACAACGGCCGGGCGTCCCCGGCGGCGGCCACGCGGGCCACAATGACATCCGGTTCGGCCGTCAGGCAAAACACGGGACCGGTTTCGCCCAGCGCGGTGACGTTGGCGGGGTCGAGCATGAGGCGGCCACCGGTGGCGATGACCAGCCCACGCCGTTCGGCCAGGTCGGCCGCCGCCCGCGCTTCCAGTTCGCGAAAGTACGTCTCTCCATCCTCGTTGAAGATATCGGCGATGGCCCGGCCGTCGCGCGCGACGATCAGGTCATCGGTGTCGACGAACTCCCGACCCAAACGAGCGGCCAGCAGGCGGCCGGTGGTCGTCTTGCCGGTGCCCATAAAGCCGGTGAGGATGATGTTGTCGTCGACCATGCCCGCAATTATCCACGATTTTGACCGGGAAAGGGAACCAATGTTGAAATACCGGCGTCTTATCAACAGGTTAGACAATAACCTGAAGGAGTTTAGAAATATGTCAACACAGAAGAATTTAATCGCGATTGTATTTTTACTGGTTCTCGGCCTGGCGCTGGCAGCATGCGGCGGCGCATTGCCGACCCAGGCCGCCTCATCCGGCCAACAAGCCACATCCGGGCCGACCGGCGGCATCACCGTCGTCGGGCAGGGCACATCCTACGGCCAGCCCGATCAGGCCACGGTCATCGTCGGCGTCGAATCCTTCGCGCCGACGGTCGAGGAAGCCACAACGCAGAATCAGGCCACGCTCGACCGGGTGATGGCCGCGCTGGATGCGGCCGGCATCGCCGCCGAAGATATCCAGACGACCAACTACTCGCTCTTTGCCGAGCAGATCTACGGCGAGAAGGGGCCGGAAGGCATCGCCGGGTATCGGGTCAACAATCAGGTGAACGTCAGGCTGCGCGACATCAGCGCGGTCGGCGACGTATTGGCGGCCGTGACCGAGGCCGGAGCCAACGCCATCTACGGTATCAACTTCTCAGTGGCCGACCCGGCCGCGCTGGAGGCTGAGGCTCGCGCCGCGGCGATGGCAGACGCTCGCAAGCGGGCCGAGTCCCTGGCCGAGCTGGGCGGCGTGTCGCTGGGTGATGTTGTCATCATCAGCGAGGTCGTCGGCTCGCCGGTAGCACCCATCATGAGGGACGCCGGCTTCGCCATGGAGCAAGCCGTGTCGGCCCCCGGCATCTCGCCCGGACAGCTGAGCTATCAGGTGCAGGTGCAGGTGACGTATGGGATCCGGTAGGCCAGTGGAAGAGTAATCAGTAGATCAGTTGGACAGTAATCAGTAGATCGGTGGGCCGGCTCCTGTGAATGGGGCCGGCTTTTTTTGTTGGATAGACGGGGATCGAGGTTGTGATTTACTCCGGCGTCAGGCCGGCCACCAGCAGGTGCAGCGCGGTCAGCAGGTCGGCCTTGCCCGTCTTGGCGTCGACGTCGATCTCCAGCAGGCGGCGATAGATCTGCTCCAGTTGCGACTGGGTGAAGTTGCGCGCCTGGCGAGCCAGTTTCTCGGCCATAAACGGCCGCATCTTCAACTGTTCGGCGATACCGGCCGGCCGTTCGCCTTCGTCGAGCAGATAGCGGGTCTGCAGCAGCAGGCGAAACTGGCGAACGAACATCGAAAAGAGGTAGAACGGCTCGGCGCCCCCGTTAAGCTTGTCCTGGAACAGCTCGGCCGCGCGCGCTGATTGCCGGTTGCCGAGCGCGTCCACCAGCTCGAAGATCGTGTCCTCGGCGGCATAGGGGGACAGGAGGGCCACGTCGGCTACGTCGATCGCCCCATCGCCCTTGTAGAGCACCAGTTTCTCGATCTCGTTGGTCAGGGCGGGCAGCACAGGCATGGCCTCACGATCGTCGTGCCCGCCGCCGACGTTGGCCGCCAGCAGACTTACCGCCTGGGGGGTGATGCGGCCGCCGCGCTCGGCCACATGCTCGCGGACCCAACGCTCCAGTGCATCCCCCTTGGGAAGGTCGAACCGCTTCACGTAGCCGAGCTTGTCCTTTCCAGCCAGCCTGATGATGCGATGACTGTCTGATAACGGCTGTGACTCCAGGAAGACGAGCCGCGTCGCCGGCGGCAGGTGCGGCAGGTAGGCCTCCAGCTTGTCCATGAAGGCCTTGTCGGGGATGGACTTGAAGAGGTCCTGCACGAGCACGACCCGCACGCGAGCGAGAAAGGGCATGGCGTCGCAAGCCCCTTGCAGCTCGGCAAAGGTCACCCGGCTGTCCAGTCGGGTCGTGTTGAGCGACAGCATGTCAGCGTCGCCCTCCTTGGCCAGCAAGGCGGTCAGCGTCTCGCGTTGGGTGTGGGTGTCCTGGCCGTGGAAGAGGTAAAACATGACAAATGACGAGTGCCGAATGACGAATGACGAATGCGATCTCTAAACCCGTAACTTGTCGCTCGTAATTCGTCACTTCAAATGACGGGCTGCCGGTGAAATGGTGCAGCGCTGAATTCTGCTTGTCTCGTATCCCGGACCTGTCCTCAGCCGTCGCTGGTGCGAACGAAATAGGATTTGGCCCGCAGATCGGGATTGCCGCCGGTCAGCAGCAGCTGGAAAAGCCGGGTGACGGGCGACGGCGGCACGGGACGGACGGACTTAACCCGCAGGTCGCCCAGCTCGCCGTCGACGGTGTAGCGCTCCTGCAGGCGGACACCCAGCGGCCGGCCGACGATGAGGGCGACCACGACGGCCAGCATCGCGCCGGGCAGGGCATTGGCCAGCGACGCGGGCCGAACGCGCCCCGCGCGTGGCTCGCGCCAGTTTTCCAGGGCCAGCATGGTCTGGGCGGCCAGGGTGGCCAGCGCGGCCGTCGTCACCAGCACCGTGCCGCAGTTGGGATGGACAGCCAAATGATGCTCGCCCGCGCGCAGGCGACGATAGGCCTCGTCCACGGCGGCGTTGACCTCGTCCTCGGTGATGTCGCCGTAGATGTTGAGGTGGAAACCGCGATGATCGGAGTTGCCCTGGGCGCTGAAGCGCTTGTGCCCCTCGGACAGGACGTGGATGGTGGCGTGCTCCAGGCCGTGGTTGCGCCGGATGCGGGAGATGAGAGAGTTGGTCACGACTGGTTAATAATCTCGTCAATCTGTTGACTGCCGGCGGATTGAGCGACCGGGATCAGTTCAACAAGGCCTCGCAACGCGCGATTGACTGATTTTGCGTCAGGGAAAAATGGGCGTACATCGGGGTCGAGAATGATCACTCCTTCGGGCAAGGTGTATGCTCTCTCCTCGGATGTGCCATCTGCCTTGTAGACAGTTACCATGGCCTCTTTCCCGTATGCCCTTGCGTGCTTGCCACGAACGCCGACGGAGAAATCATATTCGGGGAGCAGGTCGATGTCGTTCAAATCAGATGTCTCGTCGTTCATAAGTTGCCGATTCAGTTGAGGTGGCCGGCCGGCTGCTGATTATTCTGATGCGCTCTTCCCGTTCGGTGTACATCACTACCAATAATCTGCCGAACACGGAGTATCCGATATCGATAAAGCGGTCTTCCCGATCGGAATGACGTTCGTCGTAAACGGTCAGACTATGAGGATCTGCAAAAACAGTTTGTGCTTCAGAAAAATCTACGCCGTGCTTTTCGAAATTTGCTGCGGCCTTGATCTCATCCCACTCAAACCGTAGCGCCATCTCATATGCCTTTTGGATCGCCGAAATAGATACACGGTAAAGGTATCATAACGACCGGCACATTACAACCGCGCTGAGCAAACGCAGAAACCCGGTTTCGCGGCGAAACCGGGTTTCTTCATTTATGGCTTCTATTACTCAACCAGCCGGGCGTTCAGGACGATCTCCGCGACGGCCGCGAGGGCCTTGGAGACCGGGCACTTGGCCTTGGCCTCGGCCGCGTACTCCTGGAACGCAGTGTCATCCAGCCCGGGAACCACGGCCTCGACGTCGAGGTCGATGCGGGTGATGGTCGGGCCGTCGCCCAGATGGACGGAAGCACGGGTGTTGATGCTCGTCGGCGGGACGTTGTTGCGAGTCAGGATGGCCGACAGGAACATCGAGTAGCAGCCGGCATGGGCCGCGCCGACGAGTTCTTCGGGATTGGTGCCGCGGCCGTCGGCGAAGCGTCCGGCCCAGGTGTAGGGGCCGGCGTAGACGCCGCTTTCCAGCTTCAGATAGCCGCTTCCCTCTTTCAATGTGCCTTGCCATTGGGCATCGGCATGACGAACAGGCATGTTTGATCTCTCCTATCGATATGGGTTGCTTGGGCGCGGTAGCGCTCCGGGAGGAGTTTAGTCGGAATAGGGGGATGTGCGCAAGGGTAGAAAGGGGGAAAGGGGGAAAGGGAGAGGGGGAATAAGAGGGAGATTAGCGGATCGGCGCGCGGTGGGCAACAAGCCAGTTGGGTTGTGGGTCAATATTCCGTGGGTCAATGAACGGTTGATTATATTTGTGACAAAATTCACAAATTCAGGTAAGATTGATTTGGTTGCTCACATCAATAGAATGATTGAACTGAATCATGCGCTGCGCGGCGGCGAGGGCTGGCCGGACAGCGCTGGAAGGTTATCTGAGATGGACAAAAAGAAAGAACATGTCGTCATCGTGGGCGGTGGATTCGGCGGGCTGTACGCGGCCAAGGCCATGAAACATGCCCCGGTCAACGTGACGCTCGTCGACCGGCGAAATTTTCACCTGTTCCAGCCGCTGCTTTATCAGGTGGCGACGGGCAGCCTCTCGCCGGAGGACATTGCCTCGCCGCTGCGGGCGACGCTGAAGGGGCAGAAGAACACCCAATTCCTCACCGGCCAGGTCATCGACATCGACCCGGAGCGCAAGGTGATCATCCTGGAAGACGGCGACGAGATCGGCTATGACGCGCTGGTCGTGGCCACGGGCGCCAGCCATCACTACTTCGGCCACGACGTCGAATGGGAAGACCGCGCCCCGGGCCTGAAGACGGTTGAGGACGCGATCCGCATGCGGCGGCAGCTGCTGCTGGCCTTCGAGGCCGCCGAACGCGAAAGTGACCCCGATCGCCGGCGCGCCCTGATGACCTTCGTCATCGTCGGCGGCGGGCCTACAGGCGTGGAGCTGGCCGGGGCGCTGGGCGAAATGACGCGCCACACCATGCGCGAGGAATTCCGGGCCATCGACACGGCTAACGCGCAAATCAACCTGGTCGAAGCGCTGGATCGCATCCTGTCGACTTACCCTGAGGACCTGTCAGCCAAGGCCACTGCGGCGTTGGGCGAGCTGGGTGTCACGGTTCTGACCAACAATCTGGTAATAGAGATCGCCGGCGACTACGTGCTGGTCAAGGATACAAAGACGAACGATCAGGCACTCATCCCGACCTATACGGTGCTGTGGGCAGCGGGGGTGAAGGCCTCGCCGTTGAGTCGGGTGCTGGCCCAGCGCGCCGGGGCCGAGCTGGATCGCGCCGGTCGTGTCATGGTCCAGCCCGATCTGACCATTCCCGGCCACGATGACATCTTCGTCATCGGCGACCTGGCGAACTTCAGCCACCAGACGGGCGAACCGTTACCGGGTGTCGCGCAGGTAGCCATGCAGATGGGCAATTATGTGGCCGATGTGTTGCGGCGACGGCGCTTCAACAAGGCCATCCGGCCTTTCCACTACAAGGATAAAGGCAATCTTGCGGTCATCGGCCGCAACCGGGCTGTAGCTGACATCCACAACTTTCGGTTCAGCGGGCTGCCGGCCTGGCTCATCTGGGCCTTGATTCACATCAACTTCCTGATCGAGTTCGACAACAAGCTGAAGGTGATGGTGCAGTGGGGCTGGAATTACTTCACCCGGCGGCAGGGGGCGCGGCTCATCACCGGCGAGGCCTCACCGGTGTGGATGCAGCTGCCGGTACGGCATGATTCAGGGATTGAGGATGCGGCGATCCATGCAAACGCCGATCACGTCGATACTGACTGACCGGAGCGCCTTAGTGAATGGATCCGCGTCCCGTTCCCTTAACCTGTTTCTCATGCTCTTCGGCGTGAATTTTGATGATGGGCCTTACCATTGTTAAGATATCATGTTGATTATCCGGGCGCGACACGCCCTATCCCTGCTCGTCGCCGCGGGCGATGATCTGCAAGGCGAGCTTGTGACCCGAGGAGAACGAGGAACAAGATGCGAATCAAACAACTGCCGATCCTGATTATTCTGGGTTTGCTGATGGTCGGGGCGGCGCTCATGACTCAACCGGCCGCTGCCCAATCGGGCGCTGCCCTGCCAACGCCGCGCGCCGATGGCTCGGTCGTCCATATCGTGCAGCAAGGCGATACCATGTGGGTCATCGCTATCACCTATGCCGAGATGCTCGGTATGGCCCCCCAGGACGCGCTGACCCATATCCAGGAACTCAATAACAACCCGGCGTTTCTCAACCCGGGCGATGAGGTGATCATCGTGCCGGCCGCCCCGGCCACGGCTACACCGGAACCAACGGCCGAGATCCCGCCAACCGAGACCCCGGCCGCGCCGGGCGAAGCCACGACCGAAGCGGGAGCGTCCGCGACCGCGCCGGCTGAGACTTTGGCCGGGACGATCTGCGTGGCCGCATTCGATGACGCCAACGCCGACGGCCAGCGCAACGAGGGCGAACCGCTGGTAGCCGACGCGGCCATCACCATCGCGCGCGGCGGGGCGACCGTCTCGACCTACATTACCGACGGTGCCAGCGAGCCGTTCTGCTTCGAGCTGACGGACCCCGATTCCTATACCCTGCAACTCTACCCGCCGGCGGGGTTCACCTCGACGACGGAAGATAACTGGGCCGTGTCCATCGCCAACGGCGAATCATACACGGTGTCGTTTGGCCTGACTTCCGCGCCGACCGCCGGCCAGGGCGACACCAGCGCGCAAACAGAGCAGGCCGCAACACCCGCGGCAACGTCGGCGGCAACCCCGGCTGATTCAGGCGGGACGATGAATAACCTGGGACTGATCGTCATGGTCGCGGCGGCCGTGCTGATCGTACTGGCTGTAGTGGGTGTGGTGCTGCTGCGGCGAGGATAGCGACAACAACACCGATCTGACGGGTGGGCCATCCACCCGTCAGGTCTGTGTACAAGCCAAATTGAAGGGGTCTTTTTATAACACCTTAAAACCCCAAAATTCCCTGATTATTTAAGCCTCCATTCGGACAACTGTGCTATACTCGCCCTCATGTTGGGCACTGCAACAAATCCACCTGTACCGGAAGAACACCAGCCCTTCGTCCATCTCCACGTTCACAGCGAATACTCCCTGCTCGACGGCCTAAGCCGGCTCGACCATCTGGCCCGGCGGGCCAGGGAACTGAATCAGCCCGCTCTCGCCCTGACCGATCACGGCGTCATGTTCGGCGTCATGCCCTTCTATCAGGCGTGCAAGAACCACGGCGTCAAACCCATCATCGGCATCGAGAGCTATGTGGCCGCCCGCGGCATGGAGGATCGCGACCCGCAACTCGACCGCGAGCGCACCCACCTGCTGCTGCTGGCCGAGAACCAGACCGGCTATCTGAACCTGCTGCAGATCGCCAGCGCCGCCCAGCTCGACGGCTACTACTACCGGCCGCGCATCGACCTCGATTTTCTGGCCGCCCACAGCGACGGCCTCATCTGCACCACGGGCTGCATGGCCGCCGACATCCCGCGCGCCATCGGCAACGGCGACATGACCCGCGCCCACGCCCTCATGGGTCAGTACATCGACATCTTCGGCCCCGAACGGTACTTTATAGAGCTTCAGGAACACAGCATCCCCGAACTCACGGCCATCAACAAAACGCTCATGGAGATGCAGCCGCGCTATGACCTGCGCTTCCTGGCCACCAACGACGTTCACTACACTACCCCCGCCGAGGCCTCGCCCCACGATGTGCTGCTGTGCATCCAGACCGGGGCCACCGTCAACGAATCAAGGCGCATGCGCTTCAGCGACCAGGGCTATTACCTCAAATCTCATGCCGAGATGCACCGGCTGTTCGGCCATATTCCCGGCGCGCTGGATAACAGCCTGCTCATCGCCGAGATGTGCAACGTCAACCTCGATTCAAAGGGCTACCATTTGCCCATCTTCGACGTGCCCGCGGGCTATGATCCGCCCGGCTATTTGCGCGAGTTGTGCGAACAAGGCCTCGTCCGGCATTATGGCGCAGAGCGCGCTCGAACTGACGAAAAGTTGCGTGCCCGGCTGGAACACGAGCTGCGCATCATCGGCGGCATGGGCTTCGACACCTATTTCCTCATCGTCTGGGATCTGTGCGAATACGCCCGCCGCGTCGATATCTGGTGGAACGTGCGCGGCAGCGGCGCGGGGTCGCTGGTGGCCTACACGCTGGGCATTACCGGCATCGATCCCATCGCCAACGGCCTCATCTTCGAGCGTTTCCTCAACCCCGGCCGTGTCTCGATGCCCGATATCGACCTCGACTACCCCGACGACCGCCGCTCGGAGATGGTCGAGTACGCCGTCAACAAATACGGACAGGACAAGGTAGCCCAGATCATCACCTTCGGGACGCTGGGCGCGCGGGCGGCCATCCGCGACGTCGGCCGCGCTCTCGACGTACCCTTGCCCGAAGTCGACGCCGTGGCCCGCCTCATTCCGGCCATTCCCGGAAAGCCGACCAAAATAGAAAATGTCCTCGACAAGGATCATGAGTTCTACTCGGCCGACCTGGACGCCAAAATCAAGGGCGACCCGCGCATCCGGGAACTCATCGAGACCGCCCGACAGGTGGAAGGCGTGGCCCGCCATGCCAGCAGCCACGCCGCCGGCGTCATCATCTCCGACAAGCCGCTCGTCCAGTATGTGCCGCTTCACCGCCCCACCAGTGGCGAGGCCGGGCTGGGCGGCATTCGCTCCATCAGCCAGTGGCCAATGGAGATCATCGAGAAAATCGGCCTGCTCAAGGTCGACTTCCTCGGCCTCAGCACGCTGACAGTCATGCGCAAGGCGGCCCAACTCATCGAGCAGCGCCACGGCGTGCGCTATACGATGGACAACATCCCCTTCGACATCGGCATGCACGGCCCCGACGCCGACAGCGACAAGGGCATGGAAGCCGCGTTCGATATGCTCGGCCGCGGCGACGTGTTGGGCGTCTTCCAGGTGGAAGGCTCCGGTATGCGCAAGCTGATGATGGAGATGAAGCCACGCCGCTTCGACCATATCATCGCCGCCATCTCTCTTTTCCGCCCGGGGCCGATGGAAAACATCCCCGAATACATCCGCCGCATGCATGCCGCAATCAACGAAGGGCGCGATGTGGCCGTCTACCACGCGCCGGAACTGAAGCCCATCCTGCAGGACACTTACGGCATTCTCGTCTACCAGGAGCAGATCATCCGCATCGCCGCCGACATGGCCGGCTATGAGCCGGGCGAGGCCGATATGATCCGCAAGGCTGTCTCCAAGAAGAAGCGCGATCTGATGGACGAGCACAAGGCCAAATTCACCGCCGGGGCCATGGCTCGCGGCTTCTCGCAGGAAGTGTGCGAGGCCGTCTGGGGTGACATTGAGTTCTTTGCGCGCTATGGCTTCAACAAGGCACACGCCGCCGACTATGCCGTCATCTGCTGCCAGACCGCCTATCTGAAGGCCCACTACCCGGTCGAGTACATCACCGCGCTGCTGACCGTCGACCGCCACGACACGGAAAAGGTCGCCAAGTATGTGACCGACGCCCGTCGCCTCGGCATTCGCGTCGCCCCGCCGGCGATTAATCAGGCAATGCTGGATTTCACGATTGAGAGTGCGCAAGGGAGAAAGGGAGAAAACGCGAAGGGGAGAAAGGGTGGTGAGTCACCTCAGGCCACCATCCGTTATGGCCTGGCGGCCATCAAGAACGCCGGCGAGGGCGCGGTGCAGGTGCTCATTGACGAGCGTGAGGCCAACGGCCCGTTCCGCGACGTCGCCGACCTGGCCGACCGCGTCGACCTGCGACGTGTAGGCAAGCGCACGCTGGAGTCGATGGCTCGGGTCGGCGTCTTCGACGAGTGGGGGTCACGGGCGCGCATCCTCGACGGTCTCGACCGTATGCTCGGCCATAGCGGCAGCACCCACGCCGCGGCCGAAGCCGGGCAAATGACGCTCTTCGGCGGCGGCGGCGGCAAGATCGACGTCGCCCTGCTGCGCCCCGAAAAGGCGGTGATGGCTATCGATCGGCGCGAGATGCTCGACTGGGAAAAGGAGCTGATCGGCGTCTATCTGACCGAGCATCCCCTGGAGCACAAGCTGGCCGACCTGCAGGGTATCGTCACCGCCCGCACCGGCGAGCTGGACAGTACCTGGAACGGCAAGCCAATCACCCTGGCGGGCATGGTCGCCGGGTTACGCACGCTAAATACAAAGAAGGGCCAGGCGATGGCCTTCGTCACACTGGAAGATCTGGACGGCAAGATCGACCTCGTCATGTTCCCCAAGGTGTGGGCCGCTCACCGCGAGATGGTACAGGTCAACCAGATCCTCGTCGCTCGCGGCACGGTGCAGGCTGAGGGTGAGTCGCTCTCCATCATCACCAACAGCGTCCAGAACAAGCTGACTGTGGCCCAGGACGCGACACACGCTCGCGGCGTCCCGGCAATGCCCGATGATCAGGGCGCGCCGTGGGACGACGGCTTCTGGCCACCATCGGATGACTGGAATGCTGCCCCAGTCACCGCGACGCGGCCGGCGGTCGCACCCGCGTCCATCTATCACCCGACCGGAAACGGATTCCCGGTTGATGACCCGGTAGTCTTGCCGCCTGACGACGAGGATGACGAGGATAACGACGAAACTTATGGCGCGAGCAATGCAAATGACTTGCCGCCCGACGAAGAGCCAACCCGACCTGATCCGGCAGCAGAAATTACGGATTACGAATCACAAATGACGAAACAAGAGCCGGGTTACGAGGTACGCGAGGCAGGCTATGAGATACGGGAGACAGCCACCGCGTTTGCGCCACAGCCGGTCGCCGCGCCGCCCGATCCGGTTGAAACACCCGCCAACGGAACCTACCGGCTGCTCGTCGTCGAGATCCGCGCATCCGGCAACTGGAAAGAGGCCTGCCGCCAGGCCTTGCGGCTGGCCGAGCGCTATGAAGGCGCGGCCACGCTCCGCATGCAACTGGCCGGGCAGGATATGGTGATGGACTTCCCCACCCACCGCGTCGGCTTCGAGGTGGAGCTAATCGAGGCGCTGGAGCGGTTGCC
>JAHDWL010000100.1 GCA_023384355.1 Anaerolineae bacterium
AGGGTCGGGAGTTGCCCGACCGGGCCGAGGGAGCGGCTCTCTTCGCCGACATCTCCGGTTTCACCCCCCTGACGGCCACCATGCGCCGCGAGCTTGGCGCGCGACGCGGCGCGGAAGAGCTGATCCGTCACCTCGACGCCGTCTTCGCCGAGCTGATCGCCCGCATCCACCGCTATCACGGCAACGTCATCGGCTTCAGCGGCGACGCCATCACCTGCTGGTTCGACGACGCCACGCCCGAGGAGGGAGCCACGGCCGCCGGGCGGGCCGCCGCCGCGGCCTTCGCCATGCAGGAGTACATGACCCGGCTGGAGGCCATCACCACGCCGGGCGGCACGCGGATTCCCATGGCCGTCAAGATCGCCGTGGCCGCGGGACCGGCGCGGCGCTTCCTCGTCGGCGACCCGCGCATCCACGTCATCGAGGTCATCGCCGGGCGCACAGTCGACCGCACCTCCACCGCCGAAAAGCTGGCCGAACGGGGCGAGGTCATCCTCTCGGCCGAGGTGCTGCCCCTGCTAAACCGGCCGCCGGCCGTCGTCGCGTGGCGGCCTGCCGGGGACGAGCGCTATGCCGTGGTGGCTGCAACTGCGGCCGCGGAGGTCGCGCCGCCCGCGCCGCGAATCCCCCCGGCGGTCGATGACGAGGTCGCCCGGCCGTGGCTGTTGCCGCCCATCTATGAAGACCTGCGCCAGGGCGCGGCCGAATTTCTGGCCGAATTGCGCCCGGCCCTGCCGCTGTTCGTCCGTTTCAGCGGCATCGATTATGACGCCGACGACGACGCCGGGAGCAAGCTGGACACGTTTGTGCGCCGCGCGCAGGTCATCCTCGAACACTATGAGGGCTTTCTGGGGCAGATTACCATCGGCGACAAGGGCAGCTATCTTTACATAACGTTCGGCGCGCCGGTCGCCCATGAGGACGACGACGCCCGCGCCGCGGCCGCCGCGCTGGAGCTGCTCGCCCTGCCGGATGAGCTGCCCTTTCTCGGCCCGATCCACATCGGCATCAGCCGCGGCCTGATCCACAGCGGCGCGTATGGCGGGCCGGAGCGCCGCACGTTCTCCGTCATGGGCAAGGAGGTCAACGTCGCCGCCCGACTGATGACCGCCGCGCAGCCGGGGCAGATTCTCCTCTCCGAGCGCGTGGCCACTGCCGTCGCCGGCGAGTTTGATGTGGTGCAACTGCCGCCCATCACCCTGAAGGGGATGACCGAACAATTCGCCGTGTCGGAGCTGCGCGCGCGCCGCGCGGTCGCCCATGGCCCCCACCATCCGCTCGCGGGCACCAGCATCGGCCGCGCGGAGGAACAGGCGGCGCTGGAGGAGGCCCTGTCCGGGCCGGCCGCGGGCCAGTCGTCGACCCTCATCATCGAGGGCGCGGCCGGGATGGGCAAATCGCTCCTTATGAACGAACTCGCCGCCAGGGCCGCCGCCCGGCCGGAGTTCATCGTCCTGATGGGCTTCGGCGACGCGATCGAGCGCTCCACGCCCTACTTCAGTTGGCGGCCCGTCTTCGAGACGCTTTTGGGGGCCGGCGACCGGCACGACCCCGCCTGGCGTGACCGCGTCATCGAGCGGCTGGACCCGGCGGCGCGGCCGCTGGCCCCGCTGCTCAATGCCGTCCTGCCGCTCGACCTGCCCGAAAGCGACCTGACGGCGCAACTTTCCGGCGAGGCGCGCCTCGATAACACCCACCAATTGCTCCTCGACGTGCTGCGGTCGGCCACGGCGGGGCGGCTGCCGGCCCTGCTCTTCGACGATGTCCACTGGATGGATTCGCTCTCGTGGTCGCTGCTCGACCGCGCCCGGCGCGAGCTTGCCCCGCTGCTCGTCGGGCTGGGGTCGCGGCCGTTCGGCGACGACGCGCCGGCGATCTTCAGCGATCTGCGTTCCGCGTCCGGCACCCGGCTGATCGTACTCGACGCGCTGCCGCCGGAGGCCATCGAGCAGCTTGTCTGCCGTCGCCTGGGCGTTCGCCGCCTGCCGCCGGAGGTCGCCCGCCTGATCCGGGAGAAGGCCGAGGGCCACCCGTTCTTCAGCGAGGAGCTGGCCTACGCCCTGCGCGATGCCGGGCTGTTGCGCGTCGACGGCGAGGAGGCGCGTCTGGCCCCCGGCGCAAACCTGGCCGAACTTGACTTCCCGACGACCATCCAGGGCGTCATCACCAGCCGTATCGACCGCCTGTCGCCGTCGCAACAACTCACGGCCAAGGTCGCCAGCGTCATCGGCCGCATCTTTGCCGTGAGCGTCCTGGGCGGCGTGTATCCCATCGAGGGCGGCGAGGGGCAATTGCGGGCCAATCTCCAGCGGCTGGAGCGATTGGACATCACGTCCGAGGAGACGCCCGACCCCGATCTGAGCTACATTTTCAAGCACATCGCCACGCAGGAAGTGGTCTACAGCCTGATGACCTTCGCCCAGCGCGCCCAGCTCCACCGCAGCACGGCCCAGTGGTACGAGGCGCGGCCGGAAGGCGTGCCGGCGAGCAATTACCCCTTGCTGGCCCATCATTGGCGGCTGGCCGGCGAAGCGGAGAAGGCCGTCGGCTATTACGAGCAGGCCGGCGAAAACGCCTTCCGCGATTTCGCCAACCGGGAGGCGGTCAGCTTTTTCGAGGCGGCGCTGGAGCTGGCCGGGGAAAACGCGCCCGCCGTGCGCCGGGCGCGCTGGCGACGGCTGCTGGGCGAGGCGCGCTATCGACTGACACAGGTCGAGGGCAGCATGACGGATTACAACGCGGCGCTGGCCCTGCTGGGGCGACCCGTTCCCCACTCGACGGGTGGGCGCGGGGCCGGTCTGGGGCTGGCCATGTTCCGGCAATTGGCGCATCGGGCCGCGCCGCGCCGGTTCGTCGGTTCGACCCCGGCCGACCGGCGCGAGACGATGCTCGAGGCGTCGCGCACGCTCGAAGGCCTGGCCGAAAACTACTACAACACGGGCGATTTCCTGGCGACGTTCTATTGCACCATGACCGCCTTCAATCTGGCCGAGCAGGTCGGACCGTCGCCGGAGCTGATGCGCGGCTACGCCAACATGTGCGGCACAATGGGCACCGTGTCGCTCAATTCGGCCGCCGACGGCTACCGTCGCCGGACGCTGGCCCTGGAGTCACAGATCGACGACCTGCCGGCGCGGGCCTGGAGTCGCATCTCGCTCGCCAGCCAGAGCGTCTGGGTGGGCGCATGGGATCGGGCGGAGCAGGAGATCGGCGAGTCGCTGGCCATCTACCGGCAGTTGGGCGACTGGCGGCGCTGGGGCGTGGCGGCGTGGCTGCTGCCGCAGGTGGCCCAGAGCCGGGGGCAACTGGAGCGCGCCCGCGATCTGTGGGCCGAGTTGTACGCCGTGGCCGCCCGCAACCGCGACACCCGCCACGAGGTGCGCGGCGGGGGCGGGCAGTTCTTCAACTTCCTCGCGCTGGGCCGGCCCGACGACGCGCGAATCTGTCTGGAACGCATGCGCGCCGCCATGGACGACAACCCGGAGATGATGCCGGTCGAGGAACGCCTGTGGCACGCGGCCAACGCGGCCTGGGCCATGGTCGAGGGCGACCGGACGCGGGCGCGGCAGTGCGCGGACGAGACGCTGGCGGCCATCGGCCGCGCGCGGTTCAAGTTCGACCTGCTGGAGGTATTCGCCACGCCGGCCGAGGTGTTCCTCGCGCTGTGGGAGCAGGGGGACGCCGCGGCGGTGGAAGCCCAGGCGGCCTGCAAGGTGCTGTCCGGCTACGCCCGCACCTACGCTTTCGCCCGGCCGCGGGCGCTACGGGCGCAGGGCCGCTATGCCCGGCTGGCCGGCAACCCGAAGAAGGCGGCGAAGCTGCTGGAGAAAAGCCGCGCGCAGGCCGATGCCCTGCGGATGCCTCTTGAGCGGGCGCTGACGGAGGAACTTCAGACCCGCTAGGTTACCCCGGCCGCTCTACGGCCGCCGCCACGGGTCGATCCCTTCCTCGCGGCACTTGTCGTAGACCATCTTGATGTAGACCACGTCGAACACGAAGACCACCGCGTAGAGGATATTGACCACCGGCGTCTGGATGCCGTCGGCCAGCATGAAGCCGTAGGCCGCCACCGTGCCCAGCCACTTGTTGATGGCGATGTAGACCGACTGCCCGTCGACGTTGCCGCGCCGCGAGAGCATGAAGACGAACAGGATCGACATCATGAAGTTGAGGGCGAAGCCGGTGTAATAGCTGCCCCCCTGCAACGTCAGCGGCAGGAATTCCGGCGTGCTGCCGTTGATGACCACGCCCCATATGTTCTTGATCCAGAACTCCTGCACGATGGCGTATATCAGCAACCCGGTCACGACGATGCCGCCGATGACGATGGCGTTGAAATATTTATAGAGGAATCCGGTGAAGTAGCGGCGGCCGAATTTCAGGATCGTGTAGAGGATGACGAAATCGAACAGCAGCCACAGGAAGTTGCGCGCCTGGATGATGGCCGCCGGGCACGACGACCAGCTGGCCGCGCAGCCCCGTTCGATGCCCAGCCCGAAGATGAATTCCCAGGCGATGTTGCCGATGAAGGCCACGATGGGCATGCCGTAGGATTGATCCTTGAAGCCGCGGTAGATGATGAGGATATAGGCCAGGAGCCAGAAGACGCCTGAGCCTAACGCCGTCGCCAAGAGCCAGAAGTGATTGCTGTCGAGCATGATCGTCTCCTTGCGCGGGTGTCCGGTGGTTTGAATGGGGCCGGCCGCCGTATGCGATTGTGAACGGGCTATTTATCCTCTCTTTTAAATTTCAGGCAAGGATTTCCCCGCCTGCCGGGGCGACCAACCGCGCGGCCGCCTCCAGTTCGTGCGGGTCGCCGATCAACCCCAGCAGATCGCCCGCGGCGAAGACGACGCTCGATTTCGGGTTGGCCGTCACGTGGTTGTCGCGGACGAGGGCCACCACCGACGCGCCGATTCGCGAGCGGATGTTGGCCTCGGCCAGCGTGCGGCCGACGAGCGGGCTGTCCGGCTCCAACCCCAGCCAGGCGATCTCCACGCCGCGGGTCGACATGAGCAACTGATCGAGCACCGGGACGCCGCGATCGCCGGGGAAAATGCCCTCGTAAGTGTCGCCGCGCACCGTGTCGATGTAGTGCTGGATCTGCCCGCTGGAGTAGTCCAGCGTGAGCAGGGTGTAGCGCAGCATCTCCAGCCCGCCTTCCAGCTCGGGGTTGATCACGTGGGTCGCGCCGAGGCGGATGAGGTCGTCGAGCCGGTCTTCCGTCTCCGCGCGGACGATGATGGGCAGGTCGGGCGAGATGATATGGGCCGGGCCAACGATCAACTCGGCCGTCGTCTCATAGGGCACGGTGACGACCAGCGCCTTGGCGCAATCGAGGCATACGTGGTCGAGAATCTCCGAGTTGGCCGCATCGCCGAACATCGTCTTGATGCCCTGCCCCTGTAACTCGGTGGCATAGGCCATGTCCTGCTCGATGACCATGAAGGGAATTTCCAGCCGCTGGAGCACGCCACCAATATGGCGGCCGACGCGCCCATAGCCGACGATGACGACGTGGTCCTCCATCTGCTCGGTGAACGGGATTGGCGTCGGACCGCCGCGCTCCATGCGCTTCCAGAGGAACGGGAGACCGCGCAAAAACTTCTCAACGGGCTGGATCAACCGATACATCAACGGGTTGATGAGGATCGAGATGACGGCCGCGGCCAGAATCAATCCATACTGATCACCGCTGAGCAGTCCCAGTTGGACGCCTAACTGGCCGACGAGGAAAGTGAACTCGCCGATCTGGCTTAGGCCGGCGGCGACGACGATCATCGTTCGCGCCGAGGACGGCAACACGAGAGCCAGCGACAGGGTAATCAGCCCTTTACCGACGATGACCAGCAGGGCCAGGGTGATGACCTTGCCGAAATTGGCCCACACGACAGCCGGGTCGACCAACATGCCGACGGAGACGAAGAACAACACGGCGAAGAAGTCGCGGAAGGGCACGACCTCCGCGCCCACCTGATGCTGGACGTCGGACTCGCTGATGACAACGCCGGCGAGGAACGCGCCCAGAGCCAGCGAGACGCCGAAAAATTCATAGGCGACGTAGGACACGCCGAGGGCCATGGCCACCACGGCCAGGATGAACAGCTCGCGCGACCGGGTGTAGGCGATCTGGGTGAGCAGCCACGACAGGAGGCGCGTGCCGACGACGAGCATGAGCACGACGAAGAGGACCGTCTTCAACAACGCCCAGCCGATGCTCAGGAGCGGGTTGCCGCTGTCGGTGACCATGACGGGCATTAGCACCAGGATGACAATGGTGGCCAGGTCTTCAAAGACGAGCCAGCCGATGGCGACGCGGCCGTGGGCTGTGGTCACCAGCCCGTTATCCGACAGGCCGCGCAAGAGGACGACGGTGCTGGCGACGGAAATGGACAGACCCATCACCAACCCAGCCTCGAACGACCAGCCCCATATCTGACTTACCGCCAGGCCGAGCAGGGTCGATAGGGTTGTTTGTAGAAGGGCGCCAGGGATGGCGATGCGGCGAACCCCCCACAGGTCCTTGAGCGAAAAGTGGAGGCCGACGCCGAACATCATAAAGATGACACCCATCTCGGCCAATTGGGCAGCGGCATGGGTGTCGCCCGTGAAGCCGGGCGTGAAGGGACTGATAGCCAGCCCGGCCACGAGGTAGCCGACCAGGCTGGGGATGTTAAGTTTGCGGGCGATAAAGCCGCCGACAAAGGCCAGCAATACCGCCATGGTGATGGTGGCAAATAATGTTAAATCATGTTCCATATATTTCTCGCTGTGGAAAATTTGCATTAAGTATAACCAATATCCTCTTTATGATAATATTTTCTCCGGCGCCTCTTGCGCTTCTTCCCTCGCGTGCCATAATCAACCCATGACCGAATCCACTCCCCCAACAAAACGCCCCTTCGAGCTGGGCCTCTAC
>JAHDWL010000101.1:0-2873 GCA_023384355.1 Anaerolineae bacterium
AGGTCAGTTTTCAGTAGGTCAGTTTTCAGTGGAGTAGTTTTCAGTAGTCAGTAGGTCAGTAGATCGGCAAGCAATTAGTCCGTCGACGGCCGCTCTGAACTCGTCACTCTTCACTCGTAACTCGTAACTCGTCACTCGTAACTCGTCACTCGTCATTAACGTGTTCGCTCTCTACCTCCACATCCCCTTCTGCCGGGCGCGGTGCAGCTATTGCGACTTCAATACCTACACCACCATCGGCGATCTGCAAGCGCCCTACGTCGCGGCGCTGGCGCGGGAGATTCGGCTGGTCGGGGCGGCGGGCGACGCTCCGGCGGTGGGCACGATCTTCTTCGGCGGCGGCACGCCGTCGCTGCTGACGCCGTCGCAGGTGGCCGACATCCTCGCCGCCGCGCGCGAGTCGTTCGCCGTGGCCGATGACGCCGAGATCACCATGGAGGCCAACCCGGGCACGGTGGACGAGGCCTGGCTGGCGGCCGTCCGCGCGCTGGGCGTCAACCGGCTCAGCTTCGGCGTGCAGAGCGCCCTGCCCGGCGAGCTGGCCCTGCTGGGGCGCGAACACGACTTCGCCGCGGCCGTGGGTGCCGTCTCGGCCGCGCGCGCCGCGGGGTTCGACAACCTCAACCTCGACCTCATCTACGGCCTGCCGGGGCAAAGCGTCGCCAACTGGCGACAGACGCTCGACGCCGCGCTGCCCGTCGGCGTGGAGCATATCAGCCTCTACTGCCTGACCATCGAGCCGGGCACGCCGATGCAGCGCTGGCTCCACAGCGGCGCGATCCAGCCCCCCGACCCCGACACGGCCGCCGACCAGTACGAAGTCGCCTGCGAGGCGCTGGCCGCGGCCGGGTACGAACATTACGAGATATCCAACTGGGCGCGGCCGGGGCGCGAATGCCGCCACAACGTCGTCTACTGGCGCAACGAGCCGTATCTGGGCCTCGGCGCGGGCGCCCACGGCTCGGCCGCCGGCTATCGCTATCAGGTCGTGCGCCAGCCGCGCGCCTATGTGCGGAGAATTACGAATTTCGAATTACGAATGACGAATGAAGAGGCGATCACTGACCCACTGACCTCTGATCGACTGACAACCGATTGGCCTCTTTCTCCCGCCGTTGCTGCCCACCACGCCGTGGACGACGCCGAGGCCATGTCCGACACGGCCATCACCCAGCTGCGGCTGCTGAATGAGGGGCTGGATTTGCGCGGCTTCGCCGCCCGCTTCGGCCGCTCGTTCGACGACGTTTACGGCGACACAGTGCGTGACCTGCTGGCGCTGGAACTGTTGCGCCGCGACGACGACCACCTGCTCCTGACCGACAAGGGTCGGTTTCTTAGCAACCAGGTGTTTTACCGATTCGTCTAGCGCTTCCGTTCAACTTAGCGCGAAACCGCCGGGCTATGGCGATGTCATCCGATTTGCTCTGGAATCTCCCGCAGGTTCCCGACGCGGCCGCGATCCGGAGCGGACTCCAGGTCGCCCCATCAAGTAGAGCAGCGATAATCATGACAAAGAATTCAGGCTCCCGAATAAAACGTTACCTCCTCTGGCTGTTGGTCATCGCCGTCGTCCTGATCGCCGTTTTCGCCTACCAGTTCTGGCGCTCGACCATCCCCCAACGGCCGTCGGCGTTTTACACGCCGCCCGACCCGCTGCCCGCCGGCGCACCGGGCACACTGATCCGTAGCGAGGAGATCACCGACCATGTACCCAAGGGGGCGCGAGCGTGGCGGGTGATGTACCTCTCGCTGGGCGCGGACGGGCAGCCGACGGCCGTTTCGGGCATCGTCGCCGCCCCCGCCGGGCCGAGCGACACGCCGCGGCCGGTCGTCGCCTGGGCGCATGGCACACTCGGCGTCCAGCCCGCCTGCGGCACCGGCCACATGGATGACCCGTTTGAGCACATCCCCGAAGTCGAGCGCCTGATGCAGCAGGGCTACGTCCTGACCGCCACCGACTACCCCGGTCTGGGCACGCCCGGAATCCATCCCTACCTGTTCGGCGAGGTCGAGGCGGCGGCCGTGCTCGATTCCGTCCGCGTCGCCCAACAACTCGACACCGGCGCGGGCGACCGCTTCGCCGTCTGGGGCCACTCGCAAGGCGGCCACTCCACGCTGTGGGCGGCGCAGCTCGCTGAAACCTATGCCCCCGAACTGGAGCTGGTCGGCGCGGCGGCCATCGCCCCGGCGGCCGATCTCCTCGGCATCCTCGACGCGGCGATGGACAAGCGGATCGGGGCGATCCTCGTCTCGATGGCCCTGAAAGCCTGGAGCGCCAACACCCCCGATCTGGATATGACTGACATCATCTCGCCCGAAGCGGTGGCGCAGATCGACAAGCTGGCCGAGGCTTGCGCCACCACGCCTACTGCCTTCCTGCTAATGGGCGAATTAACGCCGCCGTCCGAATTTCTGCCCGAAAATCTGACCCAGATCGACGTGTTCCAGGATTTCATCGCCGCCAACACGCCCGACGGCCCCATCACCGTGCCGCTGCTCATCGCCCACGGCACGGCCGACCAGGTCATCCCCTTCGAGGGCAGCGTGAAGGAGGCCGCCCGCCGCTGCGCCGCCGGCGAAAACGTGGAACTGGAGCGCTATCCGGGCGACGACCACAATCCGGCGCTGGATAATTCATCAGTGCGCGTCATCGGCTGGATCGAGGATCGTTTCGCCGGGCGGCCGGCAGGGTCGACGTGCGGCGGTTGACGCATGGGCGGCGCTGGTTTGGCCGTCGCCCCTACGCACCATTCGACGACGCCATGTAGGGGTCAGGCAACCGGGCAAGACGTCACAGAGAAACGCGCAGCCTGCCGTCCCGGTTGCCTGACCCCTGCCGCCATTGCCCAGAGGGCGACGCAACGGCGACGTAA
>JAHDWL010000101.1:2973-6841 GCA_023384355.1 Anaerolineae bacterium
TTTCGCCGTTGCGTCGCCCCTACGCACCATTCGACGACGCCATGTAGGGGTCAGGCAACCGGGCAAGACGTCACAGAGAAACGCGCAGCCTGCCGTCCCGGTTGCCTGACCCTCCTGGTGGCCGTCGCCCCTACGGGCTGGCGCATTCATTCGACAATAAGCATAATCACCGCTGCCAACCGGCTCCAGCCGGTTTCGTTTAACAGCGGCGGGATTGATTCATCCCGCGCAGCGTCACAATAGTAGCAAGGAGTAGCGAACCATGAACAAACTCACCGTCGCCATCCAGGCCGGGGGCAAGAGCAGCCGCATGGGCACGGACAAGTCGTTCGTGCCGTTCCGCGGCCGTCCGATGATCGCCACGGTCATCGACGCCGTGGCCGGGCTGGGCGACGAGCTGATCCTCATCACCAACAAGCCCGACGAGTACGCCCATCTGGGCCTGCCCATGTTCGGCGACCTCTACCCGGAGACGGGACCGCTGGGCGGCATCTACACCGCCGTCTACCACGCCACCCACCCTCACGTCCTCACCGTGGCCTGCGACATGCCCTGGCTCAACCGTCCGCTGCTGGAGTATATTGTCTCGCTACGCGAAACGGCCGACGTCGTCGTGCCCCGTTGGGACAAATTCCCCGAACCGCTCCACGCCGTCTACAGCAAGGCCTGTCTGGAGCCGATCAAGGAGAAGCTGGACGCGCAGATGTACAAGATCACTGTGTTCTACGGCCGCGTCTCACTGCGCTTCGTCAGCCGCGAGGAGATCGAGCAATTCGACCCGGAGGGGCGATCATTCGTGAATGTCAACACGCCCGAAGAACTGGCCGAGCGGGAAGATACGACACAAGGATGATGGCCCATGGCCCGCTCGCCGACAATTGAACAAATCATCACCCTGCTGGAGGCACAGCCGCGCCGCATAGCCGGACTGACCGCCGGCCTGCTCCCCGCTCAACTGCACGACAGGCCTTGTCCCGATGATTGGTCGTTGAACGAGATTCTGGCTCATCTGCGTTCCTGCGCCGATGTGTGGGGCGATTGCATCCGCACAATCGTCACCGGTGATCCCCCGGTCATTATCCGGGCAACCAACCCGCGCACGTGGGCCAGGAGCACGAACTATCACGAACTGGCATTTCGGCCATCTTTCGAGGCCTTCACCGGGCAGCGTGCCGAGCTATTGGCCTTTTTGCGGAAGTTGACGCCCGATCAGTGGGAGCGGACGGCGACGGTAACCGGCGCGGGCAAACCGCTCGAACGGACGCCGCGATTCTACGCCCAATGGCTTGCCGAACACGAGCGATCGCACATAAAATATATCGAGCGCATGGTCAAACCGATGGGCTGAATGGAATAAATCGGAAATGCCGCTCTCGCGGCAACCCATGATCCGCCCCGGTTTGATCGTTCCATGCAGGGATTAACAACGGAGGTAAAGGACAATGAAGCACTTCATCCATGCAATCCTGGCCGTCTTACTGCTGGTCGCGGGGGCCGTCGCCTGTTCCGGCGGCGCAGCCCAACCGGAACCAACCGTGGCTGCCCCAACCAATGCCCCGGCGGCGACCGAAATTTCCCCAACAATCGCCGTTCCGCCCCCGATCGATGAACCTGCCGCGGACCAGGGCACAACCGTGACGGTTCAGGGAACCTCTTTCACGCCGCGCGAGTTGACGATTTCCGCCGGCTCAACCGTTTCCTGGGTTCACGGCGGCGGCCGCCACACCGTGACGGCCGAGGACGGCTCATTCGACACCCCGATGGAAGAAGGTTCGGTTTTCGACTTCCAGTTCGACGAGCCGGGAACCTACGCCTACTATTGCCGCATCCACGGCGGCCCGGGGCAAAAGGGCATGTCGGGGGTTATCGTCGTCAACCCCTAGCCGGCTACCACACCTTCCACGGCGCGCCCTTCTGCCACAATCGTTCCAGGTCGTTGGCGTCTTTCAGCGTGTCCATCGACTGCCAGAAGCCGTGGTGGCGATACATCATCACCTCTCCGGCGGCGATCATCTCCTGAATGACGCCGGTCTCCAGCGCTGCGTCGTCGCCGCCGCCCATCCAGTTCAGCGCCGCCCGCTCGAAGACCATGAACCCGGCGTTGATCCAGTAGGGCAGCTCCGGGTATTGCACGTAGCCGCTGACCCGGCCGTCCTCGTCGGCCTCCATCGTGCCGTACTGGTAATGCTTCGGCCGCACGGCGGTCAGCGTCGCCGGCTTGCCGTGGGCCATGTGGAAGGCCATCAGCGCCGCCAGGTCGACATCCCCCACGCCGTCACCATAGGTGACGCAGAAGCGGTCGGCCGTCAGATACTCGGCCACGCGGGCGATGCGGCCGGCCTTGTCCGTCCGCAGCCCCGTGTCCACCAAGGACACCTCCCACTCCGGGTGTTGCTCCGGCCCGCGATAGGCGATCTCCCCGGCGCGGTCGCCCAGGCGAATGGTGAAATCGCGGGTCATGGCCTCATAGTCGAGGAAATAGCGCCGCAGCTGCCCGGCCTCGTAGCCCAGCGGCAGCACGAACTTGCGGAAGCCGTAGGCGCTGTAGATGCGCATCACGTGCCAGATGATCGGCCGCCCGCCGATCTCGACCAGCTCTTTTTTGGTCAGCGTGCCGCCGCGCATGCGTGTGCCCTCGCCGCCACAGAAGATGATTACCGGGATGTCTTCGTAGTTCATTTTTTGCCTGGAAGGGGTGCAGGGGTGAAAGGGAGAAAGGGAGCGGGGAGCGCTTTCTTACCCCCTCACCCATTCTCCCCTTCCCCCTTTCTCAATTATCACTCCACGCCAATCTCGTCATCCCAGTCGATAGCCTTCGCGGCGGCCACCGCCGCGCGCAGATTCTTGACGAACGGCGGGTAGACGATGCCTGCCTCGGTGACGATGCCGGTCACGTAGCGGTGGGGCGTCACGTCGAAGGCCGGGTTGCGGGCGGTGATGCCCGTCGGGGCGATTGGCTGCGCGCCGACGATGAGCACCTCGTCCATGTCCCGCTCCTCGATGGGGATGAGATCGCCCGTGGGCAGGTCGAGGTCGATTGTGCTGGTGGGCACGACGGGATAGAACGGCACGCCGTTCTCCTTCGCCAGCACGCCCAGCTGGTAAGTGCCGATCTTGTTGGCCACGTCGCCGTTGGCGGCGGTGCGGTCGCTGCCCACGAGGACGATATTGACCTCGCCGGCGCGCATGAAGTGGCCGGCGGCGTTGTCGGCGATCAGGTCGAACGAAATGCCGCGCTGCTGGAGTTCCCAGGCCGTCAGCCGCGCCCCTTGCAGCCGCGGCCGCGTCTCGTCCACCAGCACGTGAATCCGCTTGCCCTGCTCGTGGGCGGCGAAGACGACGCCCAGCGCCGTGCCCCAATCGACGGTGGCCAGCGCGCCGGTGTTGCAGTGATGGAGGATGGTGTCTCCGTCGCTGATGAGTTCCGCGCCGTTGTAGCCCATGCGCCGGTTGAGGGCTACGTCCTCGTCGGCCAGCCGCTGAGCCTCGACCAGCAGCGCGTCGCGCACCTCGTCGGCCGTCTCCAGTTCCTCGCCGGCGGCCACACGCAGCAGGCGACGCACGCCCCAGGCCAGGTTGACCGCCGTCGGCCGCGCCGCTTCCAGGTATTGCCCGGCCGCTTCCAGGTCGCGCAGCAGCCCCAGCCGGTCGGCCGCCGCGCTCTGCCGCGCCGCCAGGGCCATGCCGAACCCGGCCGCCGCGCCGATGGCCGGCGCGCCGCGCACGACCATGTCGCGGATGCCCTCGGCCACAGCCTGATAGGTTTCATATTCCGGCACGACCAGCTCGAACGGCAGCAGTCGCTGGTCGATCATCTTCATCACGTCGCGGTCATAATCCCAAAAAACAGTGCGCATAGTTCCTCCGG
>JAHDWL010000017.1:0-19156 GCA_023384355.1 Anaerolineae bacterium
TCAACCAGCGCGAAGGCCGCGGGGATGGTGCCCTCGCCGAACAGGCGTTTCCCGCTGCCCAGCGTCACCGGGAATATCTTGAGCCACAGTTCATCGACCAGATCATGCTTCAGCAATGTCTGGATGAGTTCGCCGCTGCCGTGCACCTGCAGATCGGGGCCTTCTCCTTGCTTCAGGCTTCGTATTGCTTCCACTACATCGGCCGTGTCGCCATTGATGAAGACCGACCCGCGCCACTCGTGCTCCGTGAGCGTGCGGGACACCACATACTTGGTGGCCGAATCGATCGGGTTTTCGCCCTGGTGGGGCCAGTAGGAGGCGAATATCTCGAACGTTTTTCTGCCCAGTAGCAGATCAAACGGCCGGCCCATTTGCTCACCCATCGTCTCGCCGAGGGAGTCGTCAAAGTACGGGACCACCCAGCCGCCATAGGCAAAGCCGCCGCTGGTATCTTCTCCCGGCCCGCCGGGGGCCTGCACGATGCCGTCAAGGGTGATGAAAGACAGAACGATGATTTTTCTCATTCTCTCTATCACCTCATCCCATCGGAGGTATCAGTTGGAAGTAATTCCCGTCCGGGTCGGCCAGGGTTGCAATCCAGAACCCCTCCATTTCATAGGGTTCCTTAACGACTACGGCGCCCAGGGCCTTGATTCGCTCGAACTCCTCTTTGACCTGTTGGGTTTCAAAATTCAGTATGACGCGCGCCGGCTCTTTCGCCTGACCGACTATTTCGGAGTGGGCCATGATAGACAGGAAAGCTGCCCCCACCTGCCAACCATAGAATTGATTGTCTTCATCGACCATACCGGCCGGTTCTCCGAGAACTTTTTCATAGAAATCCGCCAGGACTTTGGGCTCCTTTGTGCCAATCATGACCGAGTTTAGGTTAAGCATGGTGAGTACTCCTTTTTTCCGCGATGTGATCGAGCTTAAGAGTTACATTCAGTTCATTATAATCGCGAGGTCGGGTAATTGTGCGTATTCAACGCAAGTTACATCAACTTCATAGAAAACGATCAGTGGGACACCTCGTCATGCCTGCCCTGAACGCGGCGGTTTTCGCCGGCACCGGCGGGCCGGATCGGAACGCTTGTTCTTCTGCTTCTACTTCGTGCTACAATAATAAAATCATGAAACAAGAAAGCAGCACGAAAAAACACCGGATTTACACAATGAGTTTCGCGCGCATCTATCCCGAATATATCGCCAAGGCCGAGCGAAAGGGTCGTACGAAGGCCGAGGTCGATCAAATCCTCTGCTGGCTAACGGGATATAGCCAGGAAGGATTGGAAGCGGAGCTGGAAAATCAAACGGGCCTCGAGACCTTTCTGATGGAAGCTCCGCAACTGAACCCTTCACGGACTTTGATCAAAGGCGTGGTTTGCGGTGTCCGGGTGGAAGACATCGAAGATCCAACGATGCGGGAAATCCGCTACATGGATAAACTAATCGATGAGTTGGCCAAGGGCAAGGCGATGGAGAAGATTTTGCGGGAGTGATGGGGCCTGCCGGCGGTGACCCACTTTTTATCTGGACAAGGAGTGTGTTATGACCACTGACACAGACACAGATACGACGAACAAGGCCGACAAGAGCGGCAGATTATCAGTCCTCCTGGCCGCGGCCATGTTTGTGCTGGTCATCGACACCTCGATGATGAACGTGTCGATCTCGGCCATCGTCAACGACCTGGGCACGACCGTCAGCAATATTCAGGCGACGATTGCCCTCGAGGCGCTCGTATCGGCGGCCTTTATCCTGATCGGCAGCAAGGTCGGCGACCTCTACGGCCGAAAGCGGGCCTATATCCTCGGCCTTATGGGCTACGCGCTGGGGGCAATCGCCATGACGCTGACCCAGAGCCTGACCTGGGTCATCATTTTCTGGGCCATCATCGGCGGATTGGGAGCCTCGCTCCTGTTACCCGCCATGCAGTCGCTCGTTCACGGCAACTTCGAGGGCGAGGCCCAGAAGAGAGCCTACGCCCTCGTCGGCGCGGCGGCGGCCGTGGCCGCGGCGGTTGGGCCGCTTCTGGGCGGGTTCATCACCACCTACCTGTCCTGGCGCGTCGGCTTCTTGCTGGAGTTCGTCATCATCGCCATCGTGCTAGTCAACATCAAGCTGGTCAAGGACACGCCCTACACCGGATCCCGACAGGTCGATCTGGTTGGGGCAGTTCTCTCGGTCCTCGGTATGGGCGGCATCGTCCTGAGCATCCTGGCCTGGCAGGAAGGCGGAGAGGCGGTTGGACTCTTAATGACGATCGGGGTGGTGGCGATGGCCGTGTTTGCCTACTGGCTGTCGCGACGAAAGAAACAGGATAAGCCGACCCTGCTCGATCCCCGGCTATTCAGCTCCCAATACTTCCGGCTTGGCATCTCCGGACAAACGCTGCAAAACATCGCTTTGGGCGGCATGATGATCGCCTTGCCGATTTACTTCCAGATGGTATTTGAATATACCGCGATGCAAACCGGCCTGGCGATTGCTCCCTTGTCCCTCAGCATGTTTGCCGTCGCGCTGCTGGCCGGCCGCAGGGCGGGGAACCACCGCCCAAGCAGCATCATTCGGGCCGGCTTCGCTCTTTTATCGCTTGGCGTCATCCTGATGATCCCGTTGATTCCACGGGCCGATTCCGGGCTGATTTTCGCCATCCCGCTGGTGATAACCGGGGCCGGGCTGGGCTTGCTGGTTTCTCAGCTCAACAACTACACGTTGGCTCCTATCTCCGAAGAGCGGGTCAGCGAGGCCGCCGGAGTCAACTCGGCCGGCGGTTCGTTCGGCCTTTCCTTTGGGCTGGCCTTTGCCGGGGCCATGATGCTGGCGACCCTTGCCATCAGCTTCACCAATATGTCGGAGTCCAGTCTGATTCTGGCGCCCGACGAGCAGGCACAGGTGGCCCAGGCGTTGGAAGAAGACGCCCAGATCATGAGCAACACGCAACTTGAGGCGCAACTGGCCGGTCAGCCGGAAGACGTCCAGGCTGAGATCATTCGCATCAATACCGAGGCCCGGCACATCGCCCTGCAAGTCGCGCTGATGATCCCGCTGTTGGCCGGCTTGCTGGGGCTGTTCAATGCGATTCGGATGGTCAGGCTGCCCGAACCTGAACCGGCGAATTCGGGGGAAGGGTTGGTTTTAGGTTGAGGTTGGCTGCGCGCGGCCGGATTGCGTGCCTGCTTCATGGCCGCTCATAACCCACAAACCTGCGGTTACGGCCGGCATTACCGTCGGCGGGAAAACCGGTTTGAATATCAGGAATCGGCCGCGCGATTATCCACGCCGTCCAATCTCAGCATGTTCGAATCATCGCGATGGGTTCCGTCGGTGCCGACGTGCTTGTCGCTTATTTGCGGGCCGTTCTTGATGACATGAACCAGCGCCATGGCATGGCCGCGCCCCAGACCAAAATCTTCTTTCAGCCAGTTGACGATGACGGTCGCCTTGACATCAGGCGCATCGTAGCCCTTTTCCCTGGCCAGAGTGATGAACTCGTTGGGCGTCTTGCCGGTCTTTGCTTCGATGTTGTCGAGATAGGCTTGGAATGACATGATCGTTTACTCTTGCCTGACGGGTTTAATTGATTCCTGATTGAGGTTTAGATTGGAGGTGAGCTGCTCAAAGCCTCGTCCAGTTCCTGAGCGCACTGCTGGATGCGTCGCCGGTCCTCCTCGATCAACCGGCCGGCCATGCTTTCGGCGCAAATGAGGCCGGCGTGATGCCGGAGCAACCGCCGGGCTTCGGCCGTTTTCGTCTCCTGCCCAATGTCGTTGATCACCGCCAGCATGTGGAGCAAGACGTCCGCGTTATCGCAACTGCAATGGCGAAGCATGTCGAACGCGGTGCTGAGCAACTCGGCAAATGTCACCGGCTCGAAGATCAGACGCAATCGGCCATCGCGGTCATAGGTGTTCAGGCTTTCCTCCCCCTGCCGCACGAAAAGGGTCAGGCCATTCCCGATGTGGTCAAGGCACGTCATGGCCGTAAACGGATCGTTGATAGCCGGGGACATGGCGCGCACCGCCATTTCGACCAGTTGGTTGACGGCGGTCTCGACGTCCTGCGTCGGCGTTCGCTGATTGCCCACCCGGAACGCCCGGCGAATCTGCTTGTCCCGCTGTTCAGTGATTCGCTCCGGCGGCCAAACGCCGGCAACCGCTTCGCCGGAACGGACGAACGCGCCGGGTTTCTGCAACAGACGGATCAGAAGGTCATTCTCCCGGGCCAGAGTCAGCAGGATTTGCGGGTCGACGGTCTGGATGTAACCGGTCTCGGCAATATGAATCAGATGTCCGGAAGATTCCATGAGGGAAGCGATCTCCCTCCGGGCAGCACTGCCGGAGTTGTCGGCGCTCCTGACATCATCCGTGTCGTCAACGCGCACCACATCCATCAGTTGCTCGCCGGCCGCGGCCGCGATATTGGGGGCCTGCAGCATGGTGCTGATGTGCTGGACCAGCAAAATCAACGAACCGAAGGTCGCCATCATCATGAGCAACCCCAACGTCGCGGTGAGTTGGGGGCTTGCGGGTTCAATTTCAGCCGGCAGGATGGTGAATGCCGCGGCAATGCAATAGACAAACGTGCCCACGAACATGCCCAGGACGAGCTGGGTTGTGCGATCGCGCAGGAAGACGCGCAACAGGCGCGAGCCGTATTGGGCCGCAACAGTCGAGAGCGGCAGCGTGAGAAGGGTGAAAACCACTCCAGCCGTGGCCAGAACGGTCGTGGCGATGCTTACCAGCGTGGACCTTAACGCGTCCACGTCCCCGGACAGGACAAGCCGGCTATCCGCCAGTAGCTCGTTGGGGATACGCGCGTCGATTTCATACATGATCCAGGCCAACGGAACTGCCACCAGGGCCATAATCGCGGGCACAAACCAGAAACTGACCCGCAGGCGGTCCCACGTATAGCGAGCCGTGACCCGGCGCATGGCGCGAGTTCTCATGGGATGTCCCCGTCCGCCGCTGCCGACGGCCGATCACCGAAATCCCGCGACAGGATACCGGCGACCGCCGCGGCCCTTGGGGTGGTGAGTGCTTTACGCGCCGAAGCCGTCCGAAGGTGAGTCATGATATCCCACCGCTCCAGAAAACCTGATTGAGAATACTTTAGCGCAACTCATTGCCCGTCGCAATGGCGCATTCACCGCGCGACCCGTCCCGGTCAGACAATAACCGGAAGGTGGCGCAATACGCGCAGAAACGAGAGCGGCAAAAGCTCTGATCCAGTTATATAATGGAGCCTGCAAGAATCCATAACTGAATATCGAGGATCTATGACCATCAAAATTTGTCTCGCCGGCGCAACCGGCTGGGCCGGGTCGGCTCTAGCCCGGCATATTGCCCACACCGATGATATCGAACTGGTATCGGCCGTCTCGCGCACCCACGCCGGGGGCATACTGGGCAACGTGCTGGGCGAACCGCGCCTGACCGGCCCGATTTTCGCCACGGCCGGAGAAGCGCTGGAACTCCCATGCGACGTCTACTTCGATTACACCAAGCCGGACGTGGCTAAAAGCAATGTCCTGACGGCGCTGAATCACGGGGCCAACGTCGTCGTCGGCACGTCGGGGCTGAGCGACGCCGACTACGCCGGGATCGCCGCCGAGGCCGAGGAGCGCGGCCGGGCGGTGCTGGCCGTCGGCAACTTCGCCCTGACGGCCGTCCTGCTGATGAAGTTCGCCGAGATGGCCGCCAGGCTCATCCCCCAGTGGGAGATCATCGACTACGCCTCTGACGCCAAGCGGGACGCGCCCAGCGGCACCGTCCGCGAGCTGGCGACGCGCCTGTCGCGCATTCGCGAGTCGGCGCTCACCGTGCCGCTGGAGGAAACGCAGGGCGTGGCCGAGACCCGCGGCGCGCGCATGGGCGGCTCTCAGGTACACTCCGTCCGGCTGCCCAGCTTCGTCATATCGGCCGAGGTCGTCTTCGGCATGACCGACCAGCGGCTGAGCATCCGTCACGACTCCGGCAGCAGCGCCGAGCCGTATGTGGACGGGGCGCTGCTGGCCATACGCAAGGTTGGCTCGTTTGTGGGACTGCGGCGCGGGCTGGACAGCGTGCTCGATCTTTAGGGGCGGTTCAGAAACCAGCCGCGCGCTTGTCCACGCCATTCCGTTGCTACATATTGGATGTGTCGCGATGGGTCTCGTCAGTGCAGGCTACCGGCTGGCTTCTTCCAGCGCTCGTTCCAGCAAATCAAGCACTTGCAAGGTACCGGCCCAAAGCTTTAGGTAAGCCAGATCCAGCCTGCGTTGTTGGGTTTTCAGGACTCCCAAAACGTCACGCCACTGCCGTTCTGATGACTCACCGCCCATACGATACCAATCCAGCTTGGCCAGGACAGTATTCTCCGGGCTTAGAATCCATAGCTGCCCCTCGGCCGGTTCACTCAATTGCTCCGCCACACGCCCAGCCAATTGTTGTTGGTCAAACGACCGCCGGCCAGGAATAAAGAGGTCAATCTTGAACATGGTATCCAGATGAACCAGATTGAAACCACGCCGGTTCTCAATGGCCTGTCGCATGGTGGCTTCGTCCGGGACATAAAAGCCTTCAGCCAGCAAATCGCGGAAAGCGGGGACATGCTCCACATGTAGATCAGCAACGATGTCGGCATCCATGGTCGTCCGCACCTGCCCATAGACAATACTGGCCAGGGACCCACCGATGACCCAACGGACATCCAGTGCATCCAGTGCGCGGGTCACATGCAAGACGACATCGAGCGACTCGGATTCAATCAATGGCCGTCTCCATCCATGATGAACCGGAAGGGTAGGCCGCGGCAGCCAGCTCCGGCCCCAGCACCTGGTCCGCAAGATGGCGGCGCAGTTCCGCTTCCGTAGCCTCAGGGAATCGACGACGTAACCCGGCCAGCGCCATAGCTCTCGCTGCGCGATTGAGATCATCCATCAATTCCAATTTGCGCCAGCCGGGGGTCTCGTACCACAGTTTAAGCAGTACAGCCTCAGCCTCCGGCGCGGTGTCGCGGTTCAATTCGCGCCAGCTTGGGGGCGGTTCTTGTCCGTCCATATCGGTTGAATTCTACCTCAAAATCATGCCCATGACGTCCGGAATGCCGGAAAATCCTGTTGAAAGCGGGATTGACCGAACCACTATAGGCACAGGTTACTTCCGCAGTGGCGACTATCCAACTTGTCGGGTTATGATAGTATTCCATGACCTCCCCTGTACCTCACATCGGCCAACTGACCGAGCGCTCCCTCCATGCCGGGCTGAAGGAACACCTGGCGCAGCCGGGCGACCAGTTCGAGGTCAAACTCGGCCGCTACGTCATCGACATCGTCCGCGGTGACCTGCTGATCGAGATTCAGACGCGCCACCTCTACGCTCTGCGGCCGAAGCTGCTGCGTTTGCTGGATGACGGCCGGCGCATCCACCTCGTCCACCCCTTGCCCGCTGAGCGCTGGATCGTTCGCGAGGGGCGCGACGGCCGCGTGACGCGCCGCAAATCGCCCAAACACGCCGCTGCCCGCGACATCTTCGGCGAACTGGTGCGTGTGCCCGACCTGGCCGTCCACCCCAACCTGACGCTGGAAGCGCTGCTCATTCGCGAGGAACAGGTGTGGCGCGACGACGGTCGGGGCAGCTGGCGGCGCGGCCGCTGGAGCCTCGTCGACCGGCGGCTGCTGGGGGTGGCGGCGTCACAAGTGTTCGGAAAACCGGACGACTATCTTGCACTGCTGCCGCCACTGCCGGAACGTTTCACCAACGCCGATCTGGCCGCGGCGAGAGGTTGGAACGCGCATCTGGCGGGCAAGGCGACGTATGCGCTGCGGGCGATGGGGCTGTTGGAATTGACGGGTAAGCGGGGCAATCGTCATATCTACCATTCCAATCGAGAATTTGACCCATAGAGTCATATGGATGATAATAGCGATAATCATCCATATTAGTATATGTATGATGGCGATTAAAAGATGAAAACGATCCAGATGACCATTGATGAGGAATTGCTGGAACGTGTTGATGAGCTGGTGGAAGAGCTTGATACAACCCGTTCTGCATATATTCGTGAGCTTCTCGAAAAGGCACTTGAAGCTCATCACTGGCGTGAATTGGAACGCCTTGATGAAGAAGGTTATCGTAAATCCCCACTTGATGACCAAGAGGTGGAAGTTTGGCTGGCTGTCCAGGATTGGGGGGACGAATGGAACGCGGCGAAGTAAGATGGTGTGTTTTTGCGCCGCCCGATAAAGAGCGCCCTGTCCTTATATTGACCCGAACGTCGTCGATCCATTATCTGAACTCGGTGGCAGTGGCCCCAATTTCAACCTCAATTCGCCCGGTGCCTTCGCAGGTTGCCCTTTCTGTTGATGATGGGCTTATGACCGATTGCTCAGTCAACCTGCATAACATTCACACGGTGCCTCGGAAAAATATCGGGCGTTACATCACAACACTCTCACCCAAGCGGATGAGGGAAGTGGAGTTGGCAATTCGTTTTACTTTAGGGATCGGCGCAGAGCCATAACCTTATCCAAAACCATATACATCATAGCCCGATCCTTGCTACAATCGTGATGCTTTCCAATTCATCAGTCAGGAGTAACGCCATGTCCGACCAACGACCGATCACCATCCTCTGCCTCGCCAGCGAATACAAGGGCGTGCCCTTCATCGAGGAATGTGCCCGGCAGGGCGCGCGGATCATCCTGCTGACGACCGAAAAGCACGGCAGCGACCCGTGGCCCTGGGACGCCATCTACCGCCACTACAACATGCCCGATCTGCATGCCCAGCCCAATATCACCCATGCCGTCAGCTACCTGGCCCGCGAAAATGATATCGACCGGATCGTGGCGCTGGACGATTACGACGTGGCAACGGCCGCCGCGTTGCGCGAGCATCTGCGCCTGCCCGGTCTGGGCGAGACGCAAGTCCGCTATTTTCGCGACAAGCTGGGAATGCGCATACAGGCCGCGAGCCACGGCATCCGCGTCCCGGCCTTCACGTCCGTTTTCAATTACGACCAGTTGCGCGACTACATGACCCACATCGAGCCGCCGTGGGTGTTGAAGCCGCGCTTCGAGGCGGGAGCTGTCGGCATCCGCAAGCTCCACGACAGCGAAGGCGTTTGGCGGGCGCTCGACGAACTGGGTGACGAGCAATCGTACTACCTGCTGGAGCAGTTCGTCCCTGGCGACGTATACCATGTGGACGCGCTGCTGTGGGACAGCGAGCCGGTCTTCGCCGTCAGCAGTCGCTATGGCGCGCCGCCCTTGAGCGTCACACAGGGCGGCGGTATCTTCAACACCCGGCTGCTGCCGCACGACTCCGACGAATTCCAGGCCACGACCGACATGGCCACCGACGTCTTTCGCGCCTTCTATCTGGAGCGCGGTGTCACGCACACCGAGTTCATCCGCGCACACCACGACGGGCGGTTCTATTTTCTGGAGACGGCCGCGCGCGTGGGTGGCGCCCATATCGACCGGATGGTTGAGGCAGCCACAGGCATCAACCTGTGGCAGGAAGCGGCGCGCATCGAACTGGCCACCGCGCGCGGCGAGGCGTATAGCCTGCCGGACCATCGCGCGGACTACGCGGGGCTGATCATCTGCCTGGCCCGCGAACAGTGGCCCGACCTGTCGGCCTACGATGACCCGGAGATCGTCTGGCGTGTGCCGCGCGAGAACCACGCCGGGCTGCTGATTGCTTCGGCTGATCCGGAGCGCGTCGCACAACTGCTGGAAGGATACAACGAGCGCTTCGCCCGCGATTTTCTGATACACACGCCTTACAAGAAGGCGGCACGAACAACGTTTTAAGCAAATCGATCGGACAATTTCCATCCGCGCAGGGTTCGCAATCTATTAAACTGTCGTGATATCAGGCTTTGCGGCCCTCCTGTGGTAACGTAAAAAATCCTTCAGCCCAATCGTCATTTGCCTTTCTCGCTGCTAGAATTACATAGATGTTAAGCGATTGGGAAGCGCGTTTCGAACAATTTATCGGCCATCCGATCCCGGACACGACGCCCGACCCGGCTCACGATATCGCGCATATCCGGCGTGTGGTAGCCAACGCGCGGCGGCTGGCCGGTATCGAGGGGGCTGATTTAGCCATTGTGCTGCCCGCGGCATGGCTCCACGATTGCGTCGTCCTGCCCAAGGACTCGGCACGCCGCGCCGAAGCGTCACAACTGGCGGCCGAACGCGCCGGAGCATTCCTGCGCGAGACGGGCTACGCGCCCGACCTCATTCCGGCCATCGAGCACGCCATCGTCACCCACAGCTTCAGCGCCGGCATCCCGCCGCGCACGCTGGAGGCCAAAGTCGTCCAGGACGCCGACCGGCTCGACGCATTGGGCGCGATCGGCATCGCCCGCACCCTGCTTCTGGGCGGCACTATGGGCAAGCCGCTCTATGACATGGACGAGCCGCTGCCGGTAACGCGCGAGCCCGATGACCGGCGAAATGTCATCGACCACTTCTACGTCAAGCTGTTGAAGTTGCCTGATATGATGCATACGGCCGCCGGACGTCGGGAAGGTGAGCGGCGCGCGCGCCTGATGCGTGTATACTTGGAGGAATTGGGCCGCGAGCTGACCGAAAGCCAATTGCCATGACCGACACGACTCACCGCTATGCGCTCGCCGTTGATATCGGCGAGGAAGCCATCCGTCAGGGAAAATGGCAGCAGGCGCTCACCTGCTTCCAGACCGCACTGACCGGCTTGCCGCGCGAGCCGCGCGTTTACAACGGCCTGGGGGATACACATCTGGCGCTGGCCGACCGTCGCCGGGCACTGGCATGCTATAAGGAAGCGGCACGGCTCGCCGGTGATAACCCCGAGTATGTCAACAAGGTGGCGGACGTTCAGGAGCAAATGGGGCTGATCCCCGATGCCGCGCGCAGCCGCCTCATCTGCGGCGACATCTTCTGGAGCCATGGTGACGTGGAGAAGGCCGAAGCCCAATGGGCGCATGCCGTCAATTTGAGCAGCGACATGGTCGCCGCGCGCGAGCGGCTGGCATTGGCCGGCCAACGGCGTGGTGACCTGGCCGGAATGACGCGCCACTATCTGGCCGTGGCCGATATCCTGCGACGCGAGGGCCGCTGCCTGATGGCCCTCCACATCTGCTACACCTTGCTGGGCGATCAACCCGATAGCCGGCCGGTGTGGTCAGCCACCGATCAGGCATGGCGCTGTGTAGCTCTGCGCGACAAGCAAATGAGCCGTCCGGACACACGGGTGGAACCGGGCGATCTGGTGAATGCCGCGGCCGACTTCGCCCAGTGGCAGTTGGCGGCCGAAATTCGCCGGAGCACATTCCTCGCCGACGACAAAATCAATCCTGAAGTCTTCGTCATCCTGCGTCAGGCGATTTTGAACGAGGGATATGGTCGGGCCGGAGTTGCCATCATCTTCTATGAGAAGGCCGCCGCCGGCGGTCTCGTTGCACCGGCGGTTTTCTATGCACTGGGACTGCTCTATCGCTTGGTCGGCCGCCGCCAGGACGCGCGCGCCGCGCATCTGCTGGCCGCCCGCCATCCATTCTATCGTCGCGCCGTGACGCTCCTTGAATAGCAAGGACTAGCCTGGACAAATTTCGATTCCGTTCGAATCTTTCTGGTTTACCTGTTTCCCGCTCGCAAAAAATTGATATAATTTTTTTACGTCGCCGATGAATATCGGGCGGCACACGGGATTCCACACCGCATCCACGAACGACCACCAGCTTTTCGCTTGTCCCCAAGGAGGTACAAGGATGGTGCAGCCTTCAACAATCGACTTGACCGCGCTCGAACCGATCCTCACCCGGTATCGCGGTCGCGGTCGCAACGCCCTGCTTCCACTGTTACACGATATCCAGTCTGTCAACGGCTGGCTGCCTCGCGAGGCCTTGCAAGCCGTCGGCGAAACTCTCCGCGTCCCGCTGTCGGACATTCACGGCGTGGTCGAGTTCTACTCGATGTTTTATAACGAGCCCACGGCACGGAGAGTAATCCGCGTCTGTCACGATCCCGCTTGCCACATGGCAGGCAGTCCGGCTGTCCGCCTGGCCATCGAGGAGCGTCTGGGCCTGAAGCCGGGCGAGACGAGCGCCGACGGGTCTGTCACCTACGAGACCGTGCCTTGCCTGGGTATGTGTGAGCACGCGCCCAACGCCCTTGACGGCGAACGACCGGCCGGCGACCTGACTCCCGACGACGTGGATGCCTTCCTGGCCGGAACCTACCCGGAGCCGGAGCCGAAAATCTACGGCGGGCCGCTGGTCAAGCTGGCCCGCGCCGGCAAGATTGACCCGTCCAGCCTGGCCGACTTCGAGAAGCACGGCGGATACAAGGCGCTGCGCAAGGCGATGACGATGACGCCGGAAGAGATCATCACCATGATGAAAGGCAGCGATGTCCTCGGCCGCGGCGGGGCCATGTTCCCCGTCGGGTTGAAGTGGGAGATGACCCGCAACGCGCCCGGCCGTCCGGACGAAAAACATATCGTCGCCAACGCTGACGAGAGCGAGCCAGGCACCTTCAAGGACCGGGCGCTAATGGAGCAGGACCCGTTCAGCATCATTGAGGCCATGACGATAGCCGCCTATACCGTCGGCGCGGAGAACGGCTGGATATTCCTGCGTGGGGAGTATCCGCGCTGCTACAAGCGGCTGAAGAATGCTATCGAGAAGGCGCGCGAGGCCGGGTATCTGGGCCGGAATATTCTCGGCCGGCGTGGCTTCAACTTCGACGTAGAGATCCGCCTCGGCGCGGGGGCTTACATCTGTGGCGAGGAGACAGCGCTGTTCGAGGCCATCGAGGGCAAGCGCGGCTTCCCGCGCATCAAACCGCCCTTCCCGACGACCCACGGCCTGTTCCAGCAACCGACAGCGATCAACAACATCGAGACGTTGGCCGCGACTGTGGCCGTCTTGAACATGGGCGTCGAGCAGTGGCACAAGCTGGGCACGCAGGGTTCACCCGGTACCAAATGGTTCTGTGTCAGCGGCCGGGTGCTGCGGCCGGGGGTTTACGAAGTGCCGTTCGGTCTGACCGTGCGGCAACTGATTCAGATGGCCGGCGGCGTAGTCGGCAAGGAAATACAGGCCGTGCTGCTGGGCGGTGCGGCAGGCGCATTCATCGGCCCGCGCCGGCTCGACACGCCGCTGACTTATGAAGATGCCAGGGCTCAGGGCTTCCCGCTCGGCTCCGGCGTGATCATGGTTTTCGATGAGGCGGTCGACCTGCGGGAGATCATGTATATGCTGGCCCGCTTCTTCGCTCACGAAAGTTGCGGCAAATGCTACCCATGCGCTCTCGGAACCCAACGGCAACTTGAAATCATGGAACGCATGCTGGGCTACGGCAGCCTCCGCGCCGACGACATACAAACCCTGCACGATGTTGGTCTGGCCATGACCCAGACGTCGCTTTGCGGCCTGGGACAGACGGCTTCCCTGGCCATTCGCAGCGCGGTTGACCGCTGGCCGGAGTTGATAGATCCGGGTCGCGGCAATGGCCGGGTTGGATGATTCAGCGCGCGATCACCCATGGGAAGCGCGGAAACGGATGAAGGCGCGACCCGGAGCTTGCCGGTGATTGCGTCCACGGCATTACGATGACAGAACAATTTCACGATCTCGCCGGCGCGCGCCCGGCCCGCTATATCAGCCTCAATGGAAATGGGGCGCAGGTCATCGACGGGCTTGTAGTCGATGAAGCGGTCGCCTGCGTGTCGGTCAACGGTATCGAGCTGGCGACGTTCATGTGCACACCACACGATCTCGTCGATTTGGCCACAGGTTTTCTGTACAACGAAGCCATCATCGATTCTCTGGATGACATTCGCGCCTGTCATACTTCAAAGAATGGCACATGCGTGGACATTTGGCTGCACAACATGGAGTTTGAGCGCCCGCGACGCGCGATCATCACCGCCGGTTGCGGCGGTGGCCTGACCTTCGACGATCTGTCGGCCGCCCACGAGCCAATCAGCAGCGATCTTCGCGTCACCCCGGAACAGCTCTCGGCGCTCATGAGACAGGTTCATCTGGGCGCGGAGCTGTATCAGACGGCGCGCGGCATTCACACCGCGGCCTTGGCCGAAGCGGGAGCGCCCGGCGATGAGCATCTCCTGTTGCAGGTGGAAGATATCGGCCGCCACAACAGCCTCGACAAGCTGCAGGGGGCAGCCCTGCGGGCGGGCATCCCCACCCGCGGGCGCGTCATTCTCAGCAGCGGCCGCATCAGCAGTGAGATGATCAACAAGGCGCGCCGCCTGGGCGCGCCCATCGTCTGTTCGGGCACATCGCCCACCAGCCTGTCTGTGGCCCTGGCCGACACCTGGAACATCACGCTGGTGGCTTATCTGCGGCAGGATCGAATGAGGGTATATACGCATCCGGAGAGGGTGATCAGTAATCAGTAGGTCAGTAGATCAGTTGGCCGATCCATTCCCAAAGAGTGCTGGTCGGCTGAACAACCGGTCAATAGCGGAGTAAGTTGTATGTCCAATATGGTGACCTTGACAATCGATGGCCTGCCGGCAACGGTGCCGGTGGGCACGAGCATCCTCGACGCGGCGGCTTCGATCGGCATTGATATCCCGGTCGTCTGCTACCATCCCCACCTGACGGCCAACGGGCTATGCCGGGTGTGTTCGGTGGACGTAGGGCGACGGCTCCAGGCAGCGGCCTGCGTCACGGCCGTGTCCGAGGGGATGGTCGTCAACACGCGCACAAAGGACGTGGACAAGGCGCGACGCACAACCCTGGAGATGCTGGCCTCGACCATCGATTTGAGCGAAGCGCCGCACATTCTGGATCTGCTGGTGGAATATGATGCTGACCCGGATCGTTTCGTCGGGATGGAACGGCGTGAATCGCCTGTTCACGACGATAACCCGTTCTACCTGCGCGACTATAATAAATGCATCAACTGCTGGCGTTGCGTGCAGGTCTGCGCCGAGGACGCCCAATACACCTTCGCGCTCAATTTCGACGGCCGCGGTTTCCACACGTTCATCGGCACTTTCATGGGCGACGGTATGCCGGATACAACCTGCGTCTTCTGCGGGCAGTGTGTCGCCGTCTGCCCGACCAACGCACTGAAACCCAAGCGCGAATTCCTGCTGGAACAGGGCGTCAACCCCGACGACATATTCCGACAGACGCGGCGTGGCGGGAAAAGGCGGCGGAAAGCGGCCGAGGAGTGATGATCTGTCGTGTA
Organism: Anaerolineae bacterium; assembly: GCA_023384355.1. Lineage (GTDB taxonomy): Bacteria > Chloroflexota > Anaerolineae > Promineifilales > Promineifilaceae > Promineifilum. Next base: position 15,203 of record JAHDWL010000017.1, read on the forward strand.
TAATATACGCATTGCCGCGCATTACGCTCCCTTCGCGGCAAGCGAGGACTGATGGATACTGAACTGGTTGCGACGTTGACCGAGGCCGAAGTAACCCGTCGGCGCTTTACCGTGACCGAATTGCTTCATCTTTCGAAAATCGGTTTTTTGGGAAATGACGAACGGGTAGAACTGATCCGGGGGGAGATCGTCGAAATGAGCCCTATCAACGTGGCGCATGCATCAACAGTTAGTCGGCTGGTCTCATTGCTGTTCCGGTCATTCGGCGATCGGGTTATTCTGAGTGTCCAGAATCCAGTACAACTGGATGATGAAACCTTGCTGCAACCTGACATTGCTGTGCTCAAACCACAGGATGATTACTATAGCCGGCGCCATCCCGATCCAGAGGCCGTTCTTCTCCTGATAGAAGTATCCGATACGACACTACTGTACGATCGGCGCGTAAAACGCAAACTATATGGAGCTGCAGGTATCATCGAGTATTGGATCGTCGATCTGCCCAATCGCCGGATTGAAGTGTATACAAAACCACGACAGGACGGCTATCGTATTGTGACCCAATACGCGCCGGGCGAGACGATCTCGCCGCTGGCCTTCCCGGACGTCGCGCTGAATGTTGATGAGGTTCTGGGGAAATAGCGCGCTTCACCCGCGTTCCATTTCTTTCCGAGAGGATACAAGACCATGATCGAACCCGACCGAATCGTTCGCACCACTTGCCCCTACTGCGGCGTGGGTTGCCAGCTGAATCTGAAGATCAAGGATGAGTTCATCTACGCCGTCGAAGCGCCGTTCGACGCCGCGCCCAACTACGGGATGCTGTGCGTCAAGGGGCGCTACGGCACGGACTACGTGAGACATCCCGGCCGGGTCAAGACCCCGCTCATCCGCGTCAACCGCGAGGAAGGCCGCAGCGCCCCGCCCGTTTGGCGCGAGGCGTCGTGGGACGAGGCGCTCGACCTGGTAGCCGACGAACTGGTGCGCATCGCGCGCGCCTACGGCGGCGACGCCATCGCCAGCTATGCCAGCGCCAAGGCCACCAACGAGGACAACTACGTCTTCATGAAGCTCATCCGCGCGCTGATGGGCACAAACAACATCGACCACTGCGCCCGGCTGTGTCACGCCGGATCGGTTGCCGGGCTACAAGCGTCCATCGGCTCCAGCGCAATGTCCAACTCCATCGCCGAGATGGAGAACCTGGAGGCGTTCATCGTCACCGGCTCCAACACCACCGAGACCCATCCGGTCATCTCCAACTTCCTGAAGCGAGCCGTGCGACAGAACGGGGCCAAGCTCATCGTCGTCGACCCACGACGGATCGACATGACCAACTTCGCCACACTGTGGTTGCGACAGAACCCCGGCACCGACGTGGCCGTCTTTCAGGCCATGGCCCACACCATCGTCAAGGAGAAGCTCTATAACCCCGAATTTATCGCCGCGCGGACGGAGGGTTTCACCGAATATCTGGAATCGCTGGAACAGTATACGCCGGAATGGGCTGAGTCTGTCAGCGGCGTAAATGCCGAGGACATCCGCCAGGCGGCCCGCATGTACGCCAACGCCGGACGAGCGGCTATCTATTGGGGTATGGGCATCAGCCAGAGCACCCACGGTACCGACAACACAATATCACTGGTCAACCTGGCCCTCATGTGCGGTCATGTTGGCCGTTCGGGAACCGGCCTCAACCCGTTGCGAGGCCAGAACAACGTCCAGGGCTGTTCCGACGTCGGTGGGCTACCCAATGTCTACACCGCCTATCGCAACGTGGCCGATCCTGCCGCCCGTCGTATGTTCGAGACCACCTGGGGCGTGAGCCTCAACCCAACGCCCGGCCTGACGGCGACGGAGATCATCGACGCCTCCGACGTCGGAAAAGTCCGGGGTCTGTTCGTGCTGGGCGAGAACCCAATCATGAGCGAGCCGAACCAGCCCCACACACGGGCGGCGCTGGAGAAGCTGGAGTTCATGGTTAGCCAGGATATCTTTATCAACGAGACGGCCGAGATGGCCGACGTGATCTTGCCGGCCACCAGTTTTGCCGAAAAGGACGGCACCTTCATCAACACCGATCGCCGCGTGCAACGCTGCCGCGCGGCCGTGGCGCCTGTCGGCAATTCACGTCCCGACTGGGAGATTTTGTCCGATCTCGGCCGGCGAATCGAGGCACGATTGGACCTCACCATGGCCGCCGGGTTCGACTACCAACACCCGTCAGACATCTGGGAAGAGATGCGCCACGTGACGCCTGAGTTCTGGGGCATCGACTACGATCGCATCGAGCGCGAGGGGGGTGTGCACTGGCCATGCCCAAGCTTCGACCATCCGGGCACGCCTTTCCTGTTCGCCGAGGAATTCCCGCGTGGCAAAGGCAAGTTTTGGGGAGTAGATTACGGCACGGAGTCGGAACAACCCGACGAGGAATATCCCTTCAACCTGAGCACCGGCCGCGTGCTCTATCACTGGAGCGGCAGCACCATGACCGGCCGCTCACGGCTGGAAGATATCTATCCCGAAGCGGTATGCGAGGTCAACCCCGCGGATGCCGAAGCGCTCGGCATCGTCACGGGAGACTGGCTGAACGTTAGCAGCCGGCGCGCGACGATCACCCTGCGCGCGCTGGTCACTACGCGCTCGCCCAAGGGCACCGTCTTTGTGCCGTTCCATTTCGCCGAAGCCGCAGCCAATAAGCTGACGCTCAACCGCGTCGACAACCGGGCCAAGATACCGGATTTCAAGAACTCAGCCATCCGGATCGAGAAGACGACCGCGCCGGAAGGGTTGGATGAGGGCTACGATGAGCACCTGTTCGACCGGGGAGCGATTAAGGACCCGGTGCAGATACATTAAATGCCAGATAAGGATAGACGCCTGTATGATTCTTCATGTGAGCCACTAACGATCGAATTGTCAGGCGCGCAAATTGAAAAGCTGGAGCAGTCTGCCGAACGCCATATCGATCCGCGACCGGCGACACAAGATCAGTTAATCGTCTGTTCACATGGTATAATGGAATGATGGCTGGTTCACTCGGTGCCATCGGCGATATTATTCGCAATGGGATCGTCTTCGACTTCAAGAATTGGGATCAGAAGAGCACGAACGACGGCCTGAAATCGACGGTCGCGCGCCTGTTCTCGTTGTTAGATGAAGGGCAGGTCGACTACGTTCTCGTCGGTGGTGTGGCGTTATTGCAATATATTGAAGGGCGCAATACACAAGACATTGACTTGATTATGGCTCTGTCCTCCCTGGAAAAGTTGCCCGAAATCCAGCTGGCCCAACGTGACGAGAACTTCATCAGGGGTACGTATGATGGATCGCAGCTCGCTCTTCTCCTGACACATAACCCCCTTTTTGCCCGCGTTCAACGAATACATACTACGTCCACGCCCTTCGCCGAACGAACGATTATGACGGCGTCAGTTCGCGGCCTCATCCTGCTCAAGCTTTATGCATTACCATCCCTCTATCGTCAGGGCGATTTCGTCAGAGTCGGCCTCTATGAGAATGACGTCGCCACTCTGATGTACGCCTACCAGCCGGATACTGATTCGATTATCGACGAACTCAAATCTTTCGCGAGTACTTCCGACTTGGAAGAGATTCGTAATATCGTGGCTGACCTGCAAACGCGCTATTCACGCTTTGGGCGGTAAGCAGATATTCAGCACGGACATCATCGTTATCTCGACCCTCCTGCCCGGCTTAACCGTCGCGGCAGATGACGCCAGAGCCGCGGTTACCCCACTTCACTGAAAGCGCTCAAGCCTGCTCCCTTCGCACCTCGGCAACATCGGCCGCGATCTGCGCCTTCAGCGCGTCCAACCCGCTGAACTTCATCTCCGGCCGTATCCGCCGGACGAACTCCAGCCGCACGTCTTCGCCATAGATGTCGTCATCGAAGTCGAGGATGTGGGCCTCCACGGTCAGCTTAAGCCCGTC
>JAHDWL010000017.1:19256-38674 GCA_023384355.1 Anaerolineae bacterium
AGATGTCGTCATCGAAGTCGAGGATGTGGGCCTCCACGGTCAGCTTAAGCCCGTCGACCGTCGGCCGCACGCCGACGTTGGTCGCCGCGGCAAGGCACTCCCCACGCACCCAGATGTGGGTCGCATATACGCCGTGGGAGGGCAGCAGCAGCTCATCCCATACGGCCACATTGGCGGTCGGGAAACCGATGGTCCGCCCGCGCTGGTCGCCCTTCACCACCGGCCCACGCACGCAAAACAGGCGACCGAGACAACCGTTAACCTGCTCCATGTCGCCCGACTCCAGCGCCGACCGGATACGCCGGCTGCTAACCACATCACCACCCCACATCACCGGCGCGTCCAGCGTCTCCACAGTGAACCCTTTTTCTCCTCCCTGTCGCCGCAGAAAAGGCACATCCCCTTCGCGCTGATATCCGAGGGCGAAATTCCCACCCCACAGCTGTTTCATGTCCAGCGATGCCAGCAGTTGATCGACGAAATCGGCGGCGCGGATATGTCGCACCTCGTCATCGAAAGGATGGGTGATGATGAGATCGATCCCTTGCTCAGCCAGCAATCGCACGCGCTCATCCAGCGTCGTCAAATAGAAGCGCGGCGGTAATGTGCGCAGAACGCGCCGCGGGTGGGGGAAGAAGGTCAACGCGGCCGTGCGCATGCCGGCAGCGCGTGCCTGGGCAACCATGCGTTGCAGCAGCGCCTGATGCCCCAGATGGACGCCGTCGAACGAGCCGATGGCGACGCAGGTAGGTTGTATGTGATCGACTTCGCTGAGATGGGTGACGCGAATAAATGATTGAGTCATAGGGTTTTCGTCAATTGCGAACGCCTTGTGTGTCGCAGTCATCGGAGGAGATTGTATCAGAACCGTTCAGAACACGGCATGTTCCAAACGCTCAAGGCGGCCAAGCTGCCCGGCCTAGCCCTGACCGTCGACGGGATCTTCGACTGACGCTGTGGGCGGCTCATCCTCACCGGTCGCACCGCTGATCATCTTCCGCGCTCGCCATTCCCCACCACCAGCAGCCACGATGCCCAGAAAGTGTCCATCCAGCCCAAACGCGGCCGTGTCCCCCTCAAAGACGTCTCGCGGCGCGGGGACCCGTTGGCCGTGCCCCAGCCGAATCGCGTCCTCGTCGCCGAACGTGGCTCGCGGCAGATGAGAGACGGCTACCTCGGGCGGGAGCAAGTGTTCGGCGATATTCTCCGGTGTCAGGGAATCGGGTTCGACGCTATCAGCGAGGGTGAACCGACCGACGGCCGTCCGTCGCAGGGCAACGACGTGCCCGCCGCAACCCAACGCCTCGCCCAGGTCATGGGCCAGCGAGCGGATGTAGGTGCCGGACGAGCAGGCCACACGAAGCGTCAGCAAAGGAGGCTCATACATCATCAGGTCGAGAGCGTGAATCGTCACCGCGCGTTCCGGCAGGTCAATCACCTCGCCGCGGCGCGCGCGTTCATAGAGCGGCTGCCCGCCCCGCTTGACGGCCGAGTAGGGCGGCACGCGCTGATGAATACTCCCCCGGAAAGCAGGCAGAGCGGCGGCAATCTCGTCGGAGGTAATATTTACGGGATGGTCCGCCGTAACCTCGCCCTCGGCATCATAGGTCGTCGTCGTCTGCCCCAGGCGGATCGTCGTCTCGTAGATCTTGTCCAGCCCGACGATGTATTCGACAAAGCGTGTGGCGCGGCCGAGGCACACCAGCAACACGCCGCTCGCCAGCGGATCCAGCGTGCCGGCGTGGCCGACGCGGCGCAAACCGGCCAACCGGCGCAGCCGGGCAACGACATCGTGCGACGTGGGGCCGACGGGTTTATCGACGACGATCAGACCGGAAAGGCTCACGCGGGGTTCGGATCTGCGGACAGGCGTTGGCGGCGAATGGCGGTCAGGCACGCCGCGACGAGGCGTTCCTCGGCGCGCTCCAGAGGGCCGTCGAGCGTGCAGCCCGCGGCCAGCGCGTGACCGCCGCCGCCGAATTGCACCGCGACCTCGGCGACGTTGTAGGGTGGTTGGGTGCGCATGGTGACGCGCACGCTTCCGTCGTTCATCTCGCTCAGGATCACCCCCATGACGGCGGCGTCGACATCAGCCAGGAAATTGACCAGCCCGGAGCTGTTGGGGTTGCCCTCCAGGCCGGCTCGTTGCATGTCCACGCGCGAGATGCTCGTCCAGAGCAGACCTTCTTCCAGCTTCATGCCCGTCAGGCCAATGCCCCACATTTTGGCAGTGGAGTAAGCCTTCTGATGCAAGGACTGATAGGAGATAGCCGCGATATCTACACCCTGATCGACCAGGTCGGCCGCGACGCGCAAGGTGGACGCGGTCACGTTCGTGGTGCGAAAACCGATCGTGTCGGTCACAATGCCGGTCAGCAGGCTTTCGGCAATGCCTCGGGTCATCTCCACGCCGATTTCGGGCAGGAAGCGATAGAGGACTTCAGCCGTCGAGCTGGCTTCCGGCTCGACAATATTGAACGCACCGAAGCGCGTATTCGTGATGTGGTGATCGATATTGGCCAGCGACGGTTTAGGCTCCGGCAGGGAATCATAGGCCCAGCCCATGCGCGACTCGTCGGCGCAGTCGACGGCGATGACCAGATCGTAGGGGACGTCGACATTGGGCGCTCGCCTGACCTCGCCGGCCATCGGCAAGGAGAGAAAACGCGCCGGCACGGCGTCGTCGCAGGCCAGTGTGACGCGCTTGCCGAGCTGCGCCAGCCCCTGCCCCAACGCCGTCATGGAGCCGATAGCGTCACCATCAGGATCGACGTGGGCGATGACCAGCACACGGTTTGCTTTTTCGACGGCGAACCGGATCACGCGCTTACTCCCCGGCCGCGACGGCCGAGCCGTCGCTTTCCGTGGCCGGGGGAATATCCAGTTGGTCGAGCAACTGGTTCACTTCATCGATGTAGCGCAGGCGCGGATCCCAATGATAGTGAATCGACGGCGCGGAACGGAGATCAAGCCGCTGAGCCACCTGGCTGCGCAGAAAGCCCGACGCGCTCGCCAGACCGGCCATCACTTCCGCCTCGCGGTTGTCGTCGCCCAGAGCGCTGATATACACGTTGGCGTGCTGCAACTCGCGGTCGATGAGCACTTCGGTGATGGTCACCCCGGCCAGTCGCGGATCGCTCACCTCTTTGAGAAACAGTTCGCTGAGAATGACCTGAATCTGCTCGGCCGTGCGTTCCTGTCTAACCTTACTCATGATCAGATCTCAACTCGCTGCGTCGTATAGAACTCGATGATGTCGCCCGGTTGATAATCGTTCCAGCCGTCGATGCTGACGCCGAACTCGAAGCCCGCCTTCACCTCACGCACATTGTCGGCCAGGTGCTTCAGGCTGCCGACCGGGCCGCTGTACAGCAGGCGGCTATTGCGAATGATGCGCGCCTTGGCGTTGCGGCGACCCTCGCCCGTGCGCATATAGCTGCCGGCGATAGTGCCGACGTTGCGAATCTTGAACACCTGACGCACCTCGGCGCGACCAATGACCACATCCTCATATGTCGGGGCCAGCAGGCCCTTCATCGCCTTTTCGACGTCCTCAAAAAGCTTATAGATGATCTGGTAGGTGCGAATCTGCACCTCCTCGACGGCGGCCGAGTTGCGGGCAATCGGGTCGGCCTCGACGTTGAAACCGAGGATGATCGCGTCGGAGGCCGAAGCCAGCATGACGTCGCTCTCGGTGATTGGCCCGGTGGCGGCGCGCAGGATACTTAGTTCCACTTCACCACCGTTCAACCTTTCCAGCGAGGTGACGATCGGCTCCAGCGAACCTTGCACGTCGGCTTTGATGATGAGGTTGAGCGTCTTGGTTTCGCCTTCCTGAAGGCGGGCAAAGAACTCGTCGAGGGTCGTCGTCCGGCCGCGCGAGGTAGGTGTAACGCGGGCTTCCTCGCGCGCGTCATCAATGACCTTGCGGGCCACCTTCTCGCTCTCGACAACGTTGAACTGATCTCCGGCCACGGGAATGCCGTTGAGACCAGAGACGGCCACGGGAGACGACGGTCCGGCTTCAGTGACACGCTTGCCGGTGTAGTCGAACATGGCCTTGATGCGGCCGTAATATTCGCCGACCAGAAGGGTATCGCCCAAATGCAACGTGCCGTTTTGAACCAGAACCGTGGTGATGATGCCCTTGCCGCGTTCGATCTTGGCTTCCAGCACCGTGCCCGAGGCAGGCGCTTTGGGATTGGCCTTCGGGTCAACTTCCTCGGCCGTCAGCAAGATGGCTTCCAGCAAGTCGTCAACGCCCAACTTCTCGCGAGCCGAGACGGGAATGACCATGGTGTTGCCGTCCCAGTCATCGGGCACCAGCCCCATCTCGGACAGTTGTTGCTTCACGCGGTCGGGGCGCGCCCCGGCCAGATCGATTTTGTTGAGGGCGACAATAATCGGTACGCCGGCAGCCCGCGCGTGGTCGGCCGCCTCGCGCGTTTGGGGCATCACGCCATCGTCGGCGGCCACAACCAGGATGGCGAGGTCGGTAGCTTGTGCCCCGCGGGCGCGCATGGCTGTGAAAGCCTCATGGCCCGGTGTGTCCAGGAATGTGATGAGGCGACCATCTTTCACCGTCTGGTAAGCGCCGATGTGCTGCGTGATACCACCCGCCTCGCCGGCTGTGACATTTGCCTGACGAATCACGTCGAGCAACGAGGTTTTGCCGTGATCGACGTGGCCGAGCATGGTGACGACGGGCGGGCGTGGTTGCAGATCGGCCACGCTTTCATCGGCCAGTACTTTGCGCCAACCGGTCTTCTCCTCTTCCTCGACCGCCTCGGCCGAGGCTTCCTCATGGGCAACCACGTCGAAACCCATTTCGCCGGCCACGATGGCCGCCGTGTCGAAGTCGATCTGCTGGTTGATATTGGCCATGATGCCGTTCGCCATCAACTCCTTGATGACGTTGATCGGGCTGACGCCCATCATGGTCGCCAGTTCGCGCACCGTGATGAAAGCCGGGATTTCAATTAATGTTTTTGTATCTGCCATACTGTCTGCCTTCCCGCATTATCTATCGACCGCTTCGAAATAGAGTTCGCGATAAATAACTGTTTACTGCTCGACTCCTGCCGTGGCCATTGGCCGGCGCGAGTCGGCGGCGATTGCCGCCAATTCCGCCTCGGTTATCTGTGCATTGAGCGCCTGGTTCAATATTCCGACATACCGGACAGCCTTATCCCAACACGCCGGTTGATCGCACAGATACGCACCACGACCACCACGTTTGCCCGACGGATCCACCAGGACGCCATCACCGAGCGTGCGGACGATGCGTGTCAGCCGTCGCTTGTCAACCTGCCTCCGGCAAACAACACATGTTCGCTGCGGCACATGGCGCTTGCGTTGCGCCGACTGTCCTGGTTGCTTGCCGTTCATCAAGTCTGACTAATTAAAAGTCACCCAGGTCGATATCCTCGTCCAGCCAATCGGCGCCGCCTTTCTTGCGCTTGCGCTTCACGACGACCTGGTCCAGTTCTTCATTATAGACGAGCGGCTGACCCTTGCGTTTCTTGCGCTTGGCCTCTTCATCGGCCACCAATTCTTCGGTCGTAGGCTTGACCACAACCACGCCGGGCTTCTTCTTCGGCTCCGGCTTGGCCGGTTTCTCTTCTACGACGAAAATAGTCTGGGAGAGGTCGTCGAGTGGCGTCAGGGTTTCTTCGACTTCCGGCTCGACCTCTTCCAGCTCCAGCACGCCGGTCGGTTCTTCGGCTTCCATCTTGTCGTCTCCGTAAAGCGGTTTCATCACCGCCTCAGCGAAGTCCAGATCAGGCACGGCCGTCTCCATATCCTCTTCCTCGACCACGCGGTCGACAAGCGGGACTTCCGCGACCAGCACGTCATCCTCTGTCGGTTCCTCGACCATGCCGGCCTCGGCCGCCATGAGAGCGGCAATTTGGGCGGACTGGTAGGCCGTCAGTGTTTCCTTCACAGTCTCCAATGCCTTCTCGCCCAGGCCACGCAGCTTCAGGAAGTATTCGTCGCCCATCTCCAGGATGTATATCAGGTCACCGACCGTGTTGACGTTCGTATCCAGCAACAGGTTGTGGATGCGGCCGGGCAGGTCGAGCACGTCAAGCGGTTGTTGCCACGCCTCTTCGGGCACACGCTTGCGCATCTCGGCCCGTTCCTTGCGCACGACCTCATACTTCCTGGCCCGTTCGGCAATGATGCGGCCCTCGACGCCGGCGACCAGCCGGTCGAGCGTCAGATAATCCTCGGCCGTCACCGGCCGGCCCATCTGTTTCTTGTCCAGAATGTTGCGCACCTGGCTGAGGAGCGCTTCGTCGCGGGCGATCCGCGGATCGGCCGAGGGGTGATCCAGGTTGTCGAGCGCTTCCGACGCGGCTTCGGTCAGGTTCTTGATGTCGATTCGCCAGCCCGTGAGCTTGGCCGCCAGGCGGGCATTCTGCCCCTCGCGGCCGATGGCCAACGATAACTGATCGTCGGGTACAATGACCACGGCCGTCTTGCCCTCTTCCGGATGCTCCTCCAGGAAAACATGGGAGACACGGGCCGGGCTGAGCGCCTTGGCGATGAAGACACGCTGGTCGGCGTCCCATTCGATGACGTCGATCTTCTCGTCGTTCAGTTCGCGAACGATGCTCTGGATACGGACGCCGCGCATGCCGACGCACGCGCCGACCGGATCGACGCCGTGCTGCAGGGCCTGGACGGCGACCTTGGAGCGCTGACCCGCCTCGCGGGCGATGCTCTTGATCTCCACCTGGCCGTTGTAGATCTCCGGCACTTCCAGCTCCAGCAAGCGGCGCAACAGGTTGCGATGGTTGCGGCTGACGACGATTTGCGGGCCGCGGCTGGTGCGCCGGACCTCCAGAACGTAGACGCGAATCTTGTCGTGGGCGCGGTAGCGCTCGCCCTGCACCTGCTGGCTCTTGGGCATGATCGCTTCCGTCCGACCCAGACCGATGGTAATGTGCTGGCCGCTGATGCTCTGCACCGTGCCGTTAACCAGCTCGCCTTCGCGGCCGGAGAAGTCCTCGAAAAGGTGCTCGCGCTCGGCTTCGCGGACGCGCTGCAGCAGGACCTGTTTGGCCGTCTGGGCAGCGATGCGGCCGAAACTCTCGGTGGTGCTGTCAACCATGACTACGTCACCCAATTGCGCATCGACATGCCCTTCTTTGCGCGCCGCGACCAGAGTGACCTCAGTCCGGTCGTCGAACACGTCGTCGACTACTTCTTTCTCGGTGAAAATGGTCGGCTCGCCGGTGCGCGGGTCGATCTCCACCGTGACCGCCTGGTTACTGCTCAGGTTCGAATCGCGCCGGTAGGCGGAGACGAGGGCCGTCTTCAACGCCTCGAAGACATCTTCCTTCGGGAGGCCGCGTGCCTCGCATATTTCATTGAAAGCCAGAATAAATTCGCTCTTCATGGAATCCGTTCCACCCTGTTCAGTTTTTCTTTCGCACAAACACATTCCACAGCATGGCCCAATCGCGGCTGGGCCAATCACCTGAAACTACAAACAAAAAAAGTGGGGGGGCCCACTTTTCCGTCGATAAATCTCCAGAATGTTGTGAAGGCATTATAGCACGGATTCCCCCGAACGGCAACAGCGATCGGAAAGTCTCACCTCGATCGTGGCGTCGGGTTTGGTTACGGTGCAGGTCACACCGGCGCGATGCACACAACTACTTTGACAATATTTCTTCCAAATCTGCGGCGACCCCGACCAGCGACGGATAGCGACGCCAGGCGCCGGCAAATGGCGTGCCGCCCGATCCGCTGGTGACGGCCATTGCCCCCTCACCCACGGCAACGACACGCATCCCGGCCGCGACGGCCGCGGCGCAACCAGTGGGCGAATCCTCCAGCGCCAGGCAGGCCACCGCAGGAACGCCGATCCGCTCCGCGGCCAACAGGAAGATATCGGGCGCGGGCTTGCCGCGCGTCACCTCGTCGCCGCAAGCGAGAGCGCGATAACGCCCAACGACACCCAGCTTGTCCAGGACGATCTCGGCAACCGGCCGGGGTGTGGACGTGGCCACCGCCCACGGCAGGCCAAGCGCCGCAATCCGATCGAGCAACGTCCATAGGCCGGGCATGGCCGGGACGCCGCCGTCGATGCTGTCCAGGTAATCGGCCGTTTTGCGGGCGATCAGTTCGTCGAGCGGCACGGGCAGACGCAGGTCGTCCAGCACCAGTTGGGCGCTCTCGACAGTGCGCAGGCCGAGCATGCGGTCATTCAGGTCATCAGTGATCGTCGCGCCGTAGTGGCCGGCCACGCGTTCCCAGGACTGTCGCGCCAACGGCTCGGTATCGACCATCAGGCCGTCCATGTCGAATAATATTGCTGTTCGTTTCATTGTCTCATGCATAGCAGGTTGGCGACAAAGCGCTCCAGGCTATGTGTACCCCATGCCATGATAATTGGCAACGGCTTGTCGACAAGGCGGGAAAATCGCTCGCGGGGACCCAAAAGATTTAAGCAGGCGGTCAGGGGCAGACATCCACAACCACCCCCAACCGCTTCCCTTAATCTCCTAATATGCGAACATAAATTTGGTTCACAGAACCCGGATTCAGACCTGGAATCAGGTTGCGCGCCTTTGAATGGAATGCGACCGAACGGCCGTCGGCCGAGACCCGAGGTGCTGCGGATGCGCCCCCGGTGGCTTCGGCACCATTCATCGCCAGTGATACGCGGCTGGTGGTGCCGGTCTGACGATCATGGAGAAAGATATCGCTCTGGCGGTTAGTGTCACCGGCGACCAGGTTATTGGCCGTTGAGGTAAATGCAACAAAGCGACCATCACCCGACAATGACGCCTGGGTCGATTGATTGTTGGCTTGCGTGCCGTCGGTCCTGACTGACACCCGCGTCGTAATGCCCGTGACCAGGTCATGGACAAATACGTCACTGCGCCCATTGGTGTCGCCTGTTACCAGAGTTGAAGTTGTATCAAAAGCCGCATACATGCCGTCGGCGGAAATCGCTGGTCGATTTGCCATCTTCGTGCCTTGCGCACCATCAGCCGCGATCGATACCCGGCGCGTTGTGGCGGCAGCCACGTCATAGACAAAGATATCGAATGTCTGGTTAGTGTCCCCGACCACCAAGCCTCCATCCAGCGAACGGTAAACAATACGATTGCCGTTGGCCGAAATAGCCGAGAACGATCCGCCTTCCCACGGGTTGTGGCCGTTGGGCAGCAAGTCGATCATGCGAGTAAGGCCGGTTACCCGGTCATGGAGAAACACATCTCGCCGGTTGCCATTATAATCCGGTTGTACCAGATGTTGGCAGTGAGACGAGAAGATAACATAGCGTCCGTCGAAGGACACATCGCCCAACCAGGCACGCTCGTCAGCCGGGACACCGTTGGAGTCGACAGAAACAAGTGTTGTGGAATGCGTCTGTCGATCATGGATAAAGACGCTGATTCCAGGCCCTCGATACCAGTCATCGCCGCGAAGCTCCTGGCTTGCGGGCACGAGGTTGGTTGCTGTGGAAGTGAAGACAACAAATCGTCCATCGCCGGAGATAGCTGGCTCAGATGAATTGTTATTGGCCTGGGTTCCGTCCGTAGCCACAGAGACACGCTCCGTGTGACCCAGCTGGAGATCACGAACGAATATATCAGCCTTGCGGTTGGTATCACCCGCCACCAGATTAGTCGCTTTCGAGGTGAAAGCAATAAAGCGGCCGTCGGCCGAGATGGCCGGCTGGAATGAATCCTTATTGGCTGGTCGGCCATCTGGAGTTATAGAAACAAGCATCGTTGTCGGACCGGCGGCCGCCACCTGCGCCGGATGCGACGCGCTGATGATCATGACCAGCAAGCCGGCGGCAAGCAGCAGGCAAACAGCGAGGATCCGCCGGAAGCGGTCTGTGTAATATCGATTAATTCTCATGGTATACCTCTACTTTGAAGGAGCGCTGATGCTCGTCAGGAGGCGAGAATACAGTGCAGGCACTTGAATGACTATGTCCGCTATTATTATTTTATCCGCCGGCGGCCGCGACTGATAGTGACATTCGACATGTCTTTCGTGTGAAGTCGGTCAATCTTCCGATCCTCATCACGTTGTCCCATTACATGACACCCAAAAATCATTGTCAATTTGCCGCAATCGTTGTATCGTAGTATCGTCATTTCAATAGCGCAGCCACCTATGGACGAATCAGTTCATTGAAGAGCGCCGGGTGGGTGGCGGCGAATACGACCAGTGCAAGGTTCTGGCCAGATTACCTGATGAGGTAATCGGAGCCGGGCTTTTTTTTCGCACTGCAGGCTTTCGGTCTTCCGAAAGCCTACCGGCCGTGTCATAGCGGCGAGATGTTGCTGGGAGATAGCTATGACAGATTCGTTCCGCGTGGAACTGCAAGACGTCACCAAACGCTTCGGCGAATATACCGCCGTCAATACCCTTTCCCTTCAAATCCGCGACGGCGAGTTCTTCTCGCTTATCGGCCCCAGCGGCTGCGGAAAGACGACGACCCTGCGCATGATAGCCGGGTTCGAGCAGCCGACAGAAGGGGTCATCTCCATCGGCGGCCAACACGTAGAGGGCATCCCCGCCCATCACCGGCCGGTCAACACCGTCTTCCAGAACTACGCTCTCTTCCCGCACATGACCGTGGCCCAGAACGTAGCCTTTGGACTGGAGATGCAAAAAGTGCCCGCGGCCGAGATCAAAACGCGCGTAGCCGAGGCGCTTGAACTGGTGCGCCTGCCGCAAATGGCCGACCGCAAACCGCGGCAGCTCTCCGGCGGCCAGCAGCAGCGGGTGGCCCTGGCCCGGGCGCTGGTCAACCGGCCGCAAGTGCTGCTGCTCGATGAGCCGCTGGGCGCGCTCGACCTCAAGTTACGCCGGGCGATGCAGATCGAACTCAAGCACATCCAGACCGAGGTCGGCATCACCTTCATCTACGTCACCCACGACCAGGAAGAGGCGATGACCATGTCCGACCGCATCGGCATCATGAGCGAGGGTGTGTTGCAGCAAGTCGGCTCCCCTCATGAGGTCTATGAGAAGCCGGTCAATCGCTTCGTGGCCGACTTCATCGGCGAGACAAACTTCCTCCCCTCCACCGTGGCCCGGCTGGAGACGGAGGAGGATTACCCGATGGTCACGCTGCAGGGCGGCGTGCGGGTGCTGGCCGCCAACGAAGGCCACGATCTGCGCCTCGACCAGCCGGTGACGCTGACCATCCGGCCGGAGCGCATCAACCTCTACCCGCAAGGCAAGGTTGACGTGCTGAAGGCCGAGAGCGGTCTGGAAGCCGAGGAACTGGAGCGCATCCTGGGGGCAAAGCTGCCCGGCGCGGTAGATATGAAAGAGTTTCTGCTGGCCGAGCCGGAAAACGTCGTGCTCAACGGCCTGCTGGAAGAGGCGTTCTACATCGGCACGGACACGCGCTTCCGGGTGACACTGGAAGGCGGCGCGTCGCTCGTTGTGCGCCAGCAAAACTACGGCTCGCGCTACGACATGCCGTTCGACGTGGGCAGTCAGGTCTACGTGCAGTGGGCGGCCGAGAACGCGCAGATTTTGATTGATTAAGACGATCAGGAACCCGGTTCCCAAGAGAAAACATCATGCAAACTCACAAGCACAGGCACCACACCGGCGGCCGCCGATTCCACAACAGCAGGAGGAGCCGATGGCTGTCACGGATAACACCCGGCTGAGTCCGCACACCACATCAAATATCCCCATGACGCGCGGTTACGATTTGTTTAATCGTACCGCTGCCATGATTTTCTTCAGCCAGGCCCTCCTCTGGCTCTCGCTCCTCATCCGCTGGGCAACCTTCAATGTTATCAACTGGCAGCCGCTGGCCATCGAACTGGCGCTGGCCCAATGGCCCGCGGCCGTTGCCTACGTCGTTTTCGGCGGGTTGCTGGCGCTTTCTCTCGCCACAGGGGTGATGTTGCTGCGCGAGACGCGTCACGCGCGATCGCTGGGGCTGGCGGCCGCAGCCATCACGCTGGCGGCGGGCGCGCTCTACTATGTGCTGGCCCGCGAGTTCTACGGAACGGCGCTGCTGCTTGGCCTGGGCGGGATGGCATTCGTGTTGCTGCGACGGCAGACGGCGTGGTCGCTGGCCTTTCCTTCAGCCTATTGGCTGCTCGTCTTCTTCCTCATTCCGCTGGCGATCGTCTTCGTCGTCAGTCTGGGCGAACGCGCGCGGCTGGGCGCGGTCACGTTCGACCTGACCAACCCGGCCTCGCTCTTCGACGACTACGGCCGCATCTTCAGCCGCATCAACGGTGATTTCATCTACCTGCGCATCTTCGCCCGCTCGCTCTGGCTGGCGCTGCTCAATACAGCCATCTGCCTCCTCTTCGCCTATCCATTCGCCTACTGGATCGCGCGGCAGCCCGCCAGCCGACGCAACATCCTCATCTTTCTGGTGATGATCCCGTTCTGGACGAATTTCCTGGTGCGTACCTACGCCTGGATGCTCATCCTGCGCGATTCAGGACTGATCAACAACTTCTGGAGCATCACGCTTCATGAGCAAGCTGTCCGGCTGGCCGAAATCTCGCCGCTGTTCGACTGGCTGGCCCGGGCCACCTCGCAAAAACTGCCGCTGCTCTATAACTTCCCGTCCGTTCTGCTCGGTCTGTTCTATGGCTACCTGCCGTTCATGGTGCTACCACTCTATACCAACCTCGAAAAGGTGAACTGGTCACTGCTGGAGGCGGCCTCCGACCTCTACGCCGGACGCTGGCAGAGCTTTCGGCGGGTGTTACTGCCCCTGACACTGCCGGGCGTCATCGCCGGGTCGATCATCGTCTTCATCCCCTCGCTGGGGGCCTACGTGACGCCCGACCTGATGGGCGGGGCCAAGGTGGCTCTGCTGGGCAATCTGTTGCAGCAGCAGTTCATGACCGTCCGCGACTGGCCGTTCGGCTCGGCCATCAGTTTCATCATGATGGCCGTCATGCTGGCGGCAACGCTGGTCTATTTCCGCGTCTCGGCCGAATCCGAACGCACGACCGAGATCACGGTGGCGCACGACAAATGACGACGAACGCCTCCCATTCAACCCTGTCCCAGGCCCCGGCGCGTCCCGCCGGTCGGACCCGCGCCGCCCAGCGCGACCGCGCTCGCGCGGCGTTCAACAGCCGCGTGCTGACCTGGCTGGCCATCGGCATCTTCCTCTTCCTCTACCTGCCGATCATCATCCTGGTCATCTACTCCTTCAGCGGCGGCCGAAACGTCGGCGTCTGGTCCGGTTTCAGCACGCGCTGGTACGCCGAGCTGCTGAGCGACCAGCTGCTCATCTCCGCCTTTCGCGTCAGCCTGTGGGTCGCCGTGTGGTCGACGCTGATCGCCACGATACTGGGCACGCTGGCGGCCCTGGCGCTGGAGCGGTATCGCTTCTTCGGCCGCCTGACGTTCGACACAGTGCTATACATGCCGATCATCATCCCCGACATCGTGATGGCCCTCTCCACGCTGCTGTTCTTCGTCACCTTTGCCGTACCGCTCAGCCGTTACACCATCCTGGTGACCCATGTGGCGTTCAACATCGCCTTCGTGGCCGTGGTAGTTCGGGCGCGGCTGGCTGAGATGGACAAGTCGCTGGAGGAAGCGGCGGCCGATCTGGGCGCGAGCGCCTGGACGACCTTCCGGCGCATCACGCTGCCCATTCTGATGCCGGGCATCATCTCCGGCGCTTTGCTGGCCTTCACGCTGTCGCTCGATGATTTCGTCATCACCTTCTTCGTAGCCGGGCCGGGTTCCACCACGCTACCGGTGCGCGTCTATTCGATGATCAAGTTCGGCGTCACGCCGGAAGTCAACGCCATCTCGACACTGATGCTGGCCGGATCGACGGTGCTGGTGGTGATCTCGTTGTTGTTGCAGAGAAAATGAGAAGTGACCGGTTGGTCAATGATCAGTCAGTCAGTTATCCGCCGGCCGGAGCCGGCGTTTTGAACAAGGAGAATTGAATGAAGAAGTATTTCTGGATTGGATTGTTGGTGATGCTGTCGGCTGTGGCCGTCGCCTGCGGCGGCGGGCCGGCGGGCGGCCCCGGCGCGGCGGCAACCGAGGCCCCGGCGGCCGAATCACCGGCCACCGAGGATAGCGGCGAGGTGCAACTCGCCCCCGAACTCAGCGTCTACAACTGGGCCGACTACATCGACGAACAAGTCCTGGCCGACTATGAGGAACGATACGGCGTGCGCATCATCTACGACACCTTCGCCTCCAACGAGGACTTGCTGACCAAGCTACAGGCCGGGGCCAGCGGCTACGACGTCATTTTCCCGTCCGACTACATGGTGGTGCAGATGATCGAACTGGGATTGCTGGCGGAGATCGACGTCGACTCCATGCCCAACTTCGCCAACATCAACGAGGCGTTCAAGAACCCGCCCTATGACCCCGGCAACGCCCACTGCACCCCTTACCAGTGGGGCATGACCGGCATCAGCTACCGGCGCGGCAATCCGGCTTTCGCCGACAGCCCGCCCGACAGCTGGGCCTACCTCTTTGATCCGGCGGTGATGGAAAAATATACCGCAGAGGGCATCAACGTCCTCAACGATCAGCGCGAGCTGATGGCCGCGGCGCTGTTCTATCTGGGCTACTCCCCCAACTCGACCGACCGGGCCGAACTGGAAGCGGCGCGCGACCTCATCCTGCAGGCCAAGCCAAGCTGGAAGACGTTCAACAGCGAGGACTACTACAGCACGCTGATGGAGAGCGACGAGATTGTCCTCTCGCATGCCTGGAGCGGCGACGCGGCGCAGGCGTTCTGGAACACCTACGACGAGGCCGAGGGGACGGGCAACTGGCTGTTCTCCGTGCCCAAGGAAGGCGCGGTCCGTTTCGCCGACAACGCCTGCATCCCGGCCAACAGCAAGCGACAGGAAACCGCCCGCCACTTCATCAACTACCTGATGGAGCCGGAGGTGGCGGCGGCCATCACCAACTTCACCTTCTACCCCAGCCCCAACGAGGCGGCGAAGGAGTTCATCGACCCCGAAATTCTGAACAACCCCGGCATCTACCCGCCGCCGGAGGTGGCGGCCAAGCTGGAGTGGCTGGTCGACGTCGGCGACGCCATATTCATATACGACGAGATGTGGACGGCGATTAAGGGGCAGTAAGTCAGAAGCGACAGGCGGGCGGTGAATACACTATTCACCGCCCGTCAAACCCATCCGCATTTTAACCCTTGTCTTCAGTAAACGAATCAGCGTAGAACCAGGCAATCAGCTTGTTCTCTGACCACGGCCGCAGGGCATTCATCAGATCGATGCCCGGGCGCGAGACCAGCCCCTCGCGCATGGCCGCCTCGCTGTCGAAATAGGCCTCAACCTCCATATAGAAGCGGGACTTGCCGAAAGGCTGGGACGTGATGCGGCTGATCTCCAGCCGGCGCAGGCCGGGCAAGGATTCCACCAGCGGCAAGTGGGTGCTGGTGAAGAAATCCTCCAGCGCAGTCTCATCATCGACGCGATAGTAGATTACGACGAATTTGAACATAACCCCGGTTCGAACTCAATAAAACCTGTCAGGTCAATCCTCCGCCCGATCGAAAACAGCCGGTTTAGCTGCCGGCGGTGGCGCTCCAGATAGCCGCAAGTTGCTGTTTCAGTTCCGCGCGTTGCGCCTGATAAGTCGCCTCATCGATCTCGCCCGCCTCAAATCGGTTATCGAGATCGGCGATAGCGTGCAGGAGTTCATCCGCCCCGGCCACCTGTGCCTCGGGCGCCGGCTCTTCATCCCATTCCTCATCGTCACCGGCGGCCGAGCGCTTCTGCCAGGCGCGCCACAGGAAAATCCCGCCCACCGCGGACAGCAATAACGCTCCCCCGCCGATGAGCAGTTCGGTTGTCTGGTCGCGATTGGCGACTGTCGCGCCGCTCGTGTCGGTGACGAGGGACGGCCGCCCTTCCAGCTTGATAGTGATCGTCTCGCCCGCGGGTACGCCTGGACCGAGATAGTTGAGGAAGGTCTCGCCCTGGCCAAACGCTTGCGGCTCCTGCTCGACCCAGGGCGAATTGGCCACCTTCACCCCGGCATCGGGCAGAATGATAGTACTCGTCGCCGTCGGGTAGAAAATGGGATGCGCGATAGACATCCCGCTGGTATAGGGCAAGGTATAGCGAACCAGCAGCGTCAGCGCGCCGTCACCCGGCCGCAGCGGCATAGGGTCAGCCCAGCCTCGCGCGGTCTGCACAAAATCGTTGGCCGGCAGAAAAGATTGCATGCCGCCGAATGTGCGCAGAAACTCCAGGTTTTGCGCCCCTTCGGGAATTGCGACCTCAACGACACCCTGAGCCGGATCGCCGGTCGTGCCGACGAATACGGCATCCTCGGCGTTGTTGACGATGTAGAGCTGGCTCACCTGGACAACATCCTCGACGAACTCCATGACCACGTGGAGCTGGCCGATATTGACCCCGGCTGGGTCGCTGGTTTTGTCAAAAACCGTGATGGGCAGATCGAGGCTGGCGCTCTCGCGGCTGAGCTGGTTCGCGCCGCTGCTGAAGTTAAGACCGCCGAACGTCGCCCCGGCGATGTAGATCCAGTTCGGGGGCACATCGGCCACGTCGAAGCGGAAGTTGCCGTCGATACCGGTGGTGGTGGTCAGCGTCAGCGTCTCCTCGAATTCAGGCGTGAAGGCGCGCAAAGATACCTCGGTTTCGCCCAGCGTCTCGCCGGTGGTTCCGTTGGTCAGAGATCCACTGATGATGCCCACGGGGATAGGCTCGTTGAGCGCAGCCGGATTGGCGTAGCCGTAGCTGAATGTGCGCGCGAAATCGACGACAGCCCGCAAATCCGCCTCGGCCAGCTCATAGGTGTGGGCCGGGATCGCGCCGGGGGCCAGATCGGCGATGACCGTCTCATTACTGCGGTTGAACCAGTAGGTCACGTCGTTGAGCGCCGGGGCGGGGGGTTCGGTCGTCGCGGCGTCGGGGCCGTCGCCCGCCCCCGTATCGCCATGGCAGGCGGCGCACTCCGTCGAGTAGACAGCCTCGCCCGCGCTCACGCTCTCCGGCGACGTCGCCAGACTATAGACGGCCGCGACCAGGTTCCAGCGCCCGGCGTCGTCGATCGGGTTGGAGCTGGCCGGGCCGAAGGGTGGCATTCCCACGGCCGCCTCGCCGTTGGTGATCTGCTGGAACATGACCGACGGCATGGCGGCGCTGATGTAGGCGGCGTCAAACGGCATGGGCGCAGTCTGCCCCGCCTGCTGAATCAGCGCGCCGTCACCTTGGCCCGTCTCGCCATGGCAGTTGGCGCACCGCTCGGCAAAAAGCTCAAGGCCGGGCAGGGCTTCCGGCGTGGCGGACGGCAACACCGGGTCCTGGGCTGCGCCAACCTGCGGCAACAGCAACAGGACGATCAGCGAGACAGATGAAACAAGCGCGAATATCAGTAGCCGGTTCCTGATGACCGGAAAGGAGGAATGATTCATAGAGTGAATTTATGGATGGCTCAGGCGCGAGTGACCTGTGCGGGGGTGGATTCCTGAACAAGGGTTTGGCCGCACTTCGGACAGAAGCGATCTCCCGGCTCAACCGGGCGGCCGCATTGAGGGCAGTAGCGCGTCGCGCCGTTGCCGGCCGTCGGGGAGGTCGCCGGCTTGCTGCGGGCCTGCCGAATAGCCGCTTCCATCTGCTCGTCGAGCTGCTCCGGCGTGCGGACGCGCCGGACGGCGGCCTCGATCTGGGCATCGATGTCGGCGGTCGCAGTGCCCGCGGTCGTGCCCGGCTCGACATAGCCGTGGTCGTCCAGTTGTTTCATGATGAGGGCCGCCTGCCGCACCATTTGCGGCCGGGCGGCCATGTACATCTCCGGCGCGACCTTGGCCGACTCGTAATCGTCGTCCAGCTCGCGGATGTCGCGCAGCAACGACTCCTTGCGCAACAGCAGGCCGTCGATCTCCTCGCGGCTGACGCGCGTTTCCTCGTCCTCGCCTACCACGAACGGTCGCAGCAGATAAAGCACAACAATAATAACCAGCGCCAGCCCCAACAGCACCGAACCTATCGTTAGTCCCGAAAGAAAAGAACTCACGGCATAGCTCCCACTAATCCGCCAGCATCTGCGGAATCAGGGTGTCGAGCATCTCCTGGTCGACTGCCCCTATCTGGACGTGGCGGATGACGCCGTCCTTATCGATGAAGAACGTCTCCGGCACGCCGGTGATCTCATAATCCTGCGAGATATCGGTGCCCAGGTCAGGCGCATGCGGGAACGTCACGCCGAAATCCTTCATGTAGGCGATAGAGTTCGGCTCCACATCGGCGTAGGCGACGCCCAAAAAGACCACGCCGTCCTCGCGATATTTCAGCCAGGCCTGCTCCAGCACATCGGTCTCATAGCGGCACTCGACGCACCACGAGGCCCAGAAGTTGAGTACGACCGGATGGCCGCGCATATCTTCCAGGTTGGCCACCGGCCGGGTGTCCCATTCGTAGCCGTCGAAGAACTCGACGTCGAAGGTCGGCGCACTCTGGCCGACTTCGGGGCGCGAGGCATTGGTGTTGATCAACCCCCAGGCCAGAACGGCCAGGATGGTAATAACCGCCGCCCACAACGCGATCATCGACCAGCGGAACGGTCGACGCGGCTTGTCCTCGGCGGGGGTAGTTGTTGTGTCTTGAATCGTTTCAGCCATTGTTTTTTGCACCAGTGAATTGAGACTCACTCGTCAATTTCTTTCTCGACGCGAGCGATGTAATCATCCAGCGCGGGGTCGCCGGTCGGTGATTTGGGTCGCGGGGCCGGGGCGGCCGCTTCCGGAGCGGCCTTGCGCAGGCCGCGCAGCAGGCGGCTGAAGAGCAGCAAGCCCAGCAGCACCCCCAGCACAGGCAAGAGCCAAAGGACGATCAGACTGGCCCCACGGCGTGGCGGGTTGGAAAGAACGCCGTCGCCATATTGCCGGGCGAAGTACTCCAGGATTTCATCCCGCGACTGGCCCTCGGCCAGTTTGGTGCGGATCAGCTCGCGCCAGTCCGCGCAGGCTTGCGTGGGGCAGACGTCCAGCGGTGTGGATTCGCACACCGGGCAGTAGACATCCTTGGCGACGGCGTTCACCTCGTCGTCGGTGATGTTGCCGTCCTGTGCGTATGCCGCCACAGGCAACAAGCCCAGCAACAGGATGAGTATTATCAGTCTGAACAGCTTCTTGCCGGCCATCGTACTCTCATTAGGACAACCGGCCGTCGCAAGCCGGATAGTGCTTGCGGTCAGCGGTCGTCGGTTGATTCAATATCAATCTCCCGCGGCGGCCACCACCGGGCGCCGCGATCGCGCGGGTTGCTTTTCCCGTTCGGGCCAGGCGGCGATCAATGTGCCCAGCACGAAGATCACCCCACCCCCCCCCCCCCCCATTTTAATCGGGGTTAGGAAGATGGGGGACCTAGCCAAGCGGGGTGACCGCGGTTACCACTTTTCAATGATGTCCT
>JAHDWL010000017.1:38684-59579 GCA_023384355.1 Anaerolineae bacterium
CCCACACCCAGTTGATAAGCGGGTTAAGGAAGATGCGGAACGTCGCCTCGCTGGCTGACGTCGGTTCCCAGTTGACAAGGATGACATAGAAATCTTCGGTGATGGTCGAACGGGCCGATGGAATGGTCATCGGCTGCCCGGTGCGCTGATAGAACTCGATGTTCGGCGTCAGCTTGCGCACAAATTCGCCGTTCTTGTAGAGGTCTACGTCCGCCTGGGTGATGAGCAGATCGTCGGCTCCGGGGAAACGGCTGACGCTATTGAAGACCATCTCGAACTCGCCCAGCTTGATGCTCTCGCCGGATTGCAGGCGTATCTGCGTCTCGGTCTGATATATGCCGTCGGCGACGACGCCGAAAGCCATAATCAGCACGCCCATGTGAATCCAGTAGCCGCCGTAGCGCCGCCGGTTACGGGCCGTTAGCGTCCAGAAAGCCGTCCAGGCGGATTCTCCCTTGCGCATGCGCGCTCGGGTGCCCTTGAAGAACTCCATGATCGTCAGGATAGCCGAGAACGCCACCAGCCAGAAGCCGAGCACCGCCGGCCACAGGCGAACACCGAAGATGAACAGGACGACGACGAAAACGGTCGACGCCACCGCCGGCCACAACACAGAGCGGCCGAGGCGCTGGATGCTGGTGCGATACCACATCGTCAGCGGGGCCACCCCCATCAGCAGCACCAACGCGGCAAACAGCGGGGCCAGCGCTCGCTCGTAGACGGGCGGCCCAACAAATCCCTTCTCCCCGGTAAACAGTTCCGAGAAGATGGGGTAGTAGGTGAAAAGAAAGACCACGGCCAGAATAGCCATGATCAGGAAGTTGTTATAGAGGAAGGCCGCTTCCCGCGACAGATAGGAGACCAGCGCGTTCTCCGAGCGCAGGCTATCGCGCCGCACGGTGATCCAGTAGGCCGAGAAGACGAACATGATCACGATGAAGCCGAAGAAAAGCGGGCCAATGGCTGACTGGGCGAAGGAGTGGACGGACGAAATGACGCCGCTGCGAACGATGAACGTGCCCAATATGACCAGACAGTAGGTCAGCACGATGAGGAACATGTTCCACATCTTGAACATGCGCATCTTTTCCTGGATCATGACCGAATGCAGGAAAGCCGTGCCGGCCAGCCAGGGCATGAGCGAGGCGTTCTCCACCGGGTCCCAGCCCCAATAGCCGCCCCAACCCAACACGTCGTAGGCCCAGCGGCCGCCGAGGATGAGGCCCAGCCCCAGGAACAGCCACGCCACCAGCGTCCAGCGCCGGGTGGTATGGATCCAGTTGTCGCCGCCCTGCTTCGACATGAGCGAGGCCATGGCGAAGGAATAGGGAATGGTGAAGCCGACAAAGCCCAGATAGAGCATCGGCGGGTGGATGATCATGCCCGGATGGCGCAATAACGGGTTCAGGCCGTTGCCGTCGGCGGGAATAACCGCGTTGCGGGTGAACGGATCCTCGACAAAGGTCGAAATGAGCAGGAAGAAGACCTGGGTCATGCCGCTGACGATGATGACGTAGGGCATGAGTTCCTTTTGCTCGCGCCACTTGCTGAGCATGGCCGCGGCGGTGAAGGCCGACAACAGCAGGTTCCAGAACAGAAGCGAGCCGGCCTGGCCGCCCCAGAGCGCGGTCACCTTCAGATAGGCGGGCATCCCTCGGCTGCTGACCTTGGAGACGTAGGCAATGGAAAAGTCACCCATCAGCAGCGCGGCGATGATCAGCCCGGCAGCCAGCAGCAATAATGGGAAGGTGGCGATTAGCCCATTCCGCGCGCTGCGCACCCAGCGATCGTCATGCTTGCGCGCGCCGTAAGCGGCGGCGATCACGGCATAAACCGCGCACAGAAAAGCGACAAAAAGCGTTAGATAGCCGATATCAGCGATCATGTGGATCTATCCTGAGAAAACGACGGGCCTGACGATCGCTCGCGCGGCCGTGGCCCGTCACCCGTCGCCGAATTGCCGGATATCTTGACGATGTCCAGCCATGACTTTGCCGATTTTAGGAAGTCGGCACAGAGTCCGGGTGGCCGGCCGGGTCCATCTCTTCATACCGGGTCGGGCATTTGAGCATGAGGCCACCGGGGTGGGCGTTGAACACGCCATTGGGTTCAGCCTGTCCTTCGACCAGCGCCTGGGCCTCGTGCTGCAACAGGTCGGGCTTCGGCTCGTTGAGGACCACCACGCGCAGCCGTTGGCCGTTCGGGTTGTACAAATCGTCGGTAATCTCGAATTCCAGGCGGGAATTATGGGCGTCGATCTGGGTGTACTGGATGGTGTCACCGATGACCCACCCGGATACCCGCAGATCGCGGCCGATCAGGCGATTCTGTTCGGCGTAAAATTCATCGACAGTCTTATACAACTGTGTGTTTCCGCTCATAGCGTTGACGACAAGAAAAACGACGGCGGCGATCAACAGAGCGCCACCGGCCACGAACAGCAAGCGATTGCGGCGGGGTTTTTCCAGAGCCAGAGCCGGGTCAGTATTTTGCCAGCTTACATCTGCCATCTTTTCACTCCTGCGGTGTATGACATCCGTGATAAACGAGTTACTCTTCTTCTTCCAGTTCCATGGCGGCTTCGTCGGCCTCCAGGATAGCCAGGGCGCGCTCGGCGTACTCCGCCGGCACGACAACATGACCGGTGCCCAGCAAGCCGACGATCAGACCCAGCGCTTCCCCGGCACCTTCCTGCCAGGCCCGTGCCGGGATGCCCTCGGACTGCAAGCGTCCGGCGATGATCTCGGCCACGGTGATGCCTGGCGTCCGGGCGACGACTTCCCAGCGGATTTCCTGCTGGTCTCCAGTCATCGCTTCGTTCATGTCTGATGCATCGGGGTTCGGTTGAAAGTCTCGTGTATCCATAATTTTGAAAATCAAACGGCCTGCTAATCTGATTAAAAAATCATTATACAGCGGACTGCCACAAAAAGGACAGCAATCTCAGGAAATGCCGAACTCCATAGCCCGGCACTGCCCTGGGCGCGTCCCAACAGTATTAGATTATAGTCGAGTATGGGTTCATGCCTAGCGCCGATTGTCACTCGTCGTGTATGACAGATGTCATTAATCATGCTGCCGGTTCTGCCGCGTCAGGGTCGCATCCTCGGCCCCCGCACGCGCGTTCGCGCTAGTCTCCGGCGGCGAAGGACGGGGATCCGGTATACAGGGAGCAACCGGCGCATTTGGCGGGGGTCTGACCCTCGGCCCGCAACCGCACCACCCAGCAGGCCAGCGAAGGGCTGGCAAAAGCCGGGCAAGCCCGCCGCGTCTGCTCGTCGCAGTTATTCAGCACCCAGCACGGAATCTTCGCGCTCGCCGGCTGTGTCGGTGCGCCGGCGACCACGACCAACGGGATAGATTCCCGCGACCGCGTGGTTTCTTCATTTTCCCAATGCCTGACCAGGCGTTTCATCCCGTAACCGATAGCAAACATCAACGCTATCGGCACGATGCACCGTAATGCGAACAATGCCACGATGACGGCTGTCGCCTGAAACTCGTTCATCTCGCCCTTTCCTCTTTCCGCGACATGTGCCGGACCAAACCGGGCCTTCTATGGCTCCTGACCATAGGATAACCCCCGACGAGCGTGCGTGTCTATTGGGCAAGCAGCGTATCTTGCCGATGGGGAATTTACCCAAACCGATAAAACCCGCCGGCCGCGCCTGTAACACATTTTGGGTGGTTTCATGGGTTACCTGTCCGTCCCACGGCGCGGGGGTTTGCCTGTTTAATGTCGTTATTCAACACAGGCAACGCGATGCGGTCGGGAAAAGCGCGTCGCGTAAATTCACATAACCCACGACGGAGGGTAGAGATGAATCGACGATTATTTATCAGTTTGATCGTGGCGGTCATATCTCTGTGGGGCCTGGCCCTGCCGATCATGGCCCAGCAATCCACAGTCGCCGAAGGCGAAGCGGCCATTGCGCCGGCGCGCGGCCCGACCGACGTCGCCGAACTGGAGTCCTTCCTGGATCAACTAATCCTGCAGCAACTGACTGACTACCACCTCGCCGGAGCAACCGTCGCCGTCGTCAGGGACGGCAAGGTGCTGTTGACCAAGGGCTACGGCTTCGCCGATATCGACGCGGGCACCTTCGTCGACCCCGAGCAAACCGTTTTCCTCATCGGTTCCGTCGGCAAACTGTTCACCTGGACATCCGTGATGCAACTCGCGGAACAGGGAAAGCTGGACCTGGACGCCGACATCAACACCTATCTAGACTTTCGTATCCCCGACACTTATCCCCAACCGATCACCCTGCGGGATCTTCTGACCCACACGGCGGGGTTCGAGGACCTGTACTTTGAATACCTGGCGCTGGACCCGGCCGAGCTGATGCCCGAACGGGACTGGTTGATGACCCATATACCGGCGCGGGTGCGGCCGCCCGGAGAAGCCGCGTCCTACTCCAACTATGGAACCCAGCTGGCCGGCTACATCGTAGCCCAAGTATCGGGCCAGCCCTACGAACAGTATGTCCAGGAACATATCCTCGACCCTCTGGGCATGGCCCATTCGACGGCCCAATCACCGGCGCCCGCGGATCTGCAACTGGCTGTCGGGTACATGACGGCAGACGGTGAATTCCAAAAGGCACCCACCTTTTATGGTCAGTCGGCCATGTTCCCGGCCGGCGCTCATGGCAGTACGGCCGCTGATATGGCCCGGTTCATGCTCGCCCTTCTGAATAACGAAGACGCGAGTGTTGGGGATTCAACACAAGGGCACATTCTGAGCGCGGCGACAGTTGCCCGGATGCAGCAAACCCTCTATGCGCCGGATTCCCGCCTGCGGGGCACGGCCTATGGCCTGTTCGACCTGAGCGAGAACGGCGTCCGGACGCTTGGACACGACGGCGACACGCTGGGATTCAAGACGCTGATGCTCCTGATGCCCGATGAACGCCTGGGTGTGTTCCTCTCCTACAACGGCGAGGAAGCCGATGCCCTGACCCGCCAGCATTTCGGCTTCCAGCGGGCGTTCTTCGATCACTATTACCCCGCATCCGCCATCGAGCCTGTCCAGCCGGCGGCCGACTTCGCAGCTCACGCGAACCGGTTTACGGGTTCCTATCGAATGGCGCGCCGGGCACATTCAAGTATGGAAAAATACCGGAGCTTGAATCCCGAAGTCGTGGTCAGCGCTCCCGGTGACGGCACGATCAACATCGGCACGCCGTGGGGAGATTGGCGCTACGTCGAAGTGGAGCCGCTCTACTTTCGCCAGGTGGACGGGCCATCCGCGTTGATATTTCGCGAGGATTCCCG
This sequence comes from Anaerolineae bacterium, assembly GCA_023384355.1. Taxonomy (GTDB): domain Bacteria; phylum Chloroflexota; class Anaerolineae; order Promineifilales; family Promineifilaceae; genus Promineifilum. The sequence goes on from JAHDWL010000017.1 coordinate 43,962, forward strand.
GGGACGTATCACCCATTTGTTTATGGATCTGGTCCCGCAATTCGCCTTCGAAAAGGTGAAGTGGTACGAAATGCCGGGCTTCAACACAGGGTTGATATTGGCCTGCATCTTCGTCTTCCTCTCGGCAATTCCCGTCCTCGCCATCCGCGCCGTTCGAAACCGGCGACGGGATGATAACGCGGGAACTCAGGCGCGCAGGCCCCGTCTGGCCACCTTCACAATCCTGCTCGTCTGTATCCTGAACTTACTCTTCGTGGGCGGCATGGTCTTGTGGGGCGAGGCGAACCTGACTCCGTTATTCGGCGTGACGCCCATTTTCCGCGCCGTGCTGGTACTGGGAGTCGTGTCGGCCGCGCTGACAGTTGTTGCTCTGGGTTTCGCGGTGGTGGCCTGGAAAGATCGGTACTGGGGCGTTCCCGGCCGGGCATACTACACGTTGTTGACGGTCACAGCGGTGGCGTTCGTCTGGTTCCTGAATTTTTGGAACCTGCTGGGCTGGCGGTTCTAGAGCGGCGGCCCGTCTCATCGCCAATCATCCGCCATACCCTATCCCCACATCTGGAAGAGTGGCCGCTGCCGGTCACTCTTCCAGATCGATCAGTCCCTTGCGCAGGGCGTACTTCACGAGATCGACCCGGTTATGCAGATTCAGCTTGCGCATGATGTTTTCGCGGTGGCGATCCACAGTTTTGACACTAATCACCAACTGGTCGGCAATTTCGCCGTTGCTCGCCCCCTGGGCAATGAGCGTCAGCACTTCCTGCTCGCGCGGCGTCAGGTCGCCGGCCGGCGGTTCCTGCTCCTCAACATCGCGCCGTAGCAAATAGTCCTGCACCAGCCGCCCGGCCAGCGATGGATGGAGAAAAACCTCGTTGCGGCTCACGGCCCGGATAGCCGTAGCCAATTCGTCGGGCGCGGCCCGCTTCGGCACATAGCCCGACGCCCCCGCCCGCAGCATTTCGAAGAAATACTGATCATCCTCATACATCGTCAGCGCCAGCACGGCCGTCGCTGGGCTTTGGGCCTTAATGCGACGTGTCGCCTCGATGCCGTTCATGCCCGGCATCTCCACGTCCATCAGCACCACGTCCGGCCGCAGTTCGGCCGTTCGCCGGATGGCCTCCTCGCCGTTTTCCGCCTCGCCGATAATCACCATGTCCGGCTGGGCTTCCAGCAATAGTCGCAATCCCGATCGCACCACCGCGTGGTCGTCGGCCAGCAAGAGACGGATTTCATCAGCCATCGTGTTCCTCTTTAAAAGGTTGGGGAATGGATACGCGCACTGTTGTGCCCTCGCCGGGGACGGAAACGATATCGGCCGTACCGCCAACAAGGGAAGCGCGTTCGTGGATGCCCAGTAAGCCCCAGGCAGCGCGGCCGCGGTCGCCGGCGAGCGCCTGACCCACGTCGAAGCCGCGGCCGTCGTCCTGAATGGACAGAAACACCCCGTCGTTGCCAAAGGCAACCGTCACCAGCACGCTACGGGCCTCGGCATGCCGCACGACGTTGGTCAGCGATTCCTGCACCACCCTGAAGATGGTCGTCTCGACTTCCGGCTTCAGGCGTACACTCTTGCCCTGCACCAGGAGTTGGGTCTGGATGCCGGTGCGGCTCTCGAAGGCGCTCATATGGCTGCGCAGGGCGGGAACAAGTCCCAGATTATCCAACGTGGATGGCCGCAGGTCGGAGATGACATTGTGAACTTCCTGCAGCACCTGGGCGTTCATCTGCTTCATATCATTCAGTTGACGGCGCACGGCCGCCGGATCGGTGTCGACGCGCTCGGCGGCGGCGGCCAGGCCCAGACCCAGCGCCGTCAGCGTCTGGCCTGTGCCGTCGTGTAGCTCGCGGGCGATTCGCTTGCGCTCCGCTTCCTGGGCCGACACCACGCGATGGAGGAACTCGCCGCGCAGCTTGTCGCTCTGCTGCACTTCGTCGTAGAGGGTGGCGTTGTCAATGGCGACGCTCAACTGGTCGGCGATGGCCCGCGCCAGCGACACATCGCGCAACGAGAAGGGGGGCGCGTCATACAGCGTGCAGAAGACGAGGCTGCCGATCACCCCGTTGCGAGCGGTCAGCGGCATGGCCATCGTGTGGCCGCCGGCCGAGGTCGACGTGGTGACCAGTTCGCTCAGGTCGGGCAGTCCTTCCGTCCCGTTTGTGTCCAGCGTCCCCGGCTCGTCCAGCGGCTCCACCCGATGGTCGATCATCCACGACGCGCGGCCGGTGGTGGCGGTGAATTCGGCCAGTTCCAAACCTTGGGCCTTGCGTTCAGCCACGGCCGCCGCCGGATCGTTGCACTCGACGATGGAGACGATGTCAAGTGGTTGGTCGGGGTTGCGCCGCAGGACGAGCATCCCGGCACTCACTCGCGGCAACATGTCGACCAACAACGGCACGGTGTCCTGCAACAAGGCGGACCGATCCAGCGTGGCGGCCATCCGGCGCGACGTGTTGAAGAGCAGGGCCAGGTCCTGTACGGCCGCCTGCAACTGGTGGTTAAGTTCTTCGGTCTCGGCGCGGGCTTGCTGCTGCACTCGCAACGCCTCGCGCTGCGCGGCAGCCCGCTCCTGGACGGCGGCGTCCAGCCGTTGCTGATTCTCGATCTCGAAGGCGTTCAGCGCGCGAATGATGGAGACGGCCATGAAAATCGCCAGCAATGCCCGCACCAATTGGACAGGAAATCCGAACACATCCAGAAAAGTACGGGTGTTGAGGATCGTGGAAGGGAAGATGAAACTCGGCGGGGTGATGAGCTGCCCAATAATGCCGTAGAGAAACAGCGCAACCGCCGCGCCGAGCAAGGCCCGCCCGAAGCGCTCCATCCCGCGCTCCTTGAAGTTTCGCTGTTCCAGCCAGATGGCCCAGGCGGCGATCACCGCCCCGGTGATGCCCAGCGTATAGCGGGCCAGCACGTCGGCCGCGTTGAGCATCGCCGCCCGATCCGGCTGGTAAACCAGCCAGGTCAGGCCCACGCTGGCTACCCATAGCGCCAGAAACGCGCCCGCGCCTACGAGCGCAAAGCGACCGCCGGTGCTGCGCGTCCGCCGGTTGGCGAAGAGGAGCTTGACGCCGAAAAAGATGAGGAGCAAGAAGGACACGACCAAATGCAGCAACCGCACTTCGGGCAGCAACAGCCATTCGGGGATATTGGTGCCGCCGCGCTCGTCGAGCAGATGGAACATGTCGAACCACTCCTGCAAACCGTGGACGATGCCGAACCCGGCCAGAAAGAGCAGCGCGCCGGCCAGCCGTAGCTCCGAGGTGCGAAAGCGGGACGAAACGAGCCAGATGGCCAGGCCCATGCTGAAGAAGGCCAGACCATAGAAGAAGTAGATGACGACGATGTTATGCTCAAAAAAGCCGTGATCCATCTCGCGCCACAGGTCGTTTGGAAGTTCGATTTTACTCTACGACAGTCAGAACCACGCCCGCGGCCGACAGCGGCTCGCCCCCGGCCAGAACGCCCGTCTTCACATAGCCCAGCGCCACCGGCCCGCCCGACCCATCGGCGGCCGAGGTGATCGACCCCACGCCTCGCCCCCCGGCGCTGATCTCTACGCCCGCATCCACCGGCGCGCCCGGGCGCAGTCTGACCAGTCGCTTGGCCAGCTTGCCGCGGCTCTCCATGCGGGCGATGATCTCCTGGCCCACGTAACAGCCCTTGCTGAAGGAGACATCGTCCCACAATCCAGCCTCCAGCGGGATATAGTCGAGCGTCAATTCGCGACCGAAGCGGGGTTGCCCGGCCTCAATGCGCAAATAGTCATAAGCCGCCTCATCGACAAGGGGCAGGCCGACGGCCGTCAGCATGCCCAGGACTGCCTCTCGATCCGGCGCGCCGGTCATGACGAAATAGCCGTCGCCGGCGATCGGGTCCGTGCGGTGGATGTAGACCCTGACGCCACCGACCTCAGCCTGACGCCAGTGGTGGAGCGGGATATCAACCTCCGGGAAACCGGCCGCGGCCAGTAATTCGGCCGCCCGCGGGCCATAGACGCCGAACACAGCCGTCTCGGCGCTGATATCCTGCAATTGCACATCGTCATTGAAAAAGATATTGCGCATGAAGTAGCGCGCCAAAGCGCCGGCGTGCCCGTCGCCCGTCAGCAGGTAAGCGGCATCGCTCGCGGCATACAGGATAGGGCGGTCGATGATGCGGCCGATGTCGGTCGTCAGCACTGTGGCCGCGCCTTCGCCGCTCTCCAGCCGGCTCACTCCCTGCGTCGACATGCGGTTGATGAGGTCCAGGCGGGTACTGCCCGTCAGACGCAGCATCCCCCGCGCCGCGTGGCCGGCCAGCACAGCTCTCTCATGGGCGGCCGCATACGCTTCGGCCGCGGGCAGCGGCTCAAGCGTCATCAATTTCGTCATCGTGCAGCTCCTCCGGCCCGTCCCCGTTGGATGACAGCAAGCCATCGGCGTGGATTATCTCGATCCCGCTGACGTCAATCATCGCGTCATCATCCGAATCGTCGAATCCCTGCTCAGCTTCCCAACGGGTGGCGTAGATGCTAAGGAAGGGCAGGTAGCGGGCTTCATGCTCATACGTCGCCCGGGCGATGAGCTTGCCCAGCGACGTGCCGCCCAGCGACTTGTAGTGGCGCGGGTCGGTCAGGGCGCGCTCCGACAGCTCGCCGAGCCACTCTTCGAGGTGCATCCTGGCCCCCTGGAAATCCTCGAAGATGACATCCAGATCGCGCCCCTGGGCATCCTCATAGCGGGCAGCATTGTAGCGATTGGGGTCGGCCAGGGCCGCCAATAACTTCTCCGGTGGCTTGCCCTGTTGCAGGCGCAGCAGACCGGTGACGACTTCGGCGTCCCAGGCGGTCAGGACGCTGAGCAAATCGGCCACTGACCAGCGGCCGACCACGCCCGGCGCAACCAGCGCCTCATCCGACAGCATTTCCAAAGCGATCAGCGTGCGCTCGCGCGCCGCGTCCAGAGCATCGAGTAAATCTTCCAGTGCGGACATTGACCCATTATAACCGATTCACAGATCAAAAGCGCCGCACCGGTTGCCCGATGCGGCGCTTTGTGTAGCCCACCCTTTTCCTGAGTTGCTCAACGGGAGGAGGGTACCATGGCGGCGGGCACAGAGGCTTCGGCGGGCGCTTCCACCCCTTCTCCATGATGTATCACATTGAGATATCTGACACCGAATGTGACCGCCAGCAGGCCGTAGGCAATCACACCGGCTCCCGTCAGGATCTCAACTAGTGATGGCGTGTAATGAGTGAATAAAGGCACATCACTCCCCGGAACCGTCCCAAAAACGACCAGTTGGCCGACCAGGTTGGTGTTCCAGCGGTAAGCGACGACGCCGACGGCGATTAACGCCAGGGCAATCATTCGCAGGTTTTCTTTTCGTCTAAATTGCGGCACCAGCAGGATGGTCGCGGGCACCAGCATGCCCAGGATGATCTCCAGCCACCAGAAATTAAATGCCAGCCGCCCGCGAGTCAGAATGTAGAGAGCTTCGGTCTTGCCCGGCACATATTCGGCGGGCATGCGCATGAGGTCCCACCAGCGCAGCGCCAGCAGAAACAACACTGCCCAGCCGACTCCATGAGCCAGCTTGTCCAGCACGCGCTTGTTGATCACCGCCTTCGGGGTCAGTCTGGCCGAGAAGAAGGAGATAAACGTCACCAGGGCGATGCCGCCCACGATGGCCGAGACGTAGAAGTTGATGGCCATCGGCCAGGGGCGGTACCAGATCGGCCGGGCCACCAGCTTGCCGTAGGTCAGGCCAAGCGACGACTGGTGCAGCGTGGAGAGGCACAGGCCGACCAGCGCCAGCACCGGCGTAATCCGGTGCAAGCCCACCATCCGTGCCGAAATGCGCGGGAAGCGATGCTCGACGGGTTCCCAGTGGCCGATGATGGGGATAACCTCCATCATGAGCACGGAGAAATAGAGGCCGACGCACATCGTCACTTCCCACAACGGCGAGTGGATATTCCAGAAGACAAAGCCGTGCCAGAAGCGGTCGGGGCGGCCGATGTCAAGAAGGAGCATCATCATGGCCATGCTATAGCCGATGAAGCCGACATAGACGGCCGTCTTGGCCACCGGTTGCAGCTCCTTCCTGCGCAGCAGGTAGGCAATGGCCGAGACGCTGAACGCGCCGGCAGCCAGGGCGATGGCCGACAGGTCGATGGAGATCCACAACCCCCACGGCACGAGGTCCGTCAGGTTGGTCACGCCAAGACCCTTGATAAAGACCACCAAAGCCGCGCAGACGCCGGCCACGATGAAGATGCTCAGGAAAGCCATCCAACGGACGACCGGCTCCTTCGTGGCGGGCAGAACAGTGTCGAGGACCAGGCTCGTAACGCGCTCTTTCATGACGCGCTTCCCTCCTTGGGTTTGGCCGGCAGATAGTAGACTCGTGGGTCTGTGCCCAGTTCCTCGCGCAAGCGGTAGGCGTCGGGGTTGTTGCGCAGAGCCACGCTGACCGGCGAGTCGGGGTCGTTCAGGTCGCCGAAGAGCCGCGCCCCATAGGTGCAGGCGACGACGCATGCCGGAGTGGCGTCGGGATCGACGCCCGGCGTCAGGCCGGCGGACAGGCCACGGTCGATGCGATGGACACAGAATGAGCATTTCTCGACCACGCCGCGCGGCCGGCGTTCGATTTCGGGCGTCCCGGCGGCGGGCACGTCAGGATTCGGCCCGGTGAACTTCTCCCAATTGAAATGACGCACGCCGTAGGGGCACGAGAGCTGGCAATAGCGGCAGCCGATACACTTGTCGTAGTCCATCATCACCAGACCGTCGTAGCGGTGATAGGTGGCCCCGACCGGACAAATCTCGACGCACGGGGCGTCCTGGCAATGCTGACAGGGGACGGGGCGGAAAACGCGCTGCCCGTCATCCAGCGGCGCAACCTCTTCAACCCGCGACCAGGAGATATTGGGCGGCGTGTCATTATAGGCGTGGCAAGCCGCCAAACACAGGTCGCATCCAACACATTTGGACTGGTCGATGACCATGACCCACTTGTGCGGTGGATTCTCCGGGCCTTTCGACGCAGCGGGAGCAGCCATCGGCAGAGGGATTATACTGCGGTCGCTCATGCCGATGCCGATTGCGGCGGTGGCTGTGGCGGCGATGCCCAGTTTAAGAAAGTCGCGACGATCGATTTTAGTCGCCATCTTTACTCGTCTCCCTTCTGGTTTTTGTTATTGCGGCGCTTCGATACGCGCTCGAGCCACGGGGCAAGCATCGCGCCGAACACGATTCCGAAACCGACCGGCAAAACGTAGATGAGCGGGCCAGGGCCGGTGGGGGTCGAGCTGACGTAAGCCGTCACTTCCTTGCGTGCCGGCACGAAACTGGCTTCCTGCGTCGTGGGTTTCTCCACCGGGTAGCAGGTCACGTCCGCTTGCGGCTTGATGCTGGCGTTCGTCATCGTCTCATCGGCCTCGGCGTGCATGTCGCCCAGATGGCAGTCGTTGCACGATTTCAGGTCAATCTTGAAGGTGTGGACGCGCTCTCCGTGACCCATCGTCCCGGCTTCCGGCGAATCATTGATGCGCAGATGGCAATCGGTGCACAACAGCCCTTCGCGGGCGTGCCCGGTAAATGTGTAATAGTGGCCTTCGGTGTTGTGACAGCTATTGCAAAGTTGTTGTGAACTTTCCACCCGGAGTTCGGCAGTATGCGGGTTATGACACTGGTTGCAGGTCATACCCTGCTGACCGTGCTCGCTAATCTCCCATTCGGCGAAGGTGTCAAGATGGCAATTGCCACAGAGGCGGGACGAGACGTCCGTCGGCATATAGGCGTCGGGATGGCCTGCTGGAACAGGCGAATGACACGTGAGGCAGCCGACGCCGCCTTCGGTGAATTCTCCGGTTTCGGGGTTAAAGCCGGTGCTGTGGCAATTCAGGCACTCTTGTGGGCTTCCCTGCTCGACCCAGGCTTTCTGGAAGATGGGGTCGGTCATGGCGTAGCCGTGGGCGCTTTGTTCCCAATAGCCGCGCAAACCCTCATGACAACCAACGCACTGGGTGTCATTGGGCACGGGGGTGGCATCCTGACGCAACGGCTCAGCGCCGGCGATGGGGATGGCCGCGAACGCCAGGATCATAAACAGCGCGCCGAGCAGCGCGCCGAAGATGATCCGTTTGTTCTGTAGCTTGTTCATCAGATTTCTAATCCTCCTCCGTGGCCGGTCGGGGAACCGGGCGGATGATCGATTCATTGAGCAACTACAAGCAGTATATAAGGAGGAGAGGGGGCCGGTAAATCGGGAAAGCGCCCAATTTTATGGGTTGGGGAACGTGGGGGAATTCCCCATGCCGTCCACTTGCTCGCACCGGGCATCGACCGGATTTAGGCCGGCGAAGAGCGTCAAGAGAGGCAGATCGGCCGCCGATCGTGTCTGAACGACCAAAATCAACGTTTCGAGGGTGGGCAACAGCCCATTTATGGGGAGATCGCGTCAGGCAAAAATGGCGTCTTTGCCTGATTTACATCCACACCCCTGAGGGCTTATAGTGATGATAAGCGGGAACCAAACTTCCGCACAGGACGGTCTGATAGAGTCATAACCGCAAATCGGCGGCAGGAAAGAGAGAGGCAAATCATGAACGAGTTCCAGGCCATTTTAGTCGAGATCATCTTCTTCGTTTTACGTTTCGCGGTCCCGGTGCTGATAGTCTATACCACCGCCCGCATCCTGCATCATTTCGTGCAGAAACGGCGGGATGAGGAATCGCCCGAGGTCAAAATCGTCAAGTAGGCGCGCCGGCCGACTAATCAGCCGCACTGTCGCCATCTCAACTCTTGTACATTGAGGCCGGTTCCCACGCGGGAGCCGGCCTTTTGCTTTATCCCCGGCAAACCATTAGCGAAAAGGGTCGGGCCCCTCACGAGACCCGACCCTTTTCAGTCGCCAAGTACGCGGGTGAGCCGAAGCTCGACCCGCCAAAAAACTATTTACTGACCAAACGTCCGAACCTCGGCGCGGGTCGCACCCGTCAAATCGCCATGGACGGCTTGAATCGAGTCGTACAGGATTTGCAGGACGTAGGACGAGTTGTGGGCGAACGCACCGGGATCCTTCTGTGAATCCTGGTAGTTGTAAGCCGCGCGGAGCAGGTTCGGCGTCCATGACGCAAACCCGCCTTCCTCGTCGTTGACGCGCCCGTTGCCGTCCGTATCGGCGAACCAGTACGGATAGGCGTGCGCATCATAGAGGATCGGCGTGCCCGTGAATTCAACCGCGTAAGCCTGGATTGCCGCGTACAACCTCTCGCGCATGGTGTCGATCTCGCCGTAGACGCCTTCGGCCACATCGCCGTCACCGTCATAGTCGACATCGGTCATGCGGATGGTGCGCAGCCCTTCCAGCGAGTCCGCGCCTTCGTGACATTCGCCGCAATCCTCGATGACGATCTGCAGCGCATGGGTGTCGTGGCATTCGGTGCAGGAGTTGAAGGTGCCGACGTGCTCGTTGAAGCCGGTGTACTCCCGACCATCGAACTCGTATGCGCCCTTGACTTCCGTGCCGAACAGCGTGGCCCCGGCGGCGTAGTAGTGGATATTGAGGAAGCGCAGGCTATCGCTGACCTCGTCACCCGGCAGATCGCCGATGAGCCGGTTGACACTGACCGTCGACTCGCGTCCCTGATGGCAGTGGAGACACATGTTGGCCGCCGAGTCACGCTCGCCGAACGACACCGTCGCCCCGCTGGGGAAGCGGACCGACGACACTTCATAGAGCGTGAAGTTCTGCACATCATTGTGGCACGTGCCGCAGCTCAGGCCGTTGGCGGCCGGCTGGCTCGTGACGACACCTTCAGCGATGAACTCCGGCTGGCCGGTGGCCGAATGGCACTTGGCGCAGCTGCCCGGAACGACGCCGCCCTCTGCGTCCCAATGACGGAAGGCTTCCTCGGAACCGGCGAAGTGGCCGTGGTCGATTCGATTCGCGGCCGTCATGTCCACCGGCGTGTCAATAGCCGTGTTCAGATCGGCGATCGAATCGTACAGCAACTGGATGATGTACTTGCCGCCGTGGGCATGGCGTCCGGTGTCCTTCATCGAGACCTGGAAGTTGTAGGCGGCTTTGGCCAGTCGCGCGGTCCACGCGTTGAACTGGTTGGGATAGACCGCCTCGGCCTCGCTCAGCGCGCCGTCGGCATCCGTATCGATGAAGAAGTAGGGGTAAGTATGATCGTCATAGGCGATCATCTTGCCACTTGTCTCCATCGAGTAGGTTTGCATCGCGCCATAGAGCAAGTCGCGCAAGCCTTCGATCTCGTAGTAGACACCTTCCTCCATGTCACCGTCGCCGTCGTAGTCGACGAGCGATCCGTTCATGCGGATATTGGCCAGATCTTCGGTCGTCTTGACATCGGTGTGGCAGGCCTGGCACTCCTGAAGTTTGATCTCCAGGGTGTGCATGTCATGGCACTCGATGCACGTGTTGTATTCGGCCACATGGTCGAATCTGGCGTCATAGGCCTGGCCCGCGTACTCATAGCCACCCTTGGCCAGCGTCCCATACTGGGTCGCGGCCGCGGCGTAGTAATGAATACCCGAGAAGCCCATATCCTCGCTGACGGTATCCAGCTTTTCGGTCAGACCGGCATCGGCGATGTTCTGATCGACCGAGACAGTGGAGGCACGCCCCTGATGGCACTCCATGCAGCGCGCTTCGTCGCCCAGGTTAGCGATCTCAATCCCGGACGGGAAGACCACGCTGGTCTTGTCGAGCGTCACCTCGTTGTGGCAGGCGACACACTCCACAGTCGAGCCGATGGGCGCGGGAACATCAACGACGCCAGGCGTACTGCCGTCAGCGCCGAGATGATCGAGATAGCCGGGCGTGCTGTGGCACTTGGCGCAATCGGTCGGGACCTCGGCCGGGTCGTCCTCGTTCCAGTGATTGAACGGTTCACCCTCGGTGTCGTTATGCGGCGAGGCTGACCACTCATCGTAGAACGGTACCTCCACCGAAACCGTTTGCGACGGTTCGGCCGGCACCTCCACGATTCGGGTAACCTCAACTTCTGTTGTCGTCCCGGGGGCTTGCTCGGTGACGACGCGGGTGACCTCAACCGTCTGGCCGCCCTGCTGGCTGCAGGCAGCCAACAGGATCGCCGAGAGGGCGAAAGTCGCCAACAATAAAAAGATGAGCGGACGCTTGTTGGGTCTCATGTATTAAAACCTCCTTCAGTTTTATGACCAAGTTATGGTGGCGTCCGGGCGTCGCTCCGGGTCCGGTCGCCATCTTCGTTGCAAACTGGCTCCCCGCCCGTCAGGGGCTCGGCGTTGCCAGCGGAACGAACACATCACGGGTCACGGCGGGCGCGACGATGATGGCGGTGTCCTCAAACGTGAACATCCATACCACCAGAATCAGCGCCAGCACGGCGACCACACTTGCGACGGCGAAGTAGACCTTGCGCCGTCGCGCCAATACTGCGGGCGGGACGACCTTCCACGGGTCGCCGCCCTCTTCCAACCGCTCCAGTTCGAGCGCGTGCTCTTCCTCCATGATCTTGTGTGACAACACGCCGGTGAACATGCTCTTGTTGCGATGCTTCACCAGCACGTTATAGAGGTGCCAGATGACGATAGACACGGCCGCCAGCACCGCCTCCCAGCCGTGCGCCTCCAGGGCGACCGGAATGAAGTTGCCGGGCAAGAATTGCGTCGCGGCGATGGGGTTCCACAGGATGAAGCCGGTGACGATCATCACCGCCGTGCCCCACACCACAGCCCAATATTCGAACTTTTCGCCGAAATTAAACTTGCGCATCTTCGGCGGCTCCTCGATGATGCCAAGGTTATAGGCCACCGTGTCGCGCAGGTCGTAGCCGTCCTTCAGGTCGGGCAGCATGCGCATATCTTCCTGCTTCACGAACAGGCGATAAGCTGACGTAAGCAGATGATAGACCGTGCCCAGGATGAGCACGACGGCCGCCCAGCGGTGGATCATGCGCACCATTTCGATGCCGCCCATCGTCCCGACCAGCCATTGGGACAGCGGCGAGAAAGGGAACTTCTGCGGCAGCCCGGTCAGGCACAGGATGGTGAAACTGACCAGCAGCGTCATGTGCTCAATGCGGGCCATCAACCGGAAGCGCGGGTATTCGGCATGAGCCGGGTCACCTGTGGCGGCGAGTGGCTTGTCGTCGTGGGTCGTCTCTCGTATCTCTGCCATTCGATTCCTTTTGGTTAGCGGCCGCGCGCCATACGATAGATATCGGTGCCTACCAGGAAACCCAGGAACAACACCGTCGACGGGATGACGATGGCGTAGAAGATCGTCACAAGGAACATCAACGGATTGTTGCGCAGCGACGGGCGATGATGGCCTGTCCAGGAGTCCGAGAAGTTGGCTGTGGCTCCGGGGTGGCACTGCTGACAAGTTTCCAGCAGGTTCTGCTTGATGCCTGAGTTGGGGTCGTCCGGCCGCCTGATGTTATGGACGCCGTGGCAGTCGAAACATACGGCCTTGTTGGTCGGGTGATTGGGGTCGCTGGACTGGAAGATCTGCACCGTCGTGCCATGAAAATCATCAACATACGTATCGAATACATCTGTCGAGATGTCGTAACGGCTCATCAGCTCTTCGTTGGCATGACAGCCCGCGCACAGTTCCGGCGAACGATTGCGGAAGAGCGCAGTCGTCGGATCACCCACATCGTGAACGCCATGGCATTCAATGCAGGTAGGCACATCGGGGTTGTCCTCGGCCAGCAGCGCCGCGCCGTGGACGCTCTCGGCGTACTCGTCGAATATTGCGCTATGGCATTGTCGGCATGTCTGGGAGATGCGCGAACGCGGCTCGTTCGGCGGCGGAATATAATGGGAGCCGTGACAATCGACGCAGGTGGCAGCGTCCTTGTTGCCTTCAGCCAGTGCCGCAGCATGGGAGCTGGCCATTTGCCCTTCGTGCTGCGGTTCATGGCAGCGGGCGCATAATTCAGATTGTTGTATGGTGTAGTCGCGAGCGGTTTCGACATGCAGGGGGGAGTGCGGGTAATTGTAGTCCTCGTGGCAGTCGGTGCAGTTCAACGCTTGCCAGTCATTGCCCAGACCGTGAACGGAGGTGTGGAATTCGTCCCCATCGATACTGATGGATACCACGTCCCCATTGGGGAAGGTCATGGTCTGGCCAGGAGGACCATGACAGCCCATGCAGAAATCGTTGTTGACCTGCTTCTGGTCAAAGAGTCCATAATCAATATGCTGGCTCAGCGCGCCGGGATCGGTCAGGGTGACTCCTACGGTGACATGGCAATCGGCGCAGACGCTCGTCGCGGCAGGCAGATGCCACGCTTCCGCGTTCTGTGCCAGGTGATCGCCGTGGCAATCGGTGCAGACGACCGCGACGCCTGACTCCGACGCAGCCGGGTCATAGCCACCGGACCAATCCGGCCCCGGGTGAGCCGTCAGGTGCGGGGCGTGGCAGCGGACACACGTTTCCGACTGGGCGATGGCGTATTCACGCAGGTCGAAGCCTTCCGGCGACGGATGGGGAAACTGGTAGTGGTCGGGCGCGTGACAGCCGGTACAGCCAATAAAGACGCCGGAATTCGCCCCATGAACCGAGGCATCGAACCCGGGCAGATCAACCTCGACCGGCAACGATTCGCCCGAGGGGAAGACAACTTCGGCATCCGTGTCGCCGTGGCAGGAGCGACAGGCGAAATCTGTCGTGGGGTGGCTGTCAGGTTGGGGTTGAGCTGCCCCCGACGGAGCGCCCAAAGACATCGTCAGGAGAAGCGAGTTCATGTCGTCGGGCGGCGCGGCCGAACGCTCGGCCCGTGCCGCTCCCGGATGGACCAGGAACAGCACGGCGACCAGAACAGTCACCAAAATCAGCGCGCCGCCGCGCAGCATCCCGCTACCAAATCGTCGCAAAACAGACCTCTTGAACAATGAAAATATTATTGGGCCGCCGGTCAGGGCACCGCGGCCGTTTCCCCTTCTTCTTCCACCGGCTCCGGCTCGTGATAGCCCTGGGCTACATTCAACAATGTGCTGTCCGACAGGGTCGGACCGATGCCCAGCTCGCTGTTATGGCATTGCCGGCAAGCGTAATCCAGCCCTATCTGGGGCAGGATAGTCCCATCCGCGGTAAACTGGTCGATTTGCGCGGCGTTGATGGCTACCTGATGGGTTTTCATGTCGGCCATGAACGAATCGGGACGGCCGATGGCGTTCTGGATCAGTTGCGGCATATGACATTGGGCACAGGTTACCCGAATGCGGATGTGAACTTTCTCGACCTGAGCTTGCCGGAAATGACAGCTCTCGCAGGTCGCGTTCAGGAAGGGGACGTGGTCTTCGCGCGGGGAGACGACCGCGACGTGCGGGTCGTGGCAATCCACGCAATCGATCAGCTGATGTTTGCCGGGGAAAAGATCGTCATATTCATGAGTCGTGTGCTGGATGAATCCGTCAGCCACGACCATTGCGCCGGACGTGTGGCAGGCGCGGCACTCCTGGGCATCGCGGGAGACCTTGAGCGCGAAAGCTCGGGGGTTGTTGACGTGGAGGCTGCCGGGACCATGACAGGCTTCGCACTGCACCCCGGGCTGGTTGAAAGACCCGACAACGCCTGGCATATCCACCGTGGCTGTCTGGCTGTCGTAGCCTGTGGCGTGGCAAGCGGCGCAATCGAACGCCACTTCCTCACCCGGATGATAGGCGACGTACTCATTACCCGCCTCCAGCTGGTTGTTGTCGAGGTTAAACTGGGCAGCCTCACCGGTGACGAGATAGCCATCATTTTTGACGAAAAGCGCTTTCCAGTTGTAGCCACCGACGACGTAGGCGATGTCGGACCAGGCCAACCCTTCGGGCGGGGAGCGCCGTGCGGCCGACGGCAAAGCCGGCTCCTGCCCATCGACAACAGGTGTCAGGGCGGTCGCATGACCCGTCTTCATGAAGGTTTCAAACTGTTCCTGATGGCACTCGCCACAAGCGGCCGACCCAATATAAGCAGGGGGCGTGAAACTGACTCCGTCCTGCCCCGCGGGACCGCGCTCTCCCGTGGCTCCGGTTGGACCAGTTGGGCCGGGAGGACCTTGCGGACCGGTGGGTCCCTGTGGGCCTTGGGGGCCGGGTCGGCTTGAACAAGCGGCGACGGCGAGCGCCAGAGTCGCCAATAGCAGCAAGAAGGCTGCACGGCCTGCTTTCATTGATGCCTCCGTCGTCAATCAAGACAAACCAGTGGGTTAACGGCCCACCGAACAGAATGAAAGTATAACGATATCGATTTCATACTACCACTGACAATTGTCATGATGATCGCATGACGAATGAATGAGCATGCTAAGATTTACTATGGTTTGACAATTTTAAAGAGGCCGGATTCGATGAAATTACCGTTTTGAGATATAATTAAGCACTTGTTCGCAGCAATAAGAAGCCGGTTCTCGCTCGAGTAACAGGGTTTCCAGGCGAGGTTTGATCAATTGGACATTGGAACGATAAACAGCATCGACATCAACCAGGAGATGCGCAGCTCCTACCTGGATTACGCCATGAGCGTAATCGTGGCTCGCGCGCTGCCCGATGCCCGCGATGGGCTGAAGCCGGTCCATCGCCGCATCCTGTATGCCATGTACGATATGGGCTTGCGGCCGAATA
>JAHDWL010000017.1:59589-66529 GCA_023384355.1 Anaerolineae bacterium
GAATACGCCGCACCGCAAGAGTGCGCGCATCGTCGGCGAGGTGCTGGGCAAATATCACCCCCATGGCGACAGTTCCGTCTATGACGCCATGGTACGCATGGCCCAGGACTTCTCCATGCGTTATCTGCTGGTCGACGGCCAGGGCAACTTCGGCAGCGTCGACGGCGACAGCCCGGCGGCCATGCGCTACACCGAGGCACGCCTGGCGACCATCGCCATGGAGCTGCTGGAAGACCTTGACAAGGACACAGTCAACTTCAGCAACAACTTCGATGATTCGCTGCAAGAGCCGGATCTGCTGCCGGCGCGACTGCCCAACCTGTTGCTCAACGGAGCATCGGGCATCGCCGTGGGCATGGCCACCAACATACCGCCCCACAATCTGGGCGAGTTGTGCGACGCCATCAACTACCTGATCGATCGTCAGGGCGATATCGATGAGGTCACCCTCGATGAGTTGATGGAGTTTGTCAAGGGGCCGGATTTCCCCACCGGCGGGACCATCATTGGCACCGAAGGCATCCGCAACGCCTATGCCACCGGCCGCGGCCGCGTGGTCATGCGCGGCGTGGCCAACATTGAGCCGAACCCCCGCCACCCGGAACGGATGCAGATCAACATCACCGAGCTACCCTATCAGGTCAACAAGGCCATGTTGATCGAGCGCATGGCCGAGC
Organism: Anaerolineae bacterium; assembly: GCA_023384355.1. Lineage (GTDB taxonomy): Bacteria > Chloroflexota > Anaerolineae > Promineifilales > Promineifilaceae > Promineifilum. The sequence continues at coordinate 60,267 of JAHDWL010000017.1, forward strand.
TGGTGAACAAGGGGGTTATCGACGACATCTCCGACCTGCGCGATTCATCCGACCGCAACGGCATATCCATCATCGTCGAACTGAAGCGGCACACCCAGCCGCGGAAGGTTTTGAACCAGCTCTTCAAATATACCGCGCTGCAATCGACTTTCGGCGTGCAGTTGCTGGCCCTGGTCGACAAGCAGCCGCGGCTGCTTTCGCTGAAGCGGGCTTTGCAGATCCACATTGACCATCGCGTGGACGTCATCACCCGGCGGACGCGCTTTGAGCTGGACAAGGCCGAACGGCGTCAGCACATCCTGGCCGGGCTGCTCATCGCTATCGGCAACCTCGACGAGGTCATCCGCACCATCCGCGAGGCGGCCGACGCCGACGACGCCCGTACTCAACTCATGACGCGCTTCGGTCTGACCGAGGTCCAGGCCACGGCCATCCTCGACATGCAGCTGCGCCGTCTGGCCGCGCTGGAACGACAGAAGATCGAGGATGAGCATCGCGAGGTCACGGAACACATCGCCTATCTGCGCGGCCTGTTGCAGGACCATCAGAAGATACTGGGGCTCATCAAGGAAGACCTGACACGCCTGAAGGAGAAGTTCGGCGACACGCGACGGTCGCAGATCCTGCCCGGCATGGACGGCGATCTCGATATCGAAGACCTGATCAAGGATGAAGACGTCTTTGTTTCCGTCACGCGGCGCGGCTACATCAAGCGCACGCCGGTGTCGGTCTACCGGCGGCAGTCGCGCGGCGGCAAGGGGCTGATCGGCATGACCACCCGCGAAGAGGATGAGCTGGAGCATTTCTTCGTGGCGGGCACGCTGAACACTATCCTTTTCTTCTCCGATCTGGGCAAAATCTACGCTATCAAGGCGTATGAGATTCCCGAACTCGACCGAACAGCCAAGGGCGTGTCTCTGATGAACATCCTGCCGCTGGCGCAAAACGAGAAAATCACCGTGGCGCTGCCGGTCCACGACTTCGGCGACGGCAAGTATCTGATCATGATCACCCGCAAGGGACGCATCAAGCGCGTGGAGCTGGGTCTGTTCGCCAACGTGCGGCCGAGTGGCCTCATCGCCATCAACCTGGAACCGGGCGACAGCCTGCGCTGGGTCAAGATGACCAAGGGCCACGAGGACATCATCCTGGTCAGCCAGCAGGGCAAGGGCATCCGCTTCAACGAGGAAGCTGTGCGGCCGATGGGTCGCACGGCGACGGGCGTGAACGCCATGCGCCTCGATAGCTGGGATAATCTGGCCGGAGCCGACGTAGCAACGGCCGACGATGACCTGCTGATCATCACCGAGAAAGGATACGGCAAGCGCACACCGCTGAGCGAATATCGCCAGCAAGGGCGCTATGGCCAGGGCGTGCGAGTGATGAACCTGACCCCCGAGCGCACCGGCGCGATCGTCGCCGCGCGCGTCGTATCGCCCAAGGATGAGGTGACGCTCATCTCAAGCGGCGGCATCCTCCTGCGTATGTCGGGCGCGCATATCTCGCGTCAGGGACGCGGAGCCATGGGCGTGCGGGTGATGGACCTGCGGGATGCCGACACCGTGGCCTCAGTGGCCGTCATCGGGGAAGCCCGGCCGGCGGTTGCCGTAGCCGAGATGAACGGCGAACCCGCCGGGGACGAAATCGTTGAAGTTGTCGAAGTCGTTGAATCGGCTGAGGCAATTGAGATCATCGAAATCATCGAAACCACATCTCACGGCACGAACGGCGCGGGACAGGAAGAGTAAGCGCGGCCGCGCGAACCAATAAAGCAAAAGGGGCCGGCTGATTTGCCGGCCCCTTTTCGTTGGTGAGAGTCAGGAACGCCGAAACCTGACTCTCGTTAAAAGGAGGAGAAGAAGAAGAGATTAATTACCCTTCATTGACTATTCTATGACGTAAAGTCAATCCCCGCTGTACGCACGCGCTACGTGCTCACTACGGAAAACCTACGCTTGTGATATTTTTCACTAAATTCACTGCGGCTGATTGAAGGTTGTGCGATTCTTGGGCATACAATTCCCTTGCTGATATAGCCCCTTCCCGAACGACGAAACCCCCAACGGCGCGACGACGCTGCTGCCTGGAACGGGGAAACCGTGATAACATCCGGCCCATTATGTCGAAACGACTATCCGCGGGAAACGAAAACGTCTTCGCCGGCGCGCGGGCACAAAGCCACAATGGAGCCATCGCCCTGGCGCTGTTCACCACGCTTCTCTGGTCATCCTCGTGGGTGTTGATCAAGATCGGCTTGCAGTCTGAACTGCCGCCGCTCACCTTTGCCGGGTTGCGTTACAGCCTGGCCTTTCTGATGCTCCTGCCGTTCGTCCTGTTCAAGCCGGAGCAACGGCAATCGCTGGGCGCGTTGTCTTGGGCCACATGGCGACGGCTGGCCGTATTAGGGTTGCTGCTCTACACGGTGACACAGGGCGCGCAGTTCATAGGTCTCGCCTTGCTGCCGACGGCCACGCTGACCCTGCTGCTCAGCCTGACGCCTGTCGCCGTGGCCGCGATGAACGTCGCGCACGGCGATGAATCGACGACAAAAGCGCAATGGGGCGGCATCGTGCTGTCGATGATAGGCATAGCCCTCTACTTCTTTCCGTTGACCCTGTCGTCTGGGCAGGGCCTGGGACTGGTCGTGGGCATGGCGGGCATGCTGGCCAACGCCGCCGCGTCGCTGATGGGTCGGCAGATCAATCGCGACGGCCGTCTGTCGCCGCTGATCATCACGACAGTCAGCATGGGTATCGGCGGGTTGCTGCTGCTGGTCGCCGGAGTGGTCACGCAGGGATTGGGCGTTATAGGTCGGCGGGAATGGGCGATCATCATCTGGCTGGCCCTGGCCAACACGGCCGTCGCCTTCACGATCTGGAACCACACGTTGCGCACGCTGACGGCCGTCGAATCGAGCATTATCGCTAACCTGATGCTGCCGCAGATCGCCATTCTCGCCTGGATAGTCCTGGGCGAGACGCTGACGTGGCGGCAGATCGCCGGGCTTGCCCTGGTCGGCGTGGGAACGCTGGTGGTGCAAATGCGGCGGGGGCGACCGAAGCAGATTGCCGGCCCGGCGGTCGAGATGGAATAACTGTGCTTGAGCAACCCGATCTCCCCCACGATCTCATCCTTGCGCGCTTGCGGGAATCGTATGCGCTTGCCATAACCCACCTCGAATTTCTGCCGCTGGGAGCCGACGCGAACACGGCCGTCTATTGCGCCATTGCGGCTGACGGGACGCGATACTTTGTGAAGCTGAGGCGAGGCGGCTTTGACAAGAGCGCCCTCTCGCTCCTGAAACAAATGAAAGACCGCGGAGTTGAGGCAGTGATTGCTCCAATAATTGCGGGAGATGGTCAACTCTGGACAGAGATCGCTCCATATTCGCTCGTTCTCTTTCCGTTCATTGAAGGAAGAAACGGTTATGAGATCGAGCTTACGGCAGACCATTGGCGCGAGCTGGGCGCGACACTGATGCGGGTTCATACGATTGAGATTTCTCCGGCTTTGGCCGACAGTATCCGGCGCGAGGATTTTGCGCCGAGGTGGCGTGAGGCTGTTCGAGGCTTTCTGGCGGACATCCGCCGGCAGACCTATGCCGATCCTGTGGCTGCCGAGCTGGCCACGTTCCTGAGCCTTAAACAGGATGAGGTTCTCCACCTCGTCGAACAGGCCGAGCGACTCGCTGCAACGCTGCGGGCACGTCCGCAGGAGTTTGTCTTGTGCCACTCCGACCTCCACGCGGGCAACGTGTTGATCGATGGTGACGGCAAGCTCTATATCGTCGATTGGGATCAACCGATTTTTGCGCCTATAGAACGGGATCTCATGTATCCGGGTGGGGCGCAGGGCTTCAGGGGCTTCCTGCCGGAAGAAGAAGAGACGCTTTTCTACCGTGGCTACGGGCTGGTCGAGGTCGATCCCGTCGCGTTGGCCTATTATCGCTGCGAGCGAATCGTTGAAGACATCGCGGTCTATTGCGATGAACTGTTGTTGAGCGACGCAGGCGGAACCGACAGGGAACAATCGTTGCGCTATGTTATGTCAAATTTTGAGCCGGGCGGGACTATTGAGGCGGCGTATCGCGTTCTTCTCCCGTAAATTTTCTCCGTCGTTCACGCGATTATCCCTCGAAACGCTCGCACCACGTCACCTCCTGCCGGCTCATCAGATGATCGCCCCACCCGCAACGGCCGGGAGCTGCCGCACCTGATCTTCGCGCCGGCGCAATTTGTCGCAGTGTATCACGCGCCCTTCGGGAATAACGCCACTAATCCGTGATTTGCTACCTTCCCATCGTATACCACGACCCGCCCGGCCCGACATAGCTCATCCCTTCGCCCCAGATGACGTGGTTCCAGCCGTCGCGGTCCACGGCCAGTTCCAGATAATCCCCGTAGGGGAAGCGATAGCCGTCGGCGTGCCTATAGGGCGCGGCAGTGGTTGTGTCTGACAGACGCACGGCCGCACTCCACGTCGCGCCGCCGTCGGTCGTGCGACGGTACCACGTATTCCAGGTGTCGGTAAGGCCGGCGGCACTGCCCTGCCAAACCACGCGGAAGTCATTCCGCCCCGGCCCGGCAGCCACCGCGGGAAAGTTGTTGTGCTCCAGCGTGCCGCCCGAGAGCGCCACCCGCGCTCCCCAGTTCACCCCGTCGGCCGAAGCCCGCGCCACCATTCGTTGGGACGCGCCCGGCGTGACCCCAAAATGATAGGCCGCCACGACCCGCCCGGCGTCGTCGACGGCCAGCCCGATCGACGACCCCAGAAAGCCGAAGTAGCAGCCCGCTGCCCAGCCGCAATCGGGCATCTCGGCCGATACGTCAAGCAGCGTGTGGCTCCAGCTGGACCCGCCGTCGGCCGAGCGCAGCACGCCGATGTTTGCCGAACCGGTGTAGTCCTGGCTGAAATCGACCGTGCCGAAGTAAACTGTGCCGTCCGGAGCGACGGCCCCCGCCGAGTGGAACCAGTACCGCTTGTCGGCATTGGTCCTAACCGGGGTCGACCAGGTCGCGCCGAAGTCGTGGGAAGCCACGACGAAACTGTCGCTGGAGTTGAAGGCGATATAGACGTGGCGGCCGTCGTCAGAGATGGCCAGCACCGGCCGGTCGTTCCAGCGCGGACGGCGGAAAAGAGCGGTGAAAGCGACGGGCTCGCTCCACGTGTCTCCCCGATCGGTTGACTTGCTGAACATGACGCCCGGCCGGTACTGCTCCAGCCAGGCGACATAGATCGCCCCGTCGGTCGCCACCTCAATCATCGGATCGTGTTGCGTGCGGCGACTGGGGGAGATGAAGCGATCGGCCTCCCACGTCAAGCCACCGTCGGCCGAGCGGCGAAAGATCATCGCCGGCAAGGCACACCGGCGGCACGCCGTCGGGCCGGAATAGCGGGTGGTCATCTGATAGACGTAATTGGAAGAAGGGTCAGTTGCGACGGCCGGTTCCCAGTCATCCTCGCCGCTCCATGCCCGCGAGCTGGCGAACATAGGGTTAATGGGCAAGAAGCGCGGCCGGCGGACGATCTCGATCTGCCCGACAAACGAGCGGCCGCTACCGGTGGTCTTCTCCGCTTCGCCGCCGGTCGCGCCGGGTTCGGCCTGGTTCAGGAGCAGGGCGACGCCGGCGACGGCCCAAAACAGGAGGAACAGCGCCTTCAGCACGTTGCGTCTGAAAGTGGATGATGCGGTATTGGGAGTCATATTCGCCTCCTCGGATGACTTCGTTGTTTTATTGTAGCATCGAATTTAGACCGGTGATCGGGTCAGTTTCAGGGACGGGTCGCGAGGCAGATCATTCGACGCGCAAGGGCGTCAACCTCACAGAATCGGCGGCCGGCGTTGCGACATCCACGCCCAACCGCTGCCCCGTCTCGGCGATATATAGACCGACCTCGACCGGATAATCACCCGGCGGCAGGTCAGGGGAAAGAGCTATCTCGTAGGCATCCACCACCACCTCCCCCGGCCGCCAGCGCGTCGTGGGGTACGCGCCACCGCGTGGCATGGCGTCGGATTGCCAGACGCAGCACGTCCCATCCGGCCGCAACACGTGGATAAACACCGTATAGTTGGCCGACGGTTGCCCCGTCGCCTGCCACACCAGTTCCAGCGTGGACGGCCCGGCCGCCTCGCGCATGGTGTAGCCAGGCAGGGCAATCTCTCCGCCGAAGATCGCGCCAACCGCCGTGGCGAACGGCGGCACTTCAAACAGCCGTTCAGTCGGCGTGACTGTCAACTTGCCGAAATCATGGGAGAAAAG
>JAHDWL010000102.1 GCA_023384355.1 Anaerolineae bacterium
CATGACCGTAGTATATCGTTCATCCGCCGTTTCTGATTTAGTTGGAACAGATGACCTGTGTGTCTGCCCAAGATACGAAATACGAGATACGAGATACGAACCGCGCGGCCGTTGTAGCGGGCGACCCAGTGACGAGTGACGAAGGCGACTCCTGTCGCCCGACGAGTGACGAGTTCAGAAATGCGGCCGTTGTAGGGGTCGACCTGCGTGTCGACCTGCGTGTCGACCCTGTGACGAATGACGAGTAGGGACAGACCTGTGTGTCTGTAGCAGACCTGTGTGTCTGCCCAGTAGCAAACCCACCGACCAGCCGACAGCATGAACAACAAGACCACCTTCAAATACATTCTCGCCCTGCTCCTGTTCGGCATGAACGGGATTGTGGCCAGCTTCATTCCCCTGAGCAGCCCTGAAATTGTGTTCACGCGGACGCTGATCGGCAGCGTGTTCCTGGTGCTGGTGTTCGCCGCATCCAGACAGCCGCTGCGGTTTTGGCGAAACAAGCGGCATTTTCTGTACCTTGCGATTTCCGGCATGGCGATGGGCATCAGCTGGGTGTTCCTGTTCGAGGCCTACGCCCAAATTGGCGTCAGCCTGGCGACGCTGGCCTATTACACAGGGCCGGTCATCGTTATGATCCTCTCCCCGATTGTGTTCAAGGAGCGATTCACCGCCGCCAAACTCATCGGTTTCATGGCCGTCGTATTGGGCATGATCATCGTGAACGGCAAAGCCCTGTTGCAGGGGGAAGTATCCTGGGGGCTGGTCTTCGGCATCATGGCGGCGTTCACCTATGCCTTCATGGTCATCTTCAACAAAAAAGCCACCAGCATCATCGGGCTTGAAAACCCCATGTGGCAGCTCATCATCAGCTTCATCACCGTCGCGATCTTCCTCGGCCTGAGACAGGGGTTAGCGATCAGCATTCCGCCGGGCAGCCTCGCCCCCATCTTGCTGCTGGGCATTGTCAACACCGGCGTTGGTTGCTATCTTTACTTCTCATCCATCGGCGATCTGCCGTTGCAGACTGTCTCGATCCTCGGCTATTTGGAGCCGCTTTCGGCATTGTTCTTCTCGGCGTTATTCCTGGGCGAAGCCCTGACGTTGCTCCAACTTGTCGGGGCGGCCCTGATATTGGGCGGCGCGGCCTTTGGGCAGCTGTATCGGCCAAAGCAAACAATGGCGGACGACGATCGGCCGCGGATGACCGATGGTCGTCTGCCTTAGGATTGCCACCGGCTGCTGATCGCTACCCTGCGATGCTATTCTTGTAGCCGCCGGTCACCGGGGCGTTCTCCGCGAACCGGGAGAGGCGGAACAGGTGCGGATCGAACAGCGGGTCGGTCATGCGCGGGACGCGATCGGCCACCATCAGGCCGGCGGCCGGTGGCGAGAAGTACTTCCTGATTGGCTACGATTCGTCGGCTACCTACACCATCAGCGAACCGGACCGGCCGGGCTGGATTGCCTCAGCCGGCTGCGCACCCGGCGGCCAGACGGGCACTAACTCGGTGACGCTCCCATTGCCCGAGGCAGTCGAGAATACCTGCACCTTCACCAACACGCTGTGTCTGGCCGGGACCTTCGACGATGGCACTATCTGCAAGGCGGCCGACCCCGGCTACTATCAGCCCGCGGCCGGCCAGTCCGCTTGCCTGGCGGCCGATCCCGGCTATTACGTCCCCGGCCCGGCGGCCACCGAGCAACTGCAATGCCCCGCCGGCACCTCGTCCGGCCCGGCGGCCACCGAATGCACGACCGGGCCGATCGAGAGGAAAATCTTCCTCCCCATGATCGTCAACAGCCCCGTCAGCCGGGAGTCAACTTCCGGCGGCGGCTGGACGGTGGGTTGGCTCGATTCGGTCGGGTTAACCCGGCTCGGCTGGTAGACGGAGGGATGGGCGAATGACGAGTTACGAGTGTTGAGTGCGCTCTTCACTCGTAACTCGTCGCTCGTCACTCGTCACTAAATCTGGTTTTGCGCCCGGTAATCGGCGATCTGCCGGCGCAGGGTTTGCCGGTTGGCCAGCGCGGCGCGGCTGGGGGCGGCCAGATTGGCCTCATACGTCTCGGCGAGGGCGTTGGTCTGGTCTATCGTCGTCCGGGCCTGGGTGATCACTCCGTCGCGCATCGGCCGCACCAGCGCGCGCGTCAACGCCGGCTCGCCGTCGATACGCTTCAGCCAGACGTCGAGCGGCTGGGCCAGATTGGTATCGAGGCCGCTGATGGTGCCCGGCGTCTCCGCCAGCAGCGCGGTCAGGGCGCTCATGACGTCGGCCGCCTTGTCCCCCACGCCGAACGGCAACCACTTGCGCAGCCCTTCAAACCAGTCGGCCAGCATGGCGAAGAAATCGCCCACGCGGTCGACGGCCCGTTGCAGCCGGGCCTCAACCTCGCCGTAGAAGCCCTGAAGCTTTGTCCCCTGCGCGTCGAGCCAGGCGCGGCCGTTATCCAGCAGGGGGATATGGGCCTCCACCTCGCCAAGCGCCAGTTGCCCCTGGTCCAGCCCGGCGATCAGGGCCGGGGTGCCGCCGACAAGCTCGCCTATCTTCTCGCCCACCGCGCCCAGGCCGCCCTCGATGATCTCGCCCATGTCAGCGTCATCGAGCTGCTGGTAGAGCGCCACGAGGCCGCCGAGGATGCCCAGCCGGTTGCGGGCGTCGTCCAGCTCCAGCGAAAGGGAGTCGCGAGCGGTGCGGGCTTCGCCCTCGGCCGCCTGATAGGCGGCCAGATCGCGCAAGAGCTGGTCATTGGCGGCGGTCAGCCGCACCACTTCGGCCTGAGCGGCGGCGAGTTGGGCGTAAGAGTCGCCGCCGGTGGCGGCCACGGTGGGGATAATGTCGCTGAGGATGGGGGCGGCGGTGCTGTAGGGGGCGGCCGTGGGATAGGCGGGCGGTCCGGTCAGGCCGGTGTCGATGACCGGCGCTTTTTCATAGCGCTTCAGGAAAGCCGCGCCGCCGCCGGTCGCTGCCGCCGCGGCCGCGGTGATTCCCGCAAACCGAAGGAAATTGCGCCGGGATACGCCGTTGGGGTTTTGGTTCATGTTGTTCTGCTCTTGAAATACGTGGTTCGGCTTGTTTTCATGTGCCGCCGAAACTCACGCCTGATAATTGGATACCGGTTATCAGTACGCATAAATGCCGGAAAGGTTGCTTCTGCTGCCACATAGCCGGCTAATCCTTCATCCACTCATTACTATACCCCAACTGCCGCAGCGCGTTGGGGTTGCGCCGCCAATCCTTTTCGACCTTCACCCATAGCTCCAGGAACACCTTGCCGCCGGTCAGCGCCTCAAGCTGTTCGCGGGCGGCCGCGCCGAGCGCTTTCAGTTGTGCGCCGCCCGCCCCGATGACAATGCTCTTGTGTGTGTCCCGCTCCACGAAGATGTCGGCGCTGATGTAGGTCGTGCCGTTCGGTCTCTCCTTGAAGTCGCGCACGCGCACGGCCGTGCCGTAGGGGATCTCGTCGCGCAACTGGAGCATAATCTGCTCGCGAATCAGCTCGGCGGCGATGGCGCGTTCATAAACGTCGGTGATCTGTTCGGCCGGATAGTAGCGTGGCCCTTCGGGCAGGGCGGCCACCAGCCTGTCGCGCAGCTCGGCCACGCCGTCGCCGGTCAGGGCGGACAGATGCAGCCATTCGGCCGCGCGCAGCAACGAGACATAGGCCTCGGTGCGTTGCAGGGCTTCGGCCGGCGAGACGGCGTCGATCTTGTTGAGGGCCAGGATGACCCGCCGCTCCCCCTCGGCCAGCAGCGCGGCCACATCGCGGTCGCCGGAGCCGGGCAGGGCGGTCATGTCGACCAGCCACAGCACCACGTCGGCGTCATCGAGTGTCTCCAGCGCTGTCTGCACCATGAACTCATCCAGCTCGTGGCGCGGGTCGCGGATGATGCCGGGCGTGTCGATGAAGATCATCTGGTAGCCCGGCTCGGTGATGATGCCCAGTTGGCGGGTGCGGGTGGTCTGCGGCCGGTGGGTGACGGCGGCGATCTTCTGCCCCATGAGCGCGTTCATCAGCGTGCTCTTGCCGACGTTCGGCCGCCCGACGAGGGCGACGAAGCCGGAACGGTGGTCTTCAGGTATTTCGTATAGTTGCTCTTCGCTCATAAGGACAGGATCGAAAACAGGGAATATAGCGATTGTTCAGCGGGCGGTTATTCGATTTAGCTCGCGGGCGACGAGGTCGGCGCGCTCGTCGCGCAGCAGCGGCAAGGCGCGCCGCGCCGGGCCGAGGGCGCACATGTCGATCTCGCCCGTGACGACGGCCGCCGCGTCGCGCGGCCCCTGGGCAATGACGGCCGCGTCCGGCCCATAGAGAATCGAGCCGCCCCAATAACGGCCGCTCGTGTCCGCGCCGCTCTGGTTGACGTGGACGACAAAATCGGTGAACAGCAGGGAGTAGGTGCGGCACATGGACAACACCTTGTCGGCCGTGCTCATGGCCTCGCCCTCGCCGTGTTCCACCGAAGCGGATATGAGGATGAGGATATCAGCGCCGTCCTGCCACAGCAGGTACGGCAGCGAGGCGTGCCAGATGTCCTCGCAGATGAGCATCCCCGCGCGGCCGAAACGGGTGTCGAAGGCGCGCGCGGTTGACCCCGGCGCGTAGACGCGGCTCTCGTTGAACAGGCCGTAGGTCGGCAGGTATACCTTGCGATGACGATGGATGAGGCGGCCGCCGGAGAGATAGACCGCGCTGATGAAGTAGCGCCGGCGCTCGTCCATTTCCACGAAGCTGGTCACCAGGTCGATCTCTCGCGAAAGGGCCAGCAGACGGTCGAACGTCGGGTCGCCGGCCGCGGCGCGAATGGCCACGTCGAACGCCCCGTCGCCGAGGTTATAGCCGGTCAGGGCCAGTTCGGGAAAGATGAGCAGGTCGACGCCGCCGGCCCGCGCCTCGCCCGCGGCAGCGATGTGGAGCGCAAGATTGGCTTCCACGTCGCCCAGGTTGGGCGCGATTTGTGCCATGCCGATGGTGAATTTCATAAGGTTATTATTGTAGCAAATCCGCCGGCGAATTGCGAAAAATTAGAACATACGTACCATTTCTGCGGATTTGATAGCAATTGGCATGGGTTGGCTGTTAATCTGTGCTGGTGAGTGCGCACATTGTTAACATAAGCAAACGCAATGTGCGATGGTCAAACGTAACTTAAAGGAGACATCTATGTCACTCAACGACACTATAAATGCGATGTCGGGCGACCCTGAACAACTGGAATTGACCTATCAGGCGGCGCTGAAGGCCGGGCAGGCCGCCGCCTTCCGCGAAGCCATCGACGCCGGGCGGGCGGCCGCGCCGGACAATATGCTCTACGCGGCCTGGCATTACCGGCTGCTCCACGCCGCCGAACGGGTGAAGGAATCGTTTACCGCCTGGGGTTGGGCCATTCCACTGGCCTTGCTGAACGGGCTGGCGCTGTGGTATCTGTCTGACGACGAACGGTTCCGCTTGCCCCTTGCCCGGCCCGGCGGCGCGTGGACGGATTACAGCTTTATCCCGCTGGTGTTCCTGGTGGCCGCGCCGGTCTCGGCCGCTTTTGTGATCACCTACCTGGCGGCCGCCGGCCGCCGGCGCTGGATCATGGCCACGCTCGTCAGCGCCCTGCTCGTGGCCGCCGCGGTCTACGTGGTCACCTTCTATCCCCAATTGGGCACGCGCCCCTATCAGGAGCAGTACATCACCCTGATGGCGATGCACCTGCCGCTGCTGGCCTGGGCCGGGGTGGGCGCGTTCCTCATATCCAGCCATAACGTCGTCCGCGACGCGGCCAACCGCTTTGCCTTCCTGATCAAGTCGCTGGAAGTGTTCGTGATGGGTGGGCTGGCCGTCATCGCCGGGGGCATCTTCGTCGGCATCACCGCCGGGCTGTTCGAGGCCATCGGCGTCACGCTCCCGCAAACGGTCGTGCGGCTGCTGGTCGCCGGGGGCGGGGGGCTGGTGCCGGTCATCGCCGCGGCCGTCATCTATAACCCGAAGGTGAAGCCGATCGATCAGGAGTTCGAGGAGGGCATCAGCCGGTTGCTGGCCCTGCTGGCGCGCGCGCTGCTGCCGTTGTCCATCCTGGTGCTGCTGGTCTATCTGTCCTTCATCCCGTTCAACTTCTTCGGGCCGTTCGAGAATCGCGACGTGCTCATCGTCTTCAACGCCATGCTCTTCGCGGTGATCGCGCTGATGGTGGCGGCGACGCCGACGCGGCCGGGCCAACTTTCGTCGCGGGCGGCGCTCTGGCTGCGGCGGGGGATCATCGCCCTGGCCGCGCTGGCCGCGCTGGTCAGCATCTACGCCCTGGCGGCCATCCTCTATCGCACGGCCATCGACCGCCTGACGCCCAACCGGCTGGCCTTCATCGGCTGGAACGTGATCAACATCGGCCTGCTGCTGCTGGTGCTGTTTCGCCGGCTGCGGGCCGGCGAGCAATGGCCGGCCGGGTTGTACCGGGCTTTCGCCATGGGCACAGTCGTCTATGCCGTCTGGACGTTAGCCCTCATCCTGATCCTGCCGTGGCTGTTCGGCATCAACCAGCAGCGGATCGAGACCTTACCGCCGGCGGTGCAGGAGGCGATCTATTCGTATCCCGATCCGATCCTGCTCAAGTGCACACAAAGCCCGCACATCTACCTGCTGGATGATGGCGAGAAGCGTTGGATCGAAACGATCCCGACCTTTACCGAGCGCGGCTACGTGTGGGGCGACGTGAGGTTCATCAGTTGCGACGACCTGCGAAGCATCCCCGACGGCGAGCCGATCCCGCCCGACGCCGGGCCGCCGCCGCAACCGTGAGCGCCA
>JAHDWL010000103.1 GCA_023384355.1 Anaerolineae bacterium
GACGCTGAACTCGACCAGCAGCATCCAGAGGGCGACCGCGCCGCTGCGCCCGATCATGATCGCAATCTGGGTGAAGAAGGCGAGGACGGCGAAGAAGACCGTGACCCACCAGAGGAGATTGGGGAGGGCGCGCAGCAAGGCGATCATGCCGGGAAGGGTACCGTGCGGCCGGCGCAGGGTGCAGGGGAGCGCGCCCATCTCCCGGCCCTGCCTTGCGCTCGTGGGGTATCGGGCGGGATCTCCCGACTAATCCCGCCCGGCTTCGCGAAGCCGGTAGCAGAACTCGGCGATCTGGGCGCTGTGCTCGCGCTTGTGGCCGTAGAAGGTGTAGGCGATGAAATCTTCCAGATCGTATTCGCTGCCATAGGCGAGCAGGAAGCCGGTGTTGTAGAACAGTGAGGCCGGAAGCGCCGCCGCCAGCTCCATCGTTTGGGCGTGGACGGCCTGATATTCGGCGAGCGCCTCGGTCGGGGAGAGGCCGAGGCGGGCGCGCACCTGGGCGTCGTTGTAGGCCTGGCCGTCGCGCAGCAGGTCGGCCAGGTGTGGACCGACAGGACTGCCGCGCGCCACGCCCAGCGCGTCGACCAGAGCGTATTCAAACGAGGCCAGGTGCGCGACGATCTCGCGGACGGACCAATAGCCGCAGACGCCGGCAGTACACCAGTCATCATCAGGCAAATCCTTGACGGCCCGCAGGAGGGTCAGGTTGCCATACTTGAGGACGTCGAGGGCGTGCATGATTTAACCTCTTGCCACAGAATGGGGGAAGCATAACATATTTTTTTGTATGCGCAGCGATGAATTCCTGCGCGGATCAGGGATGTCGTGCCCAATGTAGCGGTGACCGGTCCGTATCTCCACGACGGCAGCATCCCCACCATGGAGTCGATGGTGCAGTTGATGGTCCGCCATCAACTCGGCCGGGAGCTGAGTTCCAGCCAGGTCGATGACATCGTCGTCTTCCTGCGCTCGCTGACCGGAGAATTGCCCTCGGAGTATACGGCCGAACCGGAACTCCCCCCCAGCGAGTAGGCCGCGAAGGTTACGACAGAATAATTAGCAACAATTGGGCGACGATCACCTTGGTGATCGTCGCCACCGGAAATACCAGCGCATAGCCGAGGTTCGGCAGCTCGTTGTCCGCCTGCTGCAGGCCGAAGCCGAGCGCCGCCGGCTGCGTGCCCAGCCCGGCCAGCATCCCGGTCAGCATCCCGAACGGCACCTTCAGCACCTTGTAGCCGATGATCAGCGTCAGGAAGGCGATTAGCAGGGTGATGAACGCCCCGGCGAAGAACACCTGCAGGCCGCCGCTGGCGGTGAAGTTGGTCAGAAAGGTGTAGCCGGAGCGAATGCCGATGCCGGCCAGCAGCATCGACAGACCGATTTGCCGCAGTGTCAGGTTGGCGCTGTAGGGGATCGTCCACACCAGCCCGCGCGTCCGGCGCACCGCGCCCAGCACCAGCCCCACCAGCAGCGGGCCGCCGGCCATGCCCAGGGTGATGACCACGCCGCCGGGCAGGGGGATGGGGATCAGCCCGATGAGCACGCCGAGCGCCAGGCCGAAGCTGAGCGTCAGCAGGTTGACCTCGCTCAGCGCCTTGTAGGAATCGCCGAACAGGGCCGTGATGCGCGGCATGTCGGTGCGTCGGGCGACGACGCGCGCCCGGTCGCCCAGCTCCAGCACCGTGTCGCCGCGGGCCAGCAGGTCGATGTCGCCGCGCCGGACGCGCGAGACGATGGCCCCATAGGCGCGCGGCAGGTCCAGTTCATTGAGGCTGCGGCCGGCGATATCGTGGTTGGAGACGAAAATGCGGCGGAAGTCGTATTCACTGCGGTCCAGCTCCAGTTGTTCGCCCGACGGCCGCCCCAGCCCGGCCACGGCCCGGTCGACTTCCTCCGGCGTGCCGATCAGCGTCACCTCGTCCCCGGCGTTGAATATCGTGTCGCCGGTCGTCAGGGCCAGCTCGCCCTCGCGCCGGATGCGCGAGAGGACGACATCCCACTCGTGACGGCGAAACAGCTCGCTGACGGGCACGCCGATGGCCGACGGGTTGGAGATGAGTACCGTGCGGGTATAAAGGTCCTGCTCGACGATGTTGTATTGTCGCAGCGTTTTTGCCTCGGCCTTGTAATCGATTTTGAACACGCGCTGCATCGTGTAGACGGCCAGCAGCAGGCCGATGACGCCCATGGGATAGGCTACCGAATAGCCGATGACCGGCTCGGCGGCCACTGTTTCGAGCTGGTCGACCGGGGCGTTTCGGGCGATTGTCTCCAGGATGCCGGCCAGCGCGGGCGTGTTGGTCAGGCTGCCCGCGTACATGCCCGCCGCGACGGTCGCCTTCAGGTTGAGGGCGAAGCTGAACCCGGCGGTCAGCAGCGCGGCCAGTATTAGCATCAGGAAGACGAACGAGTTGTCGCGCAATCCCTTGCGCCGAAACGAGGCGAAGAAGCCCGGCCCGCTGCTCAGGCCGATGGTATAGACGAAGATGATCAGACCCAGATCGACGATGACCGGCGGCAGATGCATATCGGGGCTGAGCGCGCCAAAGGCGAGGCCGACGAAGAGCACGGCCGCCACGCCGAGGCTGAT
Organism: Anaerolineae bacterium; assembly: GCA_023384355.1. Lineage (GTDB taxonomy): Bacteria > Chloroflexota > Anaerolineae > Promineifilales > Promineifilaceae > Promineifilum. The sequence continues at coordinate 2,594 of JAHDWL010000103.1, forward strand.
GCCTTTGACCTTGATGTTGCCGAGCAGATAGCCCAGGCCGGAGACGATGAAGAGCAGCAAGAGCGGCTCCTCGATGAGGAATTCGACGATTGCCTGCATGTTGGGGTTATCCTTCAACGGATTATAATGTTGGGCGGAGTATAACAGATTGCCGGGGTAATGCGTCGCCGTCTCGCGTCGTCAATAACCGCAGCCCCATCGTTGGGCAGAGCGCGGCCGCGATGTGACCCCGGAGGCTCGGCACAGGCGGCCGAACACAGGAAGGAAATGGAGAATATGCAATGAAAATGCGACTGATTCTGTTGGTGATGCTGGCGTTGGGCGTGCCGGCCGTGGTGGCTTGCAGTGGCGGCGCGGAAACGACTGCGCCCGCGGCCGAGACGGCCGATCCGGCCGCGCTGGAGCCGTCGATCGATGTGGCGACCGCCTACAGCGTGCGGGATAACCCGGCCGTCTTCATGCTCGACGTGCGCGAGCCGGACGAATACGCCGCCGGCCACATCCCCGGCATCACCCTCATCCCCATGGGCGAAGTCGCCGAGCGCCTGAGCGAAATCCCCACCGACAAGGAAGTCATCGTCACCTGCCGCAGCGGCAACCGCAGCGGCCAGATCGTCGATTTTTTGCGTTCCCAGGGTTTCACCAACGTCCACAACATGGAAGGCGGCATTGTGGCCTGGGAAGAGGCCGGCTACCCCGTCGAACAGTAGCGGCCGTCGGGCCGCGCCTCTCGCTCTCTCCAGACTCGCCGGGCCGGCCCGCCCGGCGGGTCTGTCATGCTTTTTTCGTGACATTGTGCTCTGGTTTTTTTGCCGGCGTTCGCGTATACTGGGCGTTAGATAAACATCTAACGTAAACACCCGGCCGCCCGTCCAAACTCCCCGACCACACCGGCCCCGGAGCCGGAACGCGGGCGACCCCTTACCGGAGCTTTCATGAATTCACCCGCCGGCGGGCCGTTCCATCGGCTTCGCCACACCACCGCCGACTACCGCGCCAGGATCGCCCTCTTCTCGCGCGATGTCTGGATGGTCTTGCTCTACGGGATGGGCATGGGACTGACGTTCGGCGTCGTCATGTTCATCTTCAACTTCTACGTCCTCAGCCTGGGGCCGGCGTTCGACGAGGGTTTTCTGGGCACTCTGCAATCGGCCGCGTCCTTCGCCACCATCGCCATGGCCCTTCCCGCGGCGTGGATCGCCCAACGCTATTCGCCGAAGTGGGTGATGGTCAGCGGCGGCCTCATCGGGGCGGTGGCCTACCTGGGCATCGTCCTCTTCCCGACGCGCGAGGCGCTGGTCGCCTTCCGGATGCTGGCCGGGGCGTCGATGAGCCTTGGCATGGTCGCCGGCGCGCCTTTTCTCATGGCCAACACCAGCCCGGTCGAGCGGCAATGGGCCTTCAGCTTCCAGGCCGGGCTTTCAACCGTGGCCAGCTTCTTCGGCAACCTGCTGGCCGGCATCCTGCCCGGCCGGATGGGGGCGCTCATCGGCGCGGGGCCGACGGACACACTCGCCTATCAGGCCACGCTGGCGGCGATGATTATCCTCAGCGCGCTGTCGATCGTGCCACTGTTGTTCATCCGTTCCGCCGGCCGCCCGGCAGCCACGGCCACCGCCCTCGAAACGCCGTGGGCGCAATTGCGCCGCTACCGGCGGCTGTTCGCCATGGTGCTGTTGCCCTCGCTCATCATCGGCCTGGGCGCGGGGCTGATGCAGCCGTTCATGAACGTCTATTTCCGCAACGTCTACCTGAAGCCCGACGCGGCCATCGGCGTGGTCTTCGCCCTCGGCGGGCTGGCGATGGCCGTGGGGCAGTTTGCCGGGCCGCCCCTGGCCGACCGCTACGGCAAGATTCGTACCGTCATGCTGACCCAGGCGCTGTCCATCCCGTTTCTGGTGACGCTGGGGCTGGGGGCGTGGCTCGTTCCGGCGGGCATTGTGGAGCCGGGGGCGTTCTTCGCCTTCGCCGGGATCGCCTATATCTTCCGGCTGGCGCTGATGAACCTGAGCAACCCGGTCTATCAGACTTTCGTGCTGGAGCGCGTGCCGGAGCAGGCCCAGGCGCTGTCGGTCAGCCTGACGAACCTTGTGTTCCAGGTGGGCTGGTTCGTCATGCCGCAGATTAGCGGCCAGTTGCAGGTGCGCCACGGGCCGTCCGGCTTCGCCTATGTCTTCGCCGGCGTCACGGTTCTCTATCTGATCGCCATCATGGTCGAGAAGCTGTTTTTCGGCGACGAGGCAAAGGCCGATGAAACGGCCGTCGGCGTCGGGGAATCGGCCGTCCGGCTGTCCTAGGCGGCCGCCGGCCGCGAAAATGGGTGGTGACGTTTCACCGAAAAACAGTTATGATCAGGCTTGTCTGATTGGCCGAATTTGAACACACAAAGGAGCTGGCATGTCGAAGAAACCGTTGTTCTTGCTTTTGATGCTGATCGCGAGCCTGATATTGGCTGCCTGTGGTGGGGGCGAGGACCCGACCGTCGCATTTTGCGATGCCCTGACGGAGATGACCGAAACCGCGCCGACGATCGCCGCCCTGGGCGAAGCGGCCGATCTGGCCCAGATCGTCCAGCTGGGCAATGCGATGGACACAAACTGGCAATCGTTGAACAAAGCTACAGAGAAGCTGGGGAATCCCGATGTTCAGGCGGCTTTCGATCCCTATGATACGGCTTACACCTCAATCCCGGCCATTACCCAGGAGATGGCCATGCCCGTCGCCCGGGCCACGCTGGACATGAAGAACCAGATCGCCACTGAGGTATACGCGGAGCTTTATCCGGCGAACTGCCAATAAAGGCGAGACAACCGGGGTGTGATGCCGGCCTCAGGGAACGCCTGTCCCGGCCGGTCTGATCCTGCCATATAAACTAAAAACGGTGGTTGTCGGTTTTCCGACAACCACCGTTTGGATGCAATGGTCTACGCCGTCTGACAGTTCAGAATTTCAAATACGATATTACCAGCGGTTGCGATCGCCGCCGCTGTTGCGGTTCTGGTTGTAGCCGCCGCTGCGATTGCGATTGTCGGGACGGCCACCGCCGTACCCACCGCGACCGCCGCCGCCACTGGAGCCGGCCGGACGCTCTTCGCGCGGCTTGGCTTCGTTGACCTTCAGCGGGCGACCGCCGAAGGAATACCCGTTCAAGGCCTGCGTGGCCGCATCCGCCTCGGAATTGTCCATGGCTACGAAGCAGAAGCCGCGGAAGCGGCCGGTCTCGCGGTCGTTGATCATATCGACCGAGCGGACCTCTCCGTAGGTGGAGAACAATTCGCGGACCTGCTCTTCATCTGTGTCAAACGGCAAGTTACCAACGTAAAGCTTTTTCATCTTCCTTTTTCAAACCCCAAAAATAAAACTAGTGTGTGTGATCTGCTGTGTGGGCGTGCCCGTGGGCGATTTCATCCGTTGTCGCCCGGCGTAAACCAACGATCTCGACAGTGAAATGCAACGTTTCTCCGGCCAGTGGGTGATTCAAATCCAGCAGCGCGCCATCATCGCGCAGCTCGCTGATATAGGCATCCATTTGCTGGCCGGTGTTGTTGTCAACCATACTCAGGCCCATGCCTTCTTCCAGGTCGACGTCGGCCGGGAAAGCGTCATAGGGCACCAACTCAAAAGCGTCCTCGTCGAGATCGCCATAGGCGTCGACAGGACTGACGCTCACAGAGCGAACGTCGCCGATTTTCATGCCCGACAGGGCATCTTCCAATCCGGGAATGATATTCCCGGCGCCGTGCAAATAGACAAGGGGATCGTCACTGGCAGCCGAATCGATCTCTTCACCGTCGTCGAGGCGCAACGTGTACGCCAGACTGACAACCAGGCCGTCGGCCACGGCCATTTCCTGTTCCGCCAAATCCTTCGTCAAACAAAATCTCCTGCTCCGGTGTGGGCTTCTATAAATAAACTTCGCGGTTTTGGCCGAATCGGGAATTGCCACAAAAAAAACCGCCCCGGCTTTCGTAAGCCCTGGCGGCCGTATTCCCATCCGAGCAACTACTCACACCAGTCAACCCATACTATAGCGAAATGCGGCGCGCGTGTCAAACAGTATTTTTAACTATT
>JAHDWL010000104.1 GCA_023384355.1 Anaerolineae bacterium
GGTTGCCTGACCTCTACACCTCACGGCCGTGTTGTATTATCAGAGCCGACTACTGAAAGACCCTGTGTGGCCGGAGGTGGCCGCTCATTTTTTCTTGTTCCCAAGCGATAACCCCAGCGCCGTGCCAATCGCCACGCCGACGCCAACGCCGAGGGCAATGTTGTCCATTGCAACCCCAATCGCCGCGCCCAGGCCCACGCCCAGGCCAATGCCCAGCCCCAGATATTTGTTGACCGGTTCGTCATCCTTTTTTTGCTTGTCGTCTGACATAATTACCTCCATGCCTGCGTTTTGACGGCGGTAGTATAACGCACTCGCATCATGCAGTGATTACGAATCGGACGGTTTTTTCGTTTCATCGTTTTCGGGTAAGATTTATTTGGCGACACGGTGCGTATTAAGAAATAGAGCGTTGGTTGACAAGCCGAATCGAAAACAGGACCAACGCTCCAACGGTCAATCCGGGAGCCGTGTCGTGCCGAAGTCATCTGACATGGACCATCTGACCAACGCAAGCGATGAGCAACTCATGGCCCGGGTCACGGCGCGCGACGCGGATGCCTTCGAGCATCTATATGACCGTTACGCGCCGGTGACGCTCGGCATAATCGTGCGAATTGTGCAGGACAGGACGGAAGGAGAGGAAGTGCTGCAGGAATCATTCTGGCGGGTCTGGAACCAGGCCGAGACCTTCGACCCGGCCAAGGGGCCGTTTCGCGCCTGGCTGTTCAGCATCGCCCGGCGCCAGGCCCTCGATCTGCTGCGCCGGCGAAACGTGCGGCCCCAGGCAGCCCGTGACGAGAACGAGGAGCGTCAATTCGAGCAGGCAGCCGCCCCCGACAACGTGGGCGAAGCGGCCGAGCAGGCCATCGCCACCGAGCAGATGCGCGGCGCAATGACCCACCTGCCCCAGGAGCAACTCCAGGTGCTGGAACTGGCCTACTTCGGGGGGTTGACTCGCCAGGAGATCGCCCGCACAACCGGATTGCCGTTGGGCACGGTGCACACCCGCGCCCGACTTGGATTACAACACCTGCGCTCGCTGCTGGGCGCAGGGAAGAACGATGAGTGATGGAACGCAATCAGCGGATCGAAGATGAGTTATTCCCGTTCTACGCTCTCGATGCCCTGACCATTGAGGAGCGGGATGAAGTAGACGGGTATATCGCCGGGAACCCGGAGGCCGCGGCACGCCTGGCCGCATTAACACGGGCCGCGGCCGATCTTGTCGCGACAACCGCGCCGGTCACGCCGTCGCCGGCGGTGAAGGCCGGGCTGATGGCCCGCGTTCAGGCCGATGTTGCCCGCACCGGGACCCCCGTTACCGCTTCGACTGCCCCGCCCGCCCCCCGCCCAACTCACCCGGCAATCAGCCGGCCGGCCGCGCTGAAACCCTCGTGGCGCGAGCGTCTCGGCTTTGGCCGGTTTGTCCCGGCGCTGGCGGCGTTTGCCCTCGTGGCTTTCATCCTCTCGGCCGCCGCCGCCCTGCGGCTCTCGCGACAGGTCGATGAGTTGCAGGCGCAAATCGTCGCGCTGGAGGCAGGCGACGATGTCATGCAAACCCGCCTGAGCGCGCTGGAAAGCGAGAACGAGACGCTGCGTCGCGAGTTGTCCGCTCGTGAAGACTTGCTGGCCGAGTTCAACCGGCCCGGCTCGGTCACGGTTGCAATCGGCGACGCCACCGGCAACTTGCCCGGGATGGCGGCCACGCTGACCACCGAAATCGCGACCGGCGCGGCCACGTTGCGCGTCGCCAATATGCCACCCCTTGAACCCGGCACTACCTATCAGGCCTGGGTCATCGTCGGCTCGACGCCGGTCAGCGCCGGCACTTTCAGCGTGGACAGCAACGGCAACGGCACCCACGTGCTGAGCGGCGATCTGCCCGCCGACTTCGACGCCGTCGGCGTCTCGCTGGAACCGCAAGGGGGCAGCGCCGCCCCCACGCCGGGCAACATCCTCCTGCTCGGCCAGTCGTTCTAGCCATCTGTTACGCGCCGGGGCAGGTTTGCCGGCCTGCTCCCTCGGCCGATAACCACGTTTGTCTTGCCTGGCGGGTCTGTGACCCGCTCCCTCATCCCTCTGATCACCCCAAAAACCGGATTGCCGCCAAATTCATAGATGCGGCCTGATTCGGGCTGCGTACACAGAGCAGGCAGGTGACGCCGACCGGCGCGCATGACCCGAAAACAACCAAACAGGCAATAACGGCCGGGCGGCCGGAGGAGGTCAGGCAACAAATCAAGAATTATCCACCCTTCACGCACACGTTTTAACCGCCAACGCATTGCAGACAGGCACATCAAGACACATCAGGAGACCTAAAGATGAACAAGGTTCGTAACATCATCCTATTGGCCGTGGCCATGATGGCCATGGTTCTCGGGCTGGCGGCGCTGAGCGCCGGCGCGGCCGATCACCTGGACGCGCCTATCGTCAGGGAAAACGGCCGCCTCGACATCAACGACGTCTATGCCTTCGTCAACGGCGATAACACCGTCCTCGTCATGACCGTCAACCCGGCCGCCGGTGTTCTCAGTCCCACCACGCTGGAGAGCGTTCCCGGTACCCGCTATGAGTTCGCCATCGACAACGACGGCGATTATCAGGAAGATATCCTGCTGAAGCTGCGCGCCAACCGCCCGTTCCACAACGGCAAGCAACGCCTCAATCTCTATTGGCAGGACGTGGACACCGGAGCACGACGCCGCATCGGCTCGGGCATGACCGGCCAGAATCTGTGGCTCCGCAACGGCGGCCAGATGTACGTCGGCCTGCGCGACGATCCGTTTTTCTTCGACCTGCAGGCGTTCCGCGATCAGATCGCCGGCGCGGGCGGCAGCCGCACCTTCTGCGATCCCGACACGGTTGATTTCTTCGCCGGGCTGAACACCACGGCCATTGTCGTCGAGATACCGTCCGCCACGCTGGACAGCGACGACGGCATCATCAACGTCTGGGCACGGACCATCGACCGCATGAATGTGGTTGACCGCATGGGCAAACCGGCGCTCAACACCGTCTTCATCGACAGCGCCGACAAGGACGCCTTCAACGGAACCGCGCCGGCCGATGATCTGGCGATGTGGGGCGACCGCTTCAAGGCCGTTCTTGGCCTGTTCGGCGGCTACGACGACGCCACCGCCGGCGTCATAACCGGCCTGCTGCTGCCCGATGTGCTGACGCTGGACACCAACTCGACCAATGGTTTTGTCGGAACGCTCAACGGCCGCCAGCTGGCCGAGGACGTCATCGACTTCGAGCTGACCGTCGTCACCGGTGGCGTTACCGGCACGCCCGGCATCCCCGGCGACTGCGTGGACATGAACGACGTGGCCTTCATGGCCGGGTTCCCTTATCTGGGAGAGCCGCACTAGTCACTCTGTAGCGGCCACAGGCCTGACAGGCCGGCGACACATGGTTTCGGGGGGTCAAAACCTGTTTCGCCGGCCCGTCAGGTCCAAACAACCACACGAGGTCGAGGCAAGATGACCATGAGCACCGTTTTCGACAACCGCAAGCTGTTTCTTCTTCTTCTCTTCACCGCCATCATCGTCGCCGGCTCCTACGCCATTCGCGCCACGGACAGCGCCGGCAGCATGGTCGCGCTGCTGGAGCCCTTGCTGGGTCCGGGCGAACCACCGGTGCCCGACACCATGCCGGCAGCGCAGCAGGTCGAGTTCTGGAGCAACCGGCTCGCCCCGGACACGAAAGATTACATCACGCTCACCCATCTTGGCCGGGCCTACCTCATGACGGCCCGCGAGACGGGGGACGCCGCCGCCTATGCCCGGGCCGAGGAATCGCTCAACCGGGCCTTGGCGCTCAACCCTCGCTATGAGCCGGCCGTCGCGCTGATGGGCAGCGTGCTCATCGGGCAACATGCCTTCGACCAGGCTCGCGCCGGCGCCGCCGCCGCGCTGGCCGCCAACCCCGAAGCGTATCAGGCGCTGGCCGTCACCGGCGACGCCGCGCTGGAGTTGGGCGACTACGACGCCGCGGCCGACGCTTATAATCGCCTGCTCGCGGCCGTCCCCGACGGGCCCGCCTACAGCCGCATGGCGCGTCTGGCGTGGCTGCAAGGCCGCCCCGACGAGGCGATTGACTGGATGAAACAGGCCGCCGACGAAACGCTGCGCCTCAACATCGGCGGGGAAGAGCTGGCCTGGTATCGCTTCCAGTTGGGTGAACTCTATTACAACACCGGCGACCTTCGCGCCGCGGAAAAATGGTACCACGAGGCGGATCAGGCTTTCCCCGGCTATTACAACGCGGCCGCGGGCCTGGGCAAGATCGCCGCGGCCCGTGGCGATCTGCAGGAAGCCATCGACATCTACGCGCCGCTGGTGGAACGGCTGCCGCAACCCTCGTTCGTCGCCTTCCTGGGTGACCTTTACACGCTGGCCGGCGACACGGCCGCGGCCCAGGCGCAATATGACACCGTGAGCTTCATTCAGGAACTGGAGGCGAGCCAACAGGTGCTCTATAACCGGCAGATGGCGCTCTTCTTTGCCAACCACAATATCGAGTTGGAGCAGGCGCTGGCCTACGCCGAGAGGGAGTTGACCGCCCGGAAAGACATCTACGCCTACGACACGCTGGCCTGGGTGCTCTATCGCCTCGGCCGGTTCGACGAGGCCGCCGCGGCGTCGGAGCGGGCGCTGGCGCTCGGCACACAGGACGCGCAATTGTTCTATCATGCCGGCCTGATCGCCGCCGCGCGGGGCGATGAAGAACGGGCCGCCGCCGATTTGAACCACGCGCTGGACATCAATCCCCATTTTGACCTGATTCAGGTCGAAGTGGCGCGGGAGGTGTTGGCGGGGATGGGGAAGTAGGGGACGGGAAAACCGGAAGACCTTGAGACTGAGTGAGTGGAGAGTCGCATTATGAATCGCAAGCGCACGTTGCACCGTATTCTGCCTGTCCTGCTGGCGCTGCTGGCCCTCAGCGTGGCCGGCGTGGCGGCCGCCCACCCGTTGGGCAACTTCACCGTCAGCCGCTACAGCGCCCTGACCCTGCGCCGGACGGCCGTCGACGTCCTCTACATCGTCGACATGGCCGAAATCCCCACCTTCCGCGAGCGGCAGGCGATGGACGCCGACGGCGACGGGGTATTCACCCCGGCCGAGGAAGAAGCCTGGGCCGCGGCGCTTGTGCCCCAACTGGCCGCCAACCTGCGCCTGTCGGTTGACGGCGCGGCCGTCCCCCTTTCGCCCGTCGCCCATACGCTCAGCTTCCCGCCGGGACAGGGCGATCTGGAGACGCTGCGGCTGGAGATCGCCCTTTCGGGGGCGCTGCCCGCGGCCGAGGGCGAGCGGGCCATCGCCTATGAAGACGGCAACTTCGCCGGGCGAATAGGCTGGCAGGAGATCGTCGCCACGGCCGAAGACGGCACACTGGCCGCGTCGTCGGTCCCGGCCACCGACCTGAGCAACCAGTTGCGCGACTATCCGGCCGACCTGCTCCAGACGCCGCCGGCCGTCAGCCGGGCCGAGATGAGCTACGCGCCGGGCGCGGCGACGTCCCCCGACCGGCCGGCCACCGCCGGGCAAACGGCGACCGCCGCATCCGCCGACCGTTTCAGCCGGGACGAATTCGCCAACCTGCTCGACCGCACGCTGGACACGCCGGGGGCGCTGTTGGGCGCGCTGCTGGTGGCGATCGGTCTGGGCGCGGCCCACGCGCTGACGCCCGGCCACGGCAAAACCATCGTCGGCGCTTACCTTGTCGGCTCGCGCGGGACGGCCCGCCACGCCCTGTTCCTGGGCCTTACCACGACCATCACCCACACCGCCGGGGTTTTCGCGCTGGGCTTTTTGGTGCTGGCCGCTTCGGAGTTCATCCTGCCGGAGCAGCTCTACCCGTGGCTGGGTGTATTGTCCGGCCTCATGGTGGTCTTCATCGGCGCGTCCATCTTCCGCGGCCACTTCCGCCACTGGCTGGCCCGTCGCCGCGGCAATGCCGCCCCCGATGAGCACTACCATTTCCATTTCGGCAAGGGACACAGCCACACGGGTGAGCACCATCATGACGCGCCGCCGGCCGCCGCCACGACCCACTCTCTGGCGTTTGCCGGGACGGCCCCTTCGACCGCCTCCTTTGCGCCGGTGCTGCCTCGCGCCCACGACCACCACAGTCATTCCCACGACGGCCACAGCCACGACCACCACAGTCATTCCCACGACGGTCACAGCCACGACCACGATCATGGGCATCACCACGACCACGACACGCCGACCGCCGATCCCCTCGGCTGGCGCAACCTGCTGGCCCTGGGGATTTCCGGCGGACTGCTGCCGTGCCCTTCGGCGCTCATCCTCATGCTGAGCGCCATCGCCCTGCGGCAGGTGGGGCTGGGGCTGGCGCTCATCGTCGCCTTCAGCATCGGCCTGGCCGGCGTGCTGTCGGGCATCGGCCTGGTCATGGTCTACGCCGGGCGGCTGCTGGAGCGGCTGCCCGTCCGGCACACGGCCATGACCACCCGGCTGCTGCCGATGGCCAGCGCCGCGTTCATCACCGTCGCCGGGCTGCTGATCACCCTGAAAGCGCTGGGTGAGGCGGGGGTGCTTTAGGGTCAGTGGGTCAGTGGGTCAGTGGTCAGTGGGTCAGCGCGAGACTGAATACTGATCTACTGATTACTGAATACTGGT
>JAHDWL010000105.1 GCA_023384355.1 Anaerolineae bacterium
CGAATCCCATGGTGGACATATCGTCAAGAACCTGGGAGATGGGGTTTATGCCGTCTTTAATCGAGCGGGTGATGCCGTTGCCGCGGCCATGGCGGCACAGTTGGAACTGCAAGCCACGAGTTACGAATTACATATTCAGAATGCCGGAACGATTGCCGACCCACTGACCGCCGACCGGGTCAGTAACGGGATGCGCGATGCGACCTTCGGAAGAGGCCCCGTCACTGATCCACCGGCAGCTGACTCACTGATCGCTAACCCTCCACCGCTCATCCGCGTTCGCATGGGCATCCACACCGGCGAAGCTGAGTTGCGCGAGGGTGATTACCACGGCAGCGCGCTCAATCGCGCCGATCGCATCATGTCGGCCGGGCATGGCGAACAGATTTTGCTCTCGGCGACCACGGCTTCGGTCTGTGAGGGTTCGCTGCCGAAAGGTGCAACGCTGCGCGATATGGGCGAGCACCGCCTGCGCGGTCTTGCTCGCCCGGAGAGAATCTACCAGCTCCTGCTGCCCGGATTGCCGGCCGACTTCCCGCCCCTGCGCTCATTGGGGGAATACGTCGTCAGCCTGCCCACTCCGCCCACCCGCTTTATCGGCCGCGCTCATGAGGTGGATCAGATCGTCGATCTGCTCTCGGACGCCGGTATCCACCTGATTTCCCTCGTCGGACCGGGAGGGATGGGTAAAACGCGCCTGGCGATCGAGGTCGCGAGCCGCCTGGCGGGCGAGGGAGGCGGGCGATTCCTCGACGGGGTTTATTTCGTGCCTTTGGCCCCGCTCAGCGCCGGCGACTCAATGGTCATGGCCATCGCCCAGACCGTAGGGTTTCGTTTCCGTAGGAGCGAGGAAACACCCCGTCGCCAGTTGCTCGATTACCTTCGTCGAAAGCGCATTCTGCTGGTCATGGACAATTTTGAACACCTGCTGAAAGAGGGCGGGGCTGATCTGCCGGCCGAGATTCTGGAGAACGCGCCGGATGTCGGCATTCTGGCGACTTCCCGCACCCGGCTGAATGTGCAGGGTGAGCATCTGGTCATTGTCAGCGGCATGCGCGCGCCCGACGCCTACACCATCCGCCGCCTGCAAGCGCGCGCGGAATCGGATGAGGAAGCGGAAGCGGCCATCAGTCGCGCCGCGACGGATTATCCGGCGGTGCGCCTTTTTGCCCAAAGCGCCGCCCGTGTCCGGCCCGGTTTTCGCCTGACCAACCACAATATTGCCGATGTGGCCCGAATCTGCCGCCAGGTGGAAGGTCTGCCGCTGGGCATCGAACTCGCCGCGGCCTGGCTGGAGGCGCTCACACTGCCGGAGATCGCCGGGGAGATCGAGCGTAGTCTCGACATTCTGGCCACCGAGCAGCGCGGGATACCCGATCGCCAGCGCAGCATCCGGGCGGTCTTCGATACGTCCTGGGCATTGTTGAGCGATCGCGAACGAGCCATCTTGCCCATGTTGTCGATTTTTCGCGGCGGGTTCGCGCGTGAATCGGCCGAATTTGTGGCTGCCGCCACCCTGCGCGATTTGCTGGGGCTGGTGAACAAGTCGTGGCTGCAACCTGTTGAGGTGCGCGCTCCGGGTGACGATCAGCCGACCCGAAATGGACGATCAAAATCTGACACCCCGTATTCGTCCCCCGTTCCCTCATCCGGCCGGTTCATGGGCCACGCCTTGCTGCGCCAGTATGCCGAACAGAAATTGGCCGAAATACCGGAGCTTGCCGAGCAGGCGAGAGATCGCCAGGCCCGCTACTATGCCCGATTTCTTGAGAGCAACATGCGCCGGATGATTGGCCCCGAGCAGGCGCGCGCGTATGATGCCGTGGCCGAAGAGTTCGACGATATTTCCCAGGCATGGGATTGGTGGACGCGACGCGGCGAGTACGGCCGCCTTGTTGACCAGATGCTTTTGGCCCTCTTCCTTTATGCATCGGCCCGGTTTGTCGGCACGGAAGTGGCTCCTCTGCTGGATCAGGCGATCGAAGTGCTTCAGGCGGATGCCGGATTCAAGACGCGGGAAACATCCACAGCATCATCAGCATTCGTTGGCCATTCGACGGGCGTTCCAGACCCGTTGAGCACTGAACTCGCTTCCCTACTCGTCGCCCGCACGGCGATTTATGTGAATTATTTCACCCGCGAGTTCACGCCCGGCGACATCCGAGCTGCCTGGGACATCGCCGTTTCGCTTGGCGACGAGGCCCCGCGGCGTCTCGGTTTCTGGTATGTCATGCTCAATCTCATCTACGGCTGGCGGGTTGAACGCGCGCCTGCCCTCGCCAATTTGCGGGCGTTTGTCGCCGCGCCGGGCGACGCGCTGGAAATGACGATCGCCACTGCCCATCAGGTGTTGGCCCGGCTGCTCATCCGCGAATTCGCGCCGGAGTCTGACCTGCTGGAGGCGCGCCACCACCTGGACACAGCCATGGCCATTTTCGAACGATGGGGCAACCAGGACGCAATGGCCGGGGCTTTTTCCGACCAAAACGACATCAGCACCTTGCTCGGTCGCTACGACGAGGCGCTGGGCTATCTCGATCGCGCCCAACCCGCGGCCGAATCCGTGGGCAACTGGGGCATGGTCTGGATTACCCTGCTCTCCCGTCGCGAGGTCTATCTGCAGCGGGGGCAACCGGAGCTGATGTTCCCCGTGTTTGAAGAGATGCTGGCCATGAGTCGCCGCGTGAGCAACTTCCGGCTGGAATGCTGGACGCTGGGTTGGGACAGCATCTATGCCCTGCGCTACCACTCGACGGAGCGAGCGCTCTTCAAGCGGCAAGCGGCCATGCTGGTGGCCGATGAATTCGGCCTGGAATATGACCGCGCGTGGTCGGCGCTGGAGCTTGGCGACATCTACCGGTTGATGGGCGACGCAGAAGCCGCGCGGCGCTGGTATGGCGTGGCGCTGTCCCGGTTTGAGCAACAGCATCACGACATGGGTCTGGCTTTCTATCGGCGTGGGCTGGGCGACCTGGCTCTGGCTCGCGGCGATTGGGCCGAGGCTGAAACACACCATCGCGCTTACCTCGACTGGGCGATCACCGGCGATACCTGGAGCCGCATCTACGCCCTGTGCGGCGTGGGCCGGGCGGAAATGGGTCTCGGCCGGTCCGATGCGGCGCTCGGCCGCTTCCGCGAAGCGCTGGGGCTGGCCGTGAGCAGCGCCCGGCGCGACACGGAGTCGCTGCCGGTGGCCTGCATTGCCCATCTGGCGGCGAGCGCCGGCCACCCCGCGCTGGCCGCCCGCCTCGCCGAGGTGTTGCTCGCCAGCCCGCTGACGTGGAACGAGACGCGCCAGTGGATCTCTGCCCTAACCCCGAACCGCCGCGAAATCGGTTTGGAAGAGCGTGCCGGTCTGATAAACCGGCTACACCAAACGACGGGTGAGACGGTCGAAACATGGCTGGCCGCGGCCGAAGCGGCGACCGCCTGAGTCTCCCCGGTTTCCATCCCACACCCCAGCGGCAATTATTCTTCACGCCATCCGAACGGCGGCTTAATCGACCGCAAGTTTTCCCCATCCCCGTTACTTTCCCCGCCGATCCGTCACCCCATATGCAGGCACACACATTCAATTGCTCAACGAAGTCACAAGCCCACATCCATAAAAGATTACAGAACAGGGTTGCCGCCGGCAGGATGGCCGGACGGGCTTCGTTCAACAACTGCGCGGAGGTACGGGATGATCGAATGGAAAGAAATGGTATGGCGACCGGAAACGGAGACGATTCCGCAGCCGACCCCGGATTTGAGTTGGTGGACGGACGCCGGTCTCGACCACGAGGCGATCGTCGCCCGCTTCGAGCCGATCGGGCTGGATGAGATGCTCGCCGTCGCCCTGATGGATCGCTATGAGACCAAGTTCGTCTTCCACGAGCGACGGCTGGGCGACATCCTGTCGGCGCTGGCCGGGGTGTATCGCGTGCTGGAAGTCAACGGCACCCGCTTCAACCGCTACAGCACGCTCTACATCGACTCGCCCGGCTTCGACCTCTATCGCCGCCACCAGGCCGGGGGGCGCAACGGCTACAAGGCGCGCGGCCGTTATTATCTGGACGCGGGCATCTCCTTCCTGGAGGTGAAACACAAGGTCAAGGCGAACCGTACCGTCAAAAGCCGCATCGAGATCGCCGACGTGGGCAGCCAGCTGGGCGGCGACCTTTCGCCTGACCTGCTGGGGTTCCTGGCCGGCCACTTGCCCGGCGACGCGGCCGCGCTGGAACCCAAGCTGTGGAACGATTACACCCGGATCACCCTCGTCCACCTGGAGAGCGCCGAGCGGGTGACCATCGATTTAAATTTGAAGTTTCGCAGCGGCGAGGAGACGGTCATCGTCCCCGATATCGTCGTGGCCGAGGTGAAGCGCGGGCGGGATCAGTCCAATTCACCGTTCATGGCCGTCATGAAGGCCGGGCAAATCCGCTCGACCAGCTTCAGTAAATATTGCATCGGCGTTTCCATGCTCTACCCGGAGATTAAGCACAACCGGTTCAAGACCCGGCTGAGCATGATGAGCAAAATCATTCACGGAGAGGATTACCATGTCAACTGATACAACCATCTTTTTTGCGGGCGCGGCGCTGAACCTGCTGGTCGCCATCCTGATCGTGCGCTTCATCTATTACCCGGTGACGCAGGACAAACGATTCGTGTTCACGTTTCTGGCCTTCAACACGGTCATCTACTTTGTGATGGACCTGCTGACCAGCACGGAACTCAGCGTCGGCGTCGGCTTCGGCCTGTTCGCCATCTTCTCCGTCCTGCGCTATCGCACCACCGACGAGATCTCCATCCGCGAGATGACCTATCTGTTCATCGTCATCGCCCTGCCGGTGATGAACTCGGTCATGATCTCCGACGCCCATATCATCCAGCTCGCCTTCGCCAACATCGTGATCGTCGGTCTGCTGTTTGTGCTGGAGAAGGAGTGGGGCTTCCGCTTCGCCGGCAGCAAGTCCATCATCTACGACCGCGTGGAGCTGATCGCCCCGGAGAAGCACGACGCCCTCATCGACGACCTGTGCCGGCGCACGGGCTTGCCGGTGGAGCAGGTGGAAATCCGCAAGATCAATTTCCTCAACGACACGGCCGACATTATCGTCTACTTCGAGCGCCCGGATGCGGATGAGTCGAAAGAGACCACCACCCTGGTCAAGCAGGCCGCACACTCGTAAGCAGACAAGACGAACGGGGCAGGTTAACGATTGTCAGCCTGCTCCGTTCGTCCCATTCCACCGGTCGATCCCATGATCGGCCAAATCCCCGGCAATCAATCGATCAATCCATCCACTTCCCGCCACAGCGCGTCATAGGCGGCGGCTGCTGCCGAGCGCGGCGCAAACTCGGCCACCGGCGCGCGCCGCTCGGCCATGCGCTCGATGTCGCTGGCGTAGGGGATGGTGGTGAACAGGAAGCGGCCGTCGTGGCGCGTATCCGTCAGCTTGCGGTGCTGCGCCTTGCGCCGGTCGACCATCGAATAGAAGGCCAGGGTGCGCAGACGGGTCAGCTCCTCGCGGGCCAGGAAGTCATCGATGAGGGCCAGCGTGCGCATTGACAGGGTGGCGGGGATGACCGGCACCACGAGCACATCGGCCGCGGCGAACATCGTCTCCGTGGCCAGCGTCAGCCCCGGCGGGCAGTCGAGGAACACGGTATGGTAGTGGGCTTCCAGCGGCTCCAGCAGCTTGCGGAACTGTTTCTCCGGCCGCTTTTTCTCGTTGAGGCCGAGGTCCATATTGCGATAGGAGAAATCGGCCGGCAGCAGCTCGAGGTTGTCGTAGGCGGTCGGCTTGATGAGCTTGGCCATGGGGCTTTTGCCTTCGAGCAGCGCCTTGCGGCCGCCCTTGATTCGGGGGTCGATCTGCAGACACCAGGAGGCCGCGCCCTGCGGGTCGAGGTCCCACAGCAGCGTCGGGCGTCCGTCGCGGGCCGAGAGATAGGCCAGGTTCACCGCCGCGGCCGTCTTGCCGACACCGCCCTTGATATTGTAGAGAGCAACAATGCGCACGCCGCTATTATGGCGCGTCCTGCGTGAAGGGCAAGTGGTCAGTGTTCAGTAGGTCAGTGGGTCAGTATTCAGTAGGTCAGTGGGTCAGCGGCCGTCGTATCTCGTATCTCGTATCTCGTATCTAAACTCGTAACTCGTAACTCGTCACTCGTAACTCGTCACTCATTAAGGGTTTACACGATTTGC
>JAHDWL010000018.1:0-19491 GCA_023384355.1 Anaerolineae bacterium
GACTTTTTTTTTGCAGTCGGGCGAGACTGTGAGGCCGCCGGAGAACTCGTCGTCGTAATTGGTCAGTGGTGACAGGCTGTTTTCCTCGAAATTATAGAGATAGACATTGCTGTTTTCCTCTCCAAATTGACCGCCGGTGATTGCAAAGACGAACCCTGATTCATCCGGCAACCAATCAAGGCCCAGGACAAGCTCGTAGGCCGCCTTGTCGATGATCGCCTCGCCGCCGTTCACCGCTCCCGGTTTGACGACGCTGATATGGTCGCTGGACGAGTAGAGCAACCAGTCGCTGACGGGCGACCAGGTCATGCTGTCGGCGATGACGCCCGCGCCCTGGGCCAGAATGAACGAATCATCGCCCGACACCGGCGGGTTGGCGCCGATCTGCATCATAATCCCTTCATAGAACACAAAGCCTACTTTCGTCCCGCTGCGATGCCAGGTCGGGTACGTCGCGCCCATGTTACGATACATATTCGACCCGGTAAGGATAAGGCGGGTGGAGGCGTTCGTGGTTTGGCCGGGGCGGACGTTGACGAACACGGCAGAATCGAACCAGCGATACCGTCCGTTGATGGCGACGATCTGTTGCTGCAACTCCCCCAGGTCGGCCACGCCGGAGAAGGTGACGGCCACGGCCGCGCCGGGGTTGATGTTGACCACCTCGGCCGTCGCCGCGCCCTCGACATAGATCAGGAATTGCGACTCCGTGGTCTGGTTCTCCACCTCAACCCGGACCGATCCTTTCGGGAAGCCGCCCAACCCGGCGCAGGCGGGGGAGTTGGTCAGTCGTTTTAGCCCGCTGCCGTTGACGTTGACGGTGTAGATGTCGCTGTCATAGATGGAGCAGAGCTGTTGATAGTCGGAAGAAAAGGCCAGCGCTCCGCCATCAGGCCGCCATTGCAGGCCGCGTATGCCGCGGAAAGTACTGTCAGGGAGTGGCTCTGTCCACAGGAGGCGATCGTTTGTGCCGTCGGTATTGACCGTGCGAATCTGGTGGCCGCGCTTGAAGGCGATCACGCCGGTCGCTTCGGCCGAGCCTCGAGCGGGGCGGGCTGTTAGCGGAATCAGCAGCGTGGCGAGCAAAAGAACGACAATGAGCACAACAGTGGCACGGGGTTTTGGTGACCTCATGGCGCAATTCCTCCAGCGCGATATTTGATTTTCAGGCAGAGGAAAACGATAGCAGAAATTTCTAATCTGTCACGACGCGATGTGTCGCCGTCCGGACATCTTTCGGCTTTGATCCGGCTATGCTGCTACCATGGGAACGGCGTCGGCTCGATGCCGTAATACAACTCCACAATTCGCCGGAAGAGGGGCGCGGCCACGTCGGAACCTTCACCCGCGTTCTCCAGTATGACGGCGATGGCCAGTTCCGGCGTCTCGACAAGGCGGCCGTCGGTCGTCGTGTATGGCGCGGCCGGCGCGTAGCCGATGAACCAGGCGTGGGGCAGGCCCGGCGGCGCTTCGGCCGTGCCCGTCTTGCCGGCCACGGGCACGGGCATGTCGACAAAGCGATGGGTGGCCGTGCCGTTGCCGGCGTGGGTCACGTTCCACAGGCTCTCGCGAACGATAGCCAGATCATCGGCCGAGAGCGGCAAGGTGCCGTTGACGGCCGGCGGCGGCGATTCCACGGGCGCGGTGGGTGACTCCCCGATGTGATCGACGAGCGTTGGCCGGTAGAGCGTGCCGCCGTTGGCGATGGCCGCGACGATGTTGGCCATCTGCAACGGCGTCACCTGCACGTACCCCTGACCGATGGACATGTTGACGGCGTCGCCCGTGGCCCAGCCCTCGCCGATGTTGGCCAGCTTCCACTCCGGGTCGGGGATCAGCCCGGCCGATTCGGCGATGCCCTGGATGCCTGTCGGTTGACCCAGGCCGAACTCCCGGGCGATGCGCGGCAACAAGGTGTTGTCCGTACCGTCGAT
Source organism: Anaerolineae bacterium (assembly GCA_023384355.1). Classification (GTDB taxonomy): domain Bacteria; phylum Chloroflexota; class Anaerolineae; order Promineifilales; family Promineifilaceae; genus Promineifilum. Next base: position 1,935 of record JAHDWL010000018.1, read on the forward strand.
TGTGTAGCCCACATCGTAGAAGCAGGAATTGCAGGAGACGACCAACGCTGTCCGCAGGCTGATTGTGCCGTGGCCGCTGCTGAGCCAGTCATATTTGGTGAACTCATCGCCCAGCTTGTTCCACGAGCCGGTGCTGCTGTAGCGCGAGTCAGGTGTATAGAGGCCGCTGTTGAGCGCGGCGGCATAGGTAACGAGCTTGAAGGTCGATCCGGCGGGATAGGCCCCTTGGGTGGCCCGGTTCAGCAACGGCTGGCCGGGGTCATTCAGCAAGGCGCTGACCGCCTGGGCTGAGTCGGGGCGCAGCGGGTCGAATGCCTTCGGATCATACGTCGGCCAGGTAGCCAGCGCCCGCACCGCGCCGTTGCGGGGATCGAGCACGGCGACAGCCCCGAAGTTGGCCACCGGATGAGTGGCGATGGCGTCAGCCAGCGCCTGTTCGACGGCCGCCTGAAAATCAAGATCGAGGGTGGTGTAGACGCTGCGCGCCGGCTGCGGGGCGCGGTCGGCCACCACGTCGATGATCTGCCCGGACGGATCGACGATGCTCAGGATGCCGCCCCGGTCGCCGTTCAGATAGTCCTCGCCCCAGGCCTCCAGCCCGGCGATGCCCACCATCTCATCGCCGGTGAAGCCCTGGGCCTGGTATTCGGCCAGCCGCTCCGGCGGGATGGCCCCCATGTAGCCGATGACGTGGGCGGCCGAGTCAGTGTCGGAATAGAGACGCATCGGCCGCCGCCGGGGAGTAGCCAAACCCTTATCGAGATACGGCTCAAGCGCCAGCGCGTACTGCTGCAACTCCTCCTCGGCAATCACACCGACGGGCACATACCAGTCGGGCAGCGCCGCGGCGTACTTTTCCTTGATTTTTTCCGGCGACAGCCCCAGCGCCTTGCTGAGCGCGGCCAGCAGACCCGGCTCGTCCTGGATGCGGCCGGGGATCACGCCCAGTTCATAGGCGCTGCCCTGATAGGCCAGCGCCTTGCCGTTGACGTCGTAGATGTTGCCGCGCGAGGGCACTCGCGCCTCCAGCGTCAACCGGTTGCCGCCGGCCAGTTCGGGCATGATCAGCCCCTCGTCCCAAACGATCCCCCAGCGGTCGCCCTCATAGGCCATGGGAACGGTGAACTCGCGGATGAGATCGCCGACGATGTCGGAGGTCAATGTGACGCGAACGGCGAATTCGGCCGTGTCGCCCGTCTGCAGCTTGCCCAAAAACTGGGTATGGATATTGCTGATAGCGGCTGTCTTCATGGCCTCTTCGTAGCGACTGATGAACGCGGCGCTGTCGACCAGCCCCTGGCTCGTGGGCGTCAGCAAGCTGTACATGCCCAGGTAGTCGCCTGTCTCCCAGGCGCGATAGAAGGCGCGGGCATAGCCGGCGGGGTCCTCGGTGATTGGCGCGGCCGTGGCAGTCGGTGTGGGCTGGGCGGTCGGCGGCTCGTCGAGACGGGAATCGTCCAGCGACACGCCGCAGCCGGTGACGGCTGTCAGCAGCAGGAACAAAACGGATAAAACGGCGGTTCTCGATCTCATGAATCCCAATAGTGCCTGTATCGGCCCCATTATAGCGAGGATAGGCGGCGGTGCTATGACGGTATTATGGTAAGTTAATCTGCTCCGGTGGCCTCCAACTTCTTCAGACCCCGGAACATTTCCCGCCGGCTTCGCGTCTTTCCTTTAGACAACCTGACAGGTTTATGACGACAGCTAACCGGTCGCACCAACCGAACCAGTCAGGTTTTAAAAACCCGGAGGAACGCCATGAAGAAGATAACCCTGATAGCCGTCCTGATGACACTGCTTCTGGCCGGGCTGAGTGCCCCTTTTGCCCGCGCCCAGGACGCAACCCCGCGGCCGATCGAGCCGCCGATCTGTTTCGATTGCCCCGTCACCCCGCCGCCGGTGTGGAATATGGAGGGGCTGGAGATTCCCTATCAGCGCGTGAACGTGACCATCGAGAATCAGGTGGCCACCACCCACATCGAACAGCTTTTCCGCAATCCCAACGATTGGATGCTGGAGGGCACCTACTTCTTCCCGTTGCCGCCGGGCGCGGCCGTCTCGCAACTGACCATGTGGGTCGACGGTCAACCCATCGAGGCCAAAATACTGGCCAGGGACGAGGCCCGCGCCATCTATGACGCCATCGTGCGCCAGATGCGTGACCCGGCGCTGCTGGAATACGTCGGCACGGACGCCATCCAGGCCAACGTCTTTCCCATCCCGCCCGGCGACGAGCGCAAGATTGAGATCGAATACAGTCACCTGCTGACGGCCGAGAACGGCGCGATCAACTACACCTACCCACAATCGGCCGGCCTCTACACCGATACGCCGCTCGATGAGCAGTCGATCCGGGTTGAGCTGGCGTCGAAAGAGGCCATCCGCACGCTCTACTCCCCCAGCCACCGCGTGGCCATCGACCGGCCGGACGACTTCCACGCCGTCGTAGGCTATGAGGACGCCGGTGTGCTGCCCGAAGACGATTTCGAGCTATATTACACCGTCTCGCCGGAGGACATCGGCCTGACGCTGCTGAGCTACAAGGAGGCGGGTGAGAACGGCTTCTTCCTGCTGCTGGTCGCGCCGGGCATCGAGCCGGGCGAAGTCGTGGCCAAGGACGTGATCCTCGTTCTCGACACCAGCGGCAGCATGGAGGGCGAGAAGATGGCCCAGGCCAGGGAAGCGGCTGCCTACGTGATCGACCATTTGAACCCGGAGGATCGCTTCGCCCTGGTCAGCTTCAGCACCGGCGTCAGCCTCTATGAGCCCGGCCTGTTGCCGGCATCCGCGCCCGGTAACTATCGGCAGTACATCGACAGTCTGTCGGCCGTCGGCGGCACCAACATCAGCGAGGCGTTGCTGGAAGCGGCCAACTTCGCCGCCGGCGAAGCCGATTCCGGCCGCCCGACGACGATCATTTTCCTGACCGACGGCCTGGCGACGGAAGGCATCACCGACACCTCGCTCCTGCTAGAGACCGTCGGCGCGGCCATGCCCGACAGCGCGCGGGTTTTCGCCTTCGGCGTCGGCGACGACGTGGACACGACGCTGCTCGACACGCTGGCCGCCGCGCAGCGCGGCGCGACGACCTACGTGCGACCGGGCCAGGCCGCCGACGAGGCGGTCAGCGCCTTCTATGCTAAAGTGGGTTCGCCCGTTCTGACCGACATCACACTCGACACCGGCGACATCCGTACCGACGAGGTCTACCCGGTTGAGTTGCCCGACCTGTTCGCTGGAACGCAGCTCGTGGTGGCCGGGCGCTATCGCGACGGCGGTCCGACGACCATCACCCTGACCGGAACGGCCAACGGACGGCCGCAGACCTTCACCTATGACGATCTCCGGTTCCGCGAGACGGGCGGTGAGAGCTTCATTCCGCGCCTGTGGGCCACGCGGGCCATCGGCCATCTGATGCAGCAAATTCGCCTGAACGGGGAGAACCCGGAACTGGTGCAGAGCATCGTTAACCTGAGCACCCGTTACGGCATCATCACCCCCTACACAAGTTTCCTCATCGAGGAAGACGACATCCATGCCCAGACCGGCGCGCCCGGCACGCCCGATTTGGCAGAGGCAGCCCAGTCTCTGGCGGCTCCGGCGGCGGTCAGCGGTGCGGAGGCAGTGGATCGGGCGGCGACCGAGAACGAGCTGGCCGCCGCCGAAGCGCCCATGCCGCTGGCCACAATGGCCGTTACCGGCGGTTCCGGGCAGATGATCGCCCAAAACCCGGTGCGGACAGCGGGTCAATGGACGTTCTTCCTGCGCGGCGGTGTGTGGGTCGACAGCACCTTCGATGCGACGACCGAGCCGGAAAACATCCCCTTTGCGTCCGACGCCTATTTCGATCTTCTGAGCGCAAATCCCGAACTGGGCGCGGCGCTGGCGCTGGGCGAGGAGATGATCGTCGTGGTCGACGGCCAGGCCTACCGGATCACAAACCTGGCGACGACCGATCCGGGCGACCAACCGGTCACCCCGGTCGCCGGCGACCCGGAGGAGGGCGACGACGCCACGCCGGTTATCCCGGATGACGGGTCGGGGCTGGTTGTGGGCGGCCGGCCATGCGCCGCGGCGCTTCTGCCGCTACTGGTTATAGCCGGTTGGGGCGCTTCGCGGCGACGGGTGCGGCGGCATCCCAAACAGTAGATCGCCGAAAAACAGTGAGGCGGCCGCATTGTTCGTTCACAATGCGGCCGCCTCGTAATGCATCCCTCTGCGATCAAATCTCTATATCCCGTCGTCGATCATTGGGCAGGATACTTCATCGCGCGATCGAAATCCGATAATGTTCTATAATTAACAGACTCCGGCAACAGGCCTGAATCACCGGTTGCCGGAGCCGAATTGGTTCCAGTCAACCCAACCAGGACGAACAGTTATCACGATGGCGAGCATTGATGATCCAGCAATAACTGCCAGGCCGAAGCGGCGAATCCCCGGCTTCGTCGTCGAATGGGTGGTCATCCTGCTGGTCATCTTTCTCTTTGGTCGCGTCGCCCTGCTCGACTTCAACGACCAGCAATTGCAACAGACCGGCGAGCATAACGAAAGCGCAACTTTACCCCTGCTGGCGGAGATCGGCCTGTGGCGCTACGGCGAGATCCCGCTCTGGAACCCCTACATGGTCACCGGCTTTCCCCACGCCGGCGATCTGATCAACCACTTCTGGAACCCCGTCGCCACCCTGCCTGTGCTCGTCTGGGGTGGCATCAACGGCATGAAAGTATCAATATTCCTGTCGTTGCTGGTGGCGGCTTTCGGCCAATGGTATCTGGCCCACACCTTCGGCATCCGCGGCTTTGTCCGGCTGTGGGCGGGCTTGATGTTCGCCCTGTCGGGCGGGCTGGCGTTGCTGTGGCGGCTGGGCTGGTACGAATTGCTGGTGGGCGCGGCCTGGTTTCCGTGGTGCTTCGCCCTGCTGTGGCGCGCGCTTCACAGTCGCAGCCATCGATCGGTCGTCCTGGCCGCCGTGGCCATCGCTTTGGTGGTGACGACCGGCGGCGGCTACTACCCGCTCTATCTGGCGGTGACGCTGACCGTCCTGACGCTGGCCACTCTCTTTGGTCAACGACCCACCGAGCGCGGCCGTCGATTCCGTCGGGCGACGGCCGTAGCCCTTCTGGCGGCGGGGTTGTCCGCGGTCTACCTCGTGCCGCTGGCCGACGGGCTGCGCTACACGCGCCGCGACGCGCCGCCGGACGTGACGCAGGTGAACTCGCAGCCGATCCCCTACGCCCTGTTCAACTACGTTGTCGGCGATGAATCGTGGTTCACCACGGCCGCGCTCAATCGTTCCAGCGGCTATGGCTGGTTCTACATCGGCGCGCTGCCCCTGCTGGCGCTGGCTTTCCTCCCGTGGCTGTTCGGCCGCTTCTCCTGGCGACGGCGGGGGATTCTGACGCTCCTGGCCTTGCTGCTCGTCCTGCTGCTGTGGCAGGCCAACCGCCACCTGCCGGTCAGGCTGCTTTATGATTTCGTCCCGTTCCTGCTGACGTTTCGCTTCCCCAACCGGCTGCTGATCATCGCCACCATCCCGCTGGTCGTCCTGGCCGCTATGAGCATGCAGGGTTTGCTGGTGTGGCTGCGGCGCGGCCAGCGCGGGTTGCGGCTGGGGGTTTCGGGGGCCGCGAGGGACGGTCAGCGGTGGCGTGGCGTGCCCGTCATCGTCGCCCTCAACGTGTCGGTCGGGCTGGTTTTGCTCGTGGCGCTTACCAACGTCTATCAGGTCAACAAGTCGTTCGCCATGCACCCCAGCAACCGGCCGGCGTCAGCGGGCAATGTCCTCGCCTGGCTGCGTAACGAGGATCCCTCCACCTACTACATCAATATCGGTGGCAGTATGCCTCTCTGGAGTTGGGTAGCCCACGCCTACGAGCTGGAGATGCCGGTCATCAACTTTCGCTATAATCGCCGGGTGCTGTCGATGGACGGCCAGTTCGGCCCCGATTCGCCCTTCCACGCCGAGCCGAAGTACGTCATCACCGGCCAGGGACAGCCGGAACCGGAGGGGGCGATCTTCCTGACCAGTCGAAACGGGGTGAACATCTGGCATCAACCGCAGGCATTGCCGTTTGCGTTCGCCGTCGCTGACCCGACCGGTCCGGTTGACCGGGAGACCGCGCGCGAGCTGCCGGGCCGCATCGATGGGCCGAACCGCGTGATTGTCAGCGACGCGACCGGCGCGGCCGGCGACCGGTTGGTGGTGCTGGTCAGCGACTACCCCGGCTGGCGGCTGACGGTCGACGGCGAGGAGGCCGCGCTCGTGCCGCTCAACGGCTACCTGGGCGCGGCTATGGAACCCGGCATGCACACCTATGTGTTCGAGTTCCGGCCGCCACAGCACACAATCGGCCTGGCCATCACCCTGCTTATGCTGTTGGTGGGGTTGCTTCTGATCCTCATGGATTGGCGGCGGTCGCGGTCTTCACTTGGTCCCCTGAATGATGACCATCCCGTCGGGCAGGCTTCGCTCGACCGAGAGCCTGAACCCGGCGCGGGCCAGCATAGCCTGCACCTGCGCGATTGATGTTCGCATGTGGTCGGCGACCGGGAAATCGGTCATGGCCCGGTAGAAGGCATATCGACGTTGCTGGGCATCGTCCTCGCGCAGTGAAGTTGGAAATTCATCGATGATGACCAGCCGCCCGCCGGGTTTCAATGCCCCCCACACGCGGCGAAAAATCGTTTCGCTATAGACGCCCACGTCGCATTCGAGGGCAAGGTCGTAACCTTCGGGCAGATCGTCGTGGGTGAAATCGCCGGGCAGGAAAGTGAGCCGCGTTCCCTCAGGCCGACCCGCGACGATAGCCCGGCCTGCCGCGCAAACGTGGGGGTGATCGATGACGACGGCCGACGCCCCGGGTTTTTCGCGCAGGATTGCCAGGGATATGACGCCCGATCCCCCGCCCAGGTCCATGATCCTTTCAACGTTGCGCAGATCCAGCGTCGCAGCCACAGCGTCGGCCAGAGAGAGATGCAATTCGTAAAGCATGTGGGTGAAGCGACGGGCGAACCCGGCATCCTCGGCGATTGATCGCAGGTAATCATGGGGCATCCGGCTTTGCCCGGCCCAAACCGACAGCGGGTGCCTCATGTGTTGCGCCAGATCGACCCCAAACGGGAAGCGGTAGCGCTCCTCTTCGGCCAGATGCATCCACGTTTCGGCCGAAAACGCCTCCAGAATTGCCCCGCTCGTCGCGTCCGACGGCGCGTAGCGATCGCCCTTTCGTCGCAGATAACCCAGCCCGGCCAGCATATCGAGCCACGCGCCACTGCGATAGAGCGGAATGTCGAGAGCCTGCGCGATTTCCGCGGCCGTCTGCGGTCGCTCCGCCAATTGCCAGAAAAGTCCTGTCTCCAGAGCGATATTCAGGGCCACCGAATCGATATAGGCGCGCATTTGCATTCGGACGTTCTGTGTGGTGATGGATATCATGGCTTTCTTCCCGATCTGAAAGGCAGGAAGTCGCCCTCCTGCCTTTCCAGAATCTGAACCACCGATACATAACCTCATTTTCCGTGAGGCGTGACCCGATTAAAAATACCAGTACCGCGCCGTCGCCATCGTCACCAAGGCAATCGCCAGCAAACCGAACTCCAGATTTTCGTACCGGGTAATCTCGACTTCCAGACGATGCATCTCTTCGGCCTGGGCTGCGGAAGGCGGCCCACCGGCGGCCGAGACCGCCTGACCAAGCGCGCCCAATCGCTTCGACCGCGGCCCGATGAACAGCATGCCGAGGAAGAAGCTCAGCAGTCCGGCCACAGACCCGATGGTGAACCCTATCCCCGGCCCGGAGAGGAGCCAACTCGCCGACAACCCGCCCGAGGCGAACCAGAACATGATCAGCCCGGCGCCCACGCAACTGATGCTGGTCGCCTGCATGAATAACGGATACTTGCGCCGGCCGATATAGGCCTGCATGAAGACCGGGCCGGCCGGCCCGATGAGCTGGACAGCCGGCTTGACGTGCGTCACATACAGGATCGCCGCGCCCGCCCAAAGGACTCCCGCAACGACATGGAGAATACGCAATGCCAGAATGATGTAAATTTCCACGATAGACCTCCGTTGAATTGGGTTGAGTATCACTACATGCTCTCATTAAACACCGGTTCCGGCTGGCCGCGGGGGCGCAAATTCGCCCATAAATATCCCCAATCCTGCCCCAAAAAGTGTTACAATGGGATAGTTCTATCGATGCTCCTTTCCGGAGGGAAAAGGATTTTGGCCGCAAAGGTGGATGGCGACCCGACTTTCTTTGGTGAATGGCTCAAGTTCCGCCGACAGGGGCTGGACCTGACGCAGGCTGAACTCGCGCAACGCGCCGGGTGCTCGGCCGCCGGACTGCGCAAGATTGAGACCGGCGAACGACGGCCGTCGAAGGAGCTGGCCGCGCTGCTGGCCGCGGCGCTGGAGATCGCGCCGGACAAGCGGGTGATTTTCGTGCGGGTGGCTCGCGGTGAGCTGAACCTGGAGCGGCTTGGCCCGGTGTCCGGTGAACGTGCCGCCCCACGCCCGCTGTCCGCGGCATTGCCGGTCTGGCCCACGCCATTCATCGGTCGCGTCGGCGAGTTGACCGCCCTGGGCGAGCTGCTATTCGACCCGAACTGCCGCCTGCTGACCATCATCGGCCCCGGCGGCATCGGCAAGACGCGCCTGGCGGTCGAGGTCGCCACACGGGTCATCGACCGTTTCGCCGACGGTGTCTGTTTTGTGCCGCTGGCCCAGCAAAATTCACCCGCCTTTCTGGTCCCGGCCCTGGCTGACGCGCTGGGCATCACCTTGCAGGGCCAAACTGACGCCCAGACCCAACTGCTCAACTATCTCCGCGCCCGGCAGATGCTCCTGATCGTCGATAACATGGAGCATCTATTGGCCGGCGTCCCGCTGCTCGCCGCCATCGTCGCCCAGTCGCCGGGCGTCACGTTGCTCGTCACCTCGCGCGAGCGGCTCAACCTGATGGGCGAATGGGTCTACGAACTGGAGGGGTTGCCGGTGCCGGCCGGCGAGGACACGCCACAACCCGAGTCCTGTGTCTCGGTTGTGCTCTTCATACAGAACGCCCGCCGGGCATCGTCGGTTTTTTCGCTTCACGAGGGTGACCTGACCTGCGTCGCCCGCATCTGCCGCCGCCTGGAGGGCACGCCGCTGGGCATCGAGCTGGCTGCCGCCTGGGTTGCCGTCCTGTCGCCGTGCGAGATCGCCGGCCGGATCGAGAAAAGTTTTGATTTCCTGACGACCACCTTGCGCGATGTGCCCGAACGCCAACGCAGCCTGCGGGCCGCCTTTGATTACTCGTGGGGCTTGTTGCCGCCCGACGAGCGCTGCGCCCTGAGCCGCCTGGCCGTGTTCCGGGGCGGGTTCGATCATGCCGCGGCCGAGCATGTCGCCGGCGCGACCCTGCCTATCCTGCTGGCTCTCATCTCGAAGTCACTCATCCGTCGGCGCGAATCGGGCCGTTACGACATGCACGAGGTCGTCCGCCAGTACGCGCTGGCTTCCCTGAGCGAGGGCGCTGAGGCCGACGCGACCCGTGACCGGCATAGCGACTACTATTTGACGCTGCTCAGGAGTCACGAGCGCGACCTGAAAGGGCCGGGCCAACGCGCAGCGCTGGCCCGCCTGACGGAGGAGATCGGCAACATCCGCGCCGGATGGGCCTGGGCCGTGACCCGCGAGGAGTTCGATCTCATCGGCTCCGCGCTGCGCAGCTACGGCTGGATGTGCGAGGTCGGCGGCCGCTTGCAGGAGGGCGTTGCCGAGCTGGGCCTCGTCGTATGGGCATTGCACGACCGGGAACTGAACGACGTGGAAACGACCGCCCTGGGTCAGGCGCTGGCCCAGCAAGGCTTGCTCTGCTTCCGGCTGGGGCGATTTGAGCAGGCCTTTGCCCTTTTTAATGAGAGTCTGTCCCTGCTGCGGCCATTGGGAAATCCGGCAACGCTTGTCGATCCACTATTTCTTAGCGGCATCATGCTCCATCTGTGCGGGGATTACGAAAGTTCGCGGGCGCGATTGCGAGAGGCCGCGGCTTATGCCCGCGCCGGGAATGACCTGTGGTTTAGCGTCTACGCCCATTATAACTTGGGATACCTTGCCGCCTTGACCGGCCAGGTGCAGGCAGGTTACGTTATGATGTGCCATAGCCTGGCGGCCTGGCGAGCCACTGCCGATCCGCGATCCATCTCGTTAGGTTTGAACTTTTTGGCTCCAACCGCCATGCGACTGGGGCACTATGAGCAGGCCGTCGCGTGGCTGGAGGAGAGCATTGCCCTCTCCTCGGAGTTGGGCGATCGCTGGGGATTGGGCACGGCCTGGCGCCAGTATGGCGCTGTCGAGCTGGCGCGGGGCAATATTGAGGCGGCAAAAAAACATCTCGCCCAAAGTCTGGAGGCCTATCGCGGCTATGTCACCGGATATGACCTGTTGCACACCAACATCCATCTGGGCGAATGCGCCCTGGCCGAGGGGGATGATGTGGCGGCCGGGCGTATCCTGGCCGATGCCCTCAGGGAGGCGCGGGCGGAAGGAATCGAGGCGCTGACCCTGCAGGCAGTGGTGGGGCTGGTGGAGCTGAAACTGCGACGCGGCCGTCATGCCGAGGCGCTGGGCCTGGCCGTCGCCGTCATGAATCAGCCGGTGGCGAACTATGAGGTGAAGACTCGCGCCTCTGTCGTTCGCGTCGCCGCGCGGGGGCACCTCGATGACGCGCAAGGTGTCGCGGCCGAGGAATGGGGGCGGGCGTTATCGCTGGAAGAAATGGTGAAAGCCGTGCTGGGCGACTAATCAGCCCGCAGCGCCGCCAACCCATCTTCCAGTGTCGCGTAGTCGTCGAAGAATTCCAGAAAACCGGTGACGGTCATCACGTCGCGAATGTTCTCCGATAGGCCGGCCAGCGCGACGCGGCCGTCATTGGCCGCCATCTGCCGATAGAGCATCAGCAGGGCGCGCAGCCCGGCGCTGGAGATGTAGCTGACGCCGCTCATTTCGAGCAACGCCTTGCCGCCGGCCGCGGGCAGCGTCAGCAATCTGTCCTGCACGATCGGCGCGGTGCGGCCGTCCAATTCGCCGTACAATGTCGCCACCGTGATCCCGTCGATCTCTTCGAGTTCGATGTTCATGGATAAATATGTTACCGGAGCGCGTGGGATTGTCCAGTGGCAATCCCGGTTTTCGTGCCGAATTCCGGACTCAGACCTTGCTCTTCATCGTTTCGCCGGAATCAATTGTAGGCTACAATTCGTGCAATACTGGATGGCCCCGACGGCCGTCCCAAGCACGAGAGGGATTGCGATGCGTCGATTACCTGTATTCTTGATCTTGTTGCCGGTCCTGGCCATGACAACATTGCCAGCCCTGGCCGAGGGGGAGGACCCTTTGGCTAATTCCGTTTTACTGCCTGATACAGTGGCCTTGGCAATGGTCGGGCTGGCCATCCTGCTGATGGTGTTTTTCGTCCTGTGGACGCGCCGCGGCCCGCATCACTAAACGCGAGTCCGTGTATTCGGCCAGCCGGAATACCAACCGGTTAGCTATTGCCCTACCGACTTACTGATCACTGGCCTACTGGCTACTGACCACCCCCACCCTGGGGCAAATATCGTTCAGCGGGCAGACTGAGCAGGCGGGCTTCCGGGCAAAGCACAGACGACGCCCGTGCCAGACCAGCAGGTGCGCTATCTCGATCCAGCTCTCGCGGGGGATGATGGCCATCAGGTCGCGCTCGACCTTCACCGGGTCAGTCTCCGTCGTCAGCCCCAGCCGCATGGCCAGCCGCTTGACGTGGGTATCGACCGTCACCCCGTCGGCCAGCCCAAAGACCTCGCCGCGGACGACGTTGGCCGACTTGCGCGCCACGCCGGAGAGCGTCAGCAGGGCGTCCATTTCCGACGGCAGTTCCCCGCCGTATTCAGCCAGCAGTCGCGCCGCTGCCTCGCGGATGTAGCGCGCCTTTTGCCGGTAGAAGCCGGTCGGCCGCACCAGTTCCTCCATCTCGGTCGGGTCGGCTCCGGCCAGCGCCTCGACCGTCGGATAGCGGGCGAAGAGCGCCGGCGTCGTCAGGTTCACCCGCGCGTCGGTACATTGTGCCGAGAGGATGACGGCGACGAGCAGCTGCACCGGCGTCTCGTAATCAAGTTCGCAGTGGGCGTCGGGGTAGGTGGCGCGCAGCCGGGCGATGAGTTCGGCCACATATTCGGCCGAACCGGGAGTCAATTCTTCGTTCAATATAAGTCTCTCACGGTTATTTACCGTGATGCTACACAGGAATGGCGCAATTACCAAGGCAATTGGCGTCACGGACCTGGCAGGTGGGCGGATAGAACTGCGTTATTGCCGGCAATCCCTCCGCCACCTACTCCCCGGCTTGACAGGCGCTATGCGCCCGGCCTATTTATGGCTATAGTATTGATCGGTGTGGGGTCGGTCACAAAATAAATCCCACCCCCTTGTCGATGGAGTAGCATAATGATGTTCGATTTCGGCCGCGAGGTGTGCGGCGACTTGTCAGTGGTGACAAAGCGCGAGTGGCTTGTCACCAACGGGATTGGCGGCTACGCATCGGGCACGATCGCCAACACGCTCACCCGGCGCTATCACGGGTTGTTGATGGCTGCGCTGAAGCCGCCCCTCGGCCGCACGCTCCTGCTGGCCAAACTGGACGAGACGGCCGAATACGACGGCATTTACCCGGACAGCGGCCGCTTCTATCCCCTCTACACCAATCGCTGGGAAGACGGAACCGTTGAGGGCAACGGCCACGTCTATCTCGACCGTTTCCACCTGGAGGGCACGACGCCGGTCTGGACGTTCGCCCTGGCCAACGCCCTGCTGGAGAAGCGCGTCTGGATGCAGCCCGGCGCGAACATCACCTACATCCAGTACCGGCTGGCGCGCGCCACCGGGCCGCTCAGCCTCTCGATCAAGGCGCTGGTCAACTACCGCGACTACCACGCCACGACCATCATCAACGACTGGAACCCGGCCGTCGACGACGTGGCGGTGCCCGGCGGCCGCGGCCTCCGCGTCACCATGTTCGACGAGGCCGTGCCCTGCTACCTGTTCAGCGACCGGGCGGAGTTGACGCCGCGATTCGACTGGTATGAGGACTTCTATCTGGCGGTCGAGGATTTCCGCGGCCAGCGCGACGTGAGCGAAGACCATATCTACGCCGCGCGGCTGACGGTGACCCTGCAGCCGGGCGAGGTGTTCACCGTCGTGGCCGGCACGGAGCCTTCGCCCAACCTGGACAGCGAGGCCGCCCTCGCCGAGCGTCGCGCCTATGAGCGGGACCTTCTGGCGCGGGCCGGCGATCTGCATGGCGGGTCGGCCAAACTGCCGCGCCCGCTCCGCCGGCTTGTCCTGGCTGCGGACCAGTTCATCGTCAGCCGACCGACCGCGGCCGACCCCGACGGCAAATCAATCATCGCCGGCTATCACTGGTTCGGCGACTGGGGACGCGACACGATGATTTCCCTGCCTGGCCTGACCCTGACCACCGGCCGGCCGGAAGTGGCTGCGAGTGTGTTGCGCACCTATGCCCAATTCGTCGACCGCGGGATGCTGCCCAACCGCTTCCCCGACGCCGGGGAGACGCCGGAATACAACACGGTCGACGCCACGTTGTGGTATTTCATCGCCCTCCGCGAATATGTGCAGGTTACCGGCGACATGGACCTGTTGCGCGAGCTTTTCCCGGTCCTGGCCGACATCGTCGCCTGGCACCGGCGCGGCACGCGCTACAGCATCCACGTCGATGAGGCCGACGGATTGCTCTATGCGGGCGAGGCGGGCGTGCAGCTCACCTGGATGGACGTCAAGATCGATGACTGGGTTGTGACGCCGCGTAGCGGCAAGGCGGTGGAGATCAACGCCCTGTGGTTCAACGCGCTGCGCGTCATGGCGGAATTCGCCGCGCAGTTGGGCGAGGACAGAACCGAATACGCCGGGCTGGCCGCCCGCGTCGAGACCGGGTTCGGCCGCTTCTGGAATGCCGAAATGGGCTATTGCCACGACGTGATCGACGGGCCGGACGGCGACGACATGAGTCTGCGCCCCAACCAGCTGTTCGCCGTGTCGCTGCCCCATTCCCCATTGTCGCCCGAACAGCAGCGGTCAATCGTCGACACCTGCGCCCGTGTGCTCCTGACCGCCCACGGGCTGCGCTCGCTGTCGCCCGACGACAAGGCATTCATCGGCAAGTACAGCGGCGACCGGCGCAAGCGGGACGCCGCCTATCACCAGGGGACGGTGTGGGGCTGGCTCATCGGCCCGTTCATCAGTGCCCACCTGCGAGTCTACGGCGACGTAGACAGCGCGCGCGCCTTTTTGGAGCCGTTATTGCGCCATCTGGTCGATCACGGCATCGGCAGCATCAGCGAAATATTCGAGGGAGACGCGCCATTCGCGCCGCGCGGCTGCATCGCCCAGGCCTGGAGCGTGGCCGAGGCGCTGCGCGTTTGGCAGCTAACAGGGACCGGAGAGCGATCATGAGCGCCCAGAACGAACTCAAGCGACAGGCGGCCGAGCGGGCTGTCGAATATATCCAGTCAGGAATGGTTGTCGGTCTGGGGACGGGCAGCACGGCCGTTTACGCTGTCAGGCGCATCGGCGCGCTGCTGGCCGAGGGGCGGTTGCAGCGTATTGTGGGTATCCCCACGGCCGACGTGACCGCGCGCGAGGCCGAAGTCTGCGGCGTGCCGCTGGGCACGCTGGACGATCACCCGTCGGTTGACATCACTATCGACGGCGCGGACGAGATCGACCCGCAACTCAACCTCATCAAGGGGCTGGGCGGGGCGTTGCTGCGGGAGAAGATCGTCGCCGCCGCCTCGCGCAGGCTGGTCATCATCGCCGACGAGAGCAAGCGCGTCGACCAGTTGGGCACGCGCGCGCCGGTGCCGGTGGAGGTTGTGCCCTTCGCCCGCCGCCCGGCCGCCGACTATCTGACCTCGCTGGGGGCGCGGGTCGTCGAGCGCCAACGGGACGGCCGGACGTTCATCACCGATGAAGGAAACGTGATCCTCGATTGTTATTTTCCGGGGCTGGCTAACCCGAGAGAGATGGGCCAACTCATTCGCGCCCAGCCGGGCGTGGTGGAGCATGGGCTTTTCCTGGGGATGGCCACAGAGGCCGTCATCGCCGGGGCGCGGGGCGTGGTGGTTCTGGAGCGGTAAGAGCCGGGGGACGAGCGACGAATCGGGAGCAGGAGCCAAGGTGCGAGGCTATTGTCCCGCGTGCCTCGCGCCGCCCGTGCCGGAGACACAGACGGCGCGAGGCCGCAATCAGAAACCTTGTGCGCTTTACGGCGAGCAGTAGATCGCCGTCTGGTTATCGAAGTAGTTGTAGCTGTAGAACGGCCCGCCGACTTCCTCGGCCCGAATCTGAATCTGATCCAGCCCGCGCAGCCCGGACGGGATGCTGAACATGGCGCTGGTGACGCCGGTGGGGCCGGAGTTGAAGCCGCCGACCGCGTAGCCGTCGATGCCCAGCGTGCCCATGTAGTTCATCATCACGACGAAGTCCCGATTGGCCGGGAACGACGGGTCGGTGCGAATGACGACCGCGTCATCCCGAATCACGCCGCAGATGGCGAAGGTCGGCGTCGGCAGTGGCTCCGTCTGGTTGTCGAACCAGTTGTAGGAGTAGAACGGGTTGCCCTGCGTGCGGATGGCGATCCGCTCCAGCCCCTTGAGCAGCACCGGGATGGGGAAGGTGGCCGTCATCTCGCCGCCCGCGCCGGAGTAGAGCGTGCCCACCGGCGTGCCGTTGATGCCCAGCGTGCCCATGTGGCCCATCGTCACCAAAAAGGTCATGTCCGGCGGGAAGTTGTGGGTGCGAATCGTCACCGTCTCGTTCACCACGACTGAATCAATGGAGATGGTCGGGATGGGCGCGGGCGCGGGTTCGGTCAGGTTATTCCAGAACCAGTTGTAGCTATAGTAGCCCTGCGGGCTTTGCAGCCGGATGGCAATCTGCCGCGCTCCGACCAGATTGGGCGGGATGGGGTAGGTGGCCGAGAACGCGCCGAACAGGCCGGAATTGGTGATGGCCACCGGCGTGCCGTTGATGCCCAGCGTGCCGATTGGCCCCATGGTGACCACGAAATCCTGATTCGGCGGGAAGTTTTGGGCCAGTATGGACACGCTGCCGTCGACGACGACGTTCTCGATGGTGAAGGTGGGCACGACCTCGTCGCCCTGCGCGGCCGCGCTGCCCAACACAATCAGGAAGATCGCCATCAATGCCAGCGGCACCATGACCTTCAGCCGTGACCGGCGATTTGCAAAACGCTCAACAATGGTTTTCATGATGTGATAACCCTCCAACAGTATGGTTATTGCCGGTCTCTCCGGACAGTTACGATTTGTGGGGCGGCGTCGCCGGACAGGGGTGCGCGGCCCAAAAGTCGCGCCGCGTCGCCGGTCAACAGGCAAGGATCGCCGGCAAAACGCGGACGACCCTCGCATTGAATCATGCCACAGGCGAGAGGCAGTTCACATAAACCGCGCGTGAAAAACAGCCGATTTGACGGGAAAAACGGGGAATTTCAGAGAGAAAATAGTACTAGGGCAGTATCCAGCGGATTTCATCGACCGGTGGTGGCGGGCCGAGGTAGTAGACATCCACGGTGCCGCGCCACGACTGGAACTCGTCCTCGTCGTAACCCAGGTCGATGAACCGGCCCTTGATCCCGCCGCCGGTGTCCCCGGCAAAGGCCACGCCATACCCCGGCACGTAGACATAGCTGCGGAACGGGATCACTGTCGGGTCGACGGCGATGACGCCCGTGCCGGCCTGGACGCCGCTGGCGGTGATGCCGTAGCCTGGCTCGCCCGGCTTTTTGCCCGCGCTGGTGGCCGTGTAGGAGGTGACGCGCATGGTGACCACCCGCCAGTATTCCACCGGGCCGCTGGGGGTGTCGATGGTGCGCATGACGATTTGCGTGCCGTAGCGCAGCACGCGATTGACCGGCGCGACCAGCAGCGTCTCGCCGTCCGGCGCGCGCGACACCTCGACGCCGTTCTCCAGCCGCACGCGCGTCCGGCGCTGCAGCAGGCCGTCGCTGCCGGGCGAGCCTTCGACCAGGGTATCGATCGGCATGTCGGCCACCGCCTCGAAGACCGTCTCGAACGGCACGGCCACTTCCTCGGTGTCGATGCGTTCGGTGACGCGGACGACCTCGATCGTGTCGCCGGGGTTGACGGCGGCGTCCAGCGCCGGCCGCGTGTAGTCCAGCGGGCCGAGAGCGATGCCATTGTCGGCCAGCACGTCGAAGACGGCCGTCGCGTCGCTGGACACTTCCACCGTGTGGCCGTCGGCCGTGACGACATAGGGCGCGGCCCGCTCGATGATGATGTCCATTTCCGCGCTTAGCGGGGTCTCGCGCGGCGGCCGCACCGTATCGTGCGCGCCGAGAGCGATGCCCACTTCCACCAGCGCCTCGCCGACCGTCAGTGCGGTCGTGCGCACCGCCCGACGCTCCTCGCCGTCGGTGATGATCGCCCGCTTGTAGGGGTCGAAGATGACCCGCGCGGGCAGGGGCGCGCC
>JAHDWL010000018.1:19591-42038 GCA_023384355.1 Anaerolineae bacterium
GCGCGCCCGGCGGCGTGGCCAGCTCCGCTTCTTCCAGAAAGTCACCCAGCGTCGCCTGGTGGGTATAGTAGGTGGTCACGCTGTCCTCATCGATGACGGTGACTTCGGCGGCGCGGTCGACGGCGATGGGCGTGGCCGGGTCGGCCGCGGCGTTGGGCGCGGGAGCCACCAGATCGTGGGCCGTGACCGTTACCCCGGCGGCGGCCAGTACCTCGCCGACCGTCTCATAGCTTCCGGTGACCGGGATGGCGACGCCTTCGTCGCGCACGGTGAAGGTCTCCTCCGCCGGCCGGCAGCCGCCCATGATGAGCAGGGCGGTGAACGCCAGGGTCAGAAGAAACAATAGCCTGTGGTTCAAATTGGGGGTTGGAGTGATCACGTGGGCCGGATGCCGGTCATTGCTCGTCGGGTATCGACAAAAATGCGCCCATGAACCCGATGACCGACCAGGTGGTCCTGGGCACCCGGAAGAGACATCTTAGTGCTGCTTCCTTCCGGACCTGACACGGTTCGACGGCTTCCGCCGCCAGGGACCCAGTGGTCACCGGGTTCATGGGCGCATTCATGTTATTAACGGGCCAATGATAGCCCCGCCATGCCCGACAGGCAACCGCCGGGCTGCCCGGTCTTACGGGCTGCTCATGTCAATCAGAAATCAGGACCGTTGCGACGCGAGCGACCGCACAGCGGTCGCATCATTCGTCATTCGGCTTTCGGCATTAATTCCAGACGCCCAGCACTTCCGGCCCGCGATCCAGCTCCCAGGGGTAGATGATGTAGGCGTCAGTGACGGCGGCGTAGTAGGTGGGAGCGTAGCCGGGATAGAGCGAGTAGGACGGTTTATAGTGCAGCACGCACATCTCCGGCATGCCGCCGGCGGCGTCGATCCGGTTGGCGACGGTCACGCTATTGCGCCCTTTCGTCCACACGTCATCGACGACCAGGATGCGACGGCCGCGCAGCACGTCCTCATCCGGGAACTGGATGAATTCAGGGATGGCGTACTTGACCATCTCCGGCTGCATCCCCGGAAAGTCCGAGGGAAACCGCACCGAAGCGGTCAGGATGTAGGTGATATCCAGCGCCTCGGCCAGCATTCCGCCGGGCACGATGCCGCCGCGGGTGACGATCACCATGGAATCGAATCGCCCGCGAATCTGCGGCACGAGATAATCGATCAGTTTATCGACGTCAGACCAGGTTAATACTTCGCGTCGCATTGTCCACTCCTCGCCAAGACCGGCGATCGTATCTTTTTACCGGGGCCCTGTCAATCCCGGCGGATGGGCGGCGGCTCGTGCCCGTTCGGGTCGGGGCCTGAACAGGCACGAGCCGCGGATAATCTGTTCCTACTTCTTCCGCTCCGGGAAGCGGGTCAACACCACGGCCGAATCGGGCACGGGCAACCGGCTGCCGAGATCGACGCGGTCGCTGCCCTTGATCGGCCGCGTGCCGCCGCCCATCTGATAGATGCTCAGCGGCGTACCCGGCTGGCTCAGGCTCAGCGGCACAATGGCCTGCCCCAGAAGATAACCCTCGCCGTCGATGGCGCAGCTCGTGACGTGGCCGATGACCTTGCCGCGCCGGTCGATCACCGGGTCGCCCGACTCCGGTCGTCGCACACCCTTCTCGGTCATCCGGAAGCGTACCACGACGTTGTCGCGCGCCTCCTCGTGGTCGATGAAGGCGCGGCGGCCGACGAAGAACGGCTTCCACATCTTGACGAAGCTGCCGAAGCCGGCGTCGGCCGGATTCAGGTCGAACGCCCCGGCCATCTCGTGACCGTAGAGCGGTAGTCCGGCCTCGGTGCGCGTGCTGTCGCGCGAGGCCAGTCCGCACGGCTTCATGCCGAACGGTTCGCCAGCCGCCATCAGGGCATTCCACAAATCGACGGCGCGATCGGGATGGATGAACAGTTCATAGGCCACGCGCTCGCCGGTGTAGCCGGTGCGCGAGATGATCAGGTCGAAGCCACCCACATTGGCGCTCAGCACCCCCGCCCAGGGCAATCCCTTCAGCCGTTTGGCGAATGTCGCGTCGTTGCCGGACAGGGCGTTCAGGATGTCGGCCGAGCGTGGCCCCTGCAGGGCGATGTCCACCCGGCAGTCGGCCCCGTGTTGAGGGTCGCGCAGATCGCGCAGCACGGCCGGGTGCTGGACGCGCGCCCACGGCCGATCGGGGTCGATCATCACCTTGCCCTCGTTGACAGCGTTGAGCCAGGCCCAATCCTTGTCGTTGTTCGAGGCGTTGACGACAACCAGATAGGATTGTTCGGCGGTGCGGTAGACCATCAGGTCGTCGACCACCGAGCCGTCGGGGAACAGGAACTGGCTGTACTGCGACTGGCCTACGGCCAGGGCCGACACATCGTTGCCGGTGACGGTTTCGAGGAACTCCAGCGCGAAAGGCCCGCCGGCGTCCAGCACGCCCATGTGGGTGACGTCGAACAGCCCGGCCGTCTCGCGGACGGCGGCGTGTTCTTCGCTGACGCTGGTATACCAGACCGGCATGTCGTAGCCGGCGAAGGGCACCATGCGCGCCCCCAGCGCCTTGTGGGTCTCGTGCAGTCGCGTTGTCAGGAGCGGCGGGTCGACCGGCTCCACCCACTGGAAGGGCGGCAGCGGCGTCCCGGCCGGGCGACGTTCGCGGCCGATGAAAAATGGCTTGGTGTCGGCGTACCGCTCGCCCGCGGTTGCCGCGTCGCTGTTGTGCAGCGCGGCCGCGGCCCGCGCGAATACGTTGCCGACGGCCTCGCCGATGCCCTCCTGCACAACCTGGGCCACGACCAGGCCGGGCAACAGGGCGTAGACGTCATCGAACTGGGCGTAGCCGTCAGAGAGGGCTTGCAGCCATTCGGCCGCCTCAGCCGCTTCCTTGTCGCGGGCGAATTGCAGCGCGAACTCGGTGTTGTTTACCCGCCGCAATGTCGCGTCGAGGTCGATGTCGGGGCCAAAGAGGTGGGTCGGCTGGGAATCGCCGTCGCCCAGTGCGGCCACGTCGCTGGTCAGGGCCTGGTTGAGGAAGGTCGCGACCTCTTCGCCGCGCACAGACACAACCGTGCCAGCCGCCGGCTCCGGCACGTTGCGCAGCCGGCGGACGATGGCCCGGCCTCGTTTCAGCGCCTGATAATCGACACGCGCGCGCAGTTCGCGCTTGCCGCCCGTGCCGATGTGGACGAATGGCCGCGCGCCCTTCAATACGGTGGCGATGGCCTCGGCCAGCTGGTCGATCTCTTCCGGGCCGAAGCCGAGCTGGCTGGCCCACACTGTGCCCATGCGGATGCCGGTGGGGGAGAGCGCGCCCTTGTCGCCGGGGATGGTGTTGCGGTTGACGACGATGCCGGCCACGTCCAGGATGCGCGATCCCATGTCGCCCGTCAGGTGAACGCCGTCGGGCGTGCCTTCGTTGCGGACGCTCTTTGTGTCGATGAGCAGCAGGTGGTTCTCGCTGCCGCCGCCCACGACGCGGATGCCGTGCTCCTGCAACTGCGTCGCCAGCCGGGCGGCGTTGTCGACGATGCGCCGCTGCAGGGCGCGGAACTGCTCGGTCCCGGCCAGCTTGAGGGCTACGGCCAGCGCGGCGATGGTGTTCACATGCGGGCCGCCCTGTTCACCGGGGAAGACGGCGCGGTCGAGCTTGCGGGCCAGGTCGCGCTTGTGGGTCATCAGCATGGCCCCGCGCGGGCCGCACAGGCTCTTGTGGGTGGTGGTGGAGACGACGTCGGCGATGCCAATCGGGCTGGGGTGGACGCCCGCGGCCACCAGGCCGGAGATGTGGGCGATGTCGGCCAGCAGATAGGCCCCCACCTTGTCGGCGATCTCGCGGAAGCGCTGCCAGTCGATGATCCTCGGATAGGCCGAGTAGCCGGCGACGATGATTTGCGGCTTGTTTTCCACGGCGATGCGCTCGATGGCGTCGTAGTCCAGCACTTCCGTCACCGGATCGACGAAGTAGGGCACGCCCTTATAGACCTTGCCGGAGCGGCTGACCGGCGAGCCGTGGGTCAGGTGGCCGCCGTCGTTCAGGTTGAGGCCCATGATGGTGTCGCCCGGTTGCAGCAGCGCGGTGTAGACGGCGCTGTTGGCCGGCGCGCCGCTCAGGGGCTGTACGTTGACGTAGAGGTTGTCGGCGCTGATGCCGTTGGCGGCGAAGAGTTCGGCCGCCCGTCGCCGGGCCAGGGCCTCGATGGTGTCGGCGAACTCCACGCCCTTGTAGTAGCGCGGGTCGCTGTAGCGCCGGTAATGGGCCAGTTCCAGGTCGATGTCGGCGATCTCGGCTTGTGTCTGCCGGCGGCTCTCCTCGCGCGGGTAGCCCTCGGCGTAAATGTTGCCGAAGCTGCTGGCAAGCGCCTCCGTCACCGCCTCCGGAGCCTCGCTCTCGCTGGCGATCAGGATGATCGTCGAGGCTTGCCGGGCGTCCTCTCGCGCGATGATCTGCCTGACCGTATCATCTACCTTGGCTAACGAACCACGAAAGATAAAATCATCACTCATTGTTGTACCTCCGCGAACCGCATGTGCGCGAAAGTCGCCATTCGCCGGCACGCGGTCGCCCACAGATTTACGCAGTTGTGTTAAGGGGAAATATCGGGTTTTATTATCGTTTATTAAGGAGGACCCCGGTGGGGGGACGCCGCCTGGCTGCCCGCCGAAAAGCCACCCAAATATGGGTACAGATTGTAGCACAAGGGGATAGGGCGGCAATCTCGCGGGCGATGATTTTGCGACTCGTTCGGCCCTTGCGACGATACCCCCGGCTTTGGCTATAATGCACGGTGAACATGACGGATAACGACGATCAAAATCGCCTGGCTTCCCTGCGCGTCGGCATCGTCGGCCTGGGCCTGATGGGCGGGTCGCTGGCGCTGGCATTGCGCGGCCGCGTGGCCGCGCTGCTGGCCGTCGAGCGCCAGGGCGAGGTTCGTCAGACGGCGTTGCGCGATCGGATCGTCGATGTCGCCGTGGAGAGCCTGGCCGAATTGCCGATGGTCGATCTGCTGGTGTTGGCTGTGCCGGCGCGGGCGATCCTGCACACGCTCGACCGGCTGCCCGCGACGCACCCCGACGGCTGCCGGGTGCTCGATCTTGGCAGCACCAAGGGAGCCATCACCACCGCCATGGACGGGTTGCCGCCGCAGTTCGCTGCCATCGGTGGGCATCCCATGTGCGGCAAGGAGACGGCCGGCCTCGCCGCCGCCGTCGCTGATCTCTATCGCGATCAGACGTTTATCCTCTGCCCTACGCTGCGGGTCACGACCGATCTGGCGGCCGATGTGCTGGCGATTATTGCCGCCGTGGGCGCGCACCCGGTCTGGATGGACGCGGCCGACCATGACGCCGCGATCGCCGCCGTCAGCCACCTGCCGGCCGTCCTGTCGGCGGCATTGATGCGGAGTGCGGCCGACGAGGAACTGTGGCCGGTCAGCGCTTCCGGCTTCCGCGACACCGCCCGGCTGGCCGGCACCGACCCGCGCATGATGCTCGATATCTTGCTGACCAACCGGGACGCGATTCTCGCCGCATTGGCCTGCTTTGAGTCCGAATTGGCCGCTGCCCGGTTTGCGCTGGAGAGCGCCGACGAAGAAGTCCTCATCGAGTGGCTGGCCGCGGCACAGGTCACCTACGCCGCCTATCGACGTTTCAAGTCGGCCCAATACCTGTTGCCGCCCGCCCGATCGCCCAATCCACCGGATGGCGGCATTGCCTGAACCCCCGTCGGTCGCTATAATGCCGCCTGCACGGACCGCAAAGGTACTGTTCTTATGTCTTTTGATTCGCGTGGATCTCGTCGAAAACCCGGCTTGCGCCTGCCGGCATGGGCCTTGATAGCGTTGGTGGGCGTGGGGCTGCTGCTGTTGTTCCTCACGTCTGTCTGGCTGTTCCGCACCGTTCGCGGTCTGGCGTCGGCGAGCGGCGAAATCAGCGAGGATTTCAACCCCGGCACAGGACAAACGACAACCGGCCAGTTCGCACCGGAGGTTCTGCCCGGCACAGCGCAACCCCAGCCCGGCCAACTCGCGCCGGAGTCCATCCCCACCTGGTCGGGCCGCGAGCGCGTCAACATCCTTTTGCTGGGCGTCGATCAGCGTTGCGAGGAAGAGGGGCCGACCCACAGCGACACCATCATCGTCGCCACCATCGATCCGGTCAGCCAGTCGGCGGCGTTGCTCTCCTTGCCGCGCGACCTGTGGGTGGAGATCCCCGACTTCGGCGTCAACCGGATCAATCAGGCCTATTTCCTCGGCCAGGCGTATGAGCTGCCGGGCGGCGGTCCCGCCCTGGCCAGCGAGACGGTCGAGGCCTTCCTGGGCGTGCCCATCGACTATTATGTGGCCGTCGATTTCAAGGCCTTTGTCGATTTTGTCGATATGATGGGCGGGGTCGTCGTCGACGTGCCGGAGCGGATCGAGGACCCGAACTATCCCGACAACTGCTATGGTTATGACCCGTTCACGATCGACGCCGGGCGGCAGCGCCTCGACGGGGCGACCGCGCTGAAGTACGCGCGCACCCGCGTGACCTTCGGTGGCGATGTCGACCGCGCCGGGCGGCAGCAGCAGGTGATTATGGCCGTGCGCGACCAGGCCACCCAGCTCGACACGCTGCCGCAACTGCTGTTCAAGGCGCCGCAGCTCTGGCAATCGTTCCAGGACAACGTCTCGACCAATCTGAAGCTGGACGAAGCCCTGCAACTGGCGAATCTGGTGCGCAACATCCCGCGCGACAGCATGCACACCGTAGTCCTCGATTACGATTACGTCTATCCCGACACGACCTTCGACGGCCAGCAGGTGCTCGTGCCGCTGCGCGAGGAAGTGCGTACCCTGCGCGATCAGGTCTTCGCGCCGCCCGTCGTGCCCACGCCGGTCATCGAGGCCCTGCCGACGGCCATCGCGATGGAGGAAGCGCGCGTCGCTGTCTTCAACGGCACGCCTACCTTCGGATTGGCGGGCGACACCCAGACCTATTTGCTGCGGCAAAACGTCAACGTGACCGAGATCGGTAACGCCGACTCCTCCACCTATACGACGACCCAGATCATCGACTACGGTTCCCATCCGGGAACGGTGCAACAACTCGTGCGCCTGCTGAACGTCCCGCCGCTGAATGTCAGCACTGGCACAGCCCCCGCGGGCGATTTCGACGTCCTCGTCATTCTGGGCAGCGATTGGTCAGTCCCCTGAACCGCGGGCCATATGCAGAAACGGGACGCGCCCTGTCTGGTTTTCGGCGTTCTGCTCATAGCGGTCGTGTCGTGTCGCCCGCCACACGATGACAACATGGCGGTCTCCCCGGAGCCGGAACGAATCGACTTGCCAGGGCTTGCCACGGCCGACCCGGCAGCGGTTCCATCCCTGGTTGCGCCCCGTTCATCTTCGCCCGCGCCCGATGATTGGCCGCTGATCGGCGAGCCGGACGCCGGGCTGACGCTGCCCATCCCCCCGACCTGGATCAACCTGAGCGACCGCCTCAACGCTCCGGTTATGGGCAACCGCCTGGGGATCAACCTGCTCCTTGCCGCTGAATCCGGCAGGACCGGGCGCAGCCTTCTGGCGGGCAAGGCGTTCGCCGGCGGGGCTTACGTCTCCGGCCTGCTCGTTGACCCGCCGATTGCCGCCGGCGATCCGTCCACGGCGCTGGTCGAGTTGCTCGGCGTGGCAGCGCCTTCGGCCGTGCGCCTGACCGGGTTCGCCCCCGTCGTTTCGGCCAACGGCGTTCCCGGCTATGTCGTGGATGTGGCAGACAGCCCGATCGGTCTGGAGGCGGATGAGCGGAATGACCTGCGAACCCGTGTGGCCCTTTTCATGCCCCCGGCATCCGGCGACGAACGCCCCGCTCCGTGGGTCGTCCTGCTTCTCGGCGCGTCGGCCGCCGGCTGGGAGCGACACGCGCCGCAGTTCGAGCAGATGCTCGGGTCGGTCGCCATCTACGAAGTGCTACCCGGCGCGGCCATCCAGGAGGGCAACGCGACCGCGCGCGGCGCGCTGGAGGGCAATCGCGAGCAGGTGGCTGCTGACCTGCGGCCGGACGCGAGCGATCTCTGGACCTTCACCATCGCCGATGACCGCTACGCCTCGATCGCCCTTGTGCCCGACGAGCCGCACCTCGACCTGTCCATGACGCTGCTGGGGCCGGATCGGCGGGCGGTCGCGGAGCTCGATGGAGGGTTCGCCGGCGTGACTGAATCGACGGCCGACGTGTTCCTGGCCGAACCGGGCAGCTACATTATCGAGGTCAGCGACTTCCACGGCGACCCCGGTCGATACACTCTTGCCCTGACCCTGTCGAACCAGCCGCAGCACGTCACCGGGGGGCCGATCGCCCTCGGCCAGACGCTCCAGACCGTTCTCCCGGTCGACGGCCGGCAATACTGGGTCTTTGACGGCGTGGCGCGCCGGCGGGTCAACATCGTGCTGGAACCCGGCGCGGCCGCCTTTGACCCGATTCTGGAGATATTAGGCCCCGGCGACCACCAGCTTGCCGTCCGGAACGAGGGAACTGCCGGCCGTCCGGAACTTGTCGCCGATTTCGAGCTGCCCCTCTCCGGTCAATACGCCATCCTCGTGCGCGCCGCCTCGCCGCAGGCCGGGCCGTATACCGTCTCTCTCGACGAGGGCGGCCGCCTGGCGGAGGCGATCCACGATGCGGGCGATCTGTCATACGGCAGCGTCCACCCCGGGACGCTCCAGCCCCGGGAAGCCCACGCCTGGTTTGTGCCCGGCCGGGCCGGTGACCACGTGCTGATTCGGGTGAATCCGTTTAGTGCTGCCCTCGACCTTGACGTTTGGCTGCTGGACGCCCGCTTCGAGCGGGTGGCCGCCGTCGACGAATTCACCGCCGGGGGATCGGAGACCGTCGAGCTGACTCTGGCCGATGACGGGCAATACGTCGTCCTGGTGCGCGACTTCAACGGCGAGCCGGGCGACTACGAGATCGTGCTGGGGGCGGCCCCGGCGGCCACGCCGCGGAGCGCCGGCTCGCTCGATTACGGCGGCGTAGTTATCAGCGCCGTCCCGCCGGGCGCGGCCGAAGCCTGGACGTTCAACGCTGCGGCGGGCGACATTATCGATATCGAGGCGCGGCCCGGCGACACGAGGGGCGACCTGGTGATGAACCTGCGCGGCCCCGACGGGATGTCGGCGTTGCAGGTGGACGACAACTCGGCCGGCGGCGTCGAGACGATCCGCGCCTTCGCCGTGCCGGTCGCCGGGCCGTGGCAGATCGTCCTGTCGGAGTTTTTCGGCGACAGGGCCGGTTATCACCTGCGGCTGGAGCGCGTCACGCCGTGAGCCGCGCCCGCCCCATACCGACCACGAACCCCCATTGCGAGGATTCATGCCCAGTCTGATCGCCGTCATCCTGACCAAAAACGAGGCCCGCCACGTGGTCGCCTGCATCGACAGCCTGCGCTGGGCCGACCGGATCGTCGTCTTCGACTCCCACAGCGACGACGACACGGTCGCGCTGGCGCGCGCGGTCGGGGCCGAGGTCTTCCAGCGTCCCTTCGACAACTACGCCGCCCAGCGCAACGCCGCGCTGGCGGCCGTCGCCGTGCCGGGCGAGACGGATCATTGGGTGTTCTTCGTGGACGCCGACGAGCGCGGCACACCGGAGCTGGGGGCCGAGATTCGCCGCGTCATCGCCGAACGGCCGGAGAACGGCTGGAACGTGCCCCGCCACAACTACATCTTCGGCCGCCTGACGCTGGGTGCGGGCTGGTTCCCCGATTACCAGTTCCGGCTGATGCGCCTGGGCCGCGCCCGCTACGTGCGGCCCGTCCATGAGCTGGGCGAGGTGGACGGGGCCACCGGCAACCTTGAGAACCCGCTCATCCATTACAACTACCGCGACCCGGCCCACTTCCATGCCAAGCAGCGGCTCTACGTGGAGCACGACGCGATCATCCTGAAGGAGCAGGGCATCCGGCCGAAGCCGCGCAACTACGTACTGCAACCGCTGCGCCAGTTCTGGTGGCGGTTCGTGACGCTGCATGGCTATCGCGACGGGCTGCACGGGCTGCGGCTGAGCCTCTACATGGGTTGGTATGAGTGGCGCAAGTATCGCCGATTGGGCGAATTGTGGCGCGGGGATGCGGCCGCGCCGGGGAGACGAAACGATGCCGGTTGAAGTCGATTGCACCTTTGAGCCGGATGGCCGCGTGCGGGTGCGCCGCGTGCGGCTGGGGCGGCCGTGGCAGGTTGTGGAGCAGGGGCGACAATGGGCCGACGCCGACGGCCGTCACGTGCTCATCATGCTGCCCGGCGGCGCGCGCGAGCTGGTCCTGCGGGCCGATTCACTGACGTGGGAGCTGCGCGAGCTGCCGGGGGGGCGGCGGGCGGCCTAGCCGGCTGTCTCCAATTGATTCAATCGCTGTTCCAGCAGCAAATTCACCATGCTCTCGGTAGATACGCCCCGCTCCAGCGCCAGCCGCCGGGCGCGGGCCAGCAAGTCGCGATCCAGGGGGACCAAGTATCGCCGGCGAGCGTTGTCATCCAGCTCAAACTCCGCCGGTTCCGTTTCATCCCAATAATCGGCTACGCTATGGGTGTCCCAAAAGTCAGCAATTTCCTCGTAGGAAGTCATATCGGGGATTCTTTTTTTATCGTCGCTCATAGGCTTTTCGCTCGCTACTGTCCATATCTCGCGCTGTCAGAACGAGAGCCTCCCGTGATTGTTTGTATATAAAGAACACCGTCAGGTAACGCCCCGATTCCGTGCGGCCGAATGCAGCATAGACGTTTTCGCCGGGAATTTGCCCCTTCTGTACCTTGCGGAACAAGGGGTGGCCGAAAAGAACTTGATCAACTTCCTCTGCTGTAACGCCATGTTTCCAGGAGAGCTTGTCAATAATCTCCGGTCGCCAAATGATATCGACGATTCGCATTGCATCTCCTGTTGATCGTTCGCTACTGATTGTATCATATAACAAACGCGAACTGTCCCATAACGGGTAGCACAAAAGAGCCGGACTTATGATGAAGTACGGCTCTTTCTTGCCTGCGATCCGGCGCTTGCGACAGATCCTACTTGCCGGCGATCGCCGGGACGGTGACCTCGGCCGGCTCCGGCTCAGCCAGGACGTAGCGGCCGATGATGGCCCCGCCGCCCAGCGCCAGCGCCCAGCCGACAATCGACAGCGGCCAGTGCCACACGTCGGCGTAGTTTATGCCGTCGAGCATGTGGGTCGGCCCGGCCCAGATCTGCACGGTCAGGATGATCGCCCCGGTCACAATCATGGCCACGCCGGCGCCCATGCCCGATGTGTGGTCATCACGCCGCGCAAAGTTGACCTTGTCCCAAATTCCGGGGATGCGGAACAGCAGAAAGACGAGCAGCGTGAAGGCGTTGACATAGACGATCATGTCGGCCGGCTGCGAGCTGCCGCGCAGCGCGCGCGAGCTTATGATGTGGATTATGCCGACGACGAGGCTCAGCACCAGCATCGTGACCGCCTGGCGGTAGCCGTTGCTCTTGCCCCTGATCAGGGCGATGGTCGCGATGATGCCCATGACGCCAAAGATCACGCCGGTCGCGACGTAGAATAGATACAGCCACTGGAACCGGGCTATCGGCGCGAAAGTCGGCCCGAACCCGGTCGGTGTGAACGCGACGCACGCGGTGCCGATGCCTCCGAGAAGGACAGCTACCGACGTGAGCGCCAGCAAGATGATGCCCACAATACGCAATATTTTGCCTAACATCGTATATCTCCTGTTTAGACTAGCGAAAAGCCGACAACATACGCGGCCGTCATTAACAGCAAGAGGAGCGGGAAGACGGCCAGGATCGTTTGGCGGGAGATGAGCGGCTTGCCCATCTTCAGAAACGATAACAACAGGCCGCCCACTCCGATCAGCGCGCCGCCGATGCCCACCAGCATGAAGCCGGACGGCGCGAGGCCGCTCAGGCTCATGTAGATGGGCAACAGGAATATCACCAGCCCGGCCACGCCGTGGACAACCGCCAGGGTGATGACGGCCGCCTTGCCCGGCCGGAACAGTCTGGTCAGGGCGACGCCCGCGAAGCCGAGGACGACAAAGACCAGATACGCGGCGCGCCAGGTGGGCCAATATTCCCACACCAGCCCCAGCGACAGCGACAGGGGCAGGATGGTGGAGACGACGACCGTCAGCGGGTTATCCAGAATCTCGAAGCCGAAGATGATCAGCAGCCAGCAGGCCAGCAGCAGCGTGCCGAAGGCGATCGTGTAGGCCCACAGCGACAGGGTCGGCGCGCCCTCGATGCCGAAGACGATCTGCCAGGCTGCCAGAAGGGAGGCCAGGAGGATCAGGACACGGTCGACAACTGACATCTTTTTCATGGTCGTTTAGCCCCGTCCGGCTCGCGCCTCAGACCACCAGCATCAGCAACAGCATGACCCCGACCATGTAGAGCGAGGCGTACTTGAACAGGCCGAAGTTGGCCCGCTCCGACGGCCGCATCAGGCTGAACACGGCCAGCAACAGCAGGCCGCCCGTCAGCACCGCCAGCAAGCGCCAGTAGCCGAGCGTCAGCCCCACGCCCCAGGCCGCCAGGGCCATCATGCCCCCGGCCAGCATGCTGGACACGGCGACGATGGTGCGCGTCGTCGCGAACCCGTAGACCGAGGGGAAGGTGGGGATGCCGGCTCGCTGGTAGTCATCATGATAGCGCATGCTGAAGGTCATGATGTGCGTGGGGATCCAGAACACGACGGACAGGGCCAGGACGATTCCGACCCAATCGATCCGCCCGGAGCCCAGCGCGTGACCGGCCAGCACCGGCATCCCTCCGGCCAAACCTCCCCAGAGGATGCTCCACGGTGTGCGCCGCTTCAGCCAGATGGTGTAGATGGCGACATCGAAAAACAGCCCGGCAAAGACGATGACGCCGTACAGAATGTCCATGGACAAGGCCCACGCGACGCCCGCGGCGCTGAGGATGAGCCCCAGCGCCAGCGCCTCGGCCGGGCTGACCTCGCCCGACGGTATCGGCCGTGCGGCCGTGCGGCCCATCTTCGCGTCGATGTCCCGGTCATACCACATGTTCAGGATCGTGCTGCCGGTGACGGCCAGCGTCAGGCTGCCGCCCACGGCGAGCGTGGTCTGCCAGTTGATGAACGGGCAGCGGGTGCTCATGAACCCCGCCAGACCGGTCAGCACCAGCAGCCCGGTTTGCAGGCTCTTGAAGAGCGGCAGAAAGCGGCGAAACCGCCGGGTGAGCGGAACCTGCAAGTGGCTCATGAGTCCGTCGCTCCGTCGTTGGCCACGTCGCGCACGCAGCGGAACCCCACGGCCGGGCCGTAGTATTGCGGCCCGGCGCTGTTGTATTTCCAGACGCGCAGGTCTACTTCGTATGAATAGAAGCTGCCGCCGCGCATGTGGCGGTAATGCTGGTTGGGGTAATCGTCCCCCATCCACTGGAACACGTTGCCGGCCATGTCATACAGGCCGTAGGGGCTGGCCGAGTCCAGCGTCTGGTAGCCGTCGTAGCTCCGGCCGTTGTAGAAGCCGACGGGTGTGGTGTTGCCCAGCTTGCCGAACATCTTCACAAACACGTCGAACGAGGAGTAGTAGTTGGCGTTGTTGCGCTCAATCTCCGGCCCCCAGGGGAAGGCCCGGCCGCGGCCGCCCACCAGTTCCGTGCCGCGTGCCGCCTTCTCCCACTCGACCTCGGTCGGCAGCCGCCAGTCGTTGAACCGGCAGAAGGCGTTGGCCCCATACCAGGTGACCATGGTGACGGGGTGGTTGACGTAGGCGTCGAGCGCCGCGAACTGCTCGCCGTCGAAGGTGAGGCGCAGCCCTTCGCCCTGCAGGGGCATGAGCAGCTTGTCGCCGGCCTTGATCTCTTCCTCGTGCCGGAAGCCGTCGAACGGCTCGCCGGGGTAGAAGCTGAACACGCCGTTTTCGGTCCACACGCTCTCGCCGGCCTCTACTTCGACCTCGCCGATGCCGATCGCGCCGGCGGCCAGCGCCTCGTTGAGGAAGCGGGCGTATTGCTCGTTGGTCACGTTGGTGACCATCATCTCGAAATCGTTTTCCACCATCGTCATGTGGTCGTGCTGGCCGAACGGAAATTCTCCGGCGGGGACGAGCGCCCAGGCCTCGGCGTCGACTCCGGTGTCGATGTAGGGCGGCGTGATGGCCCCGATGTTGGGCGTGGGACCGCAGCCCGCGGCGACCAGCGCCAGCGCCAGGAGCAGGAGTGTGATCGTCAGTACGCGTTTCATGGGGTGGTCTCCTTGAGGGCCTTGCTCAGCTCGTCCATCCGTTTCCGTTGTTCGGCGATCTCCTGCAGGGTAGTCTCGCGCTTCTCCTCGGCCAGCTGCGCCGACCATTGGCCCTTGCTGCGGAAGAGATCGATGAGGCGCGAGAACATGAATATGCCCAGCACAAGAAGCACCGTGAACAGGCCGATGTCGGTCAGCAACATCGTCCAGTTGACGACGCCCTGTTGCCCCGCCTCGGTGACGAACAGGCGTTTCATGGAGAAGACGGTTACCGCTCCGAAGGCCAGGTTGGACATGATGATGATCGACCAGCCGAACCATTTGCGGGCGCGTCCCTTCAGGCCCACGCGGTCGGCATAGTAGAGCAGAATGATGGTGGCGATCAGGCTGGCCAGGATGTGCCAGTGGCCGGTCAGGGTGATCCGCTCGTCGCGATGAGGCCAGACGCGGATGATCTCGTCGAGTTTGACGGCCATGAAGATGCCCACGCCGCTCACGGTGAAGTTCATGAACACCATCTGCCAGCCGGGGCCGAACTTGAGCGGGTCGTGGAGCAGGGCCTTGACCCTTTGGCCCACGGTCGGCCGCACGAGGCCCAGCTCGGCCACGCGATCCTTGACCAGCTTACGCCAGGAGTGAACCACGTAGAGCAGCGCGGCCAGCATGACGAAGACGGAGCCGACGTAGATGGTCGTGTGCGCCCAATCGACCCAGACCACGGAGAGAGCGCCGACGGTGATGACGATCGTGCCGACGATCATGAGAACCATCGCTATCTTGTGCAGCCGGCCCCGGAAATCCATCCAGCGGCCGACGATCAGGGTGATGGCGATGGCGATCAGGGTCAGCATGATGTGCAGATGGCCGATGATCGCCCCTTGCAGGGCCGTGCGGATCGGCGTGCGGATCAGGTCCTCGGCCAGGAACGTCTCGTGCCCGTTGCCCCAATAGGAGCCGGTGATGGCCCCGAAGGACGCGGAGGCCAGCGTGGCGACGGCCATGACGAAGAACGCGGTGCGCTCCAGGTCCAGCCCCTTCTTCGTGTGGGCATAGGGCGAATCGACGGGCAGGCGATTGGCCGCCCGCCACGGCCACAGGGCGATCGCCAGCAGGATGCCGGCGAAGAATATCAGCGATTGCCCCAGCAGGAACAGGCCGTGGAACATGAAGTTCTGCCCCCAATAGGCGAACAACATCCCGAAGATGACGGTCATCAGATAGCCGAAGGTGATGGTGCCGTTGATTAGCACCTGGTTCTGCCGCTTCATCGGCAGGATATCGGTCATGATGTAGACTTCGATGGCGATGATGGCCATGGCGATCGTGTGGTAGAGCATGATGATGCGCGCCTCGCGTTCCGCCTGCACCATCTTCATGCCCAGCAGGCGTATCGTGACGTCGCGCACCCCCCATTCAGCCATCGGCCCGGAGAGCATCCCCCACGTGACGGTGATGATCGATACGACCGCCATCGCCACGAGGATCAGCCCGTTTGTAGAACGGAAGAGGTATTCCGCCCGTGTGGAAAGAGACTTCATAAACAGCACCCCCTTTGGTGAAGTCTTATGAAGTTAGTGTAGTCACTCCTCTCCGTTACATGAAGTGACGAACGGCAGGTTTAATTGTGAAGAAAGTCACAATCGGGATGGTATGGCCGCTCAGCCGGGCGCTAACCCCGGCACAATCCGCCACAACGCGAACAGCGCGATGCCCCCCAGCAGCACGGCGAACCCCACCGGCAGCAGCCAGGCCACCCACGCCCGACGTTGCACGAGCGGCCGCAGCCAGTGGCCCAGCCCGGCGGTGAACCCCACGGCGATCGGGATGAGCGCCGGGAAGAGGTAGCGCCCCTGATGCTGGACGAAGGTCAGGTTGTAGTAGATGTGGAGGCAGAGGGTCAGGAGGAAAGTCAGACCCAGAACGAGGACGCGCAGGGAGGCAGGAGATACGAGATATGAGATACGAGATACGAGGGGAGCGCCTTCTTTCGTATTTCGTATTTCGTATCTCGTATTTGCGATCAGTCCGGCGATGGCGGCGACGATCATGGCCGCCGGCAGGGCGACCATCCAGCCGGGCAGCGGCGCGGCCATCCAGCCGAACTGGCCCCAGAAGCTAACGAACGTGGTGCGCAGGAAGCGGCCGAGCGTGCCGGCGAGGCCGTATTGGGCGATCCACTCGGCGGTGCGCGGCTGGCCGACGACCACCGCGTCGTGGGCCGCCTTGGCCAGCACGTCCAGCCCGCCGTAGACCATCAGGTTTCGCCCCCACCACAGCAGGCCGAGCAGCAGCGCCGGGCCGAAGACGAGCAGCAGCGCTCGCGCCAGCCCGGCGAATGATGACCCGCCCGGCCGGGGCCACCAGCGCGCAAGCAAGAACACCCCCACCACCGGGGCCATCAGGTAGGCCGTCGCCTTGGTCAGGAAGCCCAGCCCGAGCAGGACGCCCAGCGCCAGCAGCCGCCCCGCTGCCGGTCGTTCGGACCAGGGCGTCACCAGCAGGGCCAGGATGGCGGCGATGATGAGTTCGGCCAGGCTGTCGTTGTTTACCGAGCCGAGTATGGCCAGGTGTTGGGGCAGGAAGGCGACGAAGGCGGCCACGCCCAGCGCGAACGGCACGTTGCCGTCGAAGACGCACCGGCCGACCCAGTAGGCCAGCGCCACAACCCCCGCGCCCAGCACGACCGACAGCAGCCGCATGGCCGCCAGGGAGCCGCCGCTGAGCCGGTAGACGGGCAGCTGGAGCAGGTAGTAGAGCGGCGGCTGCCAGTCCTCGTAGGTGATCCCGGTCACCGGATAGGCCGGATCGAATTCCGCGCCGACGACTTCGCTGAGATAGGCCTGGTCCCAGTCACCCGGCTCGATGACCGGCAGCGCGCCCTCGACCAGCTGGCGGACGTAGTTGTAGTGGGCCGGCTCGTCGGGGGCCTGCCAGACCGGGGTGCGGACGGCGAACAGCGCGCCGAGCACCAGCCAGGCCAGCAGCAGCAGCCCCAATTGTGCGTATTCCGTCCGGCGCACGTCACCGAACCTCGGCCGTCGCCCCGCCGCGGCGGTTGTCCCCGGCGGCGATGAGGCGGCCGTCCGCTTCGCGCGACACGCTGTGGGCACCGCCGAAGTAGATGCTGCGCGCTGACCAGCGGTTGACGCGGTAGCCCATCGCTTCCAGCTCGTCGACCGCTCGCGGGTCATAGCCGGCCTCGCACTGCAACACGTCACCGTCCAGATGGACGCGGGCGCGGTTGACGGCCTCGTCGAGCGGCAGGCGATAGTCGAGCAGGTTGCTCAGCGTTTGCAGGATGGCGCTGCGGATGCGGATGCTGCCGCCGCTGCCGACGACCAGCCGCGGCCGCCCGCCCGCCAGCGCGATGACCGGGGTCATCATCGTCGGGATGCGCTGCCCGGCCGGGCGACTGTGGAAGCCCTTGGGGTGCAGGTCTTCCTCGCCCAGCATGTTGTTGGGGATGTAGCCGGTGCCCGGCACGACGTAGCCGGCCGACTCGCCGGCCGTGGTCGTCAGGCTGACGGCCAGCCCGTCCTCGTCCATCACGCTCAGGTGGCTGGTGTTCGGCGGGCCGGGGCGCTCGGCGGCGACGGCCGACGGCCGCCGCCCGGCCAGCGTGTCGCGCAGCTCTTCGCGGTAGGGGGCGATGAACCGGTCGCTGAGGAAGTGGGTTGTGGCTTCGCTCTCCGGCGTCGTCTCCAGCAGATCGTCCCAGGCGACGCGCGCGCGGGTGGTGGCGGCCATCACCTCGGCCAGCAGGCGCAGGTGGGCGGCCGAGCCGTGGGGCAGCGCGGCCACGTCGAAGGCGGCCAGCAGCCGCAGGGTGAAGGCGGTCAGCACGCCGCCGACGGAGCACATGCCCGGCAGCAGCACGTCGTAGTCGCGATAGCGCAGGGTGATGGGGCCGCCCGTCAGAACTTCGTAGCGGACCAGGTCGGTGGCGGTCAGCAGCCCGCCGTTGACCGCCTGGTCATCCAGCAGCGCGCGGGCCAATGCGCCGTCGCGGGCGAAGGCCTCGCCCTCGCGGGCCAGCGTGGTCAGGGTTCCGGCCAGCCCGGCGATGAAGAACCGCTCCCCGACCTGGATGATGCGGCCGTCGGGGGCGAAGGCGCGGCGGATTTCATCGGTGTGGGTGTAGAGCGGGGCCAGCAGGCGGCAGGTGTCGGCCTGGAAGGGGGCCAGGGCCACGCCGTCGCTGGCCAGCCGCAGCGCCGGCCCTAGTAGCGCGCCGAGCGGCAGCCGCCCGTGATCGGCCGCCAGACGGCACAGCCCGGCGATGTTGCCCGGCACGGCCACCGAGCCGCGCCCCAGGTAGAAGCGCTGCGTGGCCGAGCCGAAGTCGATGGTGACTTCCTCGAAGTCGAGCGCGCCCGGCGGCGAGCCGCCCAGCCCCGGCACGACGCTGAAGAAGTCGTAGACGCGGGAGTCGCCCGTCCGCGCGTCATAGAGTTGGGCGATGCCGCTGCCGCCCAGATGGACGATGCTGGCCTCGGCGATGAACGAGGCGAAGGCGGCGGCCACGGCGGCGTCGGCGGCATTGCCGCCCGCCCGCAATATCTCCGCTCCGGCGGCGGCGGTGGCTTTGTCTCCGGCGGCTATCACTCCTGCGGTCATGCGCTACCTCATCAGATGGATTGAGAGCCGTAGTTTAACGCATTGGAGGGGATTTAGGAATTAGGAGATACGAGATTAGAGGTACGAGAAACGAGCTCAGCGCGTGCGTTTTTCCATTCGTCATTCGTCACTCGTCATTCGTCATTTGAATCAGTCGGTTTGGTTTATCACCTGCCCACCCAAAGCATCCTGTGTACGCGCCGCAAAAAACTGAAAAAGGAGGTCACCGCTTTCAATCCACGACCGCCGAGCCGGAGCGGCCGCGTGCCCCTGTTGGCCTCCAACTCCTCTCCCCGACTATAATACCCTCATGACCCTCCGTAAAGTCCTCATCGCCAATCGCGGCGAAATCGCCCGCCGCATTGCCCGCGCCTGCCACGAACTCGGCATTGCCGTCGCTGCCGTCTATTCCGACGTCGACGAAGGCGCTCCCTGGGCGCGCGAGGCCGACGAAGCCTGGCCTCTCCACGGCAGCGCCGCCGCCGATACCTATCTGAACCAGGACAAGCTTCTTGCCGTCGCCGCCGCCTGTAGGGCCGACGCCGTCCACCCTGGCTACGGTTTCCTCAGCGAGAACGCCGACTTTGCCGCCGCTTGCGCCCGGCATGGCCTGGTGTTCGTCGGCCCCACGCCGGAAGCGATGCGTGCCCTCGGCAGCAAGGCCGCCGCCCGCGCCCTGGCCGAGGCCCATCACGTGCCGGTCGTCCCCGGCATTGACGGATTGAACAAGAGCGACGACGAACTGGCTACCGCCGCCGCGACCATCGGCTACCCGGTGCTCATCAAGGCCAGCGCGGGCGGGGGCGGCAAGGGAATGCGGGTCGTGGGCGGGCCGGAGGAGTTGCGCGATGCGCTGCAGGCCGCCCGACGCGAAGCCCAATCCGCTTTCGGCGACCCCCACGTGCTGCTGGAGAAATACTTCACCCGCGTCCACCATGTCGAGGTTCAGGTGTTGGGCGATGCCCACGGCAACCTGCTTCACCTCTACGAGCGCGAATGTTCCATCCAGCGCCGTCACCAGAAGATCATCGAGGAAAGCCCGTCGCCCACGGTCGGCGGCAATGAGAACCTGCGCGAGGCCATCACCGCCGCGGCCGTCCGGCTGGCGCGGGCTGCCGGCTACAGCAGCGCCGGCACGGTGGAGTTCATCGTCGCCGACGGCGAGTTCTACTTCCTGGAGATGAACACCCGCCTGCAGGTGGAGCATCCGGTGACGGAGAGCCTGACCGGCATCGACCTGGTCACGTGGCAGTTGAGAATCGCCGCCGGGGAAGCGCTGCCCTTTGCCCAGAGCGACATCCCCCGCCGCGGCCATGCCATCGAGTGCCGCGTCTATGCCGAAGAGCCGGCGACCGGCTTCCTGCCGTCTATCGGCGAGATCGCCCTCTATGCACGGCCGTCCGGCCCCGGCGTCCGCGTCGACGACGGCATCGAGAGCGGTTCGGCCGTGTCGCCGTACTACGACCCGATGCTGGCCAAGGTCATCACCTGGGGGCAGGACCGCGCCGAGGCTATCCGCAAGATGGAGCGCGCCTTACGCGAGACGATCGTGCTGGGCGTGGCAACCAACGTCGGCTACCTGGGCGACATTCTGGCCCATCCCGAATTCACTGCCGGGCACACCAGCACGAACTTCCTGGCCGAACACATGCCCGGCTGGCGGTCGCCGTCCGGGGTGAGCGAGGAGGAGTGGATCGCAGCGGCGGTGTGGGAGGCAATCGGGACGACAGAGGGCAAACCACAGGCAACGGCCGGCGGCCGTCAGGTATACGACCCGTGGGAGGCGGCGCGGGGGTGGCGGAATGTAACTTGATCGATGGCAGGACAGAGACGCGACAAGATGCCGCATTCGCTCATCCTCAAACGAACACCGCCGGCGATACGCCAAACCGTTCGGCCAACGCTCTAATCTGCCGGACGGAGAGCTCCCTCTTGCCGTGCAAAATCTCCGAGACTACCCCCTGCGATCCTACTTCCGGGAGGTCGGCCTGGCGCAGGTGATGTTCTTCCATCAAATAAGCCAACACTTCCGCCCCGCCGGCCGCGGGCAATTCCAGGTGATCCATCTCATAGGCGGCAATCACCGTTCCGAGCGTGTCAAGGAAATCGTACAACGGGTGCTGTTCATCCGTCCCTATCTCGTCGATCAACTCATTGAGCATCAAGACGGCACGGTCATAATCCCCATCATCACGAATGCTCAGGATGGGGCGAATCGCGGCCCAGTGGTCTTGAACGGTATTTAGCAACTGGGTCATCGTTTCCATCCTCCTTGACTATATTCTCTATGAGTTAATATATGACGGACATAGATTTTGCCACGGTTGAAATGGATTGAAGCAATCAATCGATACTTGTTCCCGCCGATATTAAATACGATAAGCTCCTCGACCTTGTCGGCGGAGGGAAATGTGGCGCGCAGATCGTCAAAGCTGTTGAATTCGCTGTTTGTCAAAATCTTATACCATCGCAATAAAGCCCCTTTGCTATCCGGATAACGCTCCCAAAATTGAACCAGGGCTTTCCGCGAAATTACGTGCATGGCGAAATAATATCTCAATTTGAGATGGGCGCAAGACGTCAGCTATCACGTATGGTGTCAGCTTCCCAGGCTGGAAACGAGCTTTTCCCACTCCTCCACGCTCACCGTCTCCGCCCTCCGCCTCCCGTCAATCCCCGCCGCTTCCAACGCGGCCGCGATCGCCTCGTCGCTCAACCCCAGCCGACGCAGGTTGTTCTTCAACTGCTTTCGCTTCTCCCCAAACCCGGCGCGCACCACGCGAAAAAAAGCCTCTTCCCCTTTACCCCCTTTCTCCCTTTCTTCCCTTCCCTCTTCCCAAAACCGCTCCTCCACATCCACGCGAATGACCGCCGAGTCCACCTCCGGCCGCGGCCAGAACGCCCCGGCCTTCACCGACGTCACCACGCGCGCGCTGCCATAATATTGCACGCTGACCGCCGGCAGGCTCATGTCCGGCGGCCGGGCCACCAGCCGGTCGGCCACCTCGCGCTGGACGGTCAGCACCAGGCGGCGCGGCCGCGGCCGCCCATCCAGCAAGTGGCGCAGGATGGCCCCGGTGATGTAGTAGGGCACGTTGGCGACGACGACGAAAGGTCCGTCGAACCATGCCGCCGGATCGAAGGCCAGGATGTCGCCGTGGACGATCTCGATGTTGGCGAACGGCTCCAGTTCGTAGCGCAGCACAGGCAGTAGCCGGTCGTCCAGCTCCACGGCCACCACGCGCCCGGCGACCAGCGCCAGCTGTCGCGTCAGCGCCCCCAGCCCTGGTCCAATCTCCAGCACGGTGTCGTCCGGCGAAAGCCCGGCTTCGGCGACAATCCGCGCCAGCAGTCCCTCATCATAGAGGAAGTTCTGGCCCAGGCTTTGCTTCGGCGCGATGCCGTAGCGTTCCAGTATCCGGCGAGGATGCATAGTCCTGCTCCGGGCAGACCTGTGGGTCTACCCCATACCGACATTGTAGGGGCGCACCTGTGTGTGCGCCCTCCGGGGAAAGGCGCGACCGCAGGGTCGCTCCCACCGAAGAGGGGCGACACACAGGTCGACCCCAACCCCAATCTCGTATATGGGGCAGAAACAAACGTCTGCCCCAACCGGCGGCGG
>JAHDWL010000018.1:42048-59532 GCA_023384355.1 Anaerolineae bacterium
GGGGGGTACACCCCACCCCCCCTTTGGGGGGGGCCCAGGGGGTGGCCCAGCTCCCCGGGCGGGCCCACCCCCCGGGCCCCCCCCCACCGAAGAGGGTCGACACACAGGTCGACCCCGCCGAAGAGGGTCGACACACAGGTGCGCCCCCACCGAAGAGGGTCGACACACAGGTCGACCCCTACCCATATCTCGTATCTGGGGCAGACACACAGGTCTGCCCCTACCGGCGGCGGCGGAAGAGCAAC
The DNA here is from genome assembly GCA_023384355.1 of Anaerolineae bacterium. GTDB lineage: Bacteria > Chloroflexota > Anaerolineae > Promineifilales > Promineifilaceae > Promineifilum. Next base: position 42,294 of record JAHDWL010000018.1, read on the forward strand.
ATCCCCGCCACACCGGCCGCGGCCGCCGTCGCGCCAATCCACGGTAACGGGTTGACCTTCCGCCCGGCCTTCACCCCTTTTGAAGACACCGGGATCGTCGCCAGCCTGGCCGCCGATTCGCTCTGCACCTGCGCAAAGAGCGCCCGGTCGGCGCGCAACTGGTCGGCGAGCTTGCGCTTTTCGGCCACCATCTCGTCTGTCACGTACTCGTCATGGGAGCGCAGCCCGGCGATCTGGAATTCATGCTTCTTGAACAGGCGATAGATCTCCTTGACGCGCTCCATGGTGATATTGCGGCCGAGGGTGTAATCCTCGAAACGCCCTTCCATGGCCAACAGCGCCGTCTCGGCCAGACAGGCGTAGGCCGTCTTGGGCGGCAGGCCGATGTCGTAGCCGAAATCGATGTCGCCGGGGATGAGCACCTCGCCGCTCTCGATGACCAGCACGTCGGGTCGCAACGCCGCCTCCGCCTCGCTGATATCCGGTGGTCGGGCCACATCGCAGATGACCGCCCCCGGCTTGCATTTGGTGATGTCGACGATGCGCTGGCCGAAGGCCGAAGTCGCCGTCACGATCAGGTCGCAATCTCCCAGGTATTCGTCGGCGCGGGTGGCGATGGCCACATGCGCCCCCGGCGTCTCGGCCTGGATCGTCCGCTTGAGTTCGATCAGCCGCTCCGGCTCAATCGACACCAGCACCACGTCGTAGATGGCCTGGGCCAGCAGCCGGGCGCAGACCGCGCCGATGGAGCCGGTCGCGCCGATGATCATCACCTTGCCCTTCGTCAGATCGGTGGCGCCCATCTTGACCACCGCCTGTTTGGCCGCCTCCAGCGTGGCGGCCACGGTCAGGCTGTTGCCGCTAGTGATGGCGATATCGGCCTCATGGGCCACGGTGATGCCGGCGTCGCCGACGACGCTGGTAAACGCGCCCAGCCCCATGATGCGCGCCCCCTTGCGCTCGGCGATGCGTGCCGCCTTGTTCAGCTGGTCATAGGTGAAACGCTCGCCGCGGCTCATCATCTGGCGCGGCGTGGCCCCCAGCGTGATCAGATGTCCCTCGATGCGCTGGCCGGTCGTGGGCGAGACGCCGCCGGTGATGCGCGAGACGTACATCGGTGGCAGCCGCGCCGCGAAGGATTCGACCAGGCTGTCGGGCAGCGCTTTTGTCCATCGGAAACGTTTGTCGTTGTGGATGAACCTGACGCTTAGCGGGTGGATGACGAAGGCGAAGCGGTTGATGCCCGCCTCGCCCGGTTGCAGGTAGCGGATGGCCGGCGTCCAGTCCAGCCCGGCCATCAGGTCGAGATAGGTGTCCTCGCTGAGAGGGGCATCGGGATCGGGGCGCAGCGTTGCCATCACCGCCTCGATCGTCGCCGCCGACCAGCGACCAAGCTCGCCGCGGCCGTCCAGCGCCGGCATCATGGTGATGACGATATTGACACCGCGCTCGCGCAGATCGGCCAGGTCCGCCTCGGTGGCCCACTCGACGACGACCGTCTTGCGTTTCAATTCGGCCGGGGCGTGGCGGCGGATGGCGCCGACGTCGCCGGCCAGGATGTCAGCCCATTCAAACATGCCTGCGTCGCGCGGCTCGGCCGGGGCGTCGGGCAACGGTTGCAGGCGGTCGAAGGCGACGTCCTTCAGCTGGTCGAGTGTCGGTCCGGCCGCCTGTTCCAACGTGCCACGGCTGCCGACCAGCGGAACGGCCGGCAAGTTGAAATAGATCATCGGATCGGCGTAGCGCAGGTCGGCGGCGCGCCGCCCCAGCGCCTGGGCCAGCCCGTTGTGGTTCAGCCCGGGGATCATGAGCACCCGCTTCTGGGCGAAGATGCCCGGCTGCGCCCGGTCGGCCAGGATGACGCCCCAGCGCTCCAGCCCGGCGCGAATGCCTGAGCCGTCGAGGACGAGCGTCTTTTGGGCCACCGGCGGCAGCGTCGCGCCCAATTCGTGCGGCCGGTGGGCCGCCCCCAGTTCCAGTGTGGCCGGCATGCCCTCCAGGGCGATGGCGTCGACGCGGCCGTCGTTTTCGGCGATGAGTGCCCGCGCCCGTTCCGGGTCCCCGCCGCAACCGGCACGCCGCAACAGGAACGCCTGCCCCATAAACGTGCAATCGGCGGTGTCGCCGCCCTCTCCGTTATGAATAATCAGGATTTGTTTCACGATGTAACCTCGCAAGGGAAGTGACTCAGCCCCGCTATAATATTAGAATGTCACCATATTGACACTTTAATGACACCGTTGTATACTGTCCGACAGATGTTTATCACCAGGCTCCCCGCCTGGAACCCCCGGTCGCGCTGACGAATTGAGCGGCCGGCTTCCGGCCTGGAACGACCAAACTCCCTGGAGGTGATGTTTATCGCCGTCAACCACTACTTTACCACAAGCAGCACCAGACATCCGCTAGTCTGGTCAGGGTTCGAGCATTGAGGACATCTGTCAGGTTTGAATATGCGTCGAGTTGGGCGCTGCGCGCCTAACCCGGCAGCTTTATAAATCATAAATGGAGATATCGATGAGTCAAATCAGGAAATACGCCCTGGCTGTGGCGTTCATGTTGGTTGCCGCGTTGGCGCTGGTCGCCTGCGGCTCGAACGGCCAAACTGTCGAGGTGACGCGTGTCGTCACCGAGACCATCGTCCAGGAAGGCGAATCCGTGGAAGTCACCCGCATTGTGACCGAACTCCAGGAAGTCGTGGCCACCCCCACCCCGGAAACACCGGTTGTGACGGGGCCATCTGACCCGACGACCTGGCGCGAAGCGTCGTTCGGCGAGCCGGACACGCTGGACCCGGCCCTCGACTATGAGACATCCGGCGGCAACGTCATCCAAAATGTGATGGAGCCGCTGGTCATCTATGATCATGTCAGCCCGACCGATTTCGTGCCGGCGCTGGCCGTCGAAGTGCCGTCTCAGGCTAACGGCGGTATCTCCGAGGACGGCCGCACCTACACCTTCAACATTCGCGAAGGGGTCACCTTCCACGCCGGCGGCACGCTTGAGCCGCACGACGTCGCCTACACCTTCCAGCGCGGTCTGCTGCAGAGCGACCCCAACGGCCCGCAATGGCTGCTGCTGGAGCCGATCCTGGGCTACACCTCCGGCGACGTGACCGAGGGGATCCAGGAAGGCGCGTTTGCCGGTGATCCCGAAGGCCTGAAGGCCGGCGCGACGCCCGAAGAGCTGGCCGCCACCTGTGAACTGGTCAAGGCCGCCATCGTCGCCGACGACGACGCCGGCACCGTGACCTTCAATCTGACCAATCCGTGGGGGCCGTTTCTGGCCACCATCTCCCAGACCTGGGGCATGATCCTCGATCAGGAGTGGGCTATCGAGCAAGGTTCATGGGACGGCGATTGCGCCACCTGGCAGAACTGGTACGCCCCCGGCGCCGAGAATTCAGAGCTGTCTAATATCATCAACGGCACCGGCCCCTTCATGCTCGACCACTGGACCCCCGGCGAGGAGCTGGTCCTGACCGCCTATGAAGGCTACTGGCGCACGGCCGAAACCCCCAAATGGGAAGGCGGCCCCTACGGCCCGGCCGCCCTCAAGACCGTGATCTACTCGGTCGTCGATGAGTGGGGCACGCGCTTCTCGATGATGCAGGCCGGCGACGCCGAATTCGTCCAGGTCAACCCCGAAAACGAAGTGCAGATGGACCCGCTGGTGGGCGAGATCTGCGACGCCCAAACCGGAACCTGCGAGCCTAACCCGGACAACCCGGAGGGCATCTTCCGCAAGTATATCAACCGGCCCGGCGTCAGCCGCACCGACATCTTCCCCACCTTCAACATCGCCCCCGGCTCCCCCTATGTCGGTAGCGGTCAGCTGGACGGCAACGGCATCCCGCTGGACTTCTTCAACGACATCAACGTGCGCAAGGCGCTGGCGACTTGCTTCGACTATGATACCTATAATCAGGAAGTCCTCATGGGCCAGGGCGTGCGCAACAATGGCCCGATCATCGTCGGCATGCTCGGCTATAACCCCGACGGCCTGATGTATGAATACGACCCCGAGGCCTGCGCCGGCTACCTGGCCGAGGCGTGGGGCGGCGTACTGCCGGAGACGGGCTTCCGCTTCCAGGCCGCCTTCAACACCGGCAACACCACCCGCCAGACCGTCGGCGAGATTCTGCAGGCCGAACTGGGCGCGATCAACCCGCTTTACCAGGTCGAGACGCTCGGTCTGCCGTGGCCGACCCTGCTGGCGGCCCAACGCGCCGCCCAGTTGCCCGTCGCCGTCAACGGCTGGCAAGAGGACATCCACGACCCGCACAACTGGGTTCAGCCCTATCTGGTCGGCACTCTCGGCGCGCGGCAGAACTTCCCCGCCGAACTGACCGATCAGTACCAGGAGCTGGTGAACGCCGGCGTGCTGGCCTCGGACAATGCCGAGCGCGAGGCTGTCTACAATCAGTTGCAGGCGCTGTTCTATGAAACCGTGCCGCAGGTGATCCTGTTGCAGCGCGACGCGCCGTGGTATACCCAGAAGTGGGTTGACGGCTACTACTATCGCGTCGGCATGTTCGGCCGCGATTACTACGCCTACTCGCTGGCCGCGGAATAAGCCCAATCGGCTCCCGCCGTTAGCGTCGACCCCCTTCCCTTGCCCGTCAAGGGGAGGGGGTTTTTTTGTTTTCGGGCGCGGTGCGGTTTGTTGCACAGGGGAAATTAGGCCCCACGCCGGGAAAGTCCAAGAATTGCCACCAATTTGCCACTAAAAATTTGCATTTATTCCATTTTTTTGTTATGAAACGCGGGTCAGGATTACCAAATTTGTTGATATCGTAATTTCTTGGCAAAGCATGGTTTTACGCTATATTTACCAGGCTCTCATATTGTTGACGCTGTGTTAGTCCAAGACAATCAATCTTGCATGATCATGGATACGGCTAGAATGGCTGAACTTTTCAAACGCACATGGGGGGCCTATGGCAAAATTACTCGAAGTTGACAACCTGACGACCCGGTTTTATACGGAGGACGGTATTGTCCATGCCGTGAACGGCATCACGTTCAACCTCGACGAGGGCGAATCCATGGCCATCGTCGGCGAGAGCGGCTCCGGCAAATCGGTCTCGATGAAATCGATGATGGGCATCATCCCCAGCCCGCCGGGCCGTGTCGAGGCCGGGCAGGTGCTGTTCAACGGTCGCGACCTGCTGAAGCTCTCGGCCGATGAGATGCGCCGCGTGCGTGGCCGGGAGATGGCGATGATCTTCCAGGACCCCATGACCTCGCTCAACCCGGTGCTGACCGTCGGCACGCAGATGACCGAGGCCCTGGTGCTCCATCTGGACATGAAGCAGGAGCAGGCCGACGCCCGGGCGGCCGAATTGCTGACCCTTGTCGGCGTGGCCAACGCCGCCGACCGTCTGAAGGATTACCCCCATCAGTTTTCCGGTGGCCAGCGACAGCGCATCGGCATCGCCATGGCCCTCTCCTGTAACCCCTCGCTCCTCATCGCCGACGAACCCACCACCGCCCTCGACGTCACCATCCAGGCCCAGATCGTCGACCTGGTGTTGCGGCTCAAGCAGCAACTCGGCATGGCCATCATCTGGATCACCCATGATTTGGGCGTCATCGCCGGGATGGTCGACAAAATCATCGTCATGTACGCCGGGTTCATCGTCGAGAACGCCCCGGTGCGCTCCCTTTATAAGGAAACCTCCCACCCCTACACCGTCGGCCTCCTCGATTCCCTGCCCAAGATCGACGCCAAACGCAAGGAGCGCCTCGTTCCCATCAAGGGCCTCCCGCCCGATTTGCTGAAGGAAGCCACGCGCTGCCCGTTCGCGCCGCGCTGCCCCTATAATATCGACCGCTGCTGGGAGGAGAACCCGCCTCTCGTCGCCGTGGCCCCAGACCATTTTTCGGCCTGCTGGCGCGCCGAGGAGATCTTCAACGGCCTGCGCATTCGCGAGGAAGACACAATCGATCAGGAAGCGCTGGCGGCCGTGGCAGCCAGCACTGCGGTGGAGGTGGGCTGATGACCGACACAATCGTTACCAACCCTGACACCATGCAACAGGCGGCCGTCAACCAGGCTTCCGGCAAATTCGACCAGGTGCTCGTCCACGTCGACGGGCTGGTGAAATATTTTCCTATCAAACGCGGCGTGCTGCGCAAGACCGTCGGCCACATCAAGGCTGTCGATGGCGTTAGCTTCGACATCTACAAGGGCGAGACGTTGGGGCTTGTGGGCGAGAGCGGCTGCGGCAAATCCACCGCCGGCCGATCGATCCTGCAACTGGAAGTACCGACGGCCGGCTCAGTCGAGTTTGCCGGGCGCGAGCTGACCACCATGGGGCGCAATGATCTGCGCCGTGCCCGTCGCCACATGCAGATGATCTTCCAGGACCCGTATGCCTCGCTTAACCCGCGCATGACCGTGGGCAGCATCATCAGCGAGCCACTGGTCATCCACGGTCTGGGCGACTCGGCCGACCGCAAGGAACGCGTGCAGGAGCTGTTGCGCGTCGTTGGCCTCAACCCCTACTTCGTCAATCGCTACCCGCATGAGTTCTCCGGCGGCCAGCGCCAGCGCATCGGCGTGGCCCGCGCGCTGGCCACCAACCCGTCGTTCATCGTCGCCGACGAGCCTATCTCGGCCCTCGACGTGTCGATCCAGGCCCAGGTCGTCAACATGCTCGACGATCTGAAGTCCGAACTGGGCCTGACTTACCTGTTCATCGCCCATGACCTGTCGATGGTGCGCTACATCAGCGATCGGGTCGCGGTGATGTATCTCGGCCGCATTGTCGAGCTGAGCACGCGGGATGAGGTCTATGACCACCCGCTTCATCCCTATTCCCAGGCGTTGCTGTCGGCCATCCCCGTGCCCGACCCGGACAAGGAAGCCCGGCGACAGCGCATCATCCTGGAAGGGGACGTGCCCAGCCCGGCCAATCCGCCGACCGGCTGCCGGTTCCACCCGCGGTGCGCCTATGCCACCGAGGTCTGTCGGGAAGTAGATCCCGAATTCCGTAACATGGGAACAACCGCTGTGCCGCACATGGTGGCCTGCCACCACGCGGAACAATTCATGTGAGCAATCAGGAATTGCGAATCAGGAATCAGGAAAGGATACCCTAGCGAATTATCTCTTCATTTGTAATTCGTCATTCGTAATTCGTCATTCGTAATTAACATTGAGGAGGTGGTGTCAAGCGGAATAGAAGCGGAGAGAGGATTTGCGTTTGGGTTTGATTTGTGCGTTGCTGACGCACGTGTTTGAAAAATTGCAGACTATCCATTAACAGATGGAGGAGACACGAAACATGTTTACGAAGAATCGCATTGGTATGGTGATGGCGGCGCTGCTTGTGCTGGCGCTCGGCCTGGTCGCCTGCCAGCCGCAAGGCGGCCAGGTAGTTGAAGTGACGCGTATCGTCACCGAGACCGTGACCGAAGAAGGCGCGGTTGTCGAAGTGACCAAGATCGTCACCGAGACCGAGCAGGTCGTCGTCACGGCGACCCCCGAACCGGTAGAGGTGGTTGGTCTGAACGCCGCCGATCCGACCACCATGGTCGAGATGACGTTTGGCGACATCGACACGCTGGACCCGGCGTTGGCCTATGATACCGCCAGCGGCGACCCGCTGACCCACATCTACGAAACGTTGATCTGGTACAACTACAAGGACGGCACGTCCTTCGTGCCCGCCCTGGCCACCGAAGTTCCCACTGTGGAGAACGGCGGCATTTCCGCGGACGGTCTCACCTACACCTTCCACATTCGCGAGGGCATCAAGTTCCATGATGGCGCTGATCTGACCCCCAGCGACGTGGCCTTCAGCTTCCAGCGCGGTCTGCTGCAGAGCGACCCCAACGGCCCGCAGTGGCTGATGATCGAGCCGCTCTTTGGCTATGTCTCCGGTGACATCACCGAGGGCATCCAGGAAGGCGCTTTCGCCGGCGATCCCGAGGCCCTGAAGGCCGGCGCGACGCCCGAAGAACTGGCCGCCACCTGCGAGATGGTTAAGGCTGCTGTTGTCGCCGACGACGCCGCCGGCACCGTGACCTTCCACCTGGCCCAGTCTTGGGGCCCGTGGCTGGCCACCATCGCCCAGACATGGGGCAGCGTGCTCGACCAGGACTGGGTTGTGGCCCAGGGCGACTGGGACGGCGACTGCGCCACCTGGCAAAACTTCTACGCTCCCGGCTCGGAAAATGACAAGCTTAGCGCTGTCGTCAACGGCACCGGCCCCTACATGCTCGATCACTGGACCCCCGGTGAAGAGTGGGTACTGACCGCCAACGAGAGCTACTGGCGCACCGAAGAGACCCCGGTTTGGGAAGGCGGCCCCTACGGCCCGGCGGCCATCAAGACCGTCATCGTCCGCAACGTGGAAGAGTGGGGCACCCGTTTCGCCGCGCTGCAGTCCGGCGACGCCACCTGGGTGAGCGTGCCGCTGGAGAACGAGTCGCAGGTTGACCCGCTCGTGGGCGAGATCTGCCAGTGGGACACCGGCGAGTGCGCCCCCAGCGAGACCAACCCGAACGGCCAGCTGCGCCAGTGGCCAAACCTGCCGAGTGTCAGCCGCACCGACCTGTTCCCGACCTGGAACATCGCCGAGGGTTCGCCCTACGTCGGTTCCGGTCAGCTGGACGGCAACGGCATTCCGCTGGACTTCTTCAGCGACATTAACACCCGCCTGGCGCTGGCGACCTGCTTCGACTACGACACCTACATCAGTGAAGCCCTGCTCGGCCGCGGCGTTCGCAACAATGGCCCGATCATCAAGGACATGCTCGGCTACAACGAGGATGGCGAGTACTTCGAGTACGATCCCGAAGCCTGTGCCGGTTACCTGGCCGAGGCTTGGGGTGGCGTGCTGCCGGAGACGGGCTTCCGCTTCCAGGCCGCCTTCAACACCGGCAACACCACCCGCCAGACGATTGGCGAGATCCTGCAGGGCGAGTTTGCCGCGATCAACCCGTTGTACCAGGTCGAGACCATCGGCCTGCCGTGGCCGACGATGCTGCGCCAGTTCCGCGCTTCGCAGCTGCCCGTCGTGGCCAGCGGCTGGGTTGAGGACATCCACGACCCGCACAACTGGGTCCAGCCGTTCACCTACGGCACCTACGGCGGTCGCCAGGGTCTGCCCGACGACATCATTGCCAAGTACCAGGAGCTTGCCGGCGCCGCCGCGACCGAGTCCGATCCGGCTGTCCGCGAGCAGATGTACTTCGACATCCAGAAAGAGTTCCACAATGACGTCATCAGCGTCACTCTGGCGCAGGCGACCGGCCCGCGCTACGAGCAGCGCTGGTTGAACGGCTACTACTATCGCGTAGGCCAGTTCGCGCCGTACCGTTACGCGATGTCCCAGAACTAACCACGTTTTGGGTGCCGGGCTGCGCGACAACCCGGTTGAGTTAGTTTGATTATCGGTGGGCCTCCCCACGGGGAGGCCCACCGGAATCGCCTTGAGACGGCTGTTGCGAGCGCCTCAGGGCTTCTTGCCAGCGGGACAAGAAGCGTTGAGCCGCCTTCAACAGGCGCGGCGGGCGGGTCAATGGCCTGGCCGCCGGCAAGACGAGATCGAGAAGAGAGACGCGGTGACCAAACCCACCGCCCAGCCTATTCAAACGGGAGAATTGAACAATGACCGCTTATATTATCCGTCGTCTCCTGATCCTGCCGATTATCTTGCTTGGCGTCACGCTGCTTATCTTTGCCATGCTCCAGGTGCTTGGGCCGGTGGAGCGTTCGGCGCTCTATGTGCGCGACGTGCCCAAGAACGAGCGCCAGGTGGAAGCCATCATCAAACGCTATGGGCTGGACCAACCGGTCCACATTCAATACTGGAACTGGCTGGTCGGTATAACCGACGGCGCGACGGGCGAACGCGTCGGCGGCGTGCTGCGCGGCGACCTCGGCTACTCGCGCACCGGCCGCGAGGACGTCATCGACGTGCTCATTCGCCGGTTGCCGGCCACGCTGGAGCTGGCGCTCTGGTCCATGGTGCCTGTCATTGGGTTTGGCATCTGGCTGGGCGTGAAGTCGGCGCTGAACCACAACAAGCCGTTCGACCAGGTGGCGCGTATCTTCGCCATCATCGGCTGGTCGTTCCCGACCTTTGTTTTCGCCTTGCTCATGTTGCTGGTATTTTACGCCAAACTGGACTGGTTCCAGCCCGGCCGTTTGTCAACTGCATTCAGTCAGGAGGTCATCAAACCCGGCTTTACCCAGTATACCCATCTGATGACCATCGATTCGCTACTCAACCTGCGCCCTGACATCTTCATCGACGCGCTCCGTCACCTGATCATGCCGGTGACGACGCTGATGGTCATTGAGGTGGCGTTGTTGTTGAAGATCACGCGCTCGTCGATGCTCGAAGAGATGCGCCAGGACTACGTGACGACTGCCCGCGCCAAAGGGCTGCCGGAGAAGATGGTCACCAACCGCCACATCCGGCGCAATGCGCTCATCCCGGTGATCACCGTCGCGGGGTTGACACTGGCTGGTCTGATGGGTGGAGTGGTCATCACCGAGACGGTGTTCGACTACCCCGGCATTGGCTCATGGGCAGCGGCGGCGGCCGTCAGCCTCGACGTGCTGTCGATGCTCGGCTACGCTCTTTTCACCGCTGTACTACTGGTGATTGCCAATCTGATTGTCGATGTCATGTATGCCGTTCTGGACCCCCGGGTACGGCTGAGCTAACGACAGGGGAAGACAAAAATGACCACATTAAGCGAACCAGCCGTCCTGCGACCCGGTGCCAATGATGCCGGCGAATTGCGTGAACAAACGCGACTGGAGAAGGCGCTCGGCCCCGAATGGGCGCGAATCGTCAAGGGCATCGTCACCAACCCGCTGTCGGTGCTCGGCATCTTTATCGTGCTTGGCTTCGTCTTGGTGGCTCTCTTCGCGCCGGTGCTGGCCCCGCCGCCCCGCGAAAACTGGAGCCGGATGCAGATCCCGCGCGACGGCTTCAAGGCTGAGCCGCAACCGCCGATGAGCGAGTGGAAAAAGAACGCGCCGATGACCATCCCGTGGTGGTACGAAAATATCTGGCCGCGACAGGAATCGTGGGTCCACATCATGGGCACCACCAGCGGCCAGTATGACATCTGGTACGGCGTCATCTGGGGCGCGCGCACCGCCTTCTTCGCCAGCTTCGTAGTCACTTTCGCCACGGCCATCATGGGCGGGCTGATCGGGACCTTCGCCGGGTTCTACGGCGGCTGGGTGGACGAGGGGCTAATGCGCGTGGTGGAGATTGTCTCCGCCTTTCCCTTCATCACCGGCGCGCTGATTCTGGCCTCGCTGCTGACACCCTTGTTCGGTCGAAGCGTCTGGCCGGCGACTATCGCCCTAATCATATTCGGCTGGACGGGCTATGCCCGCCAGCTGCGGGGCGACATCCTGGCCACCAAGGAGCGCGACTACGTGCTGGCGGCACGGGCCAGCGGCGCGAAGGACTCGCACCTCATGTTGAAGCACGTCATCCCCAACGCCATGTTCCCGACGATGGTGCGCATCTCGCTGAACCTGGGGGCTGTCGTGCTTTCCTTCGCCGCGCTCAGCTTTTTGGGCATCGGCCTGCCGGAGGGGTACGCCGACTGGGGGCAGGTGGTCAGCTTCGCCCGCGCGTGGATTCTGACCCTCGACCAGCACTGGTACATCATCGTTTTCCCCGGCATCGCCCTGCTGCTCTACGGACTGGGCTGGAATCTGATCGGTGACGCGGTGCGCGACATCATGGATCCCAAGTTGCGGGGGAAAACGTCGTAACGGTTCGCAGGTTAAGGCTGGTCACTGCCCGGGCGGGCAGGGCCAGGCCGTCGAAATTATAATCAGGAGGCGGGCGACAGCGATGTGCCCGCCTTTTTGCTTGACACGCCGGGACCGGCCGGGAAACCAGCCGGAGACCGGCGCACCATGACATGAGACGACGAACATTTGCCGGTGGCGCGGCCGTTGTGATGGCTGCGGCGCTATGGCTGTTGCTCTACAACCTGACCGCGGCCCAGATCGAACGCGGCGGGCCGGGGCCGACGCGCACATCCGACCTCGGCCCATCCCCCACCGTGGTGCCCGGCGCGACGCCGACCATCGACCGGCTGGCCCCGCCGCCCACGGCCGCCGCGCCCAACCAGGCCGACGAGGGGGCGCAACTCTACTGGCTCCATTGCCAGCCTTGCCACGGCGACCAGGGCCAGGGGCTGACTGACGAGTGGCGCGCCCAGTACCCGCTGGAAGACCAGAACTGCTGGGAGAGCGGCTGCCACGGCGAGCGACCTTATGAACAGGGTGTCGCCTTGCCGACCAGCGTGCCGCCGCTCATCGGCCCGGCCGTGGACCGGATCATGGGCACGAGCGGGACGCAGGTCCTGACCAAATTTGACACCCTGCAAGGCGTCTATGCCTACGCCAGCGTCGCCATGCCGCTCTTCTTCCCCGGCGAGCTCACCCAGGAGGAGTATCTGGCGATCCTGGCCTTTATCGCCCGCGGGAACGGCGTCTGGGACGGCGTCCCGTTGACGACGGAGAATCTGGCCCGCTACCCGCTCCATCCGGCAACGGCCACGCCGGAACCGACCCCGACCGCTACGCGGGGACCGGTCGCGCCGGCCGGCGAATCACAGCCCGGCCGCGCGGGTGTGGTGGCGGTCGGTGTCATCGTCCTGTTTGCATTCGCGCTCGGAGGTAGCCTGCTATGGCGGAAACGCGCCCCGTAGATCCGTTCAATGTTGATTATCCGACGGTTGAAGCCCACCGTCGCCCCGTCTATCGGCGAATCAGCTTGCTCAACGGCTTGCTGATCGGTCTGGCGCTTGGTTTAGGCGCGTGGGGTCTGGAGATGTGGCGCATCATCACGCTCCCGGTGGTGTCCTATATGCCTTCGCTGTGGCTGGGTGTCGGCGCGGTGGTCGCCCTCTGCGGGCTGGTGGGCTGGCTGACCGGCCGTCTGGCCAATACAGCCCTCACAGTCGTGTTATGGGCGCTGGCGGGCGGCGCGTCGATGATGATCATGGGCTATCTGCCTTATTACGGCCGCACACTGGCCGTCTGGCTACTGGATCCCCGCTTTCGCGGCAGCGTGGTCTACCCCTATACGCTGGAGGGCGGCCCCGGCGGGTTGTTGTTGGGTGGGTTGCTGATCATCCTGGTACTGGTCATTCTCGGCTTTATGCAGAATTATCGTCTGGAGCAGATAGCCATGGAGACGAACCGCAACGGCCGGCTGAACGGGCGCGCCTGGGTATCCCTGCTCCTGCCGATGCCGATCGTCTTCCTGGCCGGGGTGGTGACGCAGAGCGTGATGTCGAACCCGGCCGCCCCGGCCATCGTTGAGGTCAATCGGGCCGTTACCGTCGCCCAGGGGTATAAAGGAGACCTGCGCACGCTGGAATTGAACGACGGCATCAGCTACGCCGCGCTGCAACCGGTCCGGGAGATCATCAGCGGCGATTTTAATCTCAGCGTCGTCGACGTGAACCCTCTCAACGCCACCGTGATCGTGGGGGTGGATTTTTCCGGCGACGGGTGGATCTACTGCCGGGTCATAAACGATCAACTCAGCTTCTGCTATGACGCCTCGCCGGCCTATTTCGAAGGTTTGCGCAATCTGGTAACGGGCGAGCCGCTGCCGGAGGATTGCCGTGGCTGTGCCCTGCGGGCTACGGACGAGGCCACCGCGTTTCTGTTGGAGCGTCGCGAGCTGTTCGGCCCCGATCCCGAAATCGCCCGCGTCGGGCAGCAAGGCAGCCACGTCCTCATGCGCGTGACCGGCGACAACCTGACGGCCGAGTGCCGGATCGCGGGCGTCACGCCGATGCAGTTGACGGAGTGCGAGGGGGTGGGAGATTGATTCAGATGAACCGCCGCCCACCCAGAAAACTCTCCCGCAGCGAATCGACGGCGTTGATGTCGTCGACGTAGACGCCATTGCGCGAGCGGCTGGAGTGGATCATGACCATGCCGTCCGCGTCGTGTTCCGGGCCGAGGCTGATGCCCACGTGGCTGACGTCGCGGTGGCCGCCCGACCCGCCGAAGTAGAGCAGGTCGCCGGCGGCGTAGGGTGGTTCCACCGGCCGCCCGGCGGCGAACTGCACGTCGGCGTCGCGGGGGATGATGACCCCGGCCAGTGTGTGCATGAGCTGGGCGAAGCCGGAGCAATCGATGCCGTGGGCCGTCGTGCCGCCCCAGAGGTAAGGCACGCCGACGAAGGGCCACGCATCCTCGACGAGCCGCCGGCGACGTTCCTCGACGGTGAGGCTCTCGTCGAGCGACCGGAGCGCGCCCGGCGCGACGAGACCGCGCAAGCCGCCGGCCAGCGTCACCACGGCCCGGCCGTCGGAGAGCGGCGTGGCGGCGACGCGCGTCCCGGCGAAGACCCGACCGACCGGCGCAGGCCCCGCACCCGATTCCGGCCACAGCAGGGCGACGGGCTGGCTGACCCTGTGGGTCGGCTCCGGCGCTTCGCCCGTCGGGCCGAGATAGCCGGCGTAGACGTAGCCGAGGTAGCCGTCGGCGAGGCGGCCGAACGACCAGCGCTCGCCCTCTTCCAGTATCTCCACCACCACACCGTTGAGCACCTGCGATTGCTGCTCGCCCAGCCATGACTGTTCGCGCTGCCAGCCGGTCATGTTGGTCGTCACGACCATGAGGCGCGGCCGCGACCGGCGCAAGACGACCACGCCGTCGGCCCGGAAGCGGGCGTCGGGCAGGCGTTGCCGCAGATGATCCAGCACGGCGGCCAGCGTCGGCTCGTCGAGCACGGTCCCTTGCAGCTCATAGCCGTCATCGCCCCCGGCGATCTCCAGACGGCAAACGTTGAAGCGGGTGTCGGCAAAGGGTTGCCGCGCCTCTTCCAGCGCGGCGGCGAGTTGTTCGTTCATGATGGTATTATGCGCGATTTTTGTGGATTGGTGAATCGTTGGGTCACGGTTTGCGCCGGATCGCGCCGATGCCCGGCCGGGCCGGCACGTGGACGCGCTCGGCGTCGTCGTAGGTCAGGCCGTCGAACGGGTCGTTGGCGATGAGCCACGGCGCGTCGAGGTCGAGCCAGTCGGCGAGGCCCATCAGGTGGGCCATGGCCGTCGCGCCGATGGACGTCTCGACCATGCAGCCGAGCATGATGCCCATGCCCAGCTCGCGCGCCCGGCGCAGCATGGCCAGCCCCGGGGCCAGCCCGCCGACCTTCATCAGCTTCAGGTTGATGCCGCCCACACCGGCGGCGGCCAGTCGCTCGACGTCGGCCATCGTCTGCACCGACTCGTCGGCGACCACCGGCACGGCGCAGGCCGCCTGCACCCGGCCCATGCCCTCGTAGTCGTTCTTGGCGACGGGCTGCTCGACCAGGGCCACGCCCAGGGCCACCATCCGGTCGATCTCGGCGATGGCCTCGTCGGGCGTCCAGCCGGCGTTGGCGTCGACGTAGAGCGTCACGTCGGGACGGGCGGCGCGAACGGCGGCCACGCGCTCCATGTCGCGGCCGTCGCCGCCGCCCAGCTTGAGCTTGATGACCGTGCAGCCGGTCAGCACGGCGGCGCTGTGGCCCATCGTCTCCGGCTCGTCGATGGCCAGCGTGAACGAGGTGGGCAGCGGCCGTGGCGCGGGCAGGCCGAGCAGGTCGTGGAGCGGCCGCCCGGTCAGGCGACCGATGCGGTCGTGGAGCGCCAGGTCGAGCGCGGCGCGGGCCGGGGCCGGGCCATCCGTGCCAACCCAGGCGGGGATGCCGGCCGGGTCGTCGGGGAAGGGGTCGGCACGACGGGCAACGGCCGCCCACCAGCCGGTCATCGCCTCGGTCGGGACGCCGTAGTAGGGCGGAATGGTGCCCTCGCCCCAGCCCTCGTCGCCGGCCAGCCGCAGCCAGTTGGCCGTGCGCGTCTCGCTGGTGCCGTGGCTGATGCGGAACGGGTTGCGCAGTTGCAGGGTGATGGTTTCCCAGGTCAGTCGGGTCATGGCGATAATTTCCGGGGGCGTTGTCCCCTATGATTTCATCATGAGCGCGGCCAGCAGGGCGCTGCGCTCAATCAATTTGGAGATGATGACGTGTTCGTGGCGGGCGTGGGCGCCGTCGCCGACGGGGCCGAGGCCGTCGAGGGTGGCCGTGAACGGGCTGGTCAGGTTGCCGTCGGAGCCGCCGCCGACGGCCGTCTCCTGCAGCGCCAGCCCCATCTCCGCCCCGGTCGCCCGCGCCAGCTCCCACAGGGCGGCGTTGCGCGGGGTGCGCTCCAGTGGGCCGCGCTCGAAGCCGCCGGTGATGGTCAGCGACAGGCCCGGCGACGGCGGCGTGAGGGCCTTGATGGCCTCCTCAATTTGTTCGGCGTCGGCCATGGTTCTGGCCCGCGCGTCGACCTCGGCTCGGCACTCGGCGGCGACGACGTTGGGGCGGGTTCCGCCGCTGATGACGCCGACGTTGACCGACACGCCGCGCGGGTAGTCGTTGAGCGCGGCCAGCGTCCGCACGATCTCGGCCATGCCCAGTATGGCGCTGGCCCCCTTCTCCGGCTCCAGCCCGGCGTGGGCGGCCCGGCCGTGGACGACGATGGTGAAGTCGGCCAACCCCTTGCGGGCGGTCTTCAGCTTGCCTTCCGGCCCGGCGGCCGACTCGAGGACGAGCGCGCGGGCCGATTCCCGCGCCAGCTGCTCGATGATCGGCCGCGACTCGATGCTGCCGATCTCCTCGTCGGTGTTGACGAGAAAGACCGGGGCGAGCGCCGGCTCCAGCCCCAGCTCGCGCAGGGCCATCAGGGCGTAGATGCCCTGCACCAGCCCGCCCTTCATGTCGAAGCTACCGGGGCCGCGCAGGATGTCGCCGTCGATTTCCAGCGGCATTTCGGCCAGCGTGCCGACCGGCCAGACGGTGTCGCAATGGCCGAGCAGGAGTTGCGTCGGGCGCTCGCCGGCCGCGGGGTGGCGGGCGATGAGATGGCCGCCGGTGCGCGTGCCCGGCGTGTGGCGCACGTGGTAGCCGAGACGCTCGAACTGCTCGTAGAGGATGCCGATCGGCCCGGCCTGCGTCTCCGGCGCGTCAGAGGGCGACTCGGCGGCGACAAGGGCGGCCAGCAGGGCGATCATCTCGTGCCGCTGGTCTGCAAGATGCTGGAAGATTTGGTTGGTGGTGGTCATGATGGAAGTATAGCGAATTGGGGAAAAATCAGGAATCAGGAATCTGGAATCTGGAGTGACGAGTTTGGAAGGGCGTGCCGGGCGGCCGCATCATGCCAGATCATGGGGCGCTTGCGAATAGTATCGCGATATG
>JAHDWL010000106.1 GCA_023384355.1 Anaerolineae bacterium
GTATCTCACACAGAGGGTCGGCCCCTACGATTCCGGCAACAACAACAACCGCGCCTTAATCGCCTCGCGGTCGGCGACGGCCGCCTGCTCGAGGCAGCTAAGCAAGAGCTTATTCCAATATTCGTACTTGTATATGAATTCCCAGTCATTCTCTTCAAGGTCGGGGAAGTCGAGGTTTAATACCTTGAAAACAGCGTCGAGTTCCGTGAAAACTTTTTCGGTGACGGGACCCTGACCGGTCGCAGCTGAATTGACGAGGGTGATCAACCCGGCCAGCCTATTAGCAATCACCGTATCTTTCAATGCTCGCGACTGGGAAATGGCTGCCTCAAGAAAATCAATGATCAATACATAATACCAACCTTTGTCCCCATGCCAATAATAAAACACGTCGATTCCTAATGAGAGTTGAGCTTTCGCAAGCGCCAAGTCCCGTGCGAGGACAGCGTGTGGGCTTCGTTTGAGTAGCTGTGCGCGTTTATGGACTATGCCGAGGGTATCGAAAAGAGTGTTGGCGTTGGCAACGGTGAGGGCATTATTGAGCGTTCTTTCGTCGACGATATTGAAAGGATAGTCGATACCAAAGGCAAAGACCAAATCATTTTCTAGTGCACGGTTTTGGGCGGTGATAAGAGGTAAGCCAAGACCAATGTCTTGGGTACGGGCTAGGGTGAAGTCGCGTGCCTGGTCGAGGTAGAGAGCAATAGAAAGGTAGGTGCTACGTACCGCGACTGCGCTCATCGTATTATCAGCGGCAGGGGCGGCTTTGCGGGCCACATGACGCAACAAAGCCGCTACAGTCGGTGACTCTGCGACCGCTTCGGTCAGTCTGTTGGCGAATAGATTGAAAAACTCTGTCGCCTCCTGCAATTGTCCTGCAGTCATCAGGAAAACCTCTTTGTAACGGGAATCATCGTAATTATTGATGAGAAGGGGCAGAGTGCCCCTTGCACTATTCTCGACCACATAGCGGGCGGCAAAATACTCATGAATAGTCAGGTGAACGAAGGAAAAAATATTGCCTGCCCGTTCCAGAAAGAGGCCATGCTGGGCGATGATAGACTGCAAAACGACCTCCCCGTCCACCTCCCCCGACGCGTCGGGCACCTTCGACAGGAAATCCTCGATAGCCCTCACCAGTGTCCGTTTGTGGATAAAGTATTCAGCCCGCCCGAAGGTCTCAGCGGCGATGCGACTTAGCATCTGTAGCTTGCGCTTCGGCGACAACTCGCGATATACCTCGTCGCGGCGGATATTGCGACTTGAATCCCATTTCTTTAGCAGCGCATTAAGCGCGTCCCCGTACAACTCCACCCGGCGCGATGATAATGTCAGCCTCTCCTCAAAACTCAGGCAGAGCAGCGCCAGCAACAACGGCACGCGAGCCAGCTCGCGCAGCCCCTCGCTCGCGGTATTTTCAAGCTCGGACAGGAACAGCTCGCGGCGCTCGCGCTCCCGCTCGTCACCGCTGAACCAGCGGGCGACGAATTCACGAATCTGCCCCTCGTCGAAGTCAGCCATCTCGACGTAGGTATATCCCTGGAAGAGATAATCATTGGCCGCCAACCGGCAGGTGATCAATCGCGGGCAGAGATCGTACTTGCGGGTGAAAGTCTCCACGCCAGCGATAAGGTGCTTGCGCTCGTCGTCGGCTACGTTCACCTCGTCCAGCCCGTCGAACAGCAAAAGGGCCTTGCCCGACTTCAGTAAGCGATCAAGATAGCCTGCGGCGTCGGGGAAGTTGCAGACGTCAAACTCGCCGACGATATAGTCAAACACCGATTTGCCGCTGTCGGACAGTTGTTTCAGCCCGACGAAGATCGGCACGCGGTCAATGTCGCCCTTCACCCCGCGCAGGGCGACGTGCTTCAGGAAAGTTGTCTTGCCCGCTCCCGGCTTGCCCAGTATGAACAGGTTCTGCCCCCTGCGAACCATCTCCAGACCATCGCGGCGTTTTTCTTTTCCACCGGTATGAAAGTATCGACGTCCCCGACCCTCGAACTCCGCCTGCATCTCCTCCACCGTGTAACGGCGCAGCGCCTCCGGCCGGTCGAGCAGGCTGACGGCGGTGTAGATGCCCTCCAGCGAGATGGGTCTTGGCTGCCCCAGTAGCTGGATCGTGCCGTAGAGGCGCTGCACCTTCTGGCCGTAGGCCAGCGCGCGGTCCTCCCAGCGCAGCCGCTCCCAGGCCGCCTTGCTGGTTTTGTCGACGACGGTCTTGCCGTAGGTGCTCCAGACCCAGGTGAAAATCGTCGTCAGGACAGTTGTATCGATTGGCGGCATCGATGCGCTACTCCTTCGTGCGGGCACGAGTGATGCGGTGCGGCCTGTCTTTCGCGATTGGCTGCCGGCCCTTGTCGCGAACCTTTCAGAGAACGCCGATCTCCCGCAGCGCCTCCAGCAACAGCGGCAGCGTATTGCGCCCCAGCCATTCGACCGGCAGGCGCAGGCCGGGCAGGACGCGCGATTCGTAGACGCCGCCCGGCAGTTCGGCCGGGTGATAACGGCCGTCGACTAACTGATAGAACTCGGCCGACCGGCCTTCGGGATCGACAATCCAGTATTCGGCGACGCCCGCCGCTTCGTAATCGTTGTATTTCCTGATCCGGTCGCGTTCCACGCTGTCGGGCGAGATCACCTCGACCACCAGATCGGCCGGGCCGTCGAGGAACGTCTTGCGCAGGCGCTCCTCATTCTCCCGCAGAACCACCAGCACATCCGGCTCGGCGCCGTAGCCGGGGATTTTCATCTTGTAGGGAGCGTTGAGGGTCGTCCCAAGGTCGTTGTGCTCGACATATGTGCTGATCAATTTATAGAGGAAACCGGCGATCAATTGATGCCGTGTCGATGATGGACTCATGAAGTAGACTTCCCCCTCCACCCATTCGGCCGACGTATCCTCATCCACCCATTCGATGAACGACTCGAACGTGGGGAAGACCGGGCCGTTTGTTTCGGCCGCGCGCAGAGCGTACTCGACCCGTTGCCAGCGGGCCGGCTCCAGGTCGATCCAGTCCGGCAACATTCGCTCCAGTTCGGCCACAATCTCTTTCGCATCCGGTATGGTGGTCATATCACGCCCCTGCTGCTAGTATACATCAAACTGACTGTTTACTTACCAACTGATCACTGACCCACTGTCTACTGACCCACCTGCTATGCAAATCGGACTTGTCTACCCCCAAACTGAATACCCCGCCGACCCGACGGCCATCCGCGACTACGCGCAGGCGGCCGAGGCGCTCGGCTACGGCCACGTGCTGGCCTACGACCACATCCTCGGCGCGAACCCCGACCGGCCCGGCGGCTGGAGCGGCCCCTATACCTATCGCGATCCGTTCATCGAGCCGTTTCTGCTGTTCACCTGGATGGCCGCCGCCGCGCCCCGGCTGGGCTTTGCCACCGGCATCCTCATCCTGCCGCAGCGCGAGACGACGCTGGTGGCCAAGCAGGCGGCCGTGCTGGACGTGCTGTGCGGCGGCCGGCTGCGGCTTGGCGTCGGCACGGGCTGGAACGCGGTCGAGTACCAGGCCGCGGGCTATGATTTCCACAACCGCGGCAAGCGACAGGAGGAGCAGATCGAGGTGTTGCAGCTGCTGTGGACGCGGGAACTGGTGACGTTCAAGGGGCGCTGGCACGACATCCCCGACGCCGGACTGAACCCCCTGCCGGTGCAGCGGCCGATCCCCATCTGGTTTGGTGGCCACGCCGACGCCGTGCTGCGGCGCATTGCCCGGCTGGGCGACGGCTGGCTGCCCGGCTTTCGCACCGCCGCGGCCGCCGCCGGGCACCTGGAGACACTCGACCGCTACCTGGCCGAGAACGGCCGCAGCCGGGCCGAGATCGGCATCGAGCCGCGCCTGCATTGGGGCGAGGGCAATCTGGACGAACTCGGCCGCACGCTGGAGGGCTGGCGTGCCGCCGGAGCGACCCACGTCAGCCTGAACACGATGGGCGCCGGGTTCACCTCGCCGGGGGAGCATCTTGCGGCGATACGGGGATTCGCGGAAATGTTCACTCTCTAACCCACCCGGCGTAGGGACAAGCTACTTTGGAGGATAATGGCCAATGGCTTGAAGCTGTAACCGTTCCTCCAAACGTTTCGGATCGTTCACCCTCAGCAACTTTACAGTCGCTCTACCTGTTGGCGTGCGACCGACAATAACAGCCCCTTCAAGGGTAAAGTGAGTATTCCAACGCTGACGGCGTGGATTAAAGAGCGATGCAATCCTTCGCGTTGATGGGTCCAAGCTCGTTAAATTACTTCCCTTGGCTCGATTACAATGCATGCAAGCCAAAGCCAGATTTTGTTCGCTGGTTTCTCCGCCATGAGCCAAAGGCACTATATGATCGATCGTATGACGGATTGATTGGTCCCTTTGATGGACGCCGCAATACTCACACTGGCCGGCAGCACGATCAAATACAAGCTCGCGCAATGAGGAGGGAATATAGGCTCGAGCCACAGCCTTTTACGAAACAGCAGCGTTCTGTCGGAGATACGCTTTCAACAGTATAAACATATGATCAATTTCAGCGAAAACGTCTAGCTCATCGTTCTCCTGCTGCGTCAGGTCTCCTTCCCGATTCAAATCGAGAAGCTCCTCCAAACGGTCTTGCGACTCATCAGATATTTTGTAATCCAGAATCTCGTCAACTGTCGGCGCGCCGCTAAGAAACGCGAAAACCTCGTTCCAAGGCGACTGCCGGTCCAAATTATTCGAGGTTTTTTGTCTGGTAAGCCCGGCCAGGTCCAGCGCATAGGTCAGCAAGCCAGGTAAGTTCTCGCCAACATCCTCCAGTTGACGCGCCACCTCATCCGGTACTTCAAGCGTGATTGTTGCCATGAGCATATTATAGCATAATTCACCCATGGAAATCCTCGGCGGCCCTCTCTTTGCCATAGCCGGAGCGGGCGAATCCCACGGCCCCGGCGTCGTCACCATTGTCTTCGGCTGCCCGCCGGGACTGTGGCTGTCCCGCGCGGCGGTGCAGCACCACCTCGACCGCCGCCGCCCCGGCGGCACGCGCCACGGCACCCCCCGCCGCGAGGCCGACCACGTTGTCCTGCTCTCCGGCGTCTATCAGGACGACCACGAGCGCCTGACGGCCGGGCCGTCTGTCGCCACGGGGGATGATTCGACCACCACCTACGAGGCGGGCTACACCACCGGCGAGCCAATCGCCGCGCTCGTCCTCTCGGCCGCGGGCAAATCTAATCACTACGCGCAATTTGCCGGCCCGGAAGGCGAAGTCCGCCCCGGCCACACCGACCTGGTGAAGTACCACCAATCGGGCGGGCTGGCCGACATCCGCGGCGGCGGCCGCTCCAGTTATCGCGCCACCATCTCCGACGTCATCGGCGGCAGCATTGCCCGCCTCTACCTGGAGGCGACCTTCGGCACGGTGTTCCTGTCGGCCGTGACGCAGGTCGGGCCGCTGCACGCCGGACGCACCCTCGCCGGCATCGCCGCCGGCTTTGGCCCCCGCCCCTCCCCGGAACAGGTCAAATCGCTGGCCGACGAGCTGTCGGACTCGTGGAGCGCCATCGGCATCCCCACCGTGGACGCTGACTTCGCCGCCGAAGCGGCCGAACTCATCAAGCGCACGCGCATCGCCGGGGACTCGCTGGGCGCGGCGGTCGAGGTCGTCGGGTATAACGTGCCCGCGCTGGCCGGCGACCCGCTTTATCAGAGCCTGAAGCTGCGTTTGATGGGCAGCCTCGGAGGACTACACGCAGTTCAGGCGTGCGAGATCGGCGACGGCGCGGCCGTGGCCGGGCGGCGCGGCAGCGAGAACAACGACCCCATCCGCGCCACGGGCTACGCCGCCAACAGCCACGGCGGCCTCATCGGCGGCATCACCACCGGCAACCCGCTCGTGGCCCGCGTCTACTTCAAGCCGACCAGCTCCATCACCCTGCCCCAACAGTCCGTCCGCAAGAACCTGGAGGAGATCGACTTCGAGCTGAGGAAGGGCCGCCACGACCCTTGCGTCGGCGTGCGGGCCGGGGTCACACTGGAGTCGCGCATGGCGATCGAGGTGATGAATGCGGTGCTGATGCACGCCTCGCGCCAGATCGACCCGGATGATTTCGCGCTGTTTGG
>JAHDWL010000019.1:0-17790 GCA_023384355.1 Anaerolineae bacterium
GCGCTCCGCCCGCGGCCAGGATCGCCTTGGCCGGGGTGTACTCGTGGTGGGCCAGCCCGAAAGGCGTCCCCGGCAGACCCACGGCTATCGTCGCTCCGCGCCCGAGGGCCTCGATGTCGGCCGCCGGCGTCTTCACCAGGTGGTCGGCCGAGATGGCTCCAAGCTCCACGGCCAACTTTGTGCCGCCCAACCCGACAAACTCGTCGGCGTGGACCTTCAGCCGGTAGCCGAGGGCTGCGGCCGCTTCCAGGATGCGCCGCGTCTGATCGAGGTCAAAGGCCCCGTCCTCGCAAAATACGTCGCAGAAGAGAGAGACGCCGCGCTCGCGCATCCATTCCGCCCCGGCCGGCAGCATCTCCGCGATGACGGCCCGCACGAATCCCTCGGTATCGCCGCGAAACTCCTCCGGCACGGCGTGGGCAGGGAGAAACGTGGCCGTCAATTCCACCGGCTGCGCCGCTGCGAGAGCGACGATGGTGTCCAGTTGCTTCAGTTCGGTGGCCGTGTCCAGTCCGTAGCCCGTCTTGGCCTCGGCGCTGGTCGTGCCGTGGCGCAACATCCGGGCTAACCGTGGCAGGTTGTCGGCCGCCAGTTCGGCCGCGCTCGCCCGTCGTGTGTTGCGGACGGTCGACATGATGCCGCCTCCGGCGTTCATGATCTCCATGTAGGTCGCGCCGGCCAGACGTCGCTCGAACTCCCCGGCGCGGTCGCCCGCCCAAGGTACGTGGGTGTGCGGATCGACAAAGCCGGGCAGGACACACCGCCCGCCGGCGTCGATGGTTTCAGCGGCCTCGTAACGGCGACGTAACTCAGCCGAATCGCCCACGGCCAGCACGCGGCCGCCCCGCACAGCCAGTGCGCCGTTGGCGATGAGGCCCAGGTCGCCCAGCGCCGCGCCGCGTTGTGGTCCGCCGTCATGGGGCGGGACGATGCAAAGTTGTCCGGCCGAATGAATCAACAAATCGACACGCTCGCTCATGAAATCTCCTCCTTTCCTTCGTGCAGCCAGCGGAACAGCACCAGCACAGCCAGCAGCATCATCACCGCCGCGATGATGCTGTTGCCGGCGACACCGGCCCTGGACCAGGCGATGGGGCCGATGAGTGAGCCGATCGTGCGCCCGGCAGCCATCGCCCCCAGGCTCATCGACATCACGACCGTTCGCGCGCCCGGCACCAGTTCCGTTAACAGCGGGATGGCCCCGACAACGGCGACCTCGAATGTGAAGAACAGAGCCACCATCGCCACCACCGCCGTCACCAGTGAACCGGTGCTCAGGGGGATGAGGAGGAAGATGGCAGCGTTGATAAGCCCGCACAGGATGGTGACCGGGCGTTTGCCGAATCGATCGGTCGACCAGCCGGCCGTCGCCTCGCCACACGTCTCGGCCACCCCGATGAGTATGGTGGCAGCCCCCAGGCTTGTCAGATTCAGTTTGAACACACTTTCCATCCAGTCGCCGTAGACGATGAAAAATGATTCCTGCGCCACCAGCGCCAACATCATGAAGAGTGATGAAGCCCAGATAACCGGGTAGCGGCGTAACGTTCGCCAGATATAGCCCAGGCCGGCCGTTTCATGGCCGGCTGTCTTACCCGTCGGGGGCAGGGCGCGCCGCAACAACACGGCCGTCGGAACCGCCGCCAACCCCAGCCACAGGAACGGCGCGGACCACCCCTGTTGGGCGATGAGCCAGCCGGTGAGGGGCGCGCCAATCAGAAACGCTCCGCTCCAGCCGAACTCCGTCAAAGATATCGCCTTGCCGCGCTGCGAATAGGGCACGATGTCGCCCAGATAGGCCTGCATGGTCGGGTCGAAGATGACCTTGATCACACCACCGGCGATGATGGCGACGGCGAACGTCCAGAAGACGGGCACGCCTGCCACCAGCAGGCAGACCGCACTCAGCGCCATGATGGCGGCCGCCATGACGTTCCGGTAGCCGAAGCGTTGGGGCAACGAGGCGAAAAGCGGACTGAGCAGGCTCAACAGGTTGCGGAAAGAGACGACGAGGTAGATCGTGCCGATGGGCACGCCGAGGCCCCGAGCGAAGGCCGGCGCGAATGGGTAAACGATTCGAAGGAGTGTGCTATGCAGAAAACGGCTGAAGATCAGGATGCCCAGCAAGCCGATTCGCCGGGCGTCCCAGGCCCAGGCTGATTGGGCGGGTACTTGATTCTCGGATTGGACCATACTGTGAGAGTGTAGCCTAAGGCGCAACGAGTCACAAGGATGGGCCACGCGGCTGTGTATGCCCAAAGGGCCAGGGTAGTGCTACAATCCTGCCCATGTCGCAAAAAACTGTCGGGGACGCCAACACCGGAAACGGCGCGCCCTCTCCCTCTGAATCTGTGCCGGCTGGCACGGCCCGCAATCGAGTCATCATCGCTATCATCGTGCCGCTGTCTGTTGCCTTGCTGGTGGGCGTCATCACCGGGTCGCTCTTCGCGCCTCGCGCGGTCGGGACGCCGACCAATGCCGCGCCTGTCTTCGCCGGGTTGGGCGTGGCGGCGTGGTTCGTCGGCTTGCGCCTGTATGGCCTGCGCGGATTGGCTTTGCGTGGCGGCCGGCCATTGTTCGCCGGAATCGGCTTCGCTGTACTGGTATGGGTCGCGGTGCTCATCGGCCGCTTCCTGCCGACGCTGCCGCAAACCAGCGTCAACGAGCTCGGTCAGATTGTGGTCGAGATACCGCTCCACATCCAGGTGATGGCCACCCGTTCCGAGGGGGCGGGGCGGGCCTTTGTCTACCTGCTTCTCTTCGAGGCCTTCGCCACACAGTTATGGGCGTTTGGCCTCGTGTTCCGCTCGCTGGCCGATTGGCGCGGCGGGTTGACGGCGGCCGTCGCCTCCGGTGTCCTGTTTGGCGCTGTGGGCTATCTCCTGTTTCGCGAAGCGCTGCTTCCGGGTTTCCCGGCGCTGCTCTATTTCCTGAGCTGGGGCATTGCCTATGGCATCATCCGCCTGCGGACAGGCAGCATCCTTGGCCCGATAATCGTCCAGGCCTTGCAGAGCTTCACGGCCTGGTTTGTGTTCGAGCCGCCGGCCGACATCACGCAGACGGGTATCAACACGGTCTACCTGGTAGTAAGCGCCATGTTCGCGATCATCATCTGGCGACTGTGGCCCCGGCAGGAATCAGATTACCGGGTGTAACCCTTATAAAACGTTGGGGCAGACAATCGGAGGGCCGGCTGGCCCGTCTTTCGGTCGCCTTGCCCCTGATACGGAGGAAAACATGACCTACGAAAACATCCTGACCCGAATCGAGGGGCGCGCCGGCGTCGTCCAGCTGAACCGGCCGAAAGCCCTCAACGCCCTGAATCGCGAACTGATGACCGAGCTGATGGACGCGCTGGCCGCCTTTGATGCCGACCCGGCCATCGGCTGCATGGTCGTCGCCGGCAGCGAGCGAGCCTTCGCCGCCGGGGCCGACATCAAGGAGATGGCCACGGCCACCCCCACCACCATGATGACCAACTCCTTCATCGACCTGTGGGACCGCCTGCGGGCGATGGGCAAGCCGATCATCGCCGCCGTCTCCGGCTTCGCGCTGGGCGGCGGTTGCGAACTGGCCATGGCCTGCGACATGATCGTCGCCAGCGAGACAGCCCAGTTCGGTCAGCCGGAGATCAACCTGGGGGTCATCCCCGGCGCGGGCGGCACACAGCGCATGACGCTGGCCGTAGGCAAGGCGGTGGCCATGGAGATGGTGCTGAACGGGCGCTACCTCTCGGCCGCCGAGGCGCTGCGCTACGGCCTCGTCAACCGTGTCTATCCGGTCGAGGTCTACCTGGAGGAGGCGATCCGGCTGGCCAACGAGATCGCCGCCCGCGCGCCGGTGGCGGTGCGCCTGGCCAAGGAAGCCGTCAATGCCGCGTTCGAGATGCCGCTGCGGGCCGGGCTGGACCACGAGCGACGGCTGTTCTATCTGTTGTTTGGCACGGCTGACCAGAAAGAAGGAATGGACGCCTTCGTCAACAAGCGTAAGCCGAACTGGTCAGGCAGTTGACGAAGCGTCTGCGGGTGAACTGTCGGAACGAAGACGCCACCGGCGAAGGATTACTGTCCACCCAAAAATGAGCGTTATTAAAGCTGTGACCGGATTGTTACCCGAATTTCATCCTGGAGGGTAGACAGGGAGCCGGTGAACCGTTATAATGCGAACATCATTGAGTAGATCAACCTAGCAAAACTTTCTTACGAACAATCTTACGGTAAATGAGGAATTTCCCCGAAATCCGTAACCTGACGTAGAGGTACTTGCAAATGACCTGGTTTTTTATTTTTCTGGGAGCATCGGTATTCAGTTCGATCTTCGTCCTGGCGGCGGGGATGCTTTCTTCCCGGGTGAACAAACAGGAAGCGCTCGTGGAGTCTTTCTACACCGACGCCAACGATGCCACTGCGCCATCCCAGGCCGCCCAGACGGCCGAGTAGACCATCCGATCGCAAATCACCCGCATATAACGGCTTGAACGCGCAGCCGCCCGATTTGGGCGGCTGTTTTTATTTATTGGCGTTGTTATCAGGCTGTGGTGAACTGCATCTGGTGCAGCCGCGTGTACATGCCATCGGGGTTGAGCAGCAAAGAACTGTGGGTTCCCTGCTCGACGATCCCGCCCTTGTTGATCACCAGAATCCAGTCCGCGTTTAGCACCGTGCTGAGCCTGTGGGCGATGACAAACGACGTGCGGCCGCTCATCAGCCGCTCCAGCGCCTCCTGCACCAGGCTCTCGCTCTCGCTGTCGAGCGATGAAGTGGCTTCGTCGAGGATCAGGATGCGCGGATCCTTGAGGATGGCCCGCGCGATGGCGATGCGTTGCCGCTGGCCGCCGCTCAGCTTTGCCCCGTGCTCGCCGACAGTCGTGTCGTAGCCCGCTTCCAGGTCTTCCACGATGAAGCGATGAGCGTTGGCGGCGATGGCCGCCGCTTCAACCTCGGCGCGAGTTGCGTCCAGCCGCCCGTAGAGAATGTTTTCGTAGACGCTGCCGGAAAACAGGATCGTCTCCTGCGGCACGATACCGATCTGCTCCCGCAGGCTCTTAAGGGTGACATCGCGCAGATCATAGCCGTCGACGGTGATGCTTCCGCCGACGACGTCGTAGAAGCGGGGGATGAGGTTGACCAGCGTGCTCTTGCCCGCGCCGCTCGGCCCAACCAGGGCGATAAGCTGCCCGGGTCGGGCCTCAAAGGAGACGGTGTCGATGACGTCTATGGTCTCGGTATAATGAAAGGATACTTTATCGAAGATCACCTCGCCGGCCACCAGCGGCAATTGTCGGGCGTCGGGCCGCTCCACGATGTCCGAAGGGCGATCGAGCAGTTCGAACAGTCGTTGCGACGCGCCGATAGCGGACTGGAATTGACCGTACATATCGGCCATGATGGCGATGGGGGTGGCGATCATTACCGTGTAGATGAGATAGGCGATGAGATCGCCGGGCGACAGACGTCCGAGAATGACCTGTGACCCGCCGTAGTAGAGGATGCCGGTGATCGTGATCGAGGCGATGAAACCGATCAAAGGGGCGAGCGTGGAGGTAATTCGCGCCCGCCGCATGGCGGCACGATAGAGGGTCATCACTCGCTCGCTGAAGCGGCCGATCTCATACGGTTCCCGCGCGAACGACTTGACGATGCGCGCGCCCCGCGTTGTCTCTTCGGCAATGCTGGCCACCTCAGCCAGCGCATCCTGCACGCCGACGGTTGCCCGCCGGATCCTGCTCCCCAGCCAGACCATCGTCAGGGTGATGATGGGCACCACCAGCAGGATGAACATGGTCAATCGCCAGTCGAGCCAGAACAAGAGCAGCGTTCCGCCGACGATATTGATGGTCTGCCGCAACAAGCCGATCAGTTGGCTCGTCATGGCTTGTTGCAGGAGCGCGACGTCGTTGGTGACCCGCGAGACCAGCTCACCCGTCCGGCGTTCGGCGTAAAAACTGAGCGGCAGAGACTGCAGATGGGTGAAAACGTCGATGCGAATATCGGCCACGGCTCGTTCGCCGGAGTAGGCCATCGTTATTTGCTCGATGAAGGTGAAAATGGACTGGAGTGCGAAGACGATGACCAGGCCCAGCGTCACTCGTTTCAGGTCGTCGAAATCTTTGTTGACAATGACGAAATCCACCAGGTTGCGCACGACCAGCGGCAGCACCAGCCCCAACAAGGTGCCGATCACGAGGGCCAGCACGGCGACGGTCATCCAGGGCCAATAGGGGCGTACATAGCCGAGAAGCCGCCTGAATGAGGTCGTGCCGGCGGGCCGGCCGGAATTGTCGAGAGAGATTGTTTTTCGGCGGATGCCGCGACGAAAACGCACGAGGATGAAGCCTCCGGAAGCTGATAGCCTACAAATTGAATGTCCTGTTATCAGGCCAGACTAGTGGGCGACGGCCAGGGACGATTGATCCGGTAATGCAACCGGCCGGACAGCCACATAATGATTTTATCTTCAACTTGCCAATACGTAACCTATAAGACGAAGTTTCTAATCCATTGTCGGGTTAAGTGTTGGTGAAACCGCCGTCTGAATTGTGGCCGCGGCCGCCGCCCTGCCGTATGATCGACACCGTTATGTTTCGCCGTCGCGCCTGGTTGTTCATTCGACTCTCCTTGTTTGTGACCCTGCTGGTGGTCGTTATCGCTCCGGAGTGGCCCGCCTTTGGCGATGCCAGGTTCCGCTTCCAGACCATCGTCGGTCGTGAATACCGCTTCGACTTCCTGGGATGGTCACTCAGGGCGCTGGAGGACAAAGCCCAGGAACTATTCTCTGAAACCCGGCGCTCTATGCCGGCAGAGACCCAACAAGAGGTCGTTCTGGCCTATCTGGCCCAACTGGGCGACGTTCAGCGCATCGAAGCTCAAATCGAGCGCGCCTTCTCTGACCCAACAGTTTCAGACCCCGAGGTAGCCACCGCCGATATGCGAGCTGAGCGCGACGAGCTGCGCCGCGACCTGGACGCGCGCCGCCCCCTCGTGGAAGACATCGTTCAGCAGCAGGTGGCGACACTGCTCAACGAGGAAGGGTTGGCCGTCGGTGGCGTCACCTGGCCGCCCGTGATGATGACCATGTCGCCTGTCCCTTACATGCTCATCCTGTCCCCGCGTGACCGAATCGCCCAAATCGACTCAGCCGCGCTGGTGCCCGGCCTGACCACCGAGGACAAGGAACTGATGGAAGATGCCGTGTTCGACCAGTTGGACCAGTCGGCGCTGGTGGTGCCTATCGGCGGCTTGGGCACCTACCCGGCCATGATCCGGGAGACATCCAGCATCAACTGGCTGGCGGAGGTAACAGCCCACGAATGGACCCACCACTGGCTGTCGCTCCAACCGTTGGGCATTCGCTATCTGGAAAACGCGCAGATGCGCACGATTAACGAGACTGTCGCCTCGCTGGTCGATCTGGAGATCGGCCCGCTCGTCATCGAGCGCTACTATCCCGAAATGGTACCGCAGACGGCCGCCTCTCCCGCTCCGGTGCAGCCCTCGCCGGTTCCGGTCTTCGATTTCCCGGCCGAGATGGCTGAGACGCGGGCCAAAGTCGACCAACTGCTTGCGGAGGGGAAAATAGAGCAGGCCGAATCCTACATGGAGCAGCGACGCCGGGTCTTCATCGACAACGGTTACAACATTCGCAAGCTGAATCAGGCGTATTTTGCCTTCTACGGCGGCTATGCCGCCGAACCGGGCGGCGCGGCCGGCACTGACCCCATCGGCCCCATGCTGCGCGATCTGCGCCAGGCCAGCCCTTCGCTGCGCCAATTCCTGCTGGACGTGGGGCGCGTTACCTCGTTTGAGGATCTCGTCGAGCTTCACCGCGCCAAAGTCGGGCCGGAGCCGGCGACGCAATAAAAATCCCCGGCAAGACTTGATAGTCTTGCCGGGGATTTTTGGTGACGGGATCAAGCTCACCACAGATTTCAGTCGGCTGCTCTTATTCCTCTTTGTCCGCCAGCCAGCGTTCCAGTTGCAGGGCCGCGGCCACGCCCTGGCCAACCGAAGTGGCAATCTGGCGGTAGTGCGGGTCCTGTATTTCCCCCGCCGCATAAATCCCCGGCACGCTGGTGCGCATAAACTCGTCGGTGATGACGTAGCCGTGCTCGTCCATCGCCAGTTGCCCCACCAGAAATTCGCTGTTGGGATAATGCCCGATGAAGATGAACACACCATCGACAGGTAATTCGCTCACCTCGCCGGTCTTCACATTGCGCGTCACCACGTTCTGCACGACGTCATTGCCCGCGATTTCCTCGATAACCGTATCCCAGATGAAGCCGATCTTCTCGTTGGCGTAGGCTCGCCGCTGCAGCGTCGGTCCCGCGCGCAATTCGTCGCGCCGGTGGACGATAGTCACCTTGTCGGCGAACTTGGTCAGGAAGATGCTCTCCTCCATGGCGCTGTCTCCGCCGCCGACAACGGCCACGTCCTTGCCCCGAAAGAAAAAGCCGTCGCAGGTTCCGCAATAGCTGACCCCGCGACCGACATATTCCGCCTCGCCGGGAACGCCCAGGTGCTTGGGGGACGCGCCGGCGGTCACGATGACCGAGTCGGCCTGATACGTCTCGCCGTGGGTCTTGATTGTAAAGGGCGGCCCGTTGCGGAAATCGACGCCGGTCACCTCGTCATAGACCAGCCGCGCGCCGAAATGCTCGGCCTGCGCTCGCATCAACTCCACCATGTCCGGGCCGGTCGGCGTAGACTGGGGGTTGAACAGGCCGGGGTAGTTCTCGACTTCGCTGGTCAGCGAGATCTGGCCTCCAAGTTGAGTGCCGGTGATGACGACGGGGTGCAACATTCCGCGCGCGGTATAGATGGCGGCCGACAGGCCGGCCGGGCCGGAGCCTATAATTACTACTCGTTCTCTTTGCATGCTTCTCTCGTTCACTATTCGCGGGGTATGGCAGGCAGTGGGGCCACTTCGCGCCCATGCTCTCCCCAAACTGTAAATAATAGCCCCACGTTTGGTTATTCGCCCATTCTGACGTCGCCGGAGGAGGAAATCTTACCAATCGCGCCGAGCGTGATCCGGTCGGTCGCGGAGCCTGTTTCCGGTCGGGATGGCAGGAACGGCCGAGCCAGTTGCGGCAGCACGTCGGCCACATCGGCGCGGATGATGATATCGGCCCGATGATCCAGGTGAGTCTCCATGAAGTTGATGATGACGAGTCGTGCTCCGTTGTCCAGGGCCAGTTCCGGCAGATCGCCGGCCGGGGCCACTTCCAGCGACGACCCGGCGACGATCACCAAGTCGGCCGCCCGCGCGTGCATTTGGGCAGCCTTCATCGTCGCCCATGGCAACAGCTCCCCGAAGAGGACGACGTTGGGCTTCATAATGTGATGGCAGCGGATACAACGCGGGATTGTGCCCCTGGCCATGAATTCATCCATCAGGTCGGCGGCGGGCAGGGTATAATGGCACGCCGGGCAGACGACCTCGCGTAAATGGCCGTGAACCTCATAAAGGTTTTGGGACCCCGCCCGCTCGTGGAGCAGATCAATATTTTGGGTGATGACCGCCTTCAGGCAGCCGGTCGCCTCCAGCTGCGCCAGGGCGTAATGGGCCGGGTTGGGTCGGGCGTCCAGGATGACTCGCAGCAGGGGCCGCAACCAGTCATAGAACGCCTGCGGGTTGTGGCGAAAGGCGTAGATGCTGGCGACTTCCATCATGTCGGCCGCCTTCTCCCACAGGCCGGATTTCGGGCTTCGATAATCGGGGATGCCCGAGGGGGTGCTGATACCCGCGCCGGTCAGGGCCACGGCGTGGCGAGCTTGCCTTAGCAGTTCGACAGCCCGGTCGATTTGCGCGTCGGTCGACATCTCATGCGCCTCGCGATCTCAGACAGGCGGCCACGGATAATGGCGGCCCGCGCCCGGTTGCGGGAAATTGGGGCGGTTGATGGCCCGGCTCAGACGACGATGGAGCGCCTCCGTCTCGGCCGCTGAGAGCAGTTGCCCCAACCTTGTCGCCAGATCATCCGCGCCATCCTCCAGCCTGCTACGAAAGCCCTCCAGATCGGCCCTCATGTCGTCAGGGATGGGCGTGCCGCCGAACTCCCAGATGACGGTGCGTAGTTTGGGGTCTTCGTGGAAGCAGATGCCATGATCGATTCCCCACAGCCGGGGAACCTCGCCATCCTCCTGGATAAGGACATGGCCCGCCTTGCGGTCGGCGTTGTTGATTATGATATCGAGCAGCGCGATCCTTTGCAATTGCGACCGGACTGTTTCGTCTCCTTCAATAGTGAAATAGTGGCGCGCCGGATCGTGATCGATGTAGAGCTGGATAGTGCCCGGGCCGTGCTGTGCCTCGCGCAGCACGGTGGGGGGGACGATGTGCCAGTCAAGGGCTTCGCTAACGATGAAGGCCGCCAGCTCGCGCAGACAAAGCGACCCTTGCGGAAAATCCCACAGCGGCCGCTCGCCTCGTTGCGGTTTATAGACCGCCCCCAATTCCTGTGCGCCGTCGCAAACCCGCACGAGAAACGTGTAGTTGGAGCTCCAGGGTAACAGTCCCTCGATCTCTACCGTTCCGTTTTGCATTAAATGCAAAACGTCGCCCGTTGCCATGTCGCTCATGCGCGCCTCGCCGCGGCCGATTTGCCCGCGGTTAATGCCGGTGTCCGTTGCGTTGCGGGCAAAAGTGCCCTTCGGGGTCGATGGGCTGGCCGCAGTTTCCACATATGGGTCGCCCCTGACTGACGACTTCGGCCACGTGTTTGATGAACGCTTGAACCTGTGATCGCGTCGCCCAAAAGCTGACAACGTTGGGATCGTCTCCCTCCTCCACCATCTCATAGGCGATGAGGACGATAAGATCGTCGTTCTCGCTGTAACCCAGGCCCATGTTACCCACGCGAAAAAGCTCCTCGATCGGTTCGCGCAGGCGCATGTCCATCCACACCGGTTCGGGACTTTCCCTAGTGCTTGGCGGGTGGCTTCGATCCAGCTCCTCGAGGAAATTAGCCAGGCTCTCACCCAGCAGGATGGCTTGCTCCTTTTCGATGACGAGCGAGATGACTTGCGAGCCGCGACTGCCTTGCAGGTAGAAGGTGCGCCGGCCGGGTACCCCGACGGTTCCGACGGTAAGATGCGAAGCCGGATTCAGATCAATTTGATGAGCCATGTACACTTACTCTTCTTCATCAGGCGCGTCGGCCGGCAGAAGATGTTGCGAGTCGGCGGTCGTGGTTCCGTCCGCCGATGGGACGACATTCGCCCCGTCCGCACTTTCTCCATCCTGGCCCGGCAGGGGTTCGTCTTGCTTGCGCCCGGTTTTGGATTTACGGCCTTTCTTTTTCCCCGTCGCGTCGTCGCCAGGCGATTTGGGCGGGTGCAGCGGACCGTCGTCGTTCACCCGCAACACTCGCACCATCCCGTCCGCGCCGAGGGTCAGGACGCTGGCCGACGCAGGCGAGATGACCAGGCGCTGGAACAGGTCGATGTGGATGCCGAGGTAATGGGCCAACACCAGCCGGATGATGTCGGCGTGGGAGACGACTGCCACCAGTTCTTCCTCGTGGCGAGCGGCTATCTCTTCGATAGCCTGAACGGCGCGGAATTGTACTTCGCGCAGGGCCTCGCCATTCGGAAAGCGGGTGCGACTGGGGAAGTACTGGACGGCGCGCCACGCCGGCAATTTGGCCAGCTTCTTGATCTTCTTGCCTTCCCATTCGCCATATTCAACTTCGCCGACTTCATCGACGTACTGGATCGACAGACTATGAATATCGGCGATATATGACGCCGTTTCGGCACAACGGGTGATTGGGCTGCTATAGACGGCTTTCAGCGGCAACGCCGCCAGCCGCTGGGCGACACCATGGGCTTGGCGGTGACCGGTTTCGTTCAGATGAACGCCCGGAAGGCGACCCGCCAGTTTATTCTTTTTGGACCAGTCATTTTCGCCGTGCCGCACGAGGATGATGGTTCCCATGCGCAGGAT
This sequence comes from Anaerolineae bacterium, assembly GCA_023384355.1. Lineage (GTDB taxonomy): Bacteria > Chloroflexota > Anaerolineae > Promineifilales > Promineifilaceae > Promineifilum. Next base: position 11,950 of record JAHDWL010000019.1, read on the forward strand.
GATAGCACAAAAAAGGGGCGGCTACGATTGGACGGGAGTAGATAGCGAAGCAGTAGGATGTTAACTAGGGTGCGGGCACGATGCCGCCCTCGAAGGCCGGGGTTTGGTTGTTCTGGGCCTCGCTGTCGGCCGGCGTGTTGTCGTTGCCGAAGTCAAACTGCGGCAATTTGGGGAAGAAGAGGATAGAGTTGCATACCGTCGGTTGCTGGGCTGCCTCATCAGGTGTCAGATCGCCCATCAGGGACGAATACTGGCCGACGCCGAAGTAGGCGGCGATGACGTGACAGGCGACGGGTGTGGCCCAGGCTGAACCCTCACCGCCGTTGAAGATGAAGACCGACACGGCGATTTCCGGGTCGTCGTAGGGTGCGTAGGCCACATACCAGGCGTGGGTGGGCAGGATACGTCGCTGGGCGATATCTTCGAACCGGCACCAGCCGCGGTTGATGGCGATGTTGTCGCAATATTCGGCCGTGCCCGTCTTGCCGGCGGTGGGGATGCCGGCCGCTTCCAGCGACTCCCATTCGATATAGGTCGCGCCGGTACCGAAGTTACCCTCGCCGAGGTCCTGGTTAACCATGCGCATCCCTTCCTGCACGACGCGGATGTAATCCCGGTCGACGGCCAGGGTGTCGATGACTTCCGGCTGAAAGATGTAGTTGCCCTCGGCGTCGAACTCGAAGTCGAGGGTCGGGTCGTCCAGGAGGTTGCCGTCTCTGTCCGTCAGAATGGTTTCCCCGTTTCGACCTTGATGAGCGCGGGCAATGATATTGCCATTATCGTCCGTTTTGACGATATTCCCGTCCTCATCAGTCATGTGATGGACGATGCGCGGCCGATAGAGGAATCCCCCGTTGGCGATGACCGCCGCCATCTGCGCCTGCTGCATCGGCGTGGCGGTCATGAATCCCTGGCCAATGCCCAGGTTGTAGTCGTCACCGGTCGACCATGGCTCGCCCTGCGTCTGCCGTTTCCAGGCCCGGGTGGGCAGATTGCCCTGGGCTTCCAGCGGCAGCTCGATGCCCTGGACGCGACCGAAGCCAAATTGCTGCCCATAGACGTCGATGCGGTCGACCGTCAGCCCTTCCACGAACTCACCGTCCTGGTCGAATCCGCCGGTGATCTTGTAGAAATAGACGTCACAGGAGTGCTTGATGGCCAGGCGCATGTTGACCAAACCATGACCGGCCAGATCCCAACAGACGAAGGGCTGGACGCGGCCAGGGTCGTTCGGCGCGAAGCGGTTGGGGATCTCAATGGTGCCGGGATCGAACAGGTATCGATCCGGCGATATGACGCCTTCCTGCAAGGCCGCCGCCGCAGGCACCAGCTTGAAGGCCGATCCGGGTGGGTAGGTGCCACTGATGGCGTGGTTGACCAGGGGTGTGTACTCGTTGCGTGCCAGCCCCAGGTAGTAATCGACAGGAACCTCGGTCTGGAAGCGGTTGTTATCGAAGGTCGGCAGGTTGACCATGGCCAGAATTTCGCCGGTCTTGGGATTAATCGCCACAACGGCCGCCTGCTCAATCTCCGGGAAAGTTCGCTCGCCGGTGATCTCGTCGACGCGGGCTGTCTCGCTGTTTTGCTTCATAAACTGCCGCAGAATATCGTAGGTGATCATCTGCAGGCGCAGGTCGAGCGTCAGATGCAGGTTAAGGCCTGCCTCAGACTCAATCGCCTCGCCGATCTGGCGCACCTCGCGGCCCGTCCAGTCCTGTTCAATGGTCCGGCGACCCTTTTCACCCGCCAGTTCCAGTTCCATGGACGACTCAAGTCCGGCCCACCCGACGCGGTCGTCGCGCTCGTAGTGCAACACATCGATCCAGTTCTGGTTCGGCACCGGCCCCATATAACCAATCAGGTGTGCGGTATATTCGCCTGATGGATATTCGCGCAAGGCCTGCGGGACGATGCGCACGCCGGGCAGGAAGATGCTTTCCTGCTCGATGCGATAGGCGACGGAAATCGGCACACCGGTAGTGATGACCGCTGGTATATAAGGGGCAAAGCTGTTTTCCTCGACGATTCCCTCGATGCTGCGTGGCAGTTGGGGGACGACCCCGGCCTCGTCGAGCGTTTCCTCCACCGATGCGCCATAAATCTCGGCCAATCGGCTATATGTGCTCACCAATTCCGGGTTGGCGTCGGCAATTAATGCCTCCTGCTGGACAGTGTTGGTTATTGGTACGCCTGTCAGCATCGATAATCGCTCGAATATGCCCTGGCGTTCATCTTCGTCAGAAGGCAGGAAAGCGGGCGTGATTGTGACATTGAAACTGGGTTCGTTGATGGCCAGCGGCTCCCCGTTGCGATCAACAATGACCCCTCGCGGTGGATCGGTAGTCAGCTCAGCGAACTGATTTTCCGAGGCACGCAACGTTAAATTGGTACCCCGATTTTGTTGGAGCCAATAGACGCGGTAGACCAGCAGGGCGAGCACGATAACGATGACCACCCGCATGAACATCAGGCGTGCGCCGACGCCGGGGATTTGTTGAATCTCCGGATCCCGCTCCTCTGGAGGAATCCATCCCATGCTAGACATCGTTGGGTTATTATGCCGAAGCCTGATACGGATTTCACGCTTTCACCGGTTTTTCTTAACCAGCGGCGTGATTGGATAATTCTAAAATTCTACTCGTCGCGGTTGGGAGGCGCGCAGCAATGCGCTTGTCATCAGATACAGCGGCACGATCAGGACGGTATGGAGCACGATGAGAGGCCATAGTTCGGCAAGTCCCCCAAACGAGATGCCGAATCCGAAGACACGCAAGCCGAGTGCATAAACGGTGAGATAGATAATCGTGCCGAGCGCAGCCAGCAGCATGGCGACCAACAGCCGGCGCGGCGGTAATACCTGGCGCAGGAGCAGCGGCCCGGCAACACCGGCCATAAAAGCCAGCGATGAGATTCCCATGGGGGCCAACGAGTAGAGATCGGCAAATAAGCCAGCGATAAAGGCCCATACCAACCCCTCTTCCAGGCCGCGTTCCATGCCCCAGACCAGGGCAACCAAAAACATGAGTTGCGGTACAGTGCCGCCGATGGGGAACCGGCTCAGGATTGACGACTCGACAATCGCCAGCAGGGCCATGATCGGGATGGCGATATAAATGTGGTTACCCATCAGCTATGGCGCCTCGTTGAAGATCTCGGTGTTGACCGTGTTGAACTCGGTCACCACGAATACAATCTCCACGTTGTTGAAGTCGACAGCGGGCTGGACGACGGCGCGCTGGAAAAGTTCGGCTTCATTGCGCTCGACTTCGATGACCCGGCCGATCACCAGATTTTCGGGGAACTTGCCGCCCAGGCCGGAAGTGGTGACAAGCTCGCCAACCTGGACATCGTACTGGAGATCGATCCAGTCTATCGTCGGCAAGGCTCCGCGCCCCGCCCCGCGCAAGATGCCCGTTGCTCGTGTGGAACCTAACCGAACGGGTATGGCGCTGGCTGTCTCGGTCAGCAGGGCGACCTGCGAGGCGTTGTTGGTGACGCGATAGACCTGTCCCACCAGCCCACGCGCCGCCTCAACCGGCATTCCGACGCGCACGCCATGATCGTAACCCTTGTTGATGATGATGCTTTGCAGTGCGGGGTTTGTGTCCTGACCGATGACGTCGGCTGTGATGCGACGATATTCGGGTGTATCAGCGGCACGATTGAACAGTTCGCGAAGGATCTGGTTCTCACCCGCGGCTTCCAGCAGCTCCTCATTTTCTTTGCGGAGGGTCTCGTTTTCGGTCTCCAGGCGGGAGATTTCCTCCAACGCCGCTTCCAGATTGCGCGGGCCGGTCATCACATCGGCCACGACATCTGTCTGGCTCGATGTCCAGTCACTGACAAACGACATTGGGTCGCGCAAAAAACCGAACACGCTGTCCAATGTGCCGGTGGAGTCGAGGATGGTGAGCAGGACGGCCGAACCGATGAGAACGGCCAGAGTGACCCAGCGGATACGTTGTTGCGTTCGCCCCGGATTCATAGGCGATCAGGTAGTCGGGCAGTGTTGCCCGACGCCGGCAGATCTAGTGGCGTGTACTGCCCCGGTGCAGGCCCACAAGGACTCGCTCGTAGTTATCCAGGTCTTCCAGCACCCGACCCGCGCCACGAGCTACGCACGTCATGGCGTCCTCGGCCACCCAAACGCGCATCTTGACCGCATCCTCGAGGCGATCAGCCAGACCCTGGATCAAAGCGCCGCCACCCGCCAGACAAATGCCTGTTTCGATGAGGTCGGAGATCAACTCAGGTGGCGTCTCGTCGAGCGCGTCAAGAACGGTATCGACAATAATATTGATTGACGGCGTCATCGCCTCGCGCAGCTCGATACTGCTGATCTCGACCACCTGTGGCAGTCCGCTGATCAGATTGCGACCGCGGATGGTCATCGTCTTCTCCTCGGGCAATGGGAAAGCCGAGCCAATGGCCATTTTGGCGCGCTCGGCCATGCGCTCGCCGATGAGCAGGTTGTATTTGTTGCGGATGTAACCGATGACGTCCTCATCCATCTCGTCGCCGGCCACGCGAATGGAGCGACTGACGACGATGCCGCCCATGGCGAACACGGCCACCTCAGTCGTGCCGCCGCCGATGTCGACCATCATGCTGCCGCGTGATTCGATGATCGGCAATCCCGCGCCGACCGCCGCAGCCATTGGCTCCTCGATGAGATAGGCTTCGCGCGCCCCGGCCGAGATGGTGGCGTCATAGACGGCGCGTTTCTCCACCTCGGTCACGCCGCTGGGCACGCCGACGACAACCCGCGGCCGCGGAAAGGGCACGAGCATCTGCTCATGGGCCTTGTCGATGAAATATTTGAGCATTGCCTCGGTGATCTCAAACTCGGAGATGACGCCGTCGCGCAGCGGGCGAATGGCGACGATATCGCCGGGGGTGCGGCCGACCATCTCCCGCGCTTCCGCGCCGATGGCCAGCGGCCGGCGCGTGCGCTTGTTGATCGCCACCCACGACGGCTCGTTGATGACGATACCCTTATCGCGTATGGCGACCAGGGTGTTGGCCGTGCCCAGGTCGATGCCGATGTCCAGTGAGAAAAATCCCAGAAGCCAGTCAAGTGGTCTGAACAAGGTTCTTAATTATCCTTTCCAATGATTCGTTGACAGGTTGTTTGTCGCCGCAAACGGACAGTGGTGGGACTACCGAACCGTCCACAGTCTGTAACCCGGGCGTCGCCCGGTTGTCTGACCCTTCCGCGACAAGCGTGTTGTATCATATATAACCTTCCCATTATAGCATAGCTTAAATGTCGGGCATATTAGGTTTGTTCGCGCTCATCATTGATTTAACCCCGGCCGTCCCCCCGATCGTCGATCGGGAATGTAAGAAACTGCGGAACATCACTTGCCGCCTTGCTCGCCGGCAGTATGATCTATAAAGGAGTGTTATCATCATGGCGCGACAAGCGATGTTTGACGGACTGGTATACGACGAAAATGAAAATCCTGTGGCTGCGGCGTTCATTGGCGGCGAGGCGCACTATATTGTCGACGACGACGGCTTTCTCCGCCACATTGACGCTGAATTTGTCGACCGGCAGGTTCTGGCCGTCATCCTCGACCAGTTGGCCGAGAACAAGGACATGGCCGTGGAGCAGGCGATGGCGATGATGGGCCAGGATGACCTGTTGACCAAGGCCGCCATCGACGCCTCATTGCGCAACATCAGCGCCGACCAGATCATCGAGCAGGGCGTGCCCGCACAGGCCCGCGACATGCTGGGCATGTTCGGCTTCCGCATTATCATCGACCTTCACGGCGAGGTCGTGCGCCTCGATCAGCCGGCCGCGCCGGAAGAGGGGGAGTAGGGCAGTGGGTCAGT
>JAHDWL010000019.1:17890-57446 GCA_023384355.1 Anaerolineae bacterium
TTAATTAATACGCTCCCTTGCCCGACAGCAGATGCGGGATCGTCTGCAGCAAAATTCGCACATCCATCCCCAGCGTCCAGTTCTCAATATAGTAGATATCGAGCAGGCACAGCTCGTCGAACGACAGATCCGACCGGCCGCTCACCTGCCACAGACCGGTCATGCCGCCGACGACGGCCAGTCGTTGGTGGTGCCACGGCTTGTATTGCGCCACTTCCTCGGGCAGGGGCGGCCGCGGTCCCACCAGACTCATCTGACCCAGCAGGACGTTAAAGATCTGCGGCAGCTCGTCCAGACTCAGGCGGCGGATGAGACGACCGGTACGCGTCAGGCGCGGGTCGTCCTTGATCTTGAACAGCGGCCCGTCGGCCTCGTTCAGCTCGCGCAACGACTCTTTTTGCTCGTCCGCCCCGGCCACCATCGACCGGAACTTGTACATCATGAACAATCGTCCCTCGCGGCCGACACGCGGCGAGGCGTAGAATATCGACCCCGGCGAATCGAGCTTTATCCCCAGCGCGATGACGCCCATGACCAGTAGGGTCGGCAGGGACAGTAATATTATGATGGCCAGATCGAGCGCGCGCTTCAGAATGCGTCCTGACCTGCTGATGTGCCCGAAGGCGGCCATGTCGCGCACACCCAGCAGCGGCACCCCGGCCATGTTGGTGAACTCCACCCGGTTCAGGCTGAGTTGCAGCAAATCGGGCACCACCAGCGCGCGAACCTCGTGTTGCTGACACACCTGGAGCAGTTTCAGCAATTGAGCCTGCATGCTGCCCGGCAGGGTGATGAAAACGGTATGCACGGGGGCGAGGGCGGTCAGATGCTGTTCCAGCTCGGAATAGACGCCCAACCGCGGGATGCGACCCATTCCGGCATCCTCGCTATGGCCGTCGTCCAGATAGCCCACCATCGCGAAACCGAGATCGGGCCGGGCCAGCAGCGTCTGCACGAGGCTGCGGCCGGTCTCGCCCGCGCCCACGACCAGCGCGCGGTCGACGCCGATCCCTCGCCGGTAGAGCGCCGCAAGCGACCAGCGCCGCAGCAGGCGCGACACGCTGATGAACAGCACGATGAACAATAACGCCCAAAAGATGAGCAGGCGCGAGAACGGCGATGGCTGCAGAAAGAAGGTGACGGCCATCATGAGCATGATGCCCGCGGCCGTCGCGGTAATGATTCGGGCCACCTCGTCCAGCCACAATTCGCCGCGCCGCCGCCGCCAGACCCCCGTATAGCGATAAGTGAGCGCCAGCAGCACGGTCAACACGAGCTGCTGCCCCAGATAATCGCGATATGGCTCCAGAAAGAGCACCGGCCGGAACCATTGCCATACGTAGCGCACCACGTATGCCATCAGGAAGGCGAAGTTGATGAGCAGGATATCGGTAACTATTGTTACCTGGTGGATGACGCTCGTTTTCATCGGATTTCGCTGCAGGCGGCCTCGACCATTGCCCGGCGATAGACCTCCGCCGTTTCCTCGCCGGCCCGCGACCAGGAGAAGCGCGCGACGTGGCGTGGGCCGGCCGCCTGCGCCTGCGCCAGGAGCGCGGGAGTGTCGAGCACCAGGGCCAGACGCGCGGTCAGACCGGCGACATCGCCGGGGGTGAAGTATTGAGCCACGTCGCCGCCCGCTTCCGGTATCGAGGACGAATCGGCGGCGACGACGGCCGTGCCGCAGGCCAGCGCCTCGGCCACGGGCAGCCCAAACCCCTCATAGAGCGACGGGAACGCCAGCACCGTCGCCGCGTTATACCACAGCGGCAGATCGTCATCGTCGACATAGCCGGCGAACCGCACCCGGTCGGCGATGCCCAGCGCCTTCACCTGCTCGAAAATCGTCTCGTAATACCAACCGCGGCCGCCGACGAGAACCAGCGGCACATTCGTCCGCCCCAGCCGGGCTACAGCCTCAAGCAGGAAGGGGATGTTCTTGCGTGGCTGCAAGGTGCCCACGTGGAGAATGAAGCGCTCCGGCAGGTCGTGGTTGCGCCGAAATTGCTCCACCTGATCGATTGGCAGCGGCCGGTAGATCGATCCAACGCCGGGCGTCACCACGTCGATGCGCTCCGGCGGCACACCGAAATGACGCTGGATGTCGCGCCGGCCCGATTCCGAGATCGCGATCAGCCGCACGGCATGGCGGCAGGAATAGCCGGTCTCGGACATCAGATAGCGGCGCTGGGCGGTCGGGAAGCTTTCCGGGTTCTCGATGAAACTGAGGTCGTAGATCGTGACCACCACCGGACAGGGCGCGAGCCTGGGCATGGCGAATGCCATGCTGTGCATCAGCGTCAGCCCGTCGCGCCGGGCCTGGATGGGCCACACGACCTGCTCCCAGGCGATGCGGGCCAGGCGGCTGGTCGTGGGGATGCGCGTGCCCGCCGGGTGCAAGTCGGGCCGCCCGTCCCATTCATCCGTCAGTCGGGTGTAGATCGTGTAGCGGGTCGACTCGGCCGCGGGCAGATGGCGCAACACCTGGAATATGTAGTGATGGATGCCCGCGCGCCGGTAGCCCGCTTCGACCGCGAGCAGGTGGGCGTTGATGCCGATATGCGTCTTTTGTACGCGGGTCTCTTGTGTGGAATTCACCCCGAAGCTCCCAATCCGGTCATCCAATATGGCGTGCGCATTCCGGTAATTATACGCTCATCGCCCCAATCGGCATCTTGCCCCGCCACCGTCTCTATGGTAGACTGCATTATGTTTACATGCCCCGGTCGGGAAAATTGTCCCGGTCTGATGGATGCCTGAGAGCCGCCTCATTGCGGCGACAGGCTGGATTTCCGGAGGAGGCTGCGCGTGAAACGCTCTACGCTTTTGTTGCTCATATCGATGTTGATGCTCTTCGGACTGGTCGCCTGCGAGAAACCCGCGCCGGGCAGCCAGCAGCCCGCGGCCACGCCGACGGTGGGAATTCTCGCCCCCGGCGCGACGCTGCCGCCGTCCTTCGTGGCCAGCCCGACGGTCGCCTTCGTGGCCACCGTGGACCCTCTCGCGCCGCTGCCGGCCAGCCCCACGCCCACGGCCGACCCCAACGTCCCGCCGGCGGAGGCGACGCCGCTACCCGCCCCCGAACAGCCGGCCGAGCCGGCGCCCGAACCGCCCGCCTCGACGGGCGAGACCATCCACATCGTGGCGGCAGGCGAAAACCTCTATCGCATCGGCCTCAGGTATGGCTTCACCTATCAGGAACTGGCGGCCTACAACAACCTCGCCAATCCTGACCGGCTCGACGTCGGTCAGCAGATAAGGATTCCACCCAGACCGTAGCAGGTCGCGCGCGAATACGGTTTGCATACCCGAATCATCGCCGCCGCCTCGCCCTGAGTTGCTCATGAACCTTTTGCAATCCCGCATAGTCTGGGAAGGTAAATGGCGTTTGCGCGTCGACACCTTCCGCCTGCCCGACGGCTCCCTGTATGAACGGGGAGCCATCGACCACCCTGGCGCAGTGACGATCGTGCCCCTCCTGCCGGGCGACCCATCCCCCGTCGTGCTGATGCTTCGCCAGTACCGCCCGGCCCTCGGCCGGACCATCCTTGAGCTGCCGGCCGGGACACGCGAAGACGGCGAACCCTGGCTCACCTGCGCCCAGCGCGAATTGCAGGAGGAGACGGGCTATCGGGCGGAGACGTTCCACCCGCTGGGCGAGGTCTGGGCGGCCCCCGGCGTGACCAACGAGCGCATGGCCCTCTTCCTGGCGAACGGGCTGGTGGCCGACCCGCGGCCGATGGATTTCGATGAGGAGATCGTCGTCGAATCCTGGCCGCTGGCGGAACTGATCGACATGGCCCTCGACGGCCGCCTGGAAGACGCCAAGAGCGTCGTGGCGCTGCTCAGGGCGGCCCAATTCCTGCGGGCGGCCTGAGGCCGGCCCGCGCTCAATCCTCTTCTTCGGCCTGCTCGCGGGCGTCGCCGAACGATTTCAGCTCCGTCGCCAGTTCCAGCAGACGATTCTTGACGGCATGATGCACGGTTCCGTCGGGGTAGTTGCCCTCGGCGTCCGCCTCGCCGGCCGGCCGGCACATCAGCAGCTCGATCCCCTCGTCGATTGTCGTCACCGGCCAGATGCGGAACAACCCCTCGCGCACCGCCTCGACGACGTCCTCGCGCAGCATCAGGTTCACGACGTTGGTCGCCGGGATAATGACCCCCTGATCGCCGGACAGGCCGCGCGCCTGGCAGACGTCGAAGAAGCCCTCGATCTTCTCGTTGACCGCGCCGATGGGCTGGATTTCGCCGCGCTGGTTCACCGAGCCGGTGACGCCGATCCCCTGGCGCACCGGACACAGGCTCAGGCTGGAGAGCAGGGCGTAAAGCTCGGTCGATGAGGCGCTGTCGCCCTCGATGCCGCCGTAGGTTTGCTCGAACGTGAGGCTGGCGTTCAGCGACAACGGCTGGTGCTGGGCATAGGTGCCGCCGATGTAGGCGTTGAGCGTCAGCACGCCCTTGGTGTGGATGGGGCCGTCCATATCCGTCTCGCGCTCGATGTGGATGACGCCGTTGTCGCCCATGAACGTCCGTGCGCTGATGCGGCCGGGGTGCCCATAGACGAAGTCGCCGTCCTCGCGCACGGACAGGCTGTTGACTTGGCCGATGGTCTCGCCCTCGGTGGCGATGAAGATGGCCCCTTCCAGGATCGCCTCGCGCAATTCCTCAGCGTCCTGGTTGGCCCGGTTGTCCCGCTCCCGCAGTGCGGCGCGCACGTCCCCGGCGCTGACTACCTCGTGGTTCTCGATACTTGCCCAATAGCTGGCCTCGCGCACCAGGTCGGCAATCGCCCCGAACTTCGTGCTGAGCTTGCATTGGTGCTCGGCCAGCCGCGCGCCGTGCTCGATGATCCGCGCGATCGCGTCGCGGCCGAAGGGCCGCAGCTTCTCCTCGCGGCAACGGGAGGTCACGACCTCGGCATAGGACAGCTCGTGCGCCGGGTCGCGCGGCATGGTGTCGCTGAAGTCGGCGCGCACTTTGAACAGGTCGCTGAACTCCTCATCGGTCCAGTAGAGCGAGTCGTAATGATGGGAATTGCCCAACAGGATGATCTTGACCGACAGCGGGATGGGCTGCGGCCAGAGCGAGTTGGCGATGGCGGGGCCGTCGGACTGCGGCGACCGCATCTCGATCTCCTGGGCCTTCAACGCCCGCTTCAGTGTCTCCCACGTCTCGCGCTGCCGCACCAGGTCGAGCGCGTACATGATCAGATAGCCGCCGTTGGCCCGGTGCAGGTCGCCGGCCTTCATCTGGGTGAAGTGGGCCATCATGGCATGTCCCTGGGGTTCATACTCCAGGCGGCCGAACAGGTTCTCAAAGGTCGGGTTGAGCTGCACGATGACCGGCGCGCCCTTGCCCTCTCCGTTATTGACCAGGACGTTGATCTCGTAGCGGCGCATATCGATCACCTGATCGAGGTCCTTGTCTTCCATCGACGGCGCGGCGCGAATGACCTGGTCGAGCAGGTCCTCGCGCACGGCGTCCATATAATTGAGGATGATCTCTTGCCCGGCGTATTGCTCCCGCAGGGTCTCAAATTCATCCTTGATGGCCGCCTCGGCCACGGTTCGATCGAGTTGCCGCCGTTCCTCGCGCGCCTCCCGCTCCAGAATACGCACCTCTCGCAGGATATTCTGCAGCTCCACCTGGAGCGTGCGTTGCGTTTCGCGCCGCGCCTGCTGCTCGCCGTTTGTGCCGTTGCTCTCCGCGTCGTCGTCCCCCGCGGGCGTGATCACCAGCCCCGACGGCGATTCATGCAGCTCGAAACCCTGTTCGGTGGCCTTGTGCTCCAGCGCGTCGAGTTTGCCTTCGCGCTGCCCAATCAGCTTTTGCTCCATCTGGTGGACGGCATCCTGATAGGAACTGCTCTCCAGCGCCTGGGTCAACGCCAGTTGCACGGCCTCCACCAGTTGTTGCATGTGTTCGGAGAAGACGTTCCCCTGACCCGGCGGCAGGTTGATAGCCTGTGGCCGGTGGGCGGCCTCGAAATTGTAGATGTACAGCAGGTCGTCGGGTGTCGGCTCCAGCCCGCACCGCTCCTGCAGGAAGTGACGGATAGCCGTACTGCGGCCGGTGCCTGTCGAGCCGGTGACGAATATATTGTAGCCCTTGCTCTTCAGGCCCATGCCGAATTCAAGCGCCTTCGTCGCCCGCGGCTGGCCGATGATGGCCGTCGTCGGCTCCAGCTCGGCCGTTGTCTCGAACGGCAACCGGTTCGGGTCGCAAACCATACGGAGATTGTCCGCTGAGAGAGGTTTCACTTGTCCAGCCATATCGATGCTTATTTTCTCATAAACCTGACGTATCAGCGATCAGGGTGCCGATTGGTTCGACCCACAAACCACCGACCTTTCAGGTCCGTCTCCAAATTAGTGATCCGTTACGTTACGCCGTGTTCAACGTGGGGCTAACAGGCAATCATACGCTACTATTTTGGAATGGCAAGAATGATGTTGGTCAGTAGCCGCGGTCGTGATAGCATTTATCGAACGCTCACATGGCGGAACAATCGCGGAAAGCTCAACCCATGACCACCGTTAACGCCCCCGCTCCCCCACGCCTGACAACGGCCACCAAGTTCATCTTCGGCATGGGCGACTGGGGCACGTCCGCGGCCGGGACGGCGCGCAATGTCTTCTGGTTCGTGTTCCTGACCAACGTCGTCGGTCTGGGGCCGGGGCTGGCAGGCGGCATCTGGCTCGTCGGCCGCCTGTGGGACGCGATCAACGACCCGCTCATCGGCAGCCTCAGCGACCGGCTCAACTCGCGCTGGGGGCGGCGGCGGCCGTTCCTGCTGGTTGGCGCGCTCCCCTTCGCTCTCTCCTTCCTTATGCTCTTTTGGGTGCCACCCCTGGCGAGCAAGTCGGCGCTGGTGATCTATTACAGCGTCATTTTTCTGCTCTACGACACGCTCTACACTTTCGTCAACGTCCCTTATCTGGCCCTGGTGCCCGAACTGGCCGAGGGATACGACGAGCGCAGCAGCCTGACCGGCTGGCGGACGGCCTTCTCCTTTCTGGCGCAGCTGGTCACGGCCGGCGCGTTCAAACTGCTGGCCGAACACGTCTTCGCCCCGTGGTTCGGTGGCGGGCCGGACGGCATCCGCCTGGGCTATCTGCTGGCCGCCGGCCTGTGGGCGCTCAGCATGGCCCTGCCGCTCATCCTGCTGGCGCTGGTCATCGAGGAGCCGGAGCACGAGCCGGTGACCACGCCAATCAAGCCGGTGAAGAACTTCCGCGAAGTGTTCAGCAACCGCCCCTTCCGTTTGGCGGCCCTCATCTACCTGCTGTGCTTCACCACCGGCGATCTCCTGCTGCTCATCCTCGTGCGCTATCTTATCGATTACGCCCGGATGCGGCCGGGGGTCGATAATCTGGTGCTGGCGACGGTGCTGGGGGCGTCGCTGCTCAGCATTCCCTTCGTCCTGGCCCTCATGCGCCGCACCGACAAGCGCGCCGCCTACATCATCAGCATCGGCTTCATGGTGGCCGTCCTGGCCGTCGGCGCGTTGCTGCCGCCCGGCGGCGGCAATCTCATCTTTCTGGGCACCATTCCGGCCGGGATCGGCTTCGCCGCGATGAGCATCATCCCCTGGGCCATCGTCGCCGACGTTGTGGACGTGGACGAATTGAAGACCGGCGAGCGCCGCGAAGGGCTATACACCGGCTATCTGGTCTTTCTGCGCAAGTTCGCCACCGGCATTCTGGTCTTCGTCGCCGGTCAATTGCTGGCCGCCACCGGCTTCATCACTTCCAACACGGGCAGCATGTTCATCGAGCAACCGGCCTCGGCCCTGAACGCGATGCGCTTTCTGGTGACGGTCGTCCCGGCCGTCGCCCTGGGCCTGTCGCTGGTGCTGGCCTGGCGCTTCCCGCTGGATCGCGAGGCGCACGAGGCGCTGCGTCGCGAGCTGGAGGCCCACCGCGCCCGGTCGGCCGAGCCCAACATACCATGAAAGGGGAGCGGCCCGCCCCCCTTTCCAAAAAGGAGTAATCAAGATGTTAAAAACAGGCGATACCGCCCCTGATTTTGAACTGTTGACCGATACCGGCGAGCCGTTGCGCCTGTCGGACCTGCGCGGCCGCCGCGTCGTGCTCTTCTTCTTCCCCAAGGCCGACACACCCGGTTGCACCAAGCAGGCTTGCGGCTTCCGCGATCGCTTCCCGCGCATCGAGACCGCCAACGCCACCGTGATCGGCCTCAGCCCCGACAAGCCGGCTGCCCTGGCCAAGTGGAAGGCCAAGGAGTCGCTGCCCTACACGCTGGTCTCCGACCCCGATCACGTGGTCGCCACCGCCTACGGCGCGTGGGGCGAGAAGTCGCTCTATGGCAAGAAGTACATGGGCATCCTGCGCGGTCACGCCGTCATCGGCCCTGACGGCACGCTGGAAGACCTGCGGCTGAAGATCAGCCCCGATGAGAGCGTCGAGGAGGCGCTGAAGTTCGTGGCCGCCAAGGCATGACCCCCTGACTGACCGTTCTCACGGAGGAATCAGCATGCGCGCAATTCGCTTTGACCGTTTCGGCCCGCCGGATGCGGTGTTGCGGCTGGAGGAGATGCCGGAACCACAGCCCGGCCCCGGCCAGGCGGTGATTCGCCTGACTCACCGGCCGATCAACCCGTCCGACCTGCTGACCGTCAGCGGAGAATACGGCCGCCTGCCGCGTCTGCCGGCCACGCCCGGCTTCGAAGGCGTCGGCCGCGTTGCGGCCCTGGGCGAGGGCGTCACTGGTCTGCCGCCCGGCGCGCGCGTCATCCCGCTGAGCGCCGGCGGCACGTGGTGCGAGTCAGTCATCGTCGACGCGACGCTCCTCCTGCCCGTTCCCGACACTATCCCCGACGCGGCCGCGGCCCAATTCGTCGTCAATCCCGTGACGGCCTGGGTGATGCTGGAAGAAGAATTGAGGCTGGAGCCGGGCGATTGGCTGGTGCAGACGGCCGCGGCCTCGACGCTCGGCCGCATCCTCATTCAGCTTGCCCGCCGGCGCGGCTACCGGACGATCAATCTGGTGCGTCGTCGGGAGCAGGCGGATGATCTGCTGGCACTGGGAGGCGACGCGGCGCTGGTCACCGGCGAGGACGACGTAGTCGCCTGCGTCCGGGAGCTGACCGGCGGCAAGGGCGCGGCGGGGGCACTCGACGCGGTCGGCGGTGACGCAGGAGCTCTGGCCTTGCAATCCCTGCGGCCGGGCGGCACGCTGCTGGTCTACGGCATGCTAGGCAGCGAGCCGCTGCCGCTCCACAACGGCGAGATGCTCTTTCGTGGCCTGACAGCGCGCGGGTTCTGGCTCACCCACTGGTTTCGTCGCACGCCCCCTGCCCACGTCGCCGCGACCCTGGGCACGCTGATAGGGCTGATGGCCGGTGGCGAGCTGCTACCGCCGGTCGAGGCGGAATACGACCTGGCGGACTTTCGGGCGGCCATCGCCCACGCCGAACGGCCGGGACGTCGCGGCAAGGTGCTGTTGACGGGTTAGAAGCGGGAACGTCTCATCGAGGCGGAGAAATGATGAGGCTCTCCGGCAATATGGCGCGGCCGTCCGGCAGTGGCCCGTCCGACGTGGTCGCCGCCAGCCGCGGCAGGCCCTCGACCGCCCGATAGAAGCCTGTTGCCAGGCGATACTCGCCCGTCGGGACTGCCGCCGCGTCGAACCGGATGGTGTCGGCCACAATCTCCCCCGCGACCCACTGTCCGGTCGGATAGCTGTTGCCCGCCGGATGGCCGTCGACCTGGGCGACGACCGCATCCGACGCGTCGATAAGGTGCACGAAGCGTGTGTAGTCGGCCGGGATATCGCCCAGCGTTTCCCAATACAGCGTTACCGCCGTCCCGTCGTCCGTCTGCTCCAGCTTGTAGCCGCGGAGCCGGATGGTGTCGCTGTCGTCGTCGCCGAAATCCACGACCAGCGGCGCGATGTTCCTCGGCGGCGCGAACACCGGCTCGACCGGGCGCGGCTCCAGCCGGCCGGCGGCCTCGACCACCTGCCCCACCCGCCGCAGCAGCACCGGCTCGCCGGTCGTGGCGTCATAGAGCAACACCACCAGCGGATAGGGTGGTGGACCAGTCAGCGCATCCGGCAAGCGCAACGCCAACCAGTCGTTGACCGGCTGGCCGCTCGGCCAGCCGTCGGTCGGATTAAAGCCGTAGCCGGGCTGGGTGTCGAGCTGGCTGAGCGCCAGGCCGTCACCGTTCTGCAGCCGCCAGGAGAGCAGATAGCGCCGGCCGAGCGCCGGATCGGCCAGCCAGGTGAAGCGACCGTCGAGCGTGGTCGCGTCGCGAGTTGCCACGCTTGCCGCGACCAGCTCCACCGGCTGCGATTCAGCTTCCGGTCCGTCCCCCTCGTTCGCCGCGGTCACCCGAATCGGCCGCAGGTACAGGTCGCCCCGCGGCACGCCCGACGGCGTGAGCGGCCGCGCCCCATCGATGATGAAGCGCGGGACGTATAGTCCCGCCGGGGCATCGGCGGCGATCGGCAGGTGGAAGACGG
This sequence comes from Anaerolineae bacterium, assembly GCA_023384355.1. GTDB lineage: Bacteria > Chloroflexota > Anaerolineae > Promineifilales > Promineifilaceae > Promineifilum. Next base: position 28,379 of record JAHDWL010000019.1, read on the forward strand.
CCGTTTCCCCCGTCAGGTCGATGGTGCGGGTCGCCAGCGCCGGCGGCTCGGCCGTGCCGTCCGGCGTCGGGCGGGCCGCGGCCGGTGTCACCAGCGCCAGCTCGGCCGAGGCGCTCTTGCCGGGAGTCAGACTGAGAGTCACCGTCATCGTTTGCCCGGCGGCGATCTCATCCGCGCTGTAGCCGTAGCTGTGCAGCCGCGCGCCGTCGGTGAAGCCGATGCCTCCCGGCGCGTGATGCAGATACCCCATTTGGGCGAAATCCCAGGTCAGGTCTCCCGCCGGCAGCTCGTCCGGGTCGCCGCGCCAAAGGAAGGCGGCCAGCAGCAGTCCGGCGGCGATGACCAACAGGCCGCGGAGTAGGCCGATGGGCAGGCGACGGGAGGCTTGCTCCCTGCCGATCATCCTCGCCCGGCCGAAGACCATCAGTCCGATGGTGACGGCGAAGGCCGCCAGCGATAGCACTTCGGCCGCCAGGCGAACCGGCGTGCGGCCAAGTCGCAGGGTAATGACGTGCTCGCCGGCTGGCACGGTCAGGGCCATCAGCCCCGACGACGGATACGGGCGAAGTTCAACCTCCTCGCCATCGACAGTTGCCCGCCAGCCGGGCCAATACATCGTCGGGAACAGCACTTCCGTGCCGTCTTCACCGGCGATGATCTGCCATGTCTGCCGTGTCGCGTCCCGTTCCACGAGTTCGGCCGTCATCTGCCCGGCCACGGCGACGGCGCGATCGCGAGTGCCCGCGTTGAGCCATGCTCCGGCCCACGGTCGCGGTGCGCTCTCCGGCGTCAGATACTCCGCGCTGACGGTCGTGCCGATGTTGCCGGTGAACCATTCGTATTGGGCCAGCCGTTCGGCGGTCACATCGGCGTCGGTGAGGATGAGATGATCGGTCCGCAGGCCCAGCAGCCCGGCGGCCAGCAGGACAAGGCTGCCGGTGAGAGCGATTGCCGCGCGAGCGACCGGCTGATCCGCCACCAGGACGACGCCTCCGGCAAGCAAGGCCAGAAAGAAGGAAGCGATGGACAGAAAACGCCATGGGAACTGGGCAAACGACAACAGTGGCAGATGATCCCACAGCGGCCGGGCGAGCGGCGTGATCATGAAGACGGCAACGAGCGCGGAGAAGATGACGAAGGTCGATCGGCGAACGACCGGAGCTGCGAGCCGCTTGCGCGTCGCCTCTGCCTGTGCAGCCGGGCCGCCTTTCGCCCGCTCCGCGAGCCGCCACGCCACCGCCCCCGCCAACGCGAGCGCCATCTGGATGAGGCCGAGGCGAAACGCGACGCCGCCGTCGGGATCGTAATTGAACAGGAGGCCGCCCTGCACCAGATCGCGGCCGCGGAAATGGTTGCTGAAGTGGAAATACCCTTCCGTGACAGGCCCAAGCTGGGCCAGGCCTTTCTCGGCCAGGGCAGGCAGAAAGAACCACGCGGCGAGGGCGAAGGCGAGCAGCAGACCGGCCGCCGCCGGCCACACGGCGCGGAACGACGGCCGCCGGTCGCCGGGAGAATCGTCATCCCATGTGGCGCGACGCTCGGCAAAAAACAGCCGTATCACCAGATAGAGAAGCACAAACGGCGAGAAGATGAGCGCCGAGATGTTATGGCTGAGAATAAGCCCGGCATAGGCCAGCGCAAACAGGGCAACCGGCCAATAAACGACGGTTGCGGGCCGCGAACCCCCCTTCTCCCTTTCTCCCTTTCTCCCTTTCTCCCCTGCTACAACGCCATCGGCCGCCAGCAGGATCAGCGGATAGAACGCCATCGCCCAGAACTCGGCCAGCGAATCGCCGCGCACGTAGACGTTGACCATGTGGAACGGGGCGACGGTGTAGGCGACGGCCGCCAGCAGCCCGCCCCAACGCGAGCCAAGCCAGCGCTGCCCCAGGTGAAACATGCCCAACCCGGCGACGACGAACCCGGCCAGTTGGGCCAGATGAATAGCCCGCACGAAACTGAAACCAAGAAAGCGAAAGAGCGCGGCGATGTAGATGGAGAGCGGGGCGTAGAAGTTATAGAACGGGTAGCCGTAGCCGTAATTGGCGTCGGGCATCCAGCGCGCGGGAAAGTGGCCGCCGGCCAGCGCGGCCGTCAACTGGTGCAGACGTTGCAGCAGGAAGGGGCTGTCACCGCCGCCGCGCGTGTTCAGCAACCCCGGCTGCGCCATGGCCGGCCAGGCGGCGATGAAGGCGACGAGCAGGACGGCGGCCGTCCACGGCCAGTCGCGGCCGAGGATGCGTCTTAACTTCCCGACGATGGCGGGCGATCCGTCATGGCCATTCAATCCGTGTTTCGTCCGTTGGCGACAGGCCTGTCAGGCCCAGGGCGGGCTGATCAGACTCCCGCCGCCTTGAAGGCGTCGTCAATGATGGTGGCCGCCTCAGCCTGGATTTGCCGCAGATGGTCGTCCCCCTTGAAGCTCTCGGCGTAGACCTTGTAGATATTCTCCGTGCCGCTTGGCCGGGCGGCAAACCAGCCGTTTTCGGCGACGACTTTCAGCCCGCCGATCGGCTCATTGTTGGCCGGGGCGCGCGTCAGCCGGGCCAGGATCGGCTCGCCGGCCAGCGTCGCGGCGCGCACGAGCTCCGGCGACAGGTTCTTCAGCACTGCCTTGCGCTCCGGCGTCACCGGCGCGTCGGTTCGCTCGTAGACCGGATGGCCGAATCGCTCCGTCAGCGCCCGGTAATGCTCACCGGGGTCGCGACCGGTGCGGGCCGTAATCTCGGCCGCCAGCAGGTCCATGATGAACCCATCCTTGTCGGTCGTCCACACCGCGCCGTCGCGCCGCAGAAAGGAAGCGCCCGCGCTCTCCTCTCCGCCGAACCCGTAATCGCCGCTCAGCAGGCCGTCTACAAAATACTTGAACCCGACAGGCACCTCGGCCAGCCGCCGCCCCAGCGAGGCCGTCACGCGGTCGATCATCGAGCTGGAGACGAGGGTCTTGCCCACGGCCGCGTCTGCCCGCCAAGCCGGGCGGTTCTGGAACAGATACCAGATGGCGACCGAGAGGTAATGGTTGGGGTTCATCAGCCCCGCGCTGCGGGTGACGATCCCGTGGCGGTCAAAATCAGGGTCGTTGCCGAAGGCGATGTCGAAATCGTCCTTCAGCCGGATGAGACCGGCCATCGCGTAGGGTGACGAGCAATCCATCCGAATCTTGCCGTCGTGATCGACGGTCATGAAGCTGAAAGTCGGGTCGACGTAGGGGTTAACGATATCGAGTTTCAGCCCGTAGCGCGCAGCGATCGGCTCCCAGAACGCCACGCCCGAGCCGCCCATCGGGTCAACCCCAATCTTCAGCCCGGCGGCGGCAACGGCGTCCATATCGACAACGGCGGCCAGATCTGTGACGTAAGGAGCGATGAAGTCGCGTTCCTCGGTCGTGGCGGCGGCCATCGCCCTGGCCAGCGTTAGCCGCCGGACGCCGCGCAGCCCGTCGGCCAGCAACTCGTTGGCCCGATCCTGGATCCATTTCGTGGTGCCCGTGTCGGCCGGGCCGCCTTCCGGCGGGTTATATTTGAAGCCGCCGTCCTCGGCCGGATTGTGGGACGGGGTGATGACCACGCCATCGGCCTGCGCCGGCGCGTTGTCCCGATTCCAGGTCAGGATGGCGTGGGAGATGACCGGCGTGGGCGTGTAACCGCGGCCGCGCTGCACGACCAGATGGACGCCGTTGGCGGCGAATACCTCGATGGCCGTCGCCAGCGCCGGCTCCGACAGGGCGTGGGTGTCCATCCCCGCGAACAACGGCCCGGCGATGCCCTTGCCGGCGCGATACTCGCTGATAGCCTGGCAGACAGCAAGGATGTGGTCCTCGTTGAAGCTGCCGGCCGATGACGTGCCGCGATGGCCCGACGTGCCGAAAGATACGCGCTGCGCCGCGACAGCCGGGGCCGGGTGGATGGTGTAATAGCTGGTCACCAGCCGCGGAATATTGGCCAGCATCTCCTTCGGCGCGGGTTTGCCGGCGAGGGGGTTGAGTGTCATGGGGTCTTCGTCCTTGCTATTCGGAAAATGGCTTGGGGAAGTGACTTCAATTTGGGAAATCAATCTTCGAAAAGTATACCAGATCGAGTGGGATCAAGTGAAACCAGTCGTTCGTGGAGATGATCATATGCCATCCAATTCAGAGGGTTGTGAACTCATTTCAGACATACGACTCATAGTATCGGCAGGCGGCGGGCACGAATATGACCCGATTGCACTGTGAGCATGATGCCCGTGTCCAGGTCAGTTTCCCAGGAATTTTTGATTGACGACAGCAGATCAGCAAGTGCCGCCGCTCGCAATCCTTCAATACGGATCCGAATCGCTGATGGAGACCCTGCCCCCGTTAGAGCCAGTATTGTGTGAAAATCGGCGTCAAGAGTGACAATAATGTAGTTATTGGCTCGAGCATATTCCAGAATCGTCCGATCTTCGGCCGTCGCAAGACCAATATCTCCGACATGAACAGCGTCGATCCCATGGTTTTTTAATATGGGAACGGCAGATCGTGGCAATCCCTGGTCAAGCAGTAGCTTCATAGACGAAATCAACAACCTGATCGTCTAATGACGCGGCGGCGAAGGTCAATGCCTGACGAATATCCTCATCTTCAATCTCGGGGAATTCGCGGCGCAACTCCATTCGGTCAGGATAAAGCGCCACAAGCTCTACAACCCGACGGACGGTCAATCGCAGATCGCGAATAGTAGGTTGTCCGTTCATGCGATTCGGATTGACCGTTATCCTTTCGAGTTTCATCTTGTCTCCGCGTGGACTGCCTTTAATTATACCAGAGATACGCTCAATAATATCGGGACGTTCGATCTCGCGTACTGTGGCGATTTATTTATGCAACAACGCATACAACAGCGCTCCCAGCAACGCGGCCCCGATCACCATCGCCCCGACGCCCAGATAGACGAGCCAACTTGTGCCGCCTGCGGTGTTGCCGGTGGCCGGTGGTGTAGCCGTGGCTGCGGTGTCGGCTACTGCGTCTGATGTCGCTGTGGGCTGGCCCTCGGCCGGCTCCGTTTCCCGCACCCGGCTGCCGAACTCCAGACCGATCGTCTGACCCTCGCCGAGGGTGACGGTGGCGTTGCCCTGCGTCGTCATCTCCAGCGTCGCCGGCAGGGTCTGGCCGACCTGATAGACGCCGGGCAACAGGTTATTGAAGCAGACAGGATCGCCCATCCCGGTGGATACCGCCTGGCCCACGATGGTCGTACCCTGGGCTACGGTCATCGTGATCCCGGCCACATTCCCTTCATCAGCGTCGTGAAGCCCGCTGCCGTTTGTGTCCAGAAAGGCGTTGACGCAGATAGACGACGAACCGACCGGCGTGACTGTCGCCGCGGGGGTCGCTGTCGGCGGTTCGACGGTGGCCGTGGGCGGCTCAGCCGGGGTGGTTGTGGGTGGCGGTGGTGGTGGGGTGGCCGTCGCCGGAGCCGGCGGCGGGGGTGGCGGCGAGGTAGGCGCTGCCACGGACACTGCTATCAGCTCAGCCGTGTCATACCACGTATCCATATGGCCGCGGCACTGGTTGACGCCATTTACCGCCCAGTTGGCCGAAGTGAAGACGGTTATTTGATTTCCGGTGGCCGTGGCCTCAACCGTGAACGGCTGCCACGTGTCGTGGGGCGACCCGACCCCGCCCCAGACAACATCGCTGTCGCTCCATACGCCGCTGCCGTTGGGGTCGATGCCCGCCTGCATATTGATCTGCAGCCCTGTCTCCGACGGCTCAGGCACCTGCTTGTTGGAGCCGCGTCCGCGGCCGTAGAACGTGAAGCGGTAGGTCGTCCCCGGCGTTGCCGGTACATTCTGATAGACGCCGCCCGACCACGTATCCCAGGTGTTGCCGACCAGTTGCGACGCCGATCCGCTGTTGACGAACGTCGGGTTCGTCTCCAGAACCCATTTCGGCTCGTAATGATAGGCGGTGGTGCAGTCGTCGGACGTGCGGGGTGTCGAGCGGAACCAGCGTTGCCAGCCCTGGGCTACGCCCTTGCTGAACGGTTGCTCCATGCCCGGGTTTTGCAGCAGGTTGGTTGCCTGGGCGACAGGCGCGGCGCTTGCCCGCCCGGACAATATCAGCAACAGGCCCAGAAAAAAGGTCAGAATTAGAAATAGAGGTGTCTTTTTCATCGTTATTGTGATTCTCGTCCCGGGGCGGGTCGCGTGCCGGGCGTCCTATTCAAGGTCATCCAGATTTTGAAAACGTCGCTCCCCTTCGGCCGCGCCGGGCGGGTTCGCCTCCGGCCGGGTTTGCGATTGTCTGAACAGCAAGATTAACACAGCGGCCAACAAGAGCAAACCGCCGACGAAGAGCGCCCCGACGGCCGCCAGGCCGACGATCAGGTTCCTGCTACCCGGCGACTCGGATGAGACCGGCAACGAGACGGTTGTGGGCGCGGCCGTGGGCATGATCCCGGTCGCGGCGACTGGGGTGGTCGGGGTGGCCGGCGGCGCGCCGCTGGTGCTGCCGAACGCCTGGTGCAACTCGCTGCCTGCGGCCAAACTCAGCGACCAGTCGCCCGCCGTCGTCAGCGTCTCGCCGGCCATGACCGAGCGGGTGACGCGATATTCACCCGGCGGCAACCCGCCCAGGCACTTCGGCTCCGAGCGGCCGTCGGTGATGTAGTTAACGACCACCGCCTCCGTGTTGTAAACGGTAAAGGCCACGCCCGCCCGCAGCGGCTCGCCTGCGTCCTGAATGCCGTTGCGGTTCAGGTCGTCGAAGGCGCTCAGACAGATGGCCGCCTGAGGCAGGGGGTCCGTCGGCCGCGGGGTCGGCGGCGGCAGGGTAGCAGTCGGCGGCATCTCCTCAACTGTGGGCGCGGCTTCCGGCGTAACGTAGCCGACGATCAGCGCGTCGCCGGGGTTGATGATCGACTGTTCCGTCAGGTTGTTCAGCGCCAGCAGTTCGGGCAGGCTCAGCCCGGCCCTGGCGGCGATGACCCACAGCGACTCGCCCGGCTGCACGATGACGACGATCGCCCCCGACTGGTCGGGGGTGGGCGAGACCCAGACGGGCGGAAAGACCGGCGCGGTCTCCGCCGGAGTCCCGATCGTCTCGGCAGGCGGCGTCGCTTCCTGTTGCGGCGGGGCGGCCGCCGGTCGCCCCAGGAGCAACCCGGCCGCAACCAGCCAGATGGGCCACATGTTCAGTGACATTTCGGCGCACTCCTCGCTATGGTTCCGGCCGGATGATTACCTTGTCATCCGGCGCGGCCCCATCAGCACCGAACGCCGGCAGGCGCCCGGATGTGTCCCCCCAATATAGCCCAATTTGCACCTGATCGCTTGCCGGATTGAACAGGCGCGGCAATTGCAGGGTGTGGCGCTCGCCGACGAGTACGCCCGACCGCCAGCCGCCGGCCGGCCACAGCCCCCCGGCCAACGGCCCGTCGTGCTGGGCCAGTATCCCTTCAGGCCCGATGACGTGGATGAACACGTTGGGCACGCGACCGTCATCGCCAATATTCGCCGCCTCCACTTCCCACGCCAGCGAGATGTCCACGACATCCGGCGCGACGAGCGTCGCCTTAGGTTCGTGCAGCCGGAAGCGATCGCCGAAGGTCGCCGCCGGTTGGCCGGTCGCCGCGCCGGGCGCGATCAGATAGCGGGTGTAGAGCGAGTAGGGTTCGGGTTCCAGGTCGCCCCGCGCCAACGGGCCAGGCTCAACCGTCACTTGGGTCGGGGCGACCACCGCCCGCGCGAGATAATCCAGCGAGTCGTAGGGCCAGGCGTAGACGGCCGCCGCTCCGTCGAGCGGGGGCAGACCGATCGCCGGGTCGAAGCTCGCTATCGTCAGCCCGTGCAGCAAGTAGCGGATCGACGGCCAGCCGTCCGAAAAGCGGGTGTCGAGGTAGACATCCAGCCCGGCCTCGGCGTCGGCTGCTGCCGACTGGGCCAGCCCGGACGCCGCCGCTTCCCACAGGAAAGCCACATCCGGCTGCTGCGCGTAGGTCGCGTAGTCGCGCGCGGCCAGCAGGGCACTGCCGCCCAGCAGCAGGAGCGCGATCCCTCGCCGCAGCCCAACCGACAACCGCGACCAATCCCACAGCAACCCCAGTCCGATGGCCGGCAGGAAGACGGCCCCCGGCAACACGCCCGCGGCGCGCAGGAAGTGGGGCGCGTCCTCGGCCAGGATGGTCGGGCCGAGCATCACCAGCTGCCAGATCAGCAGAAACGCCGCCGCCGGCCGTCGCCAGCGCCACAGGCACCAGCCCAGCCCGGCCAGAAACGGCCCGATCATGAGCCAGTCGAAGACGGGCCGGCCGGCCGGTGTGCCGGAGTAATCGAGCAGGGCGTTGTGGCGCAGGATGGTGTCGCCCCGCCAAATATACATGCCCAACGCCCTCCCCACGTTGCCCAGAAGCGCCCCGGGCAAATTGCCGCCGTTGATCTCCGGGCTGAGGATGGAGACCTGCCCGGCGCGGCCGAAGATGAGCGATGGATCGGCCGCCAGCGTCAGGGCCAGTGGGGCGACCACCGCCGCCACCCCCACAGCGAACCACAGCACGCGGCCGCCGTCCCACAGCCGCGCCCGCCGGCCGGTGGCGACCAGATACGCGACAAACAGGGCCAACACCATCGGGGTGAAGCGAACGGCCAGGTAGGTATAGAAGCTAAGGCCATAGACCGCCCCCGCGGCCAGCCACAGGGTAGAGCGTCGCTCGCGCCAGGCGCGCGTCCCCAGCCAGAAGGCCAGCGCCAACAGCGGAGCCAGCAGTCCGGCCCGCAGCCCGATGCGGCCGAGATGGACGGGCCAGAAGGTGACGGCCCACAGGACGGCCGCGAACAGTCCGGTGGCCCGGCCGAACCACTCCCGGCCGAGCAGGTAGGTGGGGATGGTCGCCAGCGCCCCCGCCAGCGCCGCCGGCAGCCGCAAGGCGAACGCCGTGGGGCCGAACAGGGCAATGGACAGGGCAACAAGGTAGATATAGAATGGCTCGCGGCCGTTGTTGGCCGGGAAGAACAGGGTGTGATGCCCGTCGAGCACGCCCTGGGCGTCCAGGCCGTTCCAGGCTTCGTCGCGGTAGGGGCCGGGCGGCCACTTGCCGAGGCGGTAGAGACGCATGCCCGCCGCAAGCATCACCGCCACCAGCAATAAAGCCCATCCCCACGAGGATGGGCCGCGAAATTTATCCGTCAGCGACTTTCGCAAGGTTGCCAAAGCAAGGGCAGTATAGCAAAATACCCTGTCGAGTCAAAAGGAGCGGAGCCTTGTTTCGCCCGACCGCAGAGGAATAACCTCGCCTGATGCGCATACTCATGCTCTCCAAAGCCTGCCTGGTAGGCTCCTATCAAACCAAGCTGGAAGCGATCGCCCGTTTCCCGGACGTGGAACTGGTCGCCGTCGTGCCGCCGAGCTGGGACGATCCGAGCGGCCGCGTGCTGCTGGAGCGCCGCCACACCGAGGGGTATGAGCTGCTGGTCGACCCGATCCGCTTCAACGGCCGCTATCACACCTACTACTTCCCGTCCCTGCCGCGCCGGCTGGCCCAATTCCGGCCCGACATCGTCCATATCGACGAGGAGCCATATAACCTGGCGACGTGGCGGGCCATGCGCCAGGCGCGGGCCGCCGGAGCCGCGACGCTGTTTTTCTCGTGGCAAAACCTCGCCCGCAACTATCCCCCGCCGTTCAGCTGGATGGAGCGGCAAGTCCTGTCGGGCGTCGACTACGCCATCATGGGCAACCGCGAGGCGGTCGACGTATGGCGTTCGAAGGGGTATCGCGGGCCGCACCGGGTCATCCCCCAGTTCGGCGTCGACCCGGAGCTGTTCGCGCCCCCGGCGACACCTCGCGACCCCGGTCGAACCTTCATCATCGGCTCGGCCAACCGGCGGCTGGTGCCGGAAAAGGGGATCGATACGCTGCTGCGCGCGGCGGCCGGCCTGCCCGGCGTCTGGCGGCTCCACATCGCCGGCGAGGGGCCGGATCTGCCGCGGCTCCGGGGTCTGGCGGCCGAATTGGGCATCGACGGCCGCGTCCACTTCGATGGCCCCATCTCGTCGGCCGGGATCGCCGCCTACCTGCGAGACCTCGACGCGCTGGTGCTCACCTCGCGCGCGCTGCCCAACTGGAAAGAGCAGTTTGGCCGCGTGCTGATCGAGGCAATGGCCTGCGGCGTGCCTGTCGTCGGCTCGCGTTCCGGCGAGATCCCCCACGTGATCGGCGACGCCGGCCTTATTGTTCCTGAAGAGGATATAGACGCTCTTCGACGTGGGCTGTTACAATTGATGCAGGACGACGCGTTGCGCCTCGATTTGGCGCGGCGCGGTCGCCGGCGCGTGCTGGAGCATTACACCCAGGCCCAGATCGCCGCGGAAACCGTGGAAGTATACCGGAGCATGTCGGCTGACCCGCTCCGGGCAAACAATAAATGACCGAACCGACACAGCCGGGGCATGAATCCGGCGAACCGATGACGACCGAACAACCCGGCGGCGAGCGTCGCCCGCGCCTGGGTGTCCGCCTCTTTGGGCTGGCCCTGGTCATCATCTCCGTAACCCTGGCGACCTACCTTGTCGTCGCCTACTTCGCCTTCGAGAGCGGCCGCGCGGCGGCCGTGGCCCAGGCATCGACCTCACGCGCCGAACAGATCAATCGTCAGATAGAGCTGGCGCGCGAAGACCTGGTCGAGGGCAGTGTCAATCTGGCCCGCACCCGCCTGGAGTGGGTACTGACCCAGGAGCCGGCCAACGGGGTTGCGTCGTCGCTGCTCAGCGAGATCGCCGCCGGGCAAGCTGCGCCGCCCCCGGAGCCGACCGAGGAACCCGCCCCGGCCGCAACGGACGAACCGCTGGAAGCGGACGCATCGGACGCCCAGCCTGAATTACAAGCCATTCGCCGGATGGTCGCGGCCAAGGATTGGGAGGGCGCGCTGCCCGCGCTGCTGGCTTTCCGCCAGCAGTTCCCCGATTATCAGCGAAACGACACAGACCGGCTCCTCTATGACACCTATGTCGCGCTGGGCCTGAAGCATGTCAATTCCGACAAGATCGAGATGGGTCTCAACTATTTCTCGCAAGCCGAGCGGCTGGGAACATTGCCGCAGGAAGCGCTCGACTATCGGGCGTGGGCCGACCTCTACTTTCAGGGCATCGCCTATTCCGGCGTCAACTGGCAGATCGCCAGCGGCTATTGGCGCGACCTGTGTGCCGCTGCGCCGTTCTTCAAGAACGCCTGCGAGCGCTTCGACACGGCTCTGGAGGGGTATGGCGACCAGCTCGCCTATCTGGAAGACTGGTGCCCGGCCGTGCCAATCTATCAGGAGGCGTGGAACCGCAACCCGACCGAGAAGCTGCAAAACAAACTGTCGCTCGCCCGAGAGGGCTGCGCTAACGCCACCCCGGTGCCCATCACCGGCACTCTTCCCCTGACCGGCACCGCGCCTATCACCGACACGGCCCCGTCGCCGGGAGAACCGGGAGGCTAGGGCTGGTATGGCGGAACGGGGCGAACCTCTGAGCGACCGCGAACTGGACGTCTTGCAGCGTCTGGCCGCGGGTGAATCGAACAAGACGATTGCCGACGGGCTGTCGATCAGCCCGCTCACAGTGAAGACCCACCTGCGCAACATCTACACCAAGCTGGACGTATCGACGCGCACCGAGGCGATGACAGTGGCCCTGCAAAAGGGTGTCCTGAAGATGGGGGCCGAGGGCGAATCGCTCGTCGTCGCCGACGGCCCACCAGCGCTGCCCATCCCGCCGTCGGACGAGGACGAGTTGCCCGCCGTGGCCGAGCCGGGCATCCCAAGCCCTCCGGTCGTCTCTCATCGCTGGCGCACGCTCAGCGTAGGGTTGCTGGGGTTATTTATCCTTGTCGCATCGGCGCTCATGTTCATCCAATGGCGCGACGGCAGCCTGATGGCCACGCCGGCCGAGCCGTTTGCCGAGCAGCCTCTGGGCGAGTCGAAATGGATCAGCAGCCGCCCCCTGCCCGAGGCGCGCGCCGGCCGGGCCGCGGCTGCCGTAGGCCTCGACGTCTACCTGATCGGCGGCGAGATGGCCGATGGTGTCTCTGATGACGTCCGTGTGTTCGACACCCGCGAGCGGACATGGCGGCGGGCGGCGTCCAAGCCCACAGCCGTAGCGTCGGCGACGGCCGCCGACCTGTTCGGCGAGATCTTCGTCCCCGGCGGGCTGCTTGCCGACGGCCAACCCACGGCCATCACGGAGGCCTACAGCCCGTCGCAGAACGCCTGGCGGCGCGTCACCTCCATGCCGCGCCCCGTCTCCGGCGCGCTGGCCTTGTCGGACGGCGGCTTTCTCTACGTGTTCGGCGGGCGGGACGAGAGCGGGTTGCTGGATACCGCCTACGTCTATGATCCGGCGGCCGACAGCTGGCGACCCATTGCCCCGCTGCCGGAACCACGCGCCGACGCCACCGGTGGCGCGCTGACCGGCCGGTTCTACGTGACCGGCGGAATGGGCGAGGACGGGCCGCTCGATTCGTGCGTCGTCTATGATCCGGTCGCCGATGCCTGGGACGGCTGCCCCGCCATGCTGCAGGCGCGCGCCGGGGCCGGGGCGACCGTGTTGCTGAACAAACTGTACGTGATTGGCGGGACGGCCGACCCGGCAACCGGTCACGGCGAGGTGTATGATCCTAACGCCCGGACCTGGACGGTGCTGAACAATCCGCCGGGGATATCGGAGTGGTCAGACCCCGGCGTGGCCCACGTGGAGACGCGCATCTACGTTCTGGGGGGTCGGGTGAACGAGGCCCTGAGCGACGACAATCTGGTCTATTCCCCCCTCGTCTACCAGACCTTCATCCCCGCCGCCCCCTCAGACGGCGAATAAAATGACCGGCCGGGTAGGTTACAACTGCCTGGCGCCACTGTGACCAAAACGCCGCCAGCGCAACAACCGCCGCTCGGCCAGCGTCACCAGTCCGTAGAGCGCCAGCGCCATCGCTCCCAGCGTGAGCAGCACCACGAACACCTCGTCGGTCTTGAACTGAAAGCGGGCCGTCACCAGCAGAAAGCCCAGACCCTGGCTCTTGGGCTGCACGAATTCCCCCACCAGCGCGCCGATAACGGCCAGCGTAGCCCCCACCTTCAGACCGGCCAGCACCGTAGGCATCGACGCCGGCATCTCCATCTTGCGAAAAATCTGCATCTTCGTGGCCCGCAAAGAGAGCATCAGGTCATAGAACTCCCTGGGCACGGCGCGCAGTCCGGCGATGGAGTTGACCAGCAGCGGGAAAAAGACCACGAGCGCGGCCACCAGCACCCGGGACCAGTACCACGACTGCACCCAGATGGTCAGCAGCGGGGCGATAGCGATGATTGGGATCGCCTGCGACGCGATGAGATAGGGCGAGATGAGGCGTTCGGCCAGCGGCGATTTTGTCAGCAGATAGGCCAGCGGCAGAGCGACGGCCACGCCCAGAATGAGGCCGGGGATGACTTCGCTCAGCGTTACCAGCGAATGACGAACCAGCCGGCCGTCCTGTAAAAGCCGCACGAACGCCTCGGCCACGTCCAGCGGGCCGGGCAGGATGAACGTCGGATAATCGCCAATCACCACAATCGCGTGCCACAGCACCAGCAGGGCCACGAATGAGACCGCGATGACGGCCCAGGCCGGTCGTTCATCGAGCCACTTGAGGATAGGATTGCGACGCGTCATGGCCGTCGCTGGCCCTGGGGGCGGTCGCCGCCCGCCGGGGGTTCGCCCGTGTCCAGCGGCGACACGACAGCGACGTGGTAGCTGACGCGCTCGATGATCACCGCCGTGCCTTTAGCGATGGACCGCCCTGCGGCCGATCGCGCCCCCAGGTTGATCGTCTCCTGGCCCTCGCGGAAGGTGATCTCGCCCAGTCCGCCGGCGGGGATGGGGATGACGACTGTGGCGTGGCGGCCGGTGGCATCAAACTTGAGAAGCGCCTCATCGGTGGGGCTGCTCGACGACAGCCCGGACAGCGCGCTCAGCGCGACCAGCCCCGTGATCATCCCGGCAGCCAGCGCCACGATCACGCCCGTCGCCGGGTCGGGATCGAAAAACAGTTCGAGGATAAGGCCGGCCGCGCCGAACGCGATCGCCCCCAGGCCGAGCGAGTAGCCGGCCGCCCGTGACAAGGGCGGCCGCGCCGCGTCTTTGGGGCGGGACTGGTGGCCGGGGGTGAAGCTGCGCAGCAGGGAGAAGATCGCCCCACCGGCCAGCGCCAGGCCGATGAGCAGCACGCCGCTGTAGACGATGAGAAGCGCGGGATTGAACAGGATACCGTCCATAGATAATTGATTCAGCCACACCGTTTCCCTCTCACGGGGTCGTTTGGGCGCGGGTTCGCGAGTCAATCATACCGGATTGCCGGCCGCAGGGCGATAAATCGCTCGTGTCAGACGGCGCGGTTTTTGTTATACTCCCCTGTGGTATATTCGGCAGTGTCCCCGCGGGGCCGCATCCGGATAAAATCAGAGATCAACCTTTGTGGAGAAGAAAATATGGGCAAGTCGCAACCGAAGCGGCGCACGACAACGACCAAGCCGCATCAGGCGTCGAAAGGTGCCAGCGCCAAGAAGAAACCAGTCAACTGGACGCAGATCATCCTGATCGTGGTCGGGGTGATGATCGTCATCAGTATGATCCTGTCGATGTTAATCGTGCCCGGCAGCTAGGCTGAAATTTAACCGAGACAACCCACAGGCGGTCGCCCGACCGCCGGCCGATCGTAATTATTTGGGGCGGATTGCACATCAATTCGCCCCTTCCTCTTTTTCGGGAATCTATCGCTTCTCCACGATGAACGTCGGCACAGTTGAGCCGCCGCCGGCCGACACGTTCAGCAGCGGGTCGGTGGAGAGCCGCGTCAGGCAGCCCTCGGTGTATTCCCCGTGGAAGGTGAACGGCGCGGTGTCGAGCATCCGGTTGTAGATCTGCAATGTGCCGTCGACCATACTCGGGTACGGCTCGTTGGGGATGGTGATGCGCTCCTGCACCACGTAAGGAGTCTTCATGGCGTTTTGCAGCGCCGCTTCCCAGCCGGTGGAGTTCGTATGCCAGCCCAGCACGATGCCGTGCCCGCCGTAGTCGTCGTTGGGCTTCAGCACGAATTGCTCGCGATATTTGGTCAGGAACGGGAGCAGGTCAACCGGCAGGCCCTTGTAGGTCGTCGTGCGCTCCTCGACGACGCGCGTCCACGGGATATGCTCGCGGATCGAGGCCAACTCGTCGGCCGTGTAGAGATCGGCGTTACGCTCGTCGCTGAGCACCGCCAGGGCCGCCTTCTTGTAGAGCAGCTTGCACGTGAACGGGTTCACCATGCACACGTCGTGATTGCGCACGGCCTGTACGACCGGGTTATCGGTGCCCATGCGCTCGATCAGCTCGGTGATGAGCACCCGCTTGTAGATCAGGTCGATGCGGTAGTCGCCGTCGTAGAGCGCCCCGTCGCGATATTCGACCGTGCGCGGGTCGACGATTCGCGCCGTCAGCCCCTGCGACCCGAAGTAGGCCACGAACAGCTCGAACTCGCTGCGGGTCGGCACCTCGGCCCAGTCGAGGATGGCGATCTGGGGCGCGCGGCTGCCGCCCTTCGTTGTACCCGAATATTGCCGCCAGCAATCGAGCAACACCTGCATCACGCTGTGGCGCGTGGGAATGGTGCGCACCGAGTAACGCTTCAGAAACTCGCCCATCACCCGCAGGCCAAAGAAGGCGCTGTTGAGCACGTCGTTATAGGCTGACGCCGCCGGAACCTCGGCGTTGTTCTCGGTGAATTTCAGCTCCATCGTGCCGCCGGCGGTGACGAAGAAGGAGTCGAGCCGGCTGAGCGGGGAGTGCACCTTGAAGCCGGGGTCGATCTGGATGAGCGGCTCTTCCCAGTCGAACAGGCCGAACTGGGCGCGAAATTCGGGGTCGGCTACGGCCCGATGGGAGATTTTCTCGAAGGCGCGCAACAACGGCTGGATGGCTTGGCGCAGGTAGAGATACTGCTCCGGCGTTAAAAAGCGTGGCCGCAGCACCGAACACAGCGGCCGCTCGCCGAAGAACAGCCCGCGCGAGCGCATCTGGTCGTTCAGCTTCTCGTGCGACTCAGCGGCGATGTCGTCGGTCAACAGATCATGATAGGTGATAATCGCTTCGGTCAGGGACATGGCGTTTGCCTCTCCGGGTTCGCTAATAGACCCGACAGGCCGCCGGCCTGTCGGGTCTCCATGAGACAACAGGCTCTAGCCGTTGAACATGCCGTTCCACTTTAACTCTTCGAGCTGCGGTCGGGGGTTCTGGGCCAGGTCAATGACCATATCGGCCATGCGTCGCACGCACCATTCAAAGTAGACCGGCGTGAGCGAGTTGATGTCCATGTCGGGGGCCGGGTTCATGAAGTCGATGGCGTAGGGCACGCCGTCGCGGATGGCGAACTCGACGGTGTTCATGTCGTAGCCAAGCGCCCGGACGAGTTTGAGCGCGTCGCCCACCACCCGCTCGCCCAGATCGGGCGAGAGATGCGCGTGGTCGACGATGTAGCGGCGGGCATGCGGATCGTACTTCATCGGCAACACGTCTTCCTGGCCCAGGCACATGCAGCGGACGTAATGCTCCCAGTGGATATACTCCTGCAGGATCATGGTGTGCAGCCCGGACTGGTTATAGGCGTGCCACAAATCTTCCTTGGTGTGGCATATGAACACGTCCTTCCAGCCGCCGCCATGGGCGTCCTTCAGCACGCAGGGCAGGCCGATGTAATGCAGCAGCCCGTCCCAGTCGAGCGGATAGGAGAGGTTACGCAGACTCTCGTCGTGGACTATGCCCGGCACGTAATCCTTGTTGGGCAGGACGATGGTCTTGGGGTGGGCCACGCCCAGCCGATCCGCCAGGGAAGCGTCGAAGAACTTGTCATCGGCCGTCCACATAAACGGGTTGTTGATGACTGTCGTGCCCTGTAGCACGGCATTCTTAAGGTATGACCGGTAGTAGGGAACCTCGTGGGAGATGCGGTCGACGATGACCGCGTACTCGTTCGGCTCGTTCATATGCGTGCCGCCGAGCTTGACGAACTCGGCCGTGACGCCCTCGCGGCGACGGTTCACCTCTTCGATGAATGCCGGCGGAAACGACCACTCTCTGCCAACCATCAGACCGACTTTCAGTGCCATGTTTGTCCCTCTCCTAAACAGTTTTCAGTAGACTCAGCAGCCATTGGAAGCGACGACCCGGCCCGGCCGGGCGGTCGTTGTCTAATCGTGCCCGCCGATATACAGCCGGATCATCTTGTACCAGTAGGGCCAGTCATGCGACCAGCCGTCCCACAGGCGCAGCGCGTTGCCGATGCCCTTGTTCCAGAGCGCGGTCGACAGCCGCTGGCTGCTCTCGCGCAGTCCATCGTCGCGGCCGACGGCCAGGATGATGTCCTGCCCGCGCAGCAGTTGCAGCCGCCGCCAATCCTGTTCGCCGCTGATGTAGTCGATGGGGTTGTTGAAGTAGATATTTTCGTCGTAGTAGCCGTCTGTCCAGCGGGTGATGTCGTAGATGCCGCTCATGCCGATGGCGCGGCCGACGAGATCGGGGTGGCGCAGCGCATAGTTCAGCGCGTGATAGGCCCCGAAGCTGGCCCCGGCGGTGATCATGAACGGGTTCCCGTTCTTCTGGCGCGAGAGCGGCAGCACCTCGTTGGTCAGATAATTGTCATACTGGATGTTGCGCCAGGCGCGCGCCCCGGGGTGTTTGCGCCGCGCATACCAGCTCTCCTTGTCCACGCTGTCGACGCAATACGCCTGCAGATGGCCGGCCTCGATCATATCGCCCAGGACATTGAACATGCCCCGGTCTTCCCATTCATAATAACGACCCATCGACGTGGGAAAGGCCAGCAGCCGCGCTCCGGCGTGCCCGATGATGAGCAGCTCCATGTCTCGCCCCAGTGATGGGCTATACCAGCGGTGATATTCGCGATGCATCGTCTGTTAATTCCTCTCCTGATCCGGATTGATTCACTCCATTGACGCGCCGCGTCGCGCTGCGCCGACAGGGGCGATCTTAGCGCGGAATGATAGCACGGCCGGAATGAAACACGAAATAATAACCCCGTCTTAACCCTGATCATCAATCTCAGGTTATACTATCCGATAATGAACGAACCCGAATCCGGCCGCCCGGCCGCCCGCCGCGTCGTCATCACCGGCGCGGGCACGATCAACCCGCTGGGGCATAATGTCGCCTCGACCTGGCAAGCGCTGCTGGCCGGGCAATCGGGCATCGGCCCCATCACCCTGTTCGACGCGGCCGATTACGCCACGCGCATCGCCGGCGAGGTGAAGGCGTTCGACCCGGTGGACCGCTTCGGCCGTAAGGAAGCGCGCCGCATGGCCCGCCAGACGCAACTGGCGCTGGCCGCTGCCGAGGAAGCCCTGACCACCGCCGGACTGAAGGATGGGGGCGTGGCCCGCGACCGCGCCGGCGTCATCGTCGGCAGCGGCATGGGCGCGCTCGACCCAATCCAGGAAGCGGCCGACACCATCGCCGCGCGTGGCCCCGGCCGCGTCAGCCCCTTTTTCGTGCCGATGATGCTGGCCGATACCCCGGCGGCGCTGGTCTCCATCACCTATGGGCTGGCCGGGCCGAACCTGGCCGTCTACACCGCCTGTGCCACCGGCAATAACGCCCTGGGCGAGGCCGCGGCCGCGATTCGCCGCGGCGCGGCCGATGTCATGGTCGCCGGCGGCACCGAGGCCTGCATCCTGCCGCTGGCTTTGGCCGGTTTCGGCGTCATGGGGGCCATCAGCACGCGCAACGATGAGCCGCAACGCGCCTCGCGCCCATTCGACGCCGGGCGCGACGGCTTCGTCGTCAGCGAGGGCGCGGCCTTGCTGGTGCTGGAGGAGCGCGATCACGCCCTGGCCCGCGGCGCGACCGTCTACGGCGAGTTCCTCGGTTACGGCAGCAGCGCCGACGCCTTTCACATCACCATGCCCGCCGAGGACGGCGAGGGCGCGTTGCGCTCCATGCGCGCCGCCCTGCTGGACGCCGGTCTGACCACGGCCGGCATCGATTACATCAACGCCCACGGCACTTCGACCCCCCTCAACGACCGGGCCGAGACGGCGGCCATCAAGCGCCTCTTCGGCGAGCGAGCGCACGCGGTGCCGGTCAGCTCCACCAAGTCGATGACCGGCCACATGCTGGGCGCGGGCGGAGCGCTGGAGGCCATCGCCTGCCTCATGGCCCTGCGCGACGGCCAGCTACCGCCGACGATCAACTATGAGCAGCCCGACCCCGATTGCGACCTGGACTACGTCCCCAATGTCGCCCGCCCGGCGGCCATCCGCGTGGCCATGTCCAACGCCTTCGGACTGGGCGGGCATAACGCGACGATCATTTTGGGGAGATGGGAGAATCAGGGATAAGCGATCAGGACGTAAGAGCGCGTTCCTGGTTCGCATTTCCGGCAAACAGGATAAAATCAGGTTATATCAAGGGAAGGTGATATCACATGCGTCTGGGAAAAGATTTACTCAATAAGCCGATTTATTCCATCGATGAGGGCAAGTTGTTGGGCAAGGTACAGGACCTGTACCTCGACGAGACATTTGAGACCGTCCTGGGCCTCTATCTCGGCACGCAGGGGCTTGTCCGGCGCAAGGCGGAGCTGATCCAGTCCAGCGATGTCGTCGTCCTCGGCACGGACGCGGTGCTGGTGCGCTCCGGGAACGTCGTCACCGACGACAGCGCCCTGCCGAAGGCCAAGGGCTGGATGCGGCGCGACAAGTTAGCCGGCCGCGAGGCCGACACGCCCGGCGGCACGCGCCTCGGGGCCATCGGCGATATCATCGTCGACCCCACCGGCCATATCACCGGTTTCGCCATGTCCAAGACCTATGTGGAGGGGCCGCTGGCCGAGAAGCGCGTCATCAGTCGTAGTGTGATCCTCGACACGGGGCAGGAAGACGGCCGCATGACGGTTGACCTGGCCAAGCTGGAGGCCTCGCTCATCGACGCCGAGGCGGTGCCCTTGGCGGTTGGGACTGTGGCCGACATCCCCAACATGGTCGTGCTCGACGACGACCCCTCTGCCTCGTCCTGATCGCGACAAAACGGGCGGGCGACGAACCGCCGCCCGCCCCCGTTTCTCGCGCCTCGAAAATCGTATTTTCCTACGCTGTTTCGGCAACGCCGAAATCTATCACCAACTGCGCCACCCAATCCTGGATGCGCTCCTCGGTCATCTCGCTCTGGTTGTCGTCGTCCAGCGCCAGTCCCAGAAAGACGCCATCTTCCACGGCCAGCGAATTTTCGAACTGGTAATCGCTGGCGTCGGTGAAGCCCACCAGCTCCGCCCCGCGCTCTTCCAGCTTCTTGCCGATGATACCCATTGCGTCACAGTAGTTGTCGGGATAGCCGAACTGGTCGCCGGGCGCAAACATGGCGACCTTCTTGCCGCGCATATCCAGTTTGTCCAGCTGGTCGAACTTGAGGTCCCAATCGTCCTGCAACTGGCCAATGTTCCACGTCGGGCTGCCGATGATAAGCTGGTCATAATCCTGCATCTTCGCCGGGTCAACCTGACCAATATTATAGATGTCGATCATTACCGGGGCCGTCGCCTCGAAAGTCTTCTTGATCAACTCCGCGTCCATTTCCGTGTTGTCTGTGCTCGATCCGTAAAAAAGCCCGATTTTCATGGCCATTATTCTCCTTGTTGTGGCTGGGGAGTCAGGGAGGGTCGTCCTTCTAACTCGCTGTGCCTGAATCTATGACTAAAGTATAGGAGGAGATGACCAGGCGGTAATTGATCCGCGTCAACTAACCGAAAGAAAATAATTAAGGATGGCCGCCGGCCACTGAATCCATGATGTCCATCACGTTAACGGTTGTGTTCCAGTTGCGAATCGTCATCGACTTGTAGAGCGGAGAGGCCATTATCGTGTTCAACCGGCTTTTGGTGCGTTCGGCGCTAAGACGCTGCGAATAGATGACACCGTTACCCGGCCATATCATGTCGACGCCCTCGCGCGGATTAAACGCCGCCATCGCGTCAGCCACGGCAACGTCCATCAGAAATATGGCGTCGCTGTGGTACTTGTCGGGCTGATCGCCGAAGCCGTCCGGTTTGTCGGCGATAACGCGCTGGAACTGATTGTGGGATAACACCAGGACCTTGACGAGTTCGGAGTCGAGCGTGAAAGCGGCGGGCAGCGCGGCTTCTACCAGATTTTGTATCTCGCCTTGCAATTTGTCGGACTTCAAAACTACATTGCCGCTGGCGATGTATGTCCTGATCTCGGCAAACCCCAATTCCGCGAGGATTTGTTTCAGCGCTGCCATGGGGACTTTGTTCTTGCCGCCGACGTTGATGCCGCGCAGGAGTAACGCATAAGTCTTCATAATAACCTCCCTGATTGGCATATGGTCTTGACTATGGCAACCGCCACCAGCCACAGCTTACTGCGCACTGACCTACTGACCTACTGTCTTACTGACCCACTGACCTACTGGAAACCGCCCTACTGTCCCCGCGCCCGATATTGCAACGCCTCAGCCAGATGGGCCGGGCCGATCTCGTCGCTTCCGGCCAGATCGGCAATGGTGCGGCTGACCTTGAGCACGCGATGGAAACCGCGGGCGCTGAGCCCCATTTGGGTCATAGCGCTTTTCATCAAGCGGCGGCCGGTGTCGTCGAGGACGCAGTGCTGGCGCACTTCGCCCGGTCCCATGTCGGCGTTGGCGTAAAGACTGGTGCCGGCAAAGCGCCGCGCCTGTCGCTCGCGAGCCGTCTCCACCCGGGCGCGCACGGCGGCCGAAGTCTCTCCGCGCCGGTTCGACGACAGCTTCTCGTATTCCACCCGCGGCACGTCGACGTGGAGGTCGATGCGATCCATCAGCGGCCCGCTGACCCGCTTCTGGTAACGGGTGATCATGGCCGCGGAACAGGTGCAGGCGTGGGTCGGGTCGCCGTAGTAGCCGCACGGACAGGGGTTCTGCGCGGCGATGAGCATGAAGTTGGCCGGATACGTGACGCTACCCGTGGCCCGGCTGATCGACACCTCGCGCGGCAACCCCTCCAGCGGCTGGCGCAATACCTCGATGAGGCGTTCGCCGAACTCCGGCAGCTCGTCGAGGAAAAGCACGCCGCGATGGGCCAGCGAGATTTCCCCCGGTCGGGGCCACTGCCCGCCGCCCACCAGCCCGGCATAGCTGATGGTGTGGTGGGGCGAGCGAAACGGCCGCGCCCGCACCAGCGGTGTCTCGGCCGGCAACATCCCGGCCACGCTGTAGATCTTGGTGACCTCCAGCGCCTCGTCGATGCCCATGCGCGGCAGGATTCCCGGCAGCGCCCGGGCGATGAGCGTCTTGCCGGAGCCGGGCGGGCCGGTCATCAGGGCGTTGTGCGCCCCGGCGGCGCTGACCTCCATCGCCCGCTTGACGTGTTCCTGCCCCATGATGTCGGCGAAGTCGGTGGCGTACTCCACTTCACCGTCGAAGGCGGTGGTCAGGTCGACGGCCAACGGGGCCAGCGGCTCCATGCCGGTCAGATGGTTGACCAGCTCGGCCAGCGTGCGCACCGGGAACACCTCCAGGTCGGGCATGAGGGCGGCCTCGGCGGCGTCGGCAACGGGCACGAATAGGCGCTTGAGGCCCAGTTCGCGCGCCTTGGCCGCCAGGGGCAGCACCCCCTTCGTGTGGCGCGTGCTTCCGTCCAGCGACAACTCGCCGAAAAACAGCGACTCATCGAGCAGGTTGTGCCAAATCTGTGAGGTGGCGGCGAGGATGCCGACGGCTATCGGCAGATCGTAGGCCGGGCCTTCCTTGCGCAGGTCGGCCGGGGCGAGATTGACGGTGATCCGGTGCAGGGGAAAGGTGAAGCCGCTGTTCTTGACGGCGGCATAGACCCGGTCGCGGCTCTCGCGCACGGCCGCGTCCGGCAGGCCGACGAGAGCGAAGTAGGGTTGTCCCTTGACGATGTCGACTTCGACGTTGACGAGTTCGGCGTCCAACCCCACGATGGCCGCGCTGAGCACTTTGGCGAGCATGAGGCGGATTATATCATCCTCGTGATGTGGGGAAGAGTATTGTGGGGGCGAAAGTTCGAAATCAGCGAGTCACCAGGTCAACAGGCGTTGCGGGGCTGTGACAGAGAAATTGGTATGGGAAGACTGTGACATGGTCGGCTGCATTCATTCGTCGCTCGTCCGTGCCATATGAATTGGCCTTGCCTTTTATGGTTTGATTCCTACAATGGGCAATAAGCTACAAGTAGAGGTGAAGCCATGCAATTCGGCCTTTTCGAGGATAGACCCAACTACTTCGCGACACTCGGCGACCTTGTTGCGGCCATGATGAAGCTGGAAGACGACCCGCTCTTTCCGGCCGGCACCAACATGGTCATCTATCGCGGCAACCCGCAAGCGAAACTGATGATCATCGGCGAGGCCCCCGGCACCGAGGAAGATCGCCAGGGCAAGCCGTTCGTCGGCCGCTCCGGCCAGTTGCTCGACCAGATTCTCGCCTCAGTCAGCCTCGATCCGGAGCGCGACGTCTTCATCACCAACGCCGTCTTCCGCCTGCCGCCCGGCGACGACGGCAAACCTTTGCGCAAGCCGACATCGGACGAGATCGCCTACTACAAGCCCTACCTGATGGAGATCATCCGCCTGGTCGACCCCAAAATCATGTTGCTGTCCGGCAACGTGGCCACCGAATCGCTGTTAGGCCAGACTGGCATCACCCGGCTTCGCGGCCAATGGTTCCGCGTCGGTGAGCGCTGGGCCATGCCCATCTTTCACCCCGCCTACCTGCTGCGCAACCCCTCGCGCGAGCCGGGCAGCCCCAAGGCGCTCATGTGGGCAGATATCAAGGAAGCGCGACGGAAGTACGACGAAATCATGGCCGGCGATCAGGGCTGACAATCGACGCCGCTGGTGGTATAATTCCCGTACAGAACTTGCAGACCTTACGGACAGGCGGACAAAACATCATGACCCAACACATCTCCAGCGAAAAAGCCCGCGCCGGTTGGCGCGAATTACTGGACAGAGTCGCTGCCGGCGAGCATGTCGTCATCGAGCGCTACGGCCGGCCGGTGGCGGTGATTGCCCCCTACCGGGAAGGCGTCGCCGTCCGCGAACCAGCCCCAACCTACGATATCGACCGGGAGCATTTGAAGTCGGAGATTGTGGCCGAGGTATTGGCCGAACTTGAAGCCGCCCAACTTGAGCCAATTTCCTGGCGCGAAGGCCTGGACGAATTGCGCCATCTGGCGAAAGATAGCGGGAGCCCGTTTGCTGACATGACGACAGACGAGATCGTCGAGAAGATGCGCGAGACACGTCGGGAAATATTCGAAGCTGAATATGCTCATTTGTATCGATAGTTGCGTTTTCATTCGCGGGATCTATCAGGAGGACTCGGACGCACAGCAACTTCTGAAACAAATCGGTCCAGCGGCGAGGGTGATAATTCATCGCCTGATCGCTCAGGAAGTCATTCGCAATCTGACTAATCAAGCGCAGTTCCGCACATTCTATAGATTGTTCTATAAAAGCGAATATGCTTTGATTATCGACGAACCGATACCTCGAACGCTCATTGATCGGTATATTGCTCTAGGCCTGCGCGAAAAAGGCGATGCCTACATCGGCGCGTTTGCCGAATGGATGCACGTCGACTGCCTCATCTCCGACAACCGCCACTTCCTGCGCGATCTTCGAACCGACGCCTACCGACTGCTCTCGCCGGGCGACTTTCTGGCATTGATCAGGGAGAAACCGGAGCCATGACCTACTCTGACAAGGCCGCCGAGCGCGGCGAACCCGGTTATGTCTGGCGCTCCGGGCAGGATCGGCGGCTGGCCATGATTCGTCAATGGTCGGACCTCGACGGCCGCATCCTCGACAACGGCACCGGGCTGGGCACCTATCTGGAAGCCTGCGGGCGGATCAAACCCGATAGCCTGCGCATTGGCCTGGAGATCGAGCACGACCGGGCGGTGGAGGCCTTGAGCCGTGCCGACGGCATCGTCCTGGGCGTGGGTGAGGGGCTGCCTTTCGCCGACGACAGCTTCGACCTCATCCTGAGCAACGAAGTGCTGGAACACGTGGCCGACGACCGCGCCTGCGCCGCCGAAATGGCCCGCGTGACCCGGCCCGGCGGCCGCATCGTCATCTTCGCCCCCAACCGCTGGTATCCGGTGGAGCAGCACGGCATCTACTGGCGTGGAGAGTACTATTTCGGCAACAAGCCGCTGGTCAATTATCTGCCCGACCCGTTGCGCAACCGCCTCGCCCCCCACGTCCGGACGTACACCGCCGGGAGCTTGCGCGGCCTGTTCACCGGGCTGCCGGTGCGCATGCTGCATCACGGCCGCATTTTCGGCGGCTACGACAACATCGTCCGCCGCAGCCCGCGACTGGGAGGGGCCATCCGGCGCGCACTTTACGCCGCCGAAGGGACGCCGCTGGCGGTGCTTGGCCTGTCGCATTTTCTGGTGCTGGAGAAAGTGAAGTAGTGCAACGCAAGTTTTATCTCGAAGATATCCCCCTCGATGAAGCCTGGGCCGCCTTCCGGGCCGCGCTTGATGAGGCCGGCCTGTGGCGGCCGATGGAAGCCGAGACCGTGCCCCTGAGCGAGGCCAACGGCCGCGTCACCGCCGCCGCCGTCTGGGCGCGCTTCTCTTCTCCCCACTACCACTCCAGCGCCATGGACGGCTACGCCGTTCGTGCCGAGGACACCGTGGGGGCGACGGAAGGAGCGCCACTGACGTTTGCCCTGTCAGACACAATGTCGACCGGGGTAGGTATCTCTGAACTCGTCACTCATCACTCGTCACTCGTCACTCGCCGGGCGCAAGCCGTCAACACCGGCCACCCCTTGCCCGCCTGGGCCAACGCCGTCATCATGGTTGAGAACGTCCAGCCGGTGACGCTGCCCGACGGCCGCGACGGAATCGAGATTCGCGCCGCCGTCCCGCCGTGGCATCACGTCCGCTCGATGGGCGAGGACATGGTGGCGACCGAACTGGTGCTACCCGCCAATCATCGCCTGCGGCCGGTCGACCTCGGCGCGCTGGCCGGCTCGGGCCACGCCTCGGTCAGCGTCTATCGCCGGCCGCGCGTGGCCGTCATCCCTACCGGCTCCGAGCTGGTCGCCGTCGAGGACGGCGAACCTATGCCGGGACAGATCATCGAGTACAACTCGCTGGTCCTGGCGGCGCAGGTCGACAGTTGGGGCGGCGTGGCCTTCCGCCTGCCCATTGTGCCCGACGACTTCGAAGCCATCCGCGACGCCGTATCGCGAGCGACGGCCGACTATGACCTGATCCTGCTCAACGCCGGATCATCGGCCGGCAGCGAGGACTATACCGCCCACGTCGTCGAGGCGCTGGGCACGCTTCTAGTCCATGGCGTCGCCGTTCGTCCCGGCCATCCGGTTGTGTTGGGAATTACGAATGAGGAGGGTGCTTCACCACTCGCCACGCCAATCATCGGCGTCCCCGGCTATCCGGTCAGCGCGGCCCTGACCGGCGAGATCTTCGTCGAGCCGCTGCTGGCCCGCTGGCAGGGGCAACAGCCCCACCAGCCGGCCACAGTACAGGGAACGTTGACGCGCAAGATCGTCTCCCACACCGGCGACGAGGATTATGTGCGTGTCGTCGTCGGCCGTGTCGGCGCTAACCACACCGTCACGCCCATCAGCCGCGGCGCGGGCGTCATCACCTCGCTCGTGCGGGCCGACGGCATCGTGCGCGTGCCCCGTTTCAGCGAGGGCGAAGACGCGGGCGCGACCGTCACCGTCCATCTCTACCGCGAGCCGGACGAGCTTGAGCACTCCATCGTCGTTATCGGCAGCCACGACCTGACGCTTGACCTCATGGCCCAGTTCCTGGCCGCGCGCCACGAGGGGCTGCGTCTGACCTCGGCCAACGTCGGCAGCCTGGGCGGGATGGTCGCCCTGCGACGCGGCGAAGCCCATCTGGCCGGCTCCCACCTGCTGGACACTGAGACGGGCGAGTACAACTTAAGCTACATCCACCGCTATCTGCCGGGGCAGGAGATCATGCTGGTGACGCTGGCCGGCCGCGAGCAGGGCTGGATGGTGCCGCCTGGTAATCCCAAGGGGCTGCGCGACTGGGCTGACGCTGCCCGCCCGGATGTGCGCGTCGTTAACCGGCAACGCGGCGCGGGCACGCGGGTTCTGCTGGATTACGAGCTAGGCAAGCTGGGCATCGATCCGACGGACGTGCTCGGCTACGATCACGAGGAGTACACTCACCTGGCTGTGGCCGCTGCGGTTATGTCGGGTGCCGCCGACGCCGGTCTGGGAATTCGCGCCGCCGCGCGAGCGCTGAAGCTCGACTTCGTGCCGCTGGCCAACGAAGCCTACGAACTGGTCATCCCGCGCGTCCATTATGAGAGCGATCTGCTGCGGCCACTGTTGGAGCTGCTGCGCGATGACGAATTTCAGGCGGCCGTGGCCGCCATGCCCGGTTACGATGTTCGTGGGATGGGCGATGCGCGATTGATCGTCACCTGACATCAGGAGCCTTGGTACAGGAGCATCTTGCAAGGCAGCGATCGTAAGGTTATTTGACATCTTGATCGCCTACTATCTATGGTGCGCGCACGTGAAGGGCAATCCCGTTACCCGCGCGGGTCCGGCACAAGGCTGGAAGATAAACACGAGGAGACAAGCACTGCGATGGATCGCAACTTTATTGCTGATTTGCACAACCACACCACGGCTTCCGATGGCGAATACACGCCTACCGAACTGGTCAACAAGGCTGCCGAGCTTGGCTTGCAGGCCGTCGGTGTGACCGACCACGACACCCTGAACGGACTGAATGAGGCGCTGGTCGCCGGCGAAGCGGCCGGCATCCGTGTCGTGCCCGGCGTCGAGGTGTCATTGCGCTTCAAGCGCCCCTATTTCACCGGCACGCTCCATTATCTGCTCTACATCCCCTATGAGTTATTGGACGATACCGACTTTCGTCGCGAGGCCGAGGCGATCTTCAGTCAGGGGCGCGGCGGCGGGTTGGTACGCGCCCGCGTGGCCGCCATCAACGCCGAGTTCGGCCCCAATGGCGCGACGCCGCTGCTCGCCCGCGACCTGACGGCCGAAGAGATCGAGGCGCTGGCTGACAACGTCACCCGACGCCACTTCGCCCTGGCTCTGGCCAACAATCATGGGCTGAACAAGGAGCAGGTGAACATGCTCATCGGCAACGACAGCCGCGCCTATATCCCGTCGGGCATCGATCCGGCAACGCTGACGCCGCTGCTCCACGCCTACCCGCAATTGGTGCGCGTCTTCGCCCACCCGGCGGCCGGCTCCTACCCCGGCGAGAGTCTTTACAATGAGGTGCTACCGCCCATTGAGGTTGTCGAAATCCTCATGCCTGAGTTCCTCGACGACAATCTGCTGGGGCTGGACGGGCTGGAAGTGCAGTATCCCGGCCACGTGCAGGAACACCGCGAGCTGATGGCCGCCTGGGCCGAGCGCTACGACCTCATTCAAACCGGTGGCTCCGACTGCCACGACCGGGTGAATCGGCCGCTGGGCGTGGCCGGGGTAGATGAAGTAGGGCTGGACGCGTTGCTGGTCCTGCTGGGCGAGCCACTTCTGGCGCAAGCCTGATTGCAATTAGACGGATAATAAAAAGGCCGCCGCCGATCAAGCTTGATCAGCGGCGGCCTTTTTGCTTTCCGCCGGTCGACCTACTCAACGGCCCGGCTTAATACCGACGTGATGTACTGATTAAGACTCACACCCTCGTCCTCGGCACGTCGAACCAGATCGCGATGAAGCGATCTCGGCAGCCGGACAGAGAACTTTCCGCTGAATTCGTCTTCGTTTCTCGGCTCGGGAACAGAGTCTCCCGCGTCAATCGCATCGGCGATCCACTCGATCATCGCCTCACGTATTTGCCGCGCCGCGTCTTCAAATTCGTCGGCTTCGGTCATGCAACCCTTGAGCTCGCGCACAGACGCGAACCACACCGGCCGGCCGGGGTCGGACTTGTCATGTACGAATTCAATCGTGTATGGTAAACCCAGAAAATACTCGGCGGATTTCTCACTCATTTTCGATCTCGTCCAGCATTTTTAAAACGTTCTTGATA
>JAHDWL010000020.1 GCA_023384355.1 Anaerolineae bacterium
AGCAATTTCGTATCCAGGGAGTCCGGATGGTCATAATTTAACCGCGCACGTTCGGCGTATGTCAGATCGAGCCGGTCGTTGTAATAGGCATCGTGTGGGAGGTAGGCAATCTGTGACGCGCCAACGGCATCCAGGATGGCGCGAGCGACGGTCGTTTTGCCCGACGCCGTGCCGCCCGCTACACCGAATACAATCGGCCTGTATTTTAGAGTCGTGGCAGTAGTATCCACATCCATATGAGTGCAGGGTCGATGGCAGGTTCATCGGTCATACCAGCCATCAACGGTCTTTCGTAATTCGACGTTTCTGTGCCGGTAAACAAAAAAAGCCCTGGCTCCTCCAGGGCTAACTTCCTGAGCCACCCATCGGAATTGAACCGATAACCTATCGCTTACGAAGCGATCGCTCTGCCTGTTGAGCTAGGGTGGCATTGTGTATGGAATTATAGCAGGTGACGGGTCTTCGGCAAGTGTTGATAACTGCTGATGCGTGTAAGTGAGTCCGCTTTGCTATACAAGGAATGAACAGAAGAGATATAATATCGGGGAATTGCATCTGCTTTGAGTTGTTGATCGGGAGAGAGGCGTACATGGCTGGTAATATTGAGATCATGTCCCCGGTAGATGTGGCCTGGCTCAGCATGGAAGAGCCGACCAATTTAATGATGGTCAATGCGGTTATCATTTTTGACAGGCCACTGGATATCGATCGCGTCAGGCAGGTACTCGAATATCGTTGGCTACGGTATGAACGGTTCCGCCAGCGAGTAGTTCGTTCCAGCGTGCCGTTTTTTCGCCCGTATTGGGAAACTGATCCAAATTTCAATCTCGATCTGCATCTCCAGCGAATCGCACTGCCGGCCCCGGGGGATCAACAGGCGCTGCAAGACCTCGTCAGCGATTTGATGAGCATGCCTCTTGATTTTTCACGACCACTTTGGAAGTTTTATATAATCGAAAATTATGGTGAGGGGTGTGCCGTCATGGCCCGCCTGCATCATTGTCTTGCCGACGGCATGGCGTTGGTCTCAGTCCTGTTGTCAATGACTGATTTTTATGCCGATGCGCCACTGGTTCCGCCGGAGAATACCGATGAATTGCCTTCCAATGGACGGGTGAGCAGCCTGACAAAAGAGCTTTCGGGAACCATTGGACTAGTCCGTCGGACGACCGATAGAGCCTTGCAAGGCGCTTCGGCGGCCGTCCAGGACGTTGATAAAGCGCTTCATTTCGGTGGACAAGGGGCGGAATTGGGTTTGTCGGCAACCCGCCTTCTTGCGCGAAGTGCTGATCCGCCCTCGAGGATGAAAGGCAAGTTGGGAGTTCTGAAACGAGCTGCATGGTCTCGTCCTGTCCCCCTTGGCGATATCAAGCTTATAAAAAATAATCTGGGCGGCACGATAAACGACGTACTCGTTTCGGCGGTCACGGGCGGCATTCGACGTTACCTGACAAACAATGGTGACGACGCCGAAGGTCTTGAAATCCGCGCCGCGGTGCCTGTGAACTTGCGGAGCGAGGCGGATAACGGCAAGCTGGGCAACAAGTTTGGTATCGTGTTTCTGACACTGCCGGTTGGTATCGAGGAACCGCTCATGCGATTAACCGAAGTACGCCGCCGTATGACTGAATTAAAACGTTCGTACGAAGCTCCAGTTACCCTGGGAGTCCTGGGGATGATGGGGCTGGGCACGGACACATTTCGCGAGATGGTCGTGCGCATCCTTGAGCCGAAAGCCACCGTGGTGTTGACTAACGTCCCTGGCCCGCCCATCCCGCTTTATTTGGCCGGCGAGAAAATCCGTGAAATGATGTTTTGGGTGCCACAGGCTGGCCGCCTGGGGGTAGGAATCAGCATCCTGAGCTATGCCGGCAACGTGTATTTGGGGATTGCGACGGATGCGAAATTAGTGCCCGATCCTGAGAAAATTATCACAGGATTTTATGAGGAACTGGATCGGATGAAGATAATCGCCAACGCAGTCGCTGCTGCCACGCCATAGGTGATACTTTTCGACGATGTTGAAAGGCAGCGTGCAAATCGCCGGCAATTCCTAGAGCAAAAAGCGGGGGGCCTCTATTCGTTTTAGTTCATCGACCAGCCGCAGCGCATATAGCTCCATTTGTTCACGCGGCCGCTTGAGATTATAGGACGCAATTTCCTTATTGATTTCCTCGATTCGGGATTGCCAGCTCCGGCAAACCTCGTCCCAACCGACATTCAAAGCCTGGCGATGACTTTGGCCTTGCGCTTGGTCGAATGCGGACCGATATCGCTCCCATGTCCGACTCATTTCTGAACGAAAGCGTTCGATTTTCTCAACTACACCGAGACGATTGGATAGCCATGCCGGATGGATGTCGTTGTCTTTCATTAATTGGTTGGCTAATGTATTACTGCCCTCGTAGATGTTCCTGTCCAGATTGAGGGGTTTCCCCGCGCCTGGAAGGGCGTCGAACAAGCCGCGACGTCGCCCGTCCTCGATCAAGTCCTCCATGAGATCGTGCCATTGGAGACGCATTCTCCGGTGGTGTTCATCCGGATCGTGGTTGTTCTCGGGTGATGGTTTGGATGGTTCAGTTGGGTCAATCATAACTTGATTCTATTATAATCTTCTGGACATATCGATAAAAATTGGCAGAATTGATAGTGGGTCAGTCAAAAGTGACTGGCCTTTATTACTATAATTAAGATATGAGAATGGAACATACTCCATCGAGTGCGATTCGGTACAGCTGGCAGGATTATCGGGCGTACTACAGCCACTCGCATGGACATCACATCAGCGGCGAGATACGCATCGCGCCAAATGTTTATAGCCCGCAACTCGGAATTAGCCGGGAGGTCCTCGTATACCTGCCGCCGTCGTACGGCCGCGATGGACGTCGTTACCCCGTCATTTACATGCAGGACGGGCAGAACCTGTTCGATAGTGACACCAGCTATGCCGGTGAATGGGGTGTCGATGAGACGATGGAGCTTCTGGGCCACCAGGAAGGCCTGGAGGCGATAATCGTCGGCATTCCCAACACCGGAATTCATCGCATTGATGAATACAGTCCCTTTCGGGACAAACGTTTGGGTGGCGGCCGCGGCAACGATTATGTCCGATTTATTGCCGAAAGCCTGAAACCTGAGGTTGATCGCGAGTTCCGGACGATGACCGAACGAAAGTATACCGGAATTATGGGATCATCAATGGGCGGGCTGATCAGTCTCTACGCTTACTTTGAGTTCGCCTCAATTTTTGGATTTGCCGGGGTGATGAGTCCTTCATTGTGGTTTGCCGGTGGGGCGATCTTTGACTATGTAGAATCCGCTGCCAGCCCTCCGGGCAAGATTTATCTCGATGCAGGCACCCGGGAATATGGAGAAAGTTCCAATAGTGGCCGGTTGCATCGCGCGGCCGCCTCACGTCGATACTATGCCAGTGTTCGGCGCATGAAGGGGATCCTCGTTAAAAAAGGGTACAGACCATTTCGAGATGTCATGCATGTTGAGGAGAAGTGGGCCGGTCATAGCGAATCGTCCTGGGGACGCCGCCTGGCCCCGGCACTCAGGTTCCTGTTGACGGAAGCGCTTCGTCAGACAAGTGGTTAATTTCGACCCGCCCCGGTGGGTACGGCATATTAATTTCAAGTCTAACAGCCAGGAGAACATGATGGAAAAGAAATTGGACGAATTAAAGGATCGCCTGCGCGAAGTAGAAGACCTTCAACTCGTTTCAGCGTTGTTAAATTGGGATCAGTCCACCTACATGCCGCCGGGTGGGGCGGCCGCCCGGGGGCGTCAGATGTCCCTCGTGGCGAGGCTTGGCCACGAGAAGTTAATCGATCCTGCCGTGGGGCGTTTGCTTGATGATCTGCAACCATATGCCGAGGGGCTGGATCCCGACAGTGACGATGCGGCACTCATCAGAGTGACGAGACGACAATACGACAAGAGCGTTCGCGTACCGCCGAGGCTTCTGGCTCAATTTAACGAACACGGCGCGGCGAGTTATCAGGCATGGACGGTCGCCCGCCCGGCAAATGATTTCAAAGCCGTCCAACCCATGTTGGAAAAGACGCTCGACTTCAGCCGCCAGTTGGCAGATTGCTTTCCTGGCTATGAGCACATTGCCGACCCGTTGATCGATTATTCCGATGAAGGTATGAAAGCGGAGTCGGTGCGAACCTTGTTTGCTAATTTACGCGAACAACTGGTTCCGCTCTTGAAAGAAGTTCTGAGTCAGCCGGTCGTAGATGACAGCAGCGTCCACCAGTTCTTTCCCGAGGACAAACAGCGCGCCTTTGGCGAGAGGGTGATTCGCGATCTTGGGTACGATTTCAACCGCGGCCGCCAGGACAAGACCCATCACCCGTTCATGACGAAGTTTTCACTGGGGGATGTGCGTATTACCACGCGTTTTCAGGAAGATTATCTGGCCAATGGGCTGTTCAGCACCATTCATGAGTCCGGCCATGCGATGTACGAGCAAGGTATCGACATGAAATATGAGGCGTCGCCCCTCGCCCACGGCACCTCTGCCGGCGTTCACGAGAGTCAGTCCCGTCTGTGGGAAAACGTTGTCGGCCGCAGCCGCGCCTTCTGGGGTCATTATTACCCCGGGTTGCAGGAGCTATTCCCGGAACAATTGGGCGATGTCTCGCTGGAGACATTCTATCGTGCAATTAACAAGGTGCAGCCTTCCGTCATTCGCACGGAGGCCGACCAGATGACTTACGATCTTCACGTGATGATACGTTTCGATCTAGAGTTGGCCATGCTGGAAGGATCACTGGAGGTAAGGGATTTGCCGGACGCATGGATGGCTCGTTATGAATCTGATCTTGGCATTACGGCGAAGGATGATCGCGACGGATGCCTTCAGGATGTTCACTGGTTCGCAGGGCCAATTGGCGGATCTTTCCAGGGGTATACCCTCGGCAATATTATGGCGGCAATGTTTTATCGCCAGGCGCTTCTTGCACATCCGGAAATACCCGCGCAAATTGGTTCAGGCGAATTCGGCACATTGCACGGCTGGTTGACAGATAATATTTACCGGCATGGCGCAAAATTCACAGCAAATGATCTAGTCCAGCGGGTGACCGGCGGGCAATTGACAATTGAACCCTATATCTCGTACCTGAGAGGCAAGTTCCTCGGATAGATCTATTGTCATGATGGAAGTGGTATCGCCTCTTTCGGAGACGCGCTTGCCACTCGCCGAATACAGTTAATGGCGGTCAGATGAAAAAAGCCCGGATACCGCAATGGGTATCCGGGCCTTGTCATTTTTCAAGCCATTGGATGATTATTTAGGTCCGGCGTTCCTGGTTTCGTCCGAAACAAGGCTCCCAAACTGTTTGAAGTTTTCCTTGAACATCCCCACTAAACGAGCTGCCTGAGCATCATACGCCTCCTTGTCTTCCCAACTATTACGAGGCATAAGGATCTCAGCGGGCACGTCCGGCACGCTAGCGGGAACCATCAAGCCGAAGAAAGGCTCTTCGACCATGGCCACATCATCCAGTTCGCCGTTCAGGGCTGCGGCAATCATCCGGCGGGTGTACGCCAGCTTCATTCGTGACCCAACGCCGTATGGGCCCCCCGTCCACCCGGTATTGATCAGCCATACCTTTGCGCCGTGTTTTTTGATTTTCTCGCCCAAAAGGTTGGCATAAACGCCGGGCCTGAGCGGCATGAAGGGCGCGCCGAAACAGGTGCTAAAGTTGGGCTGCGGTTCGGTGACGCCGCGCTCTGTTCCAGCGACCTTAGCCGTGTAGCCGCTGAGGAAATGATACATGGCCTGGGCGTTTGTCAAACGAGAGATGGGCGGCAGGACACCGAATGCGTCGGCCGTCAGGAAGAAGACGTTGTTCGGATGGCCTGCGTGTCCATCGCGCACGGCATTGGCGACATGGGAGATCGGATAACTGGAACGGGTATTTTCCGTCAAGGATCCGTCGTTCAGATCGACGCGACGGGTTGCGCCATCCATGATCACATTTTCAAGGATGGTGCCGAATTTACGGGTTGTTTCATAGATTTCCGGCTCGCCTTTGGGATCGAGCTTGATGACTTTTGCGTAACAGCCGCCTTCATAGTTAAAGACACCTTCGTCGCTCCACCCGTGCTCGTCGTCACCGATGAGCATCCGGTCAGGATCGCTGCTTAGGGTCGTCTTTCCGGTTCCGCTGAGGCCAAAGAACAGGGACACGTCGTTCCTATCGCTACCGAAATTGGCGCTGCAATGCATTGACATGACGCCTTGCTTCGGCATGAAGTAGTTCATGGCGGTGAAAATACTCTTTTTGATCTCTCCGGCGTATTCCGTTCCGCCGATTAGTACCAGGCGACGGCCGAAATCGACGAGGATGAACGTCTGGCTGTTCGTACCGTCCTGTTCCGGTTCGGCCTTAAGGCCGGGCATGTCGATAACCGTGAATTGCGGGACATGCTCTCGCAGCTTTTCCGGATCGAACTCGCGGATAAACATATTACGGGCGAAGAGGTTATGCCAGGCGTATTCGGTGATGATTCTGACCGGCATCCTGTATTTCGGATCAGCGCCGACGTAGCCGTCGAACACGAAAATATCCCGGTTTTGGGTGTAGGCCAGCATCTTCCGGTAGAGATAGTCGAAGTTCTCCTGGGAGAAGGGGCGATTGACTTTTCCCCACCAAATGTCCGCCTCACTGCCGGGCTCTTCAACGATGAATCTGTCATTAGGCGAGCGCCCGGTATGGCTTCCGGTCTGCACGACGAGCGGGCCTAGATGGGCGATTTTCCCTTCATTACGACGAGTCACCTGCTCATATAGCATTGCTGTAGTCAAGTTCCAGTAGACTATGCCAGGATTCTTGATACCGTGGTTCTCGACGCCATAGTTACTTACAAATGCGCCAAAGTTCTGCATGTCTTTACTCCTGTGGTCATGGTAAAGTGGGTTTGCAAGCGAGTGGTTCAACGATAGTTTAAGCCAACGCGACCGTATCGGCAATCAGACATGACCTGATCTTGTCATGAATCATCTGTGCTGAATGTCACTATTACTACAACACCGGAAATCGTCGATGGTTGCACGATGATTCGGTTATGCTCTATCGCATAGTTATCTTCGTTTTATCGATCGGGTGGCAGTTTTCGGTTATTGTCGCATAATAACTTCATGGCTTTGCCTGTTGGTTGATGCGTTGGAACCAGGTATAAAATTGTCCAGGCAGATCCATATGGATTGCCGATATTTCGGGCTGAGGGGGTGATTTTCATGAACGATTACCAGCCGATTGAGAAGATATTGGCCGAAACGAAAACGATCGCGGTCGTTGGCCAGTCAAGCAACGCCGCGAAAGCGGGACACTATGTGCCGGCCTACCTTAAAGAACAGGGATACAGGATTTTCGCTGTCAATCCATATTTGAGTGAGGGGCTGGATGGTGATACGGCGTATGGCTCGCTGGCGGATGTTCCACGGCCTGTCGACCTGGTGCTCATTTTTCAGCGGAGTGAAAATGTGCCACCGTTTGTCGATCAGGCCATTGATATCGGGGCCAAGGCCGTATGGATGCAACTGGGCATCACCAACGCGGTGGCAGCGCAAAAGGCGCTGGCCGCCGGCCTGGATGTCGTACAGGATGCATGCATGCTTGTAGAGCACAAGGCCTGGGTTAAACCGGGGCGATGAACATTTGTCCAAAAATAGCCATGATAATCACTGGCCGTGTCGAACTAATATTTTCCCAAGTTATACAACTATACTCCCGACCAATCGTATTGATTCGTGGAGGTTGAGAACATGAGCGATAACATCAAGGAACTGAAGGATATCGAACGTGAGTTATTGGATGCCGAAGGCGAGAAAGATGGGCAAAACGAGGTGAGTTGTGGCCCTAATATGGCCTGGATCCCGGGCCTGGTGCTTATCGGTATCGGGGCGATTTTCCTGCTCAACAACTTCACTGACTTTCAACTGAACAACTGGTGGGCATTGTTCATTCTCATTCCGGCATTCGCCAGTCTGGGCAATTTTATTCGCGCCTATCGCGTCCACGGCGGCTTAAATGATGAAGCGCGTGGCTCGCTGATTGGAAGCATGATTCTGTTTTTCGTTGCCGCGATCTTTCTGTTTGGGTTGAGCTGGGGATTGGTCTGGCCGGTATTCCTCATCATCGGCGGGATTGGCGCACTCCTGTCCGCATTTATTAGTCGTAAGTAACCTTGGCCTGAATGTTAGCTTTGTCGGCTGCGGAGGCTACCCTTCGCGGCCGACTACCCTTGGGAAGGCAGCATGGGCAAAAGCCAGCGCGGCTCCAACCTCGAGGGCGCGACCCAGGATTAGCGCCCACGGCGAGAGTCTGAGAACCGGTCCCATTGCTGTTAACCAGATGCCGACATTCAGCAATATCAGGGCAACATATGCGCCGGTCGTATTGCCTCGTCGCGGCTCTTTCCAGTAACGGGGCAATATCCAGAAAGCCATCCCGAGTGTGAGTTGGGCCACCCATCCGAACAGAAGGAACTCAATATGTGCCGGCAGCCAATTCCAGAACGCCGGATGAATCGGCTGACCTTTATGGGCCAGGAGCAGTGCTCCGAAAGTGAAACCCAGGAGCAGGTATCCGAATGAGAATTTTATATACCATTGACTTAACTTTGGCATGACTTAATCCCCGCGATATCTTTCCTTGACGCGGGGCCACGAATTGTAGACGAAAAACACAGCCGCCAGCCATTGGAACAATGCCGAGAGAACTAATCCCCAACCCCATACGTCTTGTGGGTTGATGGCGTTCAATGGTTCCGAAAGTACCCGCAATAATAATCCGACGTTTAGCAGAATATACACGGCCCAACCCAGCTTTTCGTTGCCCCGCGGCCGCGCTCGGGTCACGATGGGAAACATCCAGAATATGACGCCAAAAATCATCTGGGTGACCCAGCCGACCATGATCAGATGGAAGAACACGGGAGACAGGTAAGCGATCCAGGTGGGTAATTGCATAACCGCGCCGAGCGCAAGAACCATTCCCAGCGCCATGGCGACTGCCAGGTAGATAAACGCGGATTTAATGTGCCAGCGAGTTAATGGGGGCATAACAGAAAAAGTATTCCCGGTTTGGGATCAGATAGATATTACGGGACCGGTGCGATACTCGATCCGTTGGGCGAAAAATTTCAGCGAAATTCTCTCGAATCTGTCAGGTTATAGTAGTGGACAAATGGAAAAAAGCCAACGATTGATCGGGGCTTAATCCGTTTGAATTTTCAGCAGGAATGCGGGAATTACCTGATTTGCAGGCGCAAGCGGATCCGTCGTTGAATTCGATTCGATTGCGAACGACCCCGGCGATCAGGACCGGAGCATGAGCAGCAGCATGACGACTGGCGTCTCAGCAACAATCGTGTGTGGTAGATTGGGAGACATACGCGCCCACGCGCCGGCTTCGACGATTGATTCGTCCTGGCCCAACCTGAGGCGGGCGCGTCCGCTGACGAAGTGCAAGATCGCCGGAAAGGCTGATGTATGTTCGCTGAGTTCCTCACCAGCCGCGAAGCTAAAGAGAACCATACTTAGCCGCTCGTCCTTATAAAAAGTGCGGCTGAGGATCGACCCATCCGGCACATTGGGTGCCAGTTCCAGCAGGTTATGATACAGATTGTATGAATCACTCATTTAATGGTTCTTGCAGTGTGGTTGATTCTTGAATTACTTCGAGAAGCTGGTCAATAAAATTCTCTGGTTGAAGATTATATACCAGCGCTGAATCCAGGATTGTATAGAAAGATGCAACTGCGCATCCCACGCAGGCCATGGCGTTTTTATGGAAGACGTCAGCTGTCTTCGGCCAATAAGCCAAGACATCGGTGATGATCATAGACTCCAACTCTTTGGCGGTGGGTTGCTGACGTGTTGTCATCAGAATCACCTTGCGATCGAGAGATTCTACCCGCGCGACAGGTTGAGGCAGACCGGCATTTACCCCATGCCGGACAGGTGAAATGCCGGCTGCCTTAACCAATTTATGAATTACTCGTGAAGCGACCGAACATAGGCGATGATGTCGATCAATTGCTCGTCGGTCAGGGCGGGGTTTC
Organism: Anaerolineae bacterium; assembly: GCA_023384355.1. Taxonomy (GTDB): domain Bacteria; phylum Chloroflexota; class Anaerolineae; order Promineifilales; family Promineifilaceae; genus Promineifilum. The sequence goes on from JAHDWL010000020.1 coordinate 10,084, forward strand.
CACCCTTGGGGGGCATATCGACACCGGTCGTGTTGGCCGGATCGCTAATCGGACGGCCGGTCTTGATGAACTCCAGCAATTCCTGGTCGTTCACGGTCAGTAAAAATTCACTCGTTGTGAATGGTTTACCCAGACCCTCGACGCCTACACCACCCGGTCCATGACAGGCGATGCACACCGTGTCGAACTGTGCCTTTCCGGCGACAGGATCTCCTGCTGGCGCGGTCGTTGCAACCGGCGCTTCGGTGGCTGCCGGAGCTGTTCCACCGCCACCCCCGCCGCCGCAGGCGACGAGGGCCAGGCTGATGATCAGCAAGGCCATAAGGATCAATACCATACTCTTTCGTGACATCTCTTAACTCTCCTCAAATTGAAACTTGTAGTTTTTTACCCTTTCGGGCACGATTGAAATCGTCTTGCCCGGAAGAATCCACCAATAATCGTTATGGCATGGGTTCCCGGATTATATCCCTTTTTTCAATGTCCCATGCCAAGCATGAGCTCGCCCGACGCCAACTTCTCCACAAGCTCGCTGAAGGTCATCACCATCGCGTTTTCCTGGTTGAAAGCGAGGGCTTGTGCGTCTTCCTCGTTGGCAACAGCGATGATGCCTGTCCCCATGGGTGTCATCAGACCGGCATTCATGACGATCCAGGCATCCTCTGCTCGCAGCCATTCGGCCGTGTTCACATCGTGGACCCAGGTCGAGGCGCGTTCCTCGGGATTGCTCTGCATGTAGGCCAGCATTTCCCCCATATCATCGAAACGGCGCGCTTCTCCGTTGGTTGTCCAGTACGCTGAGGCATAATTCTCTTCGCTGATGATCATGTTGCAATTGCTGCAGACATCCTGACCGTAGAGAATCTCCGGTGGCTTGTCATATGACTCAGCGCCGCCGCAAGCGCCAAGCGCAGCAACCAGCATTGCCAATAAAAACAGAAAGGCTCTCTTGTTCATAAAACTCCCCTCTTCTTGAACACCTGGGTGGCGATCAGGAACGGCACAACAACCCAGGCGAAAAGTAAACCAACCAGCAGAGGCCAAAGGGTACCGCCGTAAGTCCGGTACGCGAAGATCCCTGCCGGCCCCAATACCTCAAGGTTGTCACGAAGATCCAGCACAGCGGCGATCTTGAACACCTGTAGAGGATTGATGAGCGCAAAAGCCAACAGTTGTTCGACGTCCAACTGCATGACGAGCGCAGTGCCCATCAGCCCAAGATCGCCAAAATAGACCAGAATCAACCACAGGAACAAAGCCAACCCAACGGCCGTGGCTGCCTTCTTTACGGCGGCCGAGATAAGGAAACCCATACTTAAGGTGGCTATGGCCAGAATCACTGATAATACGAGCAGGGTCAAATAGATGCGAAAGTCCCCGCCGTTGCCTAAAAAGACGATCAAAACTCCAGTGAGACCGAACCCAATCACAAGCGCAGCAGTGAGTGCTAGCGCCAGGCCGATGAATTTTCCCAGGAGTAACTCACCGCTGCTCACCGGTTGGGCGAGCAGGTAGATCAACGTGCCCTTTTCACGCTCCCCGGCCAGGCTCATCGCGCCGAGAGTCAGGCCCATGAGGGGGACAATCAGCAGGATGAGATTAATCAATCCCGCGGTTGTGCGGCCGAATCCGGCCACACCGAAACTTCCGGCGCCAGAAACTGAAAACCATGCCAGCGCCAATGACAACCCGGTGAAGGCGGCTGCATACAGAAGAAACCAGCGATTGCGGAACGCGTCGCGCAGCTCTTTCTGGATAAGGGTTAAAACGTTTTCGAAATCCATTATCCTTACTCCACCGAGAAATCTTCTACTTCAATGCCCGCTTGCTGGAGGGCACGTAGAACCTTGGCCTTTGATCCAGGGGCCACATTGACACGAACGCCGCGGCCGTTTCGACTCACCGGCATTCCCAGTCCGGACAGCGTTTCCATCGCCGGCTCTATCACGGGATCAGGCATATAAAGGTGCAATGTTGTTTCCCATCCCAGACGGCGCTCCAATTGATCCGGCGGTGCATCGACTACCAGACGACCACCTTCCAGCAGCAACACCCGATCGGCCAATGCCGTAATTTCTTCCAGGTGGTGGGAAGAAAAAATCATGGTTTTGCCATTGGCCTTGAGTGTGCGCAGAAGAACCAAAAACTCCTCACGCGCGCGAATGTCGAGACTGGCAGTCGGCTCATCCAGAATCAGAATCGGCGGGTCTGAGAGAAGTGCAATTGCCAGCGCCAGCCTTTGCTTCAGACCGCCGGATAGCTCACCTACACGCTTGGAGACATGATGATTGAGGCGAACCTGGTTCAGGATAGGTTCAAAGTCAAAGCCGTCGGGAACTTTTTTCAGGCGCGCGTAGAATATCAGCGTCTCGGCCACGGTCATGTCGTCGTGGAAACTCAGTTCCTGGGGAACAAACCCAATCTGTCGCCGCACTTCCTTGCTTTTTTGCCGTGTATCAAGCCCGTTGATGGTGATCTCACCCTCAAAAGGGAAAAGGTTCAGCAAGCAGCGAACAACCGTTGTCTTACCGGCTCCGTTGGCCCCCCAAAGGGCTACCGCCTCTCCTGTCTTGACGGTGAAGGACAGATCGTCGACGGCCGTGAATCGGCCGAATTGTTTGGTCAGGCTTTTTACTTCGATCGCCTGATCTGTCGGATCGCTGATCATAGTCATCTCGTTCATGGGTTAATCCCCAAGTCTCGGTGATATTGGCGAGGGATCGGGCATACGATAGCGCGGCTTGCCGATATTTGCGGCGATGAATAATAGAATTAATGCGACCGGCAGCAAGATGACGGGCCAGAGATTGCCCTCCTTAGTTCCGCGCGGTAAGGGTGCGTTCTCCGGCATTGGTGGCTGCGTTAATGGGAAATCATCGACCAGAATAGGTTCCGGGCGCACGAGCGGAAAGGCGCGTGCGGCAAAGTCCAGCGCGTTGATCACGGGGCTATAGAGGAACAGTCGTAGCTCCGGTCGACGGCCGATCAGACTATCGAGAAGCCGTTCGGCACGATAAGCTATTTCGCCCAACCCGTCATCATCAGCGTCATAGCCGGCATAGTCGGACCAATAGTTCCCACGGCCGCCGACTGACCATTCATTGGCTTCCAGCCGGCCGCCGCCGGCGATCACGATTTGCTGTTCGTTCTCGATGAAGCTGTTGTTTCGAATCTGGTTTCGACGGACAGATGGCAACATCTCCATGGCAATATCATTGTAGGCAAACAGGTTGTCTTCAATGACGCCGGTGCTTGTCAGTTCCCGCGGCGAGCCATCAACAAATGCCCCGACGCGATTGTCCAGGAAGCGGTTGCCGGTGATTATCGAGTCATCCATGTCCTTGAGACCAATACCATAACCACTAGGACCGCGGTTGAAAGCAATAAGGTTATCGCGCAGAGCCATACGGCGGCCGTACATGAGATACGCTCCGACCGAATTATTGGTGAGCCGGTTACCTTCTATGATCGCATCATCACAGTACATGAAATGCAGCCCGTAGCGGCCGTTTGTGAATTCATTGCCGCGCAATGTGAGTCGTTCGGAATACCACAGCACTGCGTCACGGCCGTCGATGGTGACATTGTTCTCGACAAGCACGTCATCGCTGTCCCAGATGCGGATTAGATCGCCACGGCGGGCGATATCGAGATCCTGGCCATCGATAATATTGCCGCGCAGGACAGTTCCGGGGCCGGAATGTACGTATATGCCGAAAAGAACATCCTCAACCCGATTGTCCTCAATCAGCGCGTTGGGAGCGCCGATGTTGAACCCAGCATCCTCACTGACCAGCTTGTTCCCCGAGTTGCGCAAGGTGAACCCGCGAACGATGGTATCCGGGGCTGTGATTGTGATAATCGTACCCTCGTTTTGGGCGTCAATCACCGGTTGATCGATACCGATAAGCGTGAGAGGCTTGTCGATGACGATGTTGCCGTTAAAAACGCCACCGGTCACCTCTATCGTATCGCCTGGCGCGGCCGCGGCAATCGCCTCGGCCAGCTGTTCGGCACTGATCTGAATCGTTTCACCAGCCTGTGCTGAAGAGGCGAAAGAGAGGATGAACAGTAAGCCAAGGCCAACAATAACCTTGTTCACGGTAACACCATAGAGGCGAGATACGTTAATCAACATGATCTGAGGAATCAGGATTTATCGACAAGGGGCTTATACGCCTTGCGCTGATAATACAGACCGGCCAGAATCAGGGCAACAGCCAGGAATGCCATCCACAGACCGATCTGGAACGAGGCTATCGTTTCAAACTGCCCGACCATGCCTGTGCCGAGGATAGGCGGAACGAACGGTTCGATAGAGCTGCTGAGCGGCGCGGTGGGATCAAGATTTAGACCAAAGTGTCGCATCCAGAAATACATGTCGGCAATAAAGATGAATGGCCATAATATTGCCGGAAGAGCGAGCAGTAATGCCCATGGCGAATGTACAAAAATTGCGGCCAACACCAGTAGCACCAGAGCGCCGACAGCTACCATGCTGACCGCTCGTTCCAGTTGTGCTGCCTCCCCCAGAGGTCGCATGCCGATATAGTGGTTTAGCCCATCGATTTCGCTCACGTCACCGGTGAGGCGATTGACATAGACTTCAACCGAAAGTCCACCAGGATATTGCGGGGCTTTCAACGTCATCTTCCAGTATGGAAGAAACATTGAGGCCAGCAGCAACACAGCAGCGATGCCTAACAAGACGTTGGGTAAATGAAATTGTCTGCGCTCATGCTCATCCAGGGTCTGCGGGGTTCGCGGCCCGATGATCTTCTTAAAAAAATTACTCATGTTATTCCTCTTGTTCGCGGGGATTCGCGATTGAGAATGAGACCGGGATGAATTGTTGCTCATCCCGGTCTCCGGAAGGAGGAAGTCTTAGTCGTTAGCGGACGCCTGATCCGAAGGTTCTACCATCATATAGCCCATCATCTCAAGATGGAGGGCCGAGCAGAACTCGGTGCAGTAGTAGGAGAACACGCCATCCTGAACAGCGTCGAACTCGAAGGTCACAACCTCACCCGGCTCAATGCTCACATGAATATTGTAATCCGGGATTGTGAAACCATGAGTAGCGTCCAGCGCGCGCTCAACATTGGTGATATGCCAGGTGACATGATCACCTTGCTTGATTTCAACGCGCTCGGGGGTGAAGTGGCTGCGAATGGCGGTCATGTAGACGGTCACGTTATTGCCGTCGCGTTCGACCCGTTCCTCACCCTGTTTGGGTGCGTCGGCGCGAACGGACTGGGTGTGCGGATCCCAGCCGACTTCCGGGTAGACATCCCATGCCTTGATCTTGTCGGCCTTGATGATCTGGGCGTAGTGCGGTTCACCGTCGGGCAGAGGCATGTCGTAGATTAGCGGCATGTCCGTGCCTGTGCCGCTGATGTCCAGCAACTGGAAGTTCTGCGGCAGCAGCGGACCGACCGGCATGAAGCGATCGACGGCCCATTTATTCATCGCAACCAGATAATTGCCGTCGGGTGTGGTGGTGTCGCCCTCAGCGGTCGTCAAGTGGCCGATGTTGTACTGCACCGGGGTCTTGGTCACAAGCGTCCACGGCGGATCTTCGTTCAACTCGTCAAAGGAACCACCGAGCGACCAGCGAGCCACGGCCGAATCGAGGAACAGACTGGTATAGGCATAGCCCTTGTTGTCAAACTGCGTATGGAGCGGGCCAAGACCCAACTCAACCTGGGCCTCCATTACGGAGTCGAAGTCGAGAATCGGGACGCCGTATTTGTCGGTGTCGCTCGTGCCCGCCTCGATGGCGGCCATGATCTTGTCGAAACCGAACACGGTCACATGCGGGTCCAGCTTGCCGGCCACGATGACGAATTCACCATCGGGCGTCACGTCTGATCCGTGCGGGCTTTTCGGCTCCGGCGCGAAGTAGAGCAGACCTTCAGCGATGGCGGTGTCGAGCGAGATGACGGGGAAGTCATTGATCATCTCATAATTGCCGGCGGCATAGACTTCGGCCGCCTTGTTCAAATTGATGATATGGAGAAAGTCCATGTCATTCTGGCTCGCGCCGGACTCGAAGGGCGGGTTTCCCAGTTCGACGCCGCCGGTCGCCAACTCAGTGTTGATCGAGTTACAGAAAACCCAACCGTCGCTGACCAGCTTGCCGGAATCGCACAGGTCTTGCCAGTAAGGCGGCAATTCGATGGCGAAGGATTGGTCGACGGCGATTCGTCCAGCCTCGCGGTTGAACTTCCAGAAGGTGATCATTCCGCGATAATCGGATTCATAGTTTTCAATTGAGCTGTATTCATTGCCCAGGGGCATGCCGTATTGGCCGCCCTCGATGACCCAATCTGTATTGGGGGTGACGAAAGTGCCGCCATGGTCGCTGAGGGTAATGGGGTTCTTGACGATCTGCTTGACCTCGAAATCGCGCAGGTCGATGACCGCGACGCGAGCGTTGGCCTTGTCATTGATGAAGAGGAACTGCCCATCGTATTCACCGTTGGTCTCGCTGAGACCCGGATGATGGGTATCGGCCCAGGTCAACGGCGTGCCGTCGGCAGCCAGTCCACCCTCTGCCAACACGTTCATCGTGCCTTCAGCCCCATACCCAAAGCCTTGCCAGGGTTCAGGCGTGAAGACAGCAATTTGCTTGACAATGCGCATGGAGGGTAGGCCGATGACGTAAACCTGGCCGGATTGGCCGCCCGAGGCGAAGAGATAATATTCGTCGTGCTTGCCGCTCGGCGTGTAGGTCTTCACCGCGTTGGCGATGTCCGTCGGGGTCAGACCACGCGCCTCGGCAATCGCGTTGATATCCTCGGTTGCCCCGGCGACCTGTGCGCTGGTGTTCGCCTGCCCCGCGTTATCACGGCAGCTGACGATCAGGACGGCCATTGCCGCCATGATCATCAGCACAGTGATGAGCATGATCGGTCTGGTTGATGATCGATTGAGTCTCATTTTCTTCGGTTCTCCTGTTTTGGCGCACCGATGTTTTACCGGCGCGCGGAAAGAAATAGGTAGGGTAAACGACAATAGTGACAGGATAGCCGAAAGAGCGGGCGACTTCTTTGCAATTGTGCAAATTGGAACAAATAACCGCCCCAATTAGGTGATTCCGGTTCGACCAAATGGGGATTCGATTTTTTATTGCCGAGAATTGGTTTATTCGTTGCGCGTGGTACCTGGGGGAACGATATCCTCCGCCATAACGACCAAATCATGCGCTTTGATCAAGGTGATTCGTTTGCGACCTGTGGTTATCAAACCGCCGGCCTCCCATTTGCTGAGGATGCGGCTAACGTTGTAGAGGTTTGTGCCCGTCATCTGGGCCAAGTCTTCGCGACTGATGGAAATATCGATCAGGATACCTTCATCGACACGACGACCGAATTGGCGCACCAGACGCATCAACGCTCGCGCCAACCGCCGCTCGACCCGTTGGGTTGCGAGCTCCTGGAACCTGTTTTGCAATTGCAGGAAACGACGGCCAACCATGTTCATGCCGTTGATCGCCAGCTGCGAGTTGTCCTGCATCAGTTCCAGCATTGTCTCCCGGCTCCAACCGACAGCAACACTCGGCTCAATGGCTTCGGCCGACAAGGGATAGGGACGTTCGTTCAACGACATGATAATGCCGAGGCCCTCTCCTGGCCCGAAATAATCGACGATGATCTGGTTGCCGTCGTTCGTAACTTGCGACAGTTTTACCAGGCCGGAACCAATCACATAGAGCATGTTCGAATCTTCACCCTGGTGAAAGAAAAAATTACCAGGCTGTAATTCGATCAAGCGTCCCGCAGCAATGATATCCTGGCAATCCTCCTGTGAGAGGTCGCGAAATAGGGCGCAGGATGCAATAGTCTCATTAAGATGAGGCGAGGACGACATATGGTATCAATCATAGCATATGCTGGTTGTTTATCGACATTTGCGGGCTTGCCTGCGTTTTGATCAAATTATTCCAACATGGGGGATGTTCACCCACCTTGACGCAGATGCTATGGCAGTTTATGATCCGTCTAGATCAATCCATTGCCGGCGAAATAGGAGCATCTCGCAGTTCATGGCCGGCCAATTCAAGGAGAGTTATCGATGAAACGTACATTTAAGCGCCAATTGTTGTTGATTGCCGGGGTCATATTGGCCTTGTTCCTGGTTGTCACCGGGGGGCAGTCGGCTCAAGCGCAGGACGCGCAATGGCTGGGCGAGTTCTGGAACAACCCAAATTTGCAGGGGCCAGTTGCGTTGGTGCGCTGGGAGAACACGATCGACTTCAACTGGTTCGATGGCTCGCCCGATCCACGCATTAACAGTGATAACTTCTCAGCTCGGTGGACCCGAACGGTAAACTTCCCGGCCGGAACTTATCGCTTTTACGCCACGATGGATGACGGCATGCGTATCTGGATCGACAATACCCTGGTGATCGATTCCTGGACCCACAGCCAGGAGCACACGATGACCTTCGACCGGTTCATGAACGGCAATCACGCCATCCGTATCGATTATTTTGAAGCCGGTGGGGCGGCGACCGCGCGATTTAACTGGCAATTGATAAATTCCGGTGGTGGCGGCCAATTTTTCCCCAACTGGCGGGCCGAATACTTTAACAATACGAGCCTGAGTGGTTCACCGGCATTGGTTCGCGATGAAGCTACGGTCAGTGCTGACTGGGGTGATGGATCGCCGGGGCCGGGCGTGAACTCCGATTTCTGGTCAGCCCGCTGGTCGCGGCAATTGACAGCACGTGCCGGTCAATATCGCATCATTCTGACCAGCGATGACGGCTCGCGGCTCTTCATCAATGATCAGCTGATCATCAACAATTGGCGCGATCAGGCTCCGACCAGTATGTCGGCCGACTATTTCACCGGTGGCGGCACGTTGAATGTCCACATTGAGTTCTATGATAGTACCGGCGGGGCTTCTCTCCGCGCTGACCTGATCACCATCAGTGGCGGACTGGTAACGCCATTACCGACCCCACCGACGAGCGGTGGGTCCGGCCAGTGTACGACAGCGCCATCCGGTATGCAGGCACAATCTATTGCCACCACCGCCCTGAACATCCGGCGCGGCCCGAGCACACAGTTCGAGACGATGGGTACGCTCGCCCCTTGCCAGATTGTGCCGCTGACCGGCTTCCGCAGCACGGATAGCGCATGGGTTCAAATTATCACCGCAAACGGCCAGACGGGTTGGGTAGCTGCTCAATACGTCCGGTTAGGCGTCCCGATGTCGTCGTTGACCCCGACGAACTAGACAGCTTCAGATTGACCCACTTTCGGCCGGTCTGATTACACGATCAGGCCGGCCGGCCCACATTTCTTATGCCCTGGAGTACATAGTCGATTCATAAGCTGGTCCCCTTATCCACGTTCGTTCGACCGATCGTCTCAGGATTGCTGCCGATGGTTTTACTGGTCATGGTCGCGGCGACTGCTACCGGTAAAACAGACGACACGCCTCGATCGATTTCGGTCTCCTCATCGCCGGCGTACGGCGTTGTATTCATCAGCTCGGCCGAAGATCGCGCACCAGGCAGCGGACGTAATGCAGATTCGATCGCCCGACAATATCAGAAAGGACTATCGACGGGGGCAGCCTGGAATCGATGGCCGCTCTATTGGTTCAACATCGAGCAAAGCCCAGGGGCTTTTGATTGGTCAACCCAGGATGCGGCCGTTCTGGATGATATAGCCCACGGTCTCAAGCTTGACGCAATCCTGCTGGGCACGCCCGGCTTTTATACGACGGGTGATGTGGCCAGAATGAGCCAGCCGCCGCGTTCCAGACCGGGCGAACTAAGCCTGGATGCCGTGGAACGCGCTACCCCGCTCGGCCTCTATGAACCAATCTTCATGGACGGCACGGACATTCCTGGCACGGGCAAGACGCCGAACCCGGATAACAAGTGGGCCAATTTTGTGTGGCTGGCTGTGAACCGTTATAAACCGGGCGGAGTTCTGGCCCAGGCCAACAGCTGGCCCGCCGGCGTTGGCGTCACACACTGGGAGATGTGGAACGAACCCGACCTGAACATTTTCTGGGATGCGCCACTGGAAGATTACGCCCGATTGCTCAAGGTAGGCTATCTGGTCACCAAGCAGGCCGATCCGGGCGCGCAGGTTCTTTTCGCCGGGTTGGCCAATAATTACGCCAAATTCAATTTCTACCGAGACGCGCTGGCGATATTTTCCGGCGATCCGATGGCGGCCGAGCACAACTATTTCCACGATATTCTCGCTACCCACAGCTACTTCCACGCCTGGAAGTCCTGGTACCATGTCTTTCGGGCGTCAGAGGCCATGTGTGACGAAGGGCTTGAAAAGCCGATATGGCTGAACGAGTCCGGCGTGGCGGTGTGGGATGATTACCCGGGGCCGGTCTGGGATCCGAACAGCGCGTTGCGCGCCACCGCTGAGGAGCAGGCTGCCTACGCCATCCAGTCTGCCTTTTACGCCACCTTTGCCGGCGCTGATAATATATTCCACTTCCAGCTTTACGATGGGTGCGGAAATCAGCCGGCAGGGACAGATTTCCCGCCGCATAACGGCGAGCTATGTGATGCAAACGGGAACTACCAGGGGAAACCATGTGCCGGGGACGCAAACGGGTTGTTTACCAACCCGACGGATATGAGTTGCTTCACGCAACACCCTCAGCCGGAATCGCCGCGCCCGGTGCTGGCTGCTTACCAGGTGTTGACGACGCACATGGTTGATGTGCGGCCGTATTGGCGGCAACGCCCCGGCGAGGCAAATGCCTGCCCCATGCAGGCCGCTAACGGCGCTATCTACATGCAGCCTCCGCAGGAGTGGGTGGCTTTCTATCGCCCATCTACCGAAGAGCGAATCGTTGGTATGTGGACGTTATGCGGGCGGGAAGAGACAGCGATCATCGATGCCACAAGCCCGGACGGCCGCGCAACGCTGGTCTATCCCGATGGTCATACCCAGACGATCGTCGCAGTGGACGGTCATTACTCGATTGAACTGCCGGCCGCGACGAATCGTAACCCCTTTGGGTCTGAAGGTACCAACGCCATTTACCCGATAGGCGGGTCGCCGGTTATCTTGATCGAAAAAGACGATCTGGATCACCCCGACGCTCCATACCGGGTTTTTATGCCTTCTGCCTTACGAGGGGCGAAATGTCAGTAACATCGCTAACATGAACGCAACGATTGACAAGCCGATCCTTTTTGACTTTCCCTATAGTTTTGAAACCAGCCGCCTAATCATCCGCGGTCCCCTTCCTGGTGACGCGGCGATGATTCGTCAGGCCGTTCTGGAATCACAGGAGCAACTAAAGCCTTGGATGCCCTGGGCGACTGAGGTCCCCACAGAACAGGAATACGAGGTCAGGGTGCGCGAGGGCCGATTGAAATTTCTCGCGCGCGAGGATTTATGGATGCTGCTCCTTCTGAAAGAGAGCGGTGTGTGTGTCGGCAGCAGTGGGCTTCACAGGATCGATTGGTCAGTGCCCAAGTTCGAGATTGGTTACTGGGTGCGGACCGGCTTTTCCGGCAAGGGTTACATCACCGAGGCGGTCAACGGGATTACCGAATTCGCTTTCACTATACTTGGCGCGCGACGGGTGGAAATTCGCTGTGATGTCAGGAATGAGCGCAGCGGGGCCGTCGCTCGTCGGGCCGGTTACCCGCTGGAGGCAACCCTGCGTAATGACGCCCGCGACCATTTTGGCGGGTTACGGGACACTTATATCTTCGCCAAAATTCAACCGGACAGCGCGTAATATTCGCTGTCGGTTGACCGGACGGGATGTGCCACAGGCCAACAACAGGTAGGCCTGGGACGCACTCGATTATAGAGCATCACTCATCCGTGTACATGTCCTCAATCGCGTCCAGGTGCATATCATAAATCACCTTGCGCTTTAACTTGAGAGTGGGCGTCATCTCGCCGCCCTCGACGCTGAAGGGACGCGAAAGCAGGGTGAACTTGCGCACCTGCTCGACACGTGCAAATTGGGGATTGACCACCTCATCAATTTCTGCCTGAATTGCGGCGATAACCTTCGGGTGGGTGTGCAGCTCCGCGCCTTCGATCTGGTTTGCCGCTGCAAAACGACCAGCAGCTTCCGGCTCAAGGGTCAGCAGGGCACTGAGATATTTCCGCCCTTCACCCACCAACACGGCATCCCCAATCAGTTCTATATTTTTCAGCGCCGCCTCGATGTTGCGCGGGGCGATGTTTTTCCCGCCGGAGGTGATGATGATGTCCTTCTTTCGACCTACGATAGAGAGGTAGCCTTCTTCATCGAAGCGGCCGAGATCGCCGGAGTGGAGCCAGCCGTCGATGAGCGTGTCGCGGGTGGCGGCCGCATCCTTGTAATAGCCTATGAAGACGTTTGGGCCGCGCATGATTACTTCCCCGTCCGGGGCCAGCTTCACCTCGCTTCCCGGCCACGCCTGACCGGTCGTACCGAACCTGGTCGCCCCCGGCCGGTTAAAGGTCGTCGGCCCGCACCCTTCGGATTGGCCGTAAACCTCGTAGATCGTCACGTCAAGTCCGCTGAAGAACTCCAGGATTTCCTTGTTTATGGCCGCAGCGCCGGACACGGCAACTCGCGTGCGACTGAAACCGAGCAAAGGTTTCACCTTGGAAAAGACGAGCTTGTCAGCCAGCCGGTATTGAACGGCAAGCTTGCCGCCTGGTTCCTGGCCCTTGTTGCGCAGGTCGGCCACGCGACGGCCGATCGTTTGCGCCCAATCGGCAATTTTGCGCTTTGTGCCTTCAGATTCATTCAGTCGTTCACCTACGCGATTGCGAAAGCGCTCCCACACCCCCGGCACGCCGAAGAACACCGTCGGCTGAACTTCGCGCAGGTTGTCGGGTAACTGGGTCAGGGATTCGGCGAAGTAGACGCTGTAGCCGACCGTCGCCCCGGTATGGATGGTGAACATCTGCTCGGCGATATGGGATAGCGGCAGGTAGGAGAGCAGCACCTCGTTGGGGGTTAGCTGAAACAGCGCCTGGCCATTCCGCGCTGTTGAGGCCAGGTTGTGATGAGACAACATCACCGCCTTGGGCGGGCCGGTTGTGCCGGAGGTGTAGATAAGACTGGCCAATTGCTCCATCTCGATGGCGGCGATCCGCGCGTCCAGGTCCGACTCGTCGATGGTCGTGCCGCGCTGCATGAACGTTTCCCACGTCATGGCCATGGGGTCGTCAATCGTGGTCCCGCGCATCATGATCGCCCATCGCAGGTGGGGGAGCTGGTCGCGAACTTCTTTCACTTTCGCCCATTGGGATTCATTCTCGAGGATCACCGCCGGCGCTTCGGAGTGGGCAAGGATATATTTAACCTCGGATGGGCTGTTCGTAGTGTAGATTCCCGCGCCGACCGCGCCGGCCATCATCGCTGCCAGTTGGCCGATTGCCCACTCGGGGCGATTGAAACCAAGCATGCAGACGACATTCCCCGGCTCGATCCCCAGCGCAATGAGCGATCGGGCGGCCGCGCGTACCTGCGTTGTATATTCCTCCCAATACGTTGGTACCCATGCGCTGCCCGTCTTCTCGTAGTAAGCGGGTGCTGCCGGGCGAATCCGCCGATGTTGCAGGAACCTTTCGATGATGTTGTCACGATTGTTGGCCGTCATTTCACCTCTCCTGTTATTGCCACTTTCATTCTGCCAATCCGCGGAAACCTGAATTATATCGTCCAACCCGGTGGGCCGGTGAATGGTCGCACGTCTTCTTCGCCAAGGACCAGTCGCACGCTTTCTTCCAGACTCAGAAACCCTTCCAGAACCGGGGCTTCATATTGACTGGCCCAACGATGGATGAGGCCACGTGCCTTCCTCAACTCAACGAGCATTAATTGGGCCAGTGGTCCACCCTCCACAAGAAAGCCGGAACGAACATAGTCTTCCTCCAACTGACAGAAATCATAATCGATTCGGACGATTTCCGCAGCCCATTGCCCGTTTTGCCAAACAAATTGACCGTATCCGGCGCGGCGGTCGTCGTCGAATGAGGAGCCGACGGAACCGATATTGACGACCAATGTATCATCCACTTGCCGCATTAACGGACGATGGGTATGGCCGGTGACGAAAACAGCAGGAGCAGGAGCTATCTGGCGACGGATCTCATTGTCACCTGTCATGGGATAAATTCCATCCCGATTGCTTCGCATGGATGCGTGGACGACCCGCAACAATTGCGAATCAGGCGCGAGATATTCGTAGATATCGGGTAGCGCCTTGATCATGTCCACCTTGTCGTCGACCTGACGGAGCGCAAAGTGGGCAAACTGTCGCATTTCGTAAGCCGGGCCGGTGCGCGGCTGGTGGGGATTCTCGCAATCGAGGACGAACTCCTCATGGTTGCCGCGCAGGAGGTGCCAGCCATCCCGTTGTCGACGATCGATGAGCAGATCGAGACATTTGCCGGACATCGGCCCGCGGTTGATGATATCCCCGCCGACCACCACAACATCAGGCGACCAGTAGTCGATGTGAGCCATGACTGCCTGGAGCGCGGGCAGGTTGCCGTGGATATCCGACAGAGCAGCGACTTTCATGGATGGGATTATATCGGATGCTCGCCTCGCGTCAGTCTGATTGCAGCATGACTCGTCCCTTTGTCATCATTTTGCTATTCTGGAAGTCATGTTCGTCTTCCTGTCCAAATTTTTGCCTCTTTTCATCTTCCCCCTGGGTCTGATTGCGGTTCTACTGGTTGTAGCGCTGGTTTGGTCGCGCGGGCGCAAGGCAGCCATTATTTTGGCGCTGGCTGTCCTATGGCTTGGGAGCAGCCGGTATGTTGCCTATGCGCTCGTCAGGAGCCTGGAATCGCAGTATCAACCGCCGGTGGGCGAGGTGAAGGCCGACGCTATCGTCATACTGGGGGGTGGCACACGCGGCAGCGACCCACCGAGGCCGATGACGGAGATCAACGAGGCTGGCGATCGGCTGCTCTATGGCGCGAAGCTTTACCACGACGGCGCGGCCGGCATCGTCCTGGTAACGGGCGGCAGCATCGAATGGATGACGCCGGAAGGGATCAACCCCGAAGCCGATGACATGTCCGCGTTGATGGAGATGCTGGGCGTGCCGCGCCAATCGCTGTGGCTGGAGGCGAGATCGAGGAACACATTTGAGAATGCGTTATACAGCGAAGAAATGTTGGCCGAAGCCGGTTTGAATGACATCATACTGGTCACATCGGCGATGCATATGCCCCGGTCCTTGCCCCTTTTTGAGGCGCGGGGTCTGGATGTGACGCCCGCGCCGACTGATTTCCTCGTGTCCGACGCCGAATGGCGGCATCTCTGGCGCGGTGGCCCGACAGCGACCCTTGTTAATCTGCTACCCAATGTCGAATACCTGACCTATACGACCCGGGCGCTCAAGGAGTACATCGGCCTCGTCGTATACAGCTTGCGAGGCTGGATGTAGAAGCCAGGACACCGGGCAATCGATATAACGACTTCAGTCGACAGATTGCCGGCCGGCAAGGGTGTTAGTCAGAAAGGCGTCGAGGTCTGTCTTGAGTTGGGCCAGCGAGGGAGCATGTATGTACATCATGTGCCCCGCTTCGTAGTGTGTCATGGTGATGTTCTTGCGGAGACTGGGGTCAAGTTCAAGATGGCTGAAAGTGTAGCGTGTGGCAAGGTAGGGGGTTGCCAGATCGTAATACCCATTGGCCACAAAGACGCGAAGATGGGGGTTGATGCCCATTGCCTTGCGCAGCGTCTCGCCGACGTTGACATAACTATTCTGATGTTCGTCGAACGCCCAGGGATGTACGCGACCGCTCAGAATCTCGTACGGCAGATCGCTTTCAAACTTTAACTCGCGACGGATATAGTCATTCAGCATGCCGGTGTAAGGTCCCTGAATGATCGCGTAGCTGGGATCGTACTCATACGCCTCGCCGGCCGAATCGCGGTCGATTCCCTGAAAGCGTGAGTCCAACCGGCCGACTGTTCGTCTCTGGTCCCGCAGAAGTTCTTTCACAAAGCGGTGGATGTCGATGCGAAGATTGGTCGACTCGATATAGCGCGTCGAGAGACCGGTGTAGCGGGCCAAACGGGCTGCGATTTCGGCGCGGCGTTCGTCGGCGAGCTGGTCACCCATCATCAATGCTGTAGCATATTCGCCGAGGGCGAATGCTTCCACTTCGGCCAGTGTGCGCCTTAGGTCAACCTGAAGATCCGGCTCCAGCGCTTTATGATAATAGGCCGTGGCCGCGTAGGTGGGCAGGAACAGGATATAGGGCAAATCGTTGCCGGTATCGAAACTGATCGTCAGGAAGTTCAGCACAACGGAGACGAGCATAATCCCGTTCAGGTAGTAGCCATGTCGCTCCTGCAAATATCCGGCCAGACCGGCGGCACGGGTTGTCCCGTAACTCTCGCCGATCAGGAATCGTGGAGATCCCCAGCGATGATAGCGGGACGTATACAGGCGAATAAAATCCCCCACCGACTCGATGTCGGGCTTGAAGCCGTGAAACTGTTTGTCTTTCTCGCCGGGAACGGCCCGGCTGAATCCGGTTGTGACCGGGTCAATGAAAACCAGGTCCGTTTTGTCGAGCAGGCTGAAATCATTATCCACCAGTTGATAAGGTGGAGGCAGGAGATGCCCGTCCTGCTCAAGGACTACCCTGCGCGGGCCTAATACTCCCAAATGCAGCCAGACGGAAGACGAACCGGGGCCACCGTTAAAAGAAAAGGTGATCGGACGGCTTGCGGCGTGGGCCGTTTCCGACACCTCTTCCGGTCGATCGAGCGTGTACGCCACAAAAAATATCGCTGCCTTGGGTTTTTCGCCTTCCTTTTCGTCCTCAGACTTGAGGATGATCCGGCCGGTCGTAGCGGTGTAGGTCAACGAGCGACCGCCGATTGTCGCTGTGTGATGTGTCTGAACGATTACATCCGTGGGCGGTGGCGTTGTTTGAGGGGTTGTTTCATTCTTGGTGGTGTTGTTATCGCCGTTTGACATGGTCATGGGTGAATTGCTCCTGATTCTGGTCCAAAGAGTACAACGATTTGACAAATTCACCACATTTCCCCGCCGGCGATTTGGATTCTGCCGGTCACCTGCCCACTGTAGCTTGGAAGGCTATAATCACGGCTATGGACTTTTTAATCCCGACAGGAGTTAATTGATGAGTTCAACCGTCCTCAAGACAACTCTGGCTAATGGACTGACCGTCCTGCTTAAGGAGATGCACCACGCGCCTGTGACTACCTTCATGGTGTGGTACAGGGTGGGTAGCCGAAACGAGGTACCCGGCCGAACCGGTGTGTCCCATTGGGTGGAGCACATGATGTTCAAGGGCACGCCCCAATTTCCAGGCGACGTGATGGAGAAGATGATCTCCCGTGAAGGTGGGGTCTGGAACGCTTTCACGTGGCTGGACTACACTGCCTATTATGAGACGATGCCATCAGATCGGATCGATCTGGCTCTCAGACTGGAAGCTGACCGGATGATCAACACGCTTATGGAGCCGGAGGAGGTGGAATCGGAGAGAACAGTAATTCTGTCCGAACGGGCGATGTATGAGAATCAACCCCGTTTCCTGCTGGATGAGGAGATGACGGCCGCCGCGTTTCGGGTACATCCCTACCATCACGAAGTCATCGGCGATACGGCCGACTTGCAGTCCATGACCCGCGACGATCTATACGCCCATTATCGTCGTCATTACTCCCCGACAAATGCCATTGCCGTGGTGGTTGGTGACTTCGACACGAATTCGATGCTGGGACAAATCGAAGCGTTGTACGGTTCGATACCGGCCGGTGAAGCTACCGCGCCGGTTCGTCGTAGCGAGCCGGTTCAGGCCGGCGAGCGTCGGGTGATCGTCAACGGTCCCGGCGACACCGCCTACCTCACCTTTGCCTATCGAGTGCCAGGGGCAACTCACCCGGATTACCCCGCGCTGACGTTGCTCAACGCCGCCTTTGCCGGGGGAAGCAGCCTCGGCATGTTCGGCGGTGGTGGGTCCAACCGAAGCTCTCGTCTTTACAAGGCTCTGGTAAGCACCGAACTGGCTGCCGGCGCGTATGGCAGTCTCGCTCCGACCATCGACCCGTTTCTCTATACTATCAGCGCTGTTGTGCGCGCTGGCCGCAGCCTGAGCGAGGTCGAAACCGCGTTGGAGGCTGAGTTGGCCCGGCTGGCGACGGAACCCATCACCGCGAACGAACTCGCCAAGGCCCTCAAGCGAGCCAGAGCGCATTTTGTCATGGCCGGCGAATCGATTTCCGGTCAGGCTCAATTGATTGGCGCGGCCGAAGCGACAACAGGTGACTACCAATGGTTTGAGTCGGTCCTGGAGCGATTGGGGAAGGTTACTCTGGATGATATCGAGCGCGTCCGGCGTGCATATTTGCACCGGCGCAATCGCACGATCGGATGGTATGAGCCTGATGAGCTGGAAGATGTAACAGCACCGTTCGATGATGATGGAGTCGAGATGTGAGCTTGCTCCCTGGACCCCAGGCGTCTGAAAATGGCCCGGGAGACTTAGCCGTTTTCAATGGCGTGGGCAATTACCTCGTGAGTGTGGAGGCTGTGCGACTGTGCTAGAATCCGGAGATATGTTCATTCAGCCCGACCCGATTGCGGACTTCCAAACGCTGAACGAGATTTCCCTGATCCTGAACCAGTCCTCTGATGTCCAGACCGCGCTGGAACTTTCATTGGCTCGGCTGGTCGACCTGATGGGACTGGAGACAGGATGGGTCTTCGTAATGGATCCCTCGGCCGATGAGCAATCGGGCGGTCGTGGGTTTCGGCTCGCTGCCCATTACAACCTGCCGCCGGCGCTGGCTGTTACCAATCCGGATGCCTGGGATAATGAATGCGATTGCCAGATAATGTGTCTTGACGGGGCATTGCCCGAGGGGTTCAACGAGGTCCGTTGCAGTCGCCTTGATCGCGTGGCGGGGGATAGAAACGGATTGGCTGTTCATGCTACGACGCCTCTCCGATCCGGTGAACGTATCCTGGGTATCCTGAATGTTGCCGCGCCGGACTGGTCATGCTTCACGCCGCGAAACCTGAGCCTGCTTACCAATGTCGGCAATCAGATGGGAACGGCGCTGGAGCGCGCCCGGCTCTACGACGCCTTACAGGATCAGCGAATCCAGGAACAGGCTGCATTGCTTGACCTCTCGCAGCAGCTTCTCGGTCGCCGCGATCTTGATGATTTGTTGGCCTATATCGTGGAGGAGGTTCGCACTCAATTAAACGCTGATGCCTGTGCCGTCCTTCTCACTGGCGATGATCCTGATCATCTCTATTTTCGGGCAGCATCGGGCTGGCATGGCGATCCTGTCGGTTCTGATTTTCCCGTCCCAGCCGATGAATCGACGGGATCGGGCCGGGTGATGCGCACCCAACAGGTGTTGATTGTTGAGGATCTGCTCCTGCGGGAACCGCCGTTGTGGACTTCCGAATGGTTGGAGGAAGAAATGTTTCGGGCTGCGGCCATTGTGCCTTTGATTGCCGACGGCCAGTCAATCGGAGCTTTGGTAATCGATTCGCGCACGCCGCGCCGTTTCACAGACGCGGAAGTGCGTTTCCTGCGGCTGATGGCCAACCAGGTGGCCCTGGCTCTGGAAAAGGCTCGTCTTCATAGTGAAGAACTCGTCCGCGAGCGGATGGATGAGGAGCTGGCAGTCGCCCGGCAAATCCAGATAAGTATGTTGCCGGCCTCCTCTCCGCAACTTCCCGGCTGGGAATTCGCCACTTATTTCGAAGCGGCTCACCAGGTTGGTGGTGACTTTTATGACTTTTTCCCCTTGCCGGGTGGACCGGGCCGTTGGGGCGTTGTCATCGCCGACGTCAGCGACAAGGGGGTACCGGCGGCCATTTTCATGGCTCTCAGCCGGACAACCATTCGTAATATCGCCTTGCGCGGCCGCGCTCCGGCCGAAGTCCTGTCGTGGGCCAATCGATATATTCAGGAAGACAGCCAGTCTGATATGTTCCTGTCGGCGTTCTATGCAGAAGTCAATATCAACACCGGCTGGCTGGCTTATGCCAATGCCGGCCACAATCCGCCGTTGTTGTGGCGCGCGGATAGCAAGGTCTTCGAACACCTTGCCGTTAGTTGCCCTCTGCTCGGGGTTCTGCCTGATATCGAGGTCTCTGTAACCTCGGTAGACATGAGGATCGGCGATGTGTTGGTGCTTTATACGGACGGGATTTCCGAAGCCTGTAACAGTGATTTTGATGAGTTTGGTCAACAGCGTCTGGAAGACACGGTTCGACGTTTGATGTTGGAGCGCCCGGATGCCGGGGCTGATGAAATTAGGGATGCCATCGGCGAGGATGTACGCGACTTCGCCGGCAACATGGTTCAATACGATGACATCACTCTGTTGATTATCAAGCGGGTAGAATCGCCATATGAAAACTAACAGGTTCCCGGGTCAGGATTCAATCCACCGTCATGTTCTCGATAACGGGATCACGGTGCTCGTTTATGAAAATTGGAGCAGCGGAACCGTATCCATTGAGGGCGTGGTTCGTGCCGGGGCAGTGGTCGAGACCAGAAAGAACGCGGGGTTGGCTAATTTTTCGGCCGATTTGTTAATGCGTGGCACTCGGAAGCGCTCCTTTGATGAAATTTATGAGGTGATGGAATCTGCCGGGGCTGGCGTGTCTTTTGGCGGTTCACGGCATACGTCGGGCTTTTCCGGGCACAGTCTCGTCGAGGATTTTGACCTCGTTCTGGATATTATCATCGAGGCGTTGTGTCATCCGATATTCCCTGAGGAGCAGATCGAACGCTTGCGCGGGCAAATGATCACTGGATTGCAGATGCGAGCCAACAACACACGACAAATGGCCTGGCTTACCTTTCAGGAAACGGCCTATCCGGATCACCCCTATGGACGGTCAACCAGTGGTTATCTGGACTCTATCCCTGATATTTCCCGCGACGATATTGTCGATTTTTACAACCGTTATTACGGTCCCAGGGACATGATCATTGGTCTGGTCGGAGCGATTTCGACGGATGAGGTGCTGCGCAAGCTGGAGAGTGCCTTCGGCAACTGGCGAAATGATTCCCAGCAGGTGGTGGGACTATCCCCGGATGCCGTCCGTCCATCGGGTCTGCTGCGCCGCCACGTTCCAATGCCCGACAAGCACCAGGCCGACATCGTTTTGGGCTTGCCGGGGCCACGACGCTCGGCTGATGATTATCTCGACGCCAGCGTGATGAATACCATCCTGGGTGTATTCGGGATGATGGGCAGAATTGGGCAGAATGTGCGGGAAGAGCAGGGATTGGCTTATTATGCCTCAAGCCGGCTTGAAGGTGGTCTGGGACCTGGCCCCTGGACGGCCACAGCCGGAGTAGCCCCGGACAAGGTCGATCAGACGATCGAATCCATACGCCACGAGGTGCAAAGGATCATGACTGAGGTCGTCAACCCGGAAGAATTGGCGGATAGTCAGGCTTATCGAACCGGCTCTTTGCCCTTGAGCCTGGAAACCAACGGTGGCCTGGTCGATATCATCACCGATATGGAGCTGTATAATCTGGGACTGGACTATCTTCAGGAATACCGGGACACGATTAACTCCATCACCGTCGAACGAATACATGCCGCGGCCCAAAAATATCTTAGCGCCGACGACCTGGTGATTACGGTGAGCGGGCCGGTGGAGGCGCTTTGAACCTGGCAGTTGGCGTGGATATTCTGGAAGTCGACAGAATGTCGCAGGGTATTGCCCGATACGGCAATCGCTTCTGCGATCGGTTTTTCACTCCACTTGAGCAGGAGCAATGTGGCGGCCGAGCAGCCAGCCTTGCAGGCCGTTTCGCAATCAAGGAAGCGGTCGGAAAAGCTCTGGGAACAGGAATCGGCGATGTGGCATGGAAAGACATCGAGGTTGTGAGTGATGTGCGCGGACGGCCGATGTTAGTGTTGCACGGAGCGGCGGCGAGACTGGCGGCCGAGCAGGGCCTGGGAGATTGGGCCATCAGTTTGTCCCACACCACCACTCACGCAGTCGGCATGGCAGTCGCTATGAAGTCGTTGACGGATGCCAGAGGTACGAAGACCGATATTGATCCCGGTGCTGGGGAAGGTGAAGTGTATGAGTGAGATGCCTGCCGAAAAGGGGCAGTTAGAATCTATTACTGACTCGAAGGATGCAGCCGGGAAGCGGCGCTTGCTTGCTGTTTTGGCACATCCCGATGACGAGTCTTTCGGAATGGGAGGGACGCTGGCGCGTTACGCTGCTGAAGGAGTAGATGTGCATATCGCCATCGCGACCGATGGCGTGGCCGGCTCGGTTGCCGGCGGTTATGAATACGCCTTGAAGGAATTGGCTGAGGTTAGGCGAAAAGAACTGGAGGCGGCTGTGGGCGTCCTCGGCGGCAAGCTGCACACCCTGGGTTATCGCGATTCCGGCTATATCGGCGATCCTGCCAATCAACATCCCGACGCTTTCATCAACAGCGATTTCCACGAGGCAACCGGGAAGGTGGTCGCCCTCATCCGCTCGATCCGCCCGCAGGTTGTGGTGACCCACGATGAGACCGGCGGTTACTATCACCCTGATCACATTCATTGCTGGAAAATCACGAAGGAAGCCTTCGAGGCTGCCGGTGATCCGTCGCGCTATCCTGAGATCGGGCCGGCTCCATACCAACCGGCACGCCTGTATTACACGGCGTTCTCCAATCGAATGGTCAAACTGTTTTCATTCCTCATGCGACTGCGTGGACAGGATCCCAAGCGCGCCGGCCGAAACAAGGATATTGACTGGACGCGCATCGGGATTGAGCCGCGCCGGCTGAACGCGCGCATAAACTACAGAAAATATTGGGACGTCAAGGTTGCGGCGGGGGCTGAACACCCCAGCCAGGGTGGTGGACCTTCGAGAAGCAGAATGATCCCCGAACCGATTCAGAAGCGCTTCATGGCAACCGAGACTTTTATTCGCGCTTATCCGCCTGTCCCCGACGGGTATCGTGAGTATGATTTGTTTGCGGGGTTAAACCTGGATGCTTCTTAGCACTCAGGGTTAAACGGGAGGATTGAGCTATGACATTCAAACGTGTGTTGCGATTGCTGGGTCTCCTTTTGGGGATTGTGATCGGAGTGGTCTCCTTGTTGATCGCCTACCTGACCCGGCGGATGGTCACCCCCGCACGCCAGCCGCTCTGGACGACCCCGGCCGAGATGGGCTTGCCTTATGAAGATGTGAACTTCCCGGCACAGGACAGCGTTCGTTTATCCGGTTGGTTTATCCCCGCGCCGAAATCAAATGACCCAAGCGGCGCGACAGTGATACTGGTTCATGATTGGACATGGAACCGGCTGGGCGACGCGGCATCTGATTTAATGGCTGATCTTACGGGTACCACACCTGTTGAATTTCTCCGGTTAGCCCACGCCTTGCATTATGGAGGGTACCATGTGCTGATTTATGACCAGCGAAACCATGGCGAGAGTGCGTCTCACCTACCTGTGACGTTCGGTCGGGAGGAGGCATATGACCTGATCGGAGCGATAAACTATCTGCAAACCCGATCCGAAGTTGCCCCCGAGAAAATCGGGGTCATCGGTTTTTCCATGGGCGCCAATGCCATCCTCTATGCACTGCCTCAAACAAACCAGATCGCCGCGGCGATAGCCGTACAACCGATGACAATGTCATCATACGTCGAGGGCTATAGCGCGGACTTGTTGGGGTTGCCGGGTAAGGTTATCCTGCCCGTGGTGGAAACGCTCTACTCGGCAATTGGGGGCGTAAGGTTGAGCGCGCTCCAGCCCGCCTTTGCCGCCGCGGGAGGGGGGAAAACCCCGGTCCTGTTCATCCAGTGCAAGTCTGATCATTGGGGATCTATGGAGGATGTGGACCGTTTGCGGGCTGCCACTCCTGAAGGAGAGGGGCCACTCTATGTGGATGGGGCACATCGCTATCAAGGTTACCAGTATCTCATCGAAAACCCCAGGATCGCCATGACCTTCTTCGAGAGATATTTCTAGAGACTGGAATTTAAGCAGAACAGGCGCGGGATATCTGTATCTCTCACCTGTTCTGCCCCCGACATTGCTTGTCGATTTCCGTTGTCAGGCTATCGGCGATGGCCTGACAACGGAAACGATTTTTGACTTAACGTCTTGCCGGGATGTTAAGTCGCCGGACTGAGTTGAAGATGAGCGAGGTCTTCCGGCTCGGCGTTGCCGTCTGCTGAACGCCTGAACTGACTCATATACAGGTTGTAGTAGAAACCGCGGTCAGCCAACAGCTGATCATGGGTGCCGCGCTCGATGATCTGCCCATCCCTGACGACGAGCACCTGATCAGCGTGTCGAATGGTGCTCAGGCGGTGGGCGATGACGAAGCTGGTTCGGCCATGGAGGAGATCTTCCAGAGCCTTCTGAATTTCCCTCTCGGTGCGTGTATCCACGCTACTTGTGGCCTCATCGAGGATCAGGATTCGTGGGTCGATGAGCGCCACGCGGGCGATCGACAACAGTTGTCGTTGCCCCTGGCTAAGGCCGCCGCCTCGCTCGCCCAGCACGGTCTCATATCCGTTCGGAAGACGGGAAATGAACTCATGGGCGTGGGCGAGACGCGCAGCTGCCATCACCTCTTCCTCAGAGGCTTCAGGTCGGCCGTAGCGAATGTTGTTCATCACCGTATCGCTGAACAGGAATGAGTCCTGCAAAACGATGCCGATCTGGCGGCGCAGACTTTCCTGTGTGACCTCGCGAATGTCCGTTCCGTCAATCGTGACGCTGCCGGAGGATACTTCCCAGAACCGCGGCAAGAGGTTGATTATCGTCGTTTTGCCCGCACCTGTGGGTCCGACAATGGCGATGGTTTGGCCGGGTTGAGCATCGATCGAGATCCCGCGTAAAATCGGCTCGCCGGGATTGTACTCGGCGAAGACATTATCATACACGACGTGCCCCACGATTGGCGGCATCGCGCGCGCGTTGGGGCTGTCGACGATATCCACCGGATCATCGAGTAGACCAAAAATGCGCTCAGCGCCGGCCAATGCGCTTTGGATGGAGGCCCACAGGGTCGATATCTGTTGGACCGGGCGGTTGAATTGCTGGGAGTAACCTATGAAGGTGATGATCAGACCGACTGAAACCGTTGTCCCCATAAGGCCTCGCCCGCTCAACATCAACAAGCCACCGACCACGGCTACGACAGCCAGACTGATGTAACCCAATCCTTCAAGCATGGGGCCTAATGCCCCGGTATAAGCCTGGGCGCGAATATTCGCATCGCGATTGGCGGCGTTGCTGGCCCGGAACTGTTCGATATTTTCATCTTCACGGCTGAATGCCTGGACCTCGCGCACAGATGAGATGCTTTCCTGCAGGTCGGCGTTTACATTGCCGATTTGAACGCGAGCCTTACGAAACGCCTGGCGCGCCTTGTTGGAAAACCAGCGTGTGACGATGACCATAAAGGGCAAAGTGATAAGGCTGATAAGGGCGTAGGGCGCATTCAGGCGGAACATGACCACAATGACCCAGACGATGGTCAGAGCACTCTGGAAGACCGCCACGAGGCCAAAGCCGATTATCTGCTGGAGAGTGTCGGTATCATTTGTGATGCGGCTCATAACGTCCCCGGCTTCGTGTTTGGTGAAGTATCCCAGGGATAACTGATGGATATGCGCGAATATCTGCGCCTGGAGGTCGCGCATGACCCGATAGCCGGCCCAGCTCATGATGTAAAACATGAGCCCACTAAAAATGGCACTACCAAAATAGAGACCGACGATTAACAGGATGAGGCCGCCAAATCCGGCGAGTGTTTCTGCTTTTGTAGCAGTGATATCTGGCGTCGTGTACCAGCAATTGCTGAATGCGTCGGATTCGGTATTTCCCGCCATGGAAGCCATTGCGGCCATCCCCTCGCCGGCGGCCGCTCCCATGCTATAGGGACCCAGATAGCAATCCACCGCCTGACCGGTCAGGTTGGGAATCAGTACCTGCATGTAGGTGCTGGCAACCAGCAGAATTGCCACCAGTACGAGAGCCACACTATAGTGGCGGAAGTAATGCCATAGCCGACGTAAAGTGCCTCTGACACTACGCGCTTTACGGGTTTCTTGCCCGAAGAATTGTGCTTGTCGATCCATCATGATGAGTTTCTCCGCGCTCAGGCAGGGGTGATATCTTCCGCCAGTTGGGAATGGTAGATTTCGGCGTAGACAGGGCTATCTTCCAGGAGCTCTTCGTGCGTTCCCCGAGCGACTATCCGGCCTTTCTCAAGGACTAAAATCTGATCGGCATTCAGGACCGTGCTGATGCGTTGGGCGATGACAAAGCTCGTCCGCCCTTTCATCAGGCTGTCCAGCGCTTTTTGTATTTCATATTCGGTGTTGAGATCGACGCTGCTTGTGCTGTCGTCGAGGATGAGGATGTGGGGGTTGAGCAACAAGGCCCGGGCGATGGCGATGCGCTGTTTCTGGCCACCGCTCAGGGTTGTTCCTCGCTCGCCGACCGGCGTGTCATATCCGTCGGGGAAGGATTCGATGAAATCGTGGGCTGCGGCCGCTCGCGCTGCGCTGATGATTTCTTCGTCAGATGCATCAGTGCGGCCGAAGGCGATGTTTTCGCGAATCGTCCCGCTGAACAGGACAGTTTCCTGGAGAACGATACCGATTTGTTGGCGCAGGCTCTCCAGCGTCACGTCGCGCACATCGTGGTCGTCGATCAAAACCTGTCCACTGCTCACATCATAAAAACGGGGGATGAGGTTGATGATGGTGCTTTTTCCGCTGCCTGTTGCCCCAAGCAGCGCGATCGTCTCGCCCGGTTCCGCCTTGAAGCTGATATCGGTCAACACCGGCTCGCTCCCTGCAAAGTACCGAAAAGTCACATTGCGAAATTCCACGTGTCCTTCGACCTGGCCCAGTGTGAGGGCGTTCGGTTTGTTTTCGACATCATTTTTGGCGTCCAGAATTTCGAATATACGGTTGGCGCTGGCGCTGGCCTGGGCCATTAACGAGATGATGAATCCCAGTTGCCCCATCGGTATGAAAACATACACCAGATAGAGACTAAACTTCTGCCATTCGCCGAGGGTCAGCGTGCCGTTAATGATCTGTCGACCACCGAAATAGAGAACGGCCGCCTGCCCAAGATTGGCGATGAGAAAAATGAAAGGAAAAAGAAAGGAAAAGATACGGCTGACTTTAATTCGCTGATCCAGAAGCGAATCGATCCCTTCATCGAAACGCTCCTCCTCGCGTTTCTCGCTGGTGAAGGACTTTACTACCCTTAGCCCGGCGAGGTTTTCCTGCAAAGTTGTATTAACCCGGCCAAGCCGCTTCTGGACTTCAACGAACAGTGGCTGGGATATTGCGCCGAACAACATGAAGATGAAAAGGGCAATGGGTAATATGGGCAATACCACCAGCGTTAGCCGGACGTTGGTCATCAACAGAATGATCAGGGTGCCCACCAGCAAGATCAAAGCCTGCAGGGCCAACAATAACCCCTGGCCGATGAAACCGCGCAATCGTTCAACATCATCGGTTGCGCGGACCATCAGTTGCCCTGTTCGATTATTATCGTGATAGCTGAAACTGAGCCGCTGAATTTTGGTGAAAATATCGTTCCGCAGATCGAAGGCAATATTCTCGGACAGAGCCTGAGACATGTAGTTCTGGCCGAATGCGAATATTCCGCGCGCGGCGGCAAAAACGACGATCAGGAGGCCGGCGTTGATCAATGTGCGTGGCGCGGCATCCAGTTCCGCCTGGGCGGACGTGAGGTCCAGGCCCAGGCGTTGGGCAGCGATGGCCTGGATGTTGGACGGCAGATTGAGGATACCCTGATTCGTGGCACTGTTTACGATTGTGTCGATAATCTGCTGCAATAGTTGCGGTACAAGGAGTTGCGCCGCTGTGGCGATAATCAGCGCGAGGGCGGCTCCGGCCGTTAATTTTGGATATGCGGCGAGATAGCGGAGTGCGCGGCCGAGTGCGGCCATCCCTGGTCGTTGTTCCTTCAGCTCGCTATGCCTGGGTTTCCTGCTGACTAGTTGCATAATCATCTCCGATGGCGGAATTATTCCTGTTTTCTTTAAGGCCTTGCGCGTGAGTATTCAATTTGTGCAATGCCAACGTAAAGTTTTTGATCTCGTCTGGGCTTAAGGATTCAAATAAGCTGTTGATCATCTGAATATGGCTGCCGGTGCGGTCGACAACCTTCTGTCTTCCGGCGTTCGTCAATCGAATGTTGAACCGGCGTCGATCATCAGGGTCAAGCTGCCGCTCCACCAGCCCCTCTTCTTCCAGGCCGCGAATAAGCGCGCTAATCGTGTTCCGGCGCGTGCCTTCATGTTCGCTGATTTCTGAAGGGTTTAGCCCTTCGCAATTGCCTGCCCACTCACAGAAATAGAGATGCATCAAAACGCGAAATTGGGGGAATGAGACATCGGTTCTTTCAAAGCCGGTTTCCATCAACTGGGATATCTGGCGGTAAGTGATATAGAACTCGTCCATCAGACGGGCTGTTTGAGGGTCACTCTCCGGATGGATGGCGGCAAGAAAGGCCATCCATCGTTGGCGCTGCTCGGGAGAAAATCTATCGGATGGGCGCATATTTTCAGATCAATCCAACGACGAATAGTTCCAGATAGAATTATACGCTGTCGAACCATACTGTCAATACGGCTGATGGAACATTGCTCCTTTGCGTTTATTCCCGTCAAGTCGTATTGGGGGAGAGTGAACAAAACTTTACTCGATCGGCAATTCTGCTAAAATCGGGCCTCGAGGTGAACCTTTCCTCAGGAGCCGTGATTTGCCTCGCCGACGCGGCCGGCATTATTCCGGCAGCTTTCCCTCCTGACCATACTTGTAAATATGTCTGTACCCGTAACCCGTCCTTTGGAACCACAAAAGCGCGCCATTGTCATCGGCGCATCATCTGGCCTGGGCGCGGCGCTGGTTCGCCTTTTGGCATCCCGGCGCTATCGTGTCGCGGCCGTCGCCCGTCGAGAGGCCGAATTGGCCGCGTTGAGAGATAGTGTCGGACGGGATATGGTTCTGCCATACGTTCACGACGTGACCGAGCATGAGCAGGTGCCGATCCTCTTCGATCAAATAACGCGCGATCTCGGTGGTCTGGATTTGATCATCTATGTCGCGGCCGTGCAACCACCAGTCGCCTTGCACGAGTACAACTTCGAAAAAGATGAGGCTATGCTGCGGACGAACTTGCTGGGGGCTGTTGCCTGGCTCAATCAGGCCGCATTGCGCTTTGAGCAGGCGCGGAGTGGTCACATTGTCGGCATCAGTTCGATAGCCGGAGATCGCGGGCGTGTGGGCAGTCCGGTTTACAACACGAGCAAGGCAGGTCTGAATACCTATCTTGAAGCGCTGCGCAATCGTCTGACACGCTTTGGCGTTACCGTGACCACGATTAAACCAGGCTTTATCGATACCGAGCTATTGAAGAATGCTCC
Source organism: Anaerolineae bacterium (assembly GCA_023384355.1). Lineage (GTDB taxonomy): Bacteria > Chloroflexota > Anaerolineae > Promineifilales > Promineifilaceae > Promineifilum. Next base: position 39,533 of record JAHDWL010000020.1, read on the forward strand.
CAAGACATTTTGGGTCATATCGCCGGACGAGGCTGCCGCTCAGGTTTACGCCGCGATTCGTCGCCGAAGTCAGGTGGTCTATGTTCCCCCTCGCTGGCGTCTCGTCGGCCTGATCGTGCGATCGATCCCCTCCTCGATTTTCAGACGCTTAAATTTCTAAGGTCACAATACCATGACAGATGTGAACTATATCCCCTCCAAACAGGGAGCGAGACACAATCCGGCAAGGACGATGATTGAACTGCCGGCCGAGCACCTGGAACGGCTTTCTTCATGGGGTGGTGTTGCCAGCGGCATGAGCTATGTTTTCCGCCCCAGCACGCCCGATTCACTCCATGAAGTCCTGTTGCTAGCCAGAAGGAGCGGCCGGACGGTAGGGCTACGGGGTGGCGGAAACAGTTATGGCGACGCGGCGACGAACAATGAGAATATTGTCGTGGATTTACGCCGGATGAAGCGTATCCTCGATTGGAATCCCGCAACCGGCCGAATCCGGGTTGAGCCGGGCGTGACCTTGTCCGATTTGTGGCAGTACATCATTGAGGACGGCTGGTGGCCGCCTGTGGCGACCGGAACCAGCTATACGACGATGGGCGGATCAGCAGCCATGAACGTCCACGGCAAGAACGCCTTCAAGGCGGGACCAATTGGCGACCACATCATCGAGTTCGATCTGATGCTGACGTCGGGAGAGACGATTACGTGCAGCCGTGAGGAGAATAGCGACGTCTTCCATGCCGCAATCGGTGGTTTCGGGATGCTGGGCATTTTTACCAGTATCACCATGCAAATGAAACGTATCTACTCAGGGTTGCTTGAGGTTGAAACCTGCACGCGAGCCGATTTGTCTGAGATGTTCGGCTATTTCAACCAGCACGCCTCTGAATCCGATTATATCGTCGGCTGGATTGATTCGCTGGCTGGTGGCAAGTCGATCGGTCGGGGAGATGTTCATCGGGCGAATTATCTCGCTCCTGGCATGGACCCGCATCCTGCACAAACATTACGTACCGAAAACCAGCATCTTGGTCCGAACCTGTTTGGCGTGTTACCGCGTTCTGTCATGTGGCTGCTCATGCGGCCGATGGTTCGCAACGCCGGCATGAAAGTAGTCAATAAAGGAAAGTACCTGGCCGGTAGTTTCAGCGGTGTGAAAAAGTACCAGCAACCGCACGTCCAGTTCCATTTCCTTCTCGACTACATCCCCGATTGGAAGAAAGCCTATGAACCGGGTGGCCTGATTCAGTATCAACCGTTTATCCCGAAAGAGACGGCTTACGATGCCTTCAGTGAGATTCTGTCGCTCTGCCGGAGACGAGGGCTACCGAATTATCTGACAGTCCTGAAGCGGCATCGACCGGACGATTTCCTGATGAGTTACGCCGTCGATGGTTTTTCAATGGCGATGGATTTCAGGGTAACTGATGAAAATCGCCAACGTGTCGTGTGGCTGGCCCGGGAGTTGGACGATATCGTCATCGGGGCCGGGGGCCGGTTTTATTTTGCGAAGGATAGCACGTTGCGACCGGAGACCGCCGAGGCTTTTCTTGGCGAAGAGCGAATTACCCGCTTCCGTGAATTGAAACGCCGCTGCGATCCGGACGGCATTCTGGAAACCGATCTCTGGCGGCGGGTATTCGGCTGATCGAGACAACTGCCGGCAGTGGGTAATTACTCTTCGACTTCGCCGGAACTATCGCCCATATCGCCACCGGCAAGCCGGCGCATACGCGCTTCGATACCGCGGGCGATGACCGCGGCGTCTTCATGGCGAGTGAAATAGTTGTGCTCTCCGGTAAGCGTCGCAAATCGCAAATAGATCGGGTGGCCATCGTCGACCTCATAGGCGATGGTGATCGTCCGGCCGGTTATTGCGCGAACCAAATCCCAATATTCACCCTTGAGCGCTTCAATTTGCTTTGGGTATCCTTCAGCATCGTCTTCCCGGCCGGCAAGGAACTGGCTGAGCTTGACGATATATTTGTCCGCCCCCTGCACCAAATCTAAAACGTCGGCCTGAAATATGGCTCGAAGATAATCCCCGTCAGGCAAACGCCAGGCGAATTGCACGTTGAATGAATCGCCGATTTGATAGTGGGCCTGGGGCATCGCGAGGTCCAGGGGAAAGCGAGGGTCGCTGGTCACATTCAGCGACCCTCGCCGTTTCGTGTGGTGAAGGACAGCTAGATTAACGAATCGCCAATTCTGTCGCTTTGTCGAACAGCTGCATGTTGCTCATATCAAATGCCACGGTGATCTCATTACCGCTATGAACGCCCTGACGTGGGTCAACGATGCCGACGAAGCTGTTTTTGCCGGATGTCATGTAGAGATGAAGTTCATGGCCGAGAAGTTCGACTACCTCGACGGTCGCCTTCACGTTCTCGCCGATGATGTTGGTCGGCGCATACTCAGGGGAGTGGATGTGTTCCGGCCGGATGCCCATGATCACCTCTTTGCCGACATATGGGGCATACGTTTCCTTGCGATCATCCGGAACGCGAACGCGGAAATCCCCGGTATCAATAAACTGCCTGCCCTCTTCGCTGACCAGTGTCGCATTGAAGAAGTTCATGGCCGGACTACCGATGAAGCCGGCAACGAACACGTTCACCGGCGTGTTGTAGAGATTCCGGGGTGTGTCACACTGTTGGAGGATGCCATCGGCCAGTACGGCGATGCGGTCACCCATCGTCATGGCCTCGACCTGGTCATGGGTCACATAAATGAAGGTCGTTCCCAGTCGCTTATGCAGCTTGCTGATCTCGGCTCGGGCTGTGACGCGCAGCTTGGCATCGAGGTTGGATAGTGGCTCATCCATGAGGAACACAGAAGGCTCACGAACGATGGCGCGGCAGACCGCGACACGTTGCCGCTGGCCGCCAGAGAGTGCTTTAGGTTTGCGGTCGAGCAAATTTGAAAGCCCCATGATCTCGGCTGCTTCTTTCACGCGACGGTCAATTTCTTCCTTGGGCATCTTGCGCAGCTTGAGACCAAAAGCCATGTTGTCATAGACGCTCATGTGCGGATAAAGCGCGTAGGACTGGAAAACCATCGCGATGTCCCGATCCTTCGGTGGGACGTCGTTGACCACACGGTCACCGATGAGAATTTCGCCTTCTGTAACTTCCTCAAGTCCAGCCAGCATGCGCAAATTGGTTGACTTGCCGCAACCTGACGGCCCGACGAAGACCATGAATTCTTTATCGGCGATCTCAAGATTGAAGTCCTTGATGACGCTGACGTCGCCAAACCGCTTGTAAACGTGCCGGAAGCTAACACTCGCCATGGTTGTCTCCTGTTTCTCGGTGTGAAAAAAAATTCGTGTCCGTGAATGTTTTCGCCGGATGATAGGAGTGACTATAGCTTTCAATGACAGCACGTCAATAGAACTGTCTAAGAACGTGGTGAATTTGTCTAAATACGTGGTGATCAGAATGCGTATTGGTTAAATGGCTTTGACCGCTTTTCAGCCAATCAGGGCAATGGGAAATATCAGGCCGTCAGAGAATGAATAACCCTTCAAGGCGAGCCAGCTCGACAATATCGGACGGGAGATCGGGTGGCATGTAACGGGCATAATCCTTAATCCAATTGGCAATGCTCTGATGATTCACATTGAGTCTTCGGCCAATCTCACGCATCGAATGCCCTTCGAGGTATAACTGCAATGCCACAAAACGAACATCTTCGTCGTAACCCTGTTCTTTGGGGATTGGGGTGTAGCGGCAACCACACAACCCGCAGCGAAAGCGCTGGCTTCCGGCTGGTGTGCGGCCGTCCCGGGATTGGCGGCTGTTTTTAAAGCAGCGGGGGCAGGTCGGAGGGGGCAGGGTCATCAGGTATTACAGAAGCGTGGCAATAAGGGCCAGGAAAAAAAGTGTCAAAGCGATAACAGCGATGACCCAGTTGGCGCGCAGGGCCTCACCGAATGTTACCGGGGTTGCCGGCCTGGTGCCGTGACCAAATAACGCCTGCGTGAATTGTTCAATGGTCTGCGGGCGGTCGTCCGGGTGCATCTCCATGGCCCAAATAATCGTCTCGGATACATGGTGCGAGATTTCGGAATTCAATTGGTCGGGTGGGCGCAGGATGCGCGGGTTTAGAAATCGCGCCTTGGCATCCGGCGGTGGAAAGTCTGTCAACAAATGGTAGAAAGTTGCGCCTAAAGCGTAGATATCAGTGCGGACGTCGGTGTGGCCGCTGTCGCCGCCGTATTGTTCAAGTGGCGTATAGAGCGCGGTACCGCGCCCCTGTACCACAGTGATGGTCCGCGCTTCATCGGGGGAGAGGAGCTTGACCAGCCCGAAATCGACCAGCTTAATGCGGCCGTCGGGCGTCAACTTGATATTACCGGGCTTGATATCCCGATGGACGACCGGAGGAGATTGCCGGTGTAAATAGCTTAACGCATCCACAATCTGGGACGCCCAACCTAACACTGTGTCCTCACTCAACTGGGAATTTTGGGAATGGGCATCGTCGAGTAATTGCTTCAGATCCTTGCCCGGCACATAATCCATCACGAGGTAGTCGCGATTGTCGTCGGAGAAAAAGTCCGAAACTTTGGGCAAATTGGGATGGTCAAGCTGAGCAAGAATGCTTGCTTCCTGAAGAAATTGCAAGTGTGATTGATCTCGCAACTCCTGCGAAAGATGTGGGTCTGGGGTTACCTCTTTGATTGCGCATAAGCGACCCGGCAGCCTCAGGTCTTCGGCCCGATATACGCTGCCCATGCCGCCCTGGCCCACGATATTGGTCAGCCGGTAACGATCGCGCAGGACTGTGCCTTCCATATGAGGCTGCACATCGCCGTATGTTATGTCCATCGCCGCCTGAGTCGGGTGGACACCAGACTCTATTACTGGACTATCACTCATGCTATCCATTATAATGCAAAGGTCAGAAGGCTGTCATACTTGGTGGGCAATGATGATCCGCCGATAAAGTCGAGGAAATGGACTCATGGATGATAGACCCGTCTTGCTGGTGAGCGAGGGAGAACTTGTCGGCCAACGCTGGACCCTTGCGAATGATGAGATGCTTATCGGCCGCGGCACTGACGCGGATATTGTGTTACCAGAGCGGCAGGTTTCTCGCTACCACCTAAAAATCCACCATCGCGACGGGCGATATGCGCTGGAAGACCTCGACAGCAAGAACGGCACCTTTCTCAATGGACAGCAGGTGAAGGGCACCGTTCCGTTGCAGGATGGCGATGAAATTCAGATCGCCCTTTGTGTGCGCCTATTATTTGTCGGCACTGATGCAACGGTCCCCTTAAGTTTCGATCTTCCGCGAACCGATGGCGGTATGGTGCTCGAGGAAAACAAGAGAACAGTTTCGATTAAGGGGCGAGAACTGGACCCACCGCTCTCGTTAGCTCAATTTCGTTTGTTGCAAATGCTGTTTGATGCCAACGGATCTGTTTGCGGCCGGGATGACATCATTGAGGCGGTCTGGCCGGGTACAGGTGGGGTGGGGGTTTCCGAACAGGCCATTGATGCGCTGGTGCGCCGGCTGCGCGATCGCCTGGCAGAACTTGACGATCACAATTACATCGTCACTGTTCGGGGGCACGGCTTCAGACTCGACAATCCCTAGTAATTTAAAGGGAGGAGATCAGGCATATTAGCCTGATCGCCGCCCGTCAATGTGACCCGATTTCGATCACAGATTTATTTATCGCCGACCACCGCCAGCCTTGCGATCAATTCGCCTCTGATCTCGGCCAACCGCCCCGCCAGGTCTTCCTGTCCGGCGTGGTCCGATTGTTCGATCAGCATATCAACCACCTCGATAAGCTGGTCGTTGATGAGTTCGGGGGAAGCATCCATGAGTCGTGTCCGTTCGGCTTTACCGGCGGAACTGACAAGTTGGGTCAGCATCCTTACTTCCGGCGGCGTCTCCCCCTGGATTTGCGTGATGACAAGCTCCTGAACCTGGCGGAGTTTTTCTGCCCCCACCTGGTTTTTGTCCTGTTCGGCGCGGATCAGTCTGGCTTCCAGCACATGCATAAATGCATCATCGATTCGCCCAATATTTTCGGCGACGGCCTCCTCCATATTTCGGGCATTCAATATTTCGTCCAACGTGTCCTGGGCATCCTGAAGGACTTGCCTGGCTGCCTCCTGCATCTCCAGTTGCATCTGAAGGAGTTGATCGCGCACCCGACCAAGTCGCTGTGCGCCGGCCTTATCCCCCCTTTTTTCCCGGTTCTCAACTTCAGACGTGAGCAGGGCGAAGAAGTCGTAAGTGAGGGCGCCGCGGCCGGTCAGGGCGAGAGCATTGACCAGTGAGTCATCCGAATCATTGGCGATGACATGCTTGGCCAATATTTCCGGCGTCAAGGCTCCGGCCTTCTTGGCGTCGCGGCTCATCGCGTGGATAGCGATCTGTTGCTTCTCCAGGCGGCGGCCGACCTCTGTTTGTGTCATCAGTTTGGCTTGCAGGTTCAACAGCCCCACCACCAGGTTGCTGTCGTTCATCTGGCTTGTGGCCTCGATCTGGGCGCGCAGGATGCTGAAGAAGGTCTCGTCAATATCCCGGCTACGATCCTTGATCAAATAATTCTGAACATCTTCGGAGGCAGTGGCCAGTGTTCGCAGGAGTTCTACCTGGCGTTGTTGTTTGGCCAACATGTCCGGCGTGACGCCCTCAGTCTCCCATACCTTTTCCATGAAACTTTGCATGGTCAGAATGGTCTGTGGTTGCAACATGTAGGCACGTCGCTTTTCCATAGGGGTCTGATCGATGACTTGCTGGACGAGTCGCCCGATCAATTCTTCTCGTCGCACCTGATCGAGATTCATCTCCTGCGGCACATGGACCATAAACAGGTCGTGCGCGGGGTCGTGGTACAGAAGTGGCGTGGCAATACGACCGCCCACGCCGCAATTCGGGCAGACGGCAAAATTCAATTGTCCCGAGAGCAGCATCTCCTTCAGTTGAGGTTGGCGGACGGCATCGATAATCTGATGGATGTCGGCCAGATAGGGCGTGCCGCAATTCGGGCAGATGATCTGTGTTTGCATATGTCTCCTTTCAATCACACGGCGGAATGTCGGCCACCGCTCGATTGTGCGTGCCGCCCTGTTCGCCATGAATTACTTTATTATTATGGTGAGTTCACCCTCTGGGTAGAGAGAATGTGAAAGTCGTCCCTCGCGCCCCAGGTTCAATGTCGCTGTTGCTTTGGAGCCAGATTCGGCCGTTATGGGCTTCGATGATGGCACGCGACAGGTAAAGCCCCAGGCCCGTCCCTTCGGTTTTACGGCTGAGTGCGTTGTCGAGTCGTGAGAATTTCTGGAATATCCGGCTCTGATCGCGGGCAGGTATGCCAATTCCTTCATCGCGAACCGACACAGTCACGTGCTCCGGGTAAATCTGGCCTGAGATGGTGATTTTCCCGCCATCCGGTGAATATTTAATAGCGTTGCTAATCAGGTTATTCAGCACCTGGGTTAGACGTCGTTCATCCCCGATCACGGATGGAAAATCATCCGGGAAATCCGTTTGCATTTGGTGCTGCTCATTTTGCGGTGCGAAGCGCCTGATGACAAGCTCAGACAGCCTGGAAATGTTGACTTCATCGCTCATTTCCAATGTAAACGTGCCGGCTTGCAACCGGGATGCCTCCAGCAAGTTATCAATCAGGCTGTTTAGATTGTCGGCCTCCTCCTCAATCACCGATAGCGATTCATCGAGCACTTCCGGTGACCATTTGCCGTCGGGTCGGCGCAAAGTGCCTGCATAGCCCTTGATGATCGATACGGGCGTTTTCAATTCGTGGCTGATAACTGAAATAAAGGTTTTCTGGAGTGCCTCCTCCTCGCGATAGCGCGTGAGATCCCGGACACTGGCGATGATGTTGGTCATCCGGCCATCTGTGTCCATCATCGCTGCATAGGTAATGCCCAGATTGATCGTGCTGCGATCGCTCTCGCAAGAGCTATCGCGATGCCGGCGCGCTTCACCTTCCACGTAAAGATGGGCGCTGTTAAGCATAGGCCAATTGTTGTCGAGAGCTGATTGTAAATCCGAGTCGGACTTCAATGCGATCCAGTCGATCACCTCGTTGTGTGTTCGACCAATCGCCTCTGCTGCCGGCCATCCGGTCATATGGCTCAAGGTCTTGTTAAATACGGTGATCCTCAAGTGCGAATCGAGGATCATCACACCGTCCGCACTTTGCTCCAGGATGGCATCAAGGCGTTGTTTTTCCTGAATGACCTGCTGGTAGAGTTTTGCGTTGCGTACGGTGATGGCCGCCTGTTCGGCGAAGCTGCGCAGCAAGTTTGGCGCATCCTCTACAAAATAATAATTACCGGATTGGAACACATAGATGAGACCGATCACGTTCCCGCCAATCGACAGGGGTAGACGAATGACCTGGGAGAGTCCCAGATTCGCCTCACGCGCGATTTTACTCAATTGGTCTCTCATCTCCGGGAATACGTCCCCTTCCTGACCTTCACGGTAAGGAATTCCGCGCACAAGTGGTGCGAAATGATCGACAAGATGGGGAGGGATGCCGTAAACTGCCGCCACACGAAGCGGATCGATGCCATTCTCCGATAGGGCGATTATGCCGGCCTGGCCGGCCACAAGCTCCACGGCCGATTTCAGGATGAGCCGCAAGAGATCATGCAGGTCAAGTTCAGCCGTCATGGCTCGGCTGATGGCCAGTAAATATTCGCGTTGCAGGATGCGGACGTCGACAAGGGCTCTTGACATATTCTTGGTGACTCAATTCGCGATTGTTGATTCTAACACAACAGTATGTTGACCTGCACAGTCGGGACGCCATTCACTAAAAATTGAACCCGGCCGCAGGTCGCTGGGTCATTGTTTGCCCGATCCCGTATGTAAAAACGCTCCCGGATTGCTGCATTGACTAAAGAATAATGGTGAACTCTTTGAATTGCATAATACCGGTGTTAGAGTTGCGTCGATAGTCAGGTGATGCAACATGCCATTCATCGAGGAACGGGGTTTAAGTTTTTATTACGAATCATCCGGGAGTCGTGCTGCGCCACCGCTCCTGATCATCTCCGGGTTGTCTGATTACACTGCAAAGTGTAACTGGCAAACAGCTGAGCTGTCTGAGGATTATTTCGTCATCACGTTCGACAATCGCGGTGCGGGGCAATCCTCAACCCCACCACCGGGCTATTCTGTGGCCGATATGGCCGAAGACGCTACGGCTGTACTTGATGCGCTTGCAATCCCTGCCGCTCATGTTTTCGGGTTTAGTTTGGGCGGTATGATCGCCTTGAATCTGGTGCTTAACCACCCGGAACGGGTGCGGCGCCTCGTGTTGGGTTGCACAACGGCTGGTGGTGATTTATTCATTCAACCCGATGAGCTGGTGGTGAGTGCACTGACCCAACCGATCAGAACCGGCGATCGCCGCCAGGATTTTCTTGCAGGCGTTAGGAACTCAGTCAGCAAACGATCCCTTGTGGAGCGACCGGAATTGATCGATTCACTGGCGCAACTGGCAGAGAGAAACCTGCAAACCCCGCTCGGATATGCCGGACAGATTCAGGCCGCGTTGGCGCATGATGTGGCCGGGAGATTGGACGAAATATCTTCCCCCACTTTGGTACTTCATGGGGCGGACGATCGGGTCTTCCCTTTGGAGAACGGCCGTTTGCTTGCCGGCCAAATCCCCGCTGCGCGATTTATCGAGTATCCCGAAGCCGGCCACCTGTTTTTTATTGAGAAGGCCGATGAGGTAAACCGGGATATCCGGGCGCATCTCATGGAAACGTCATAAGGCGTAAACAGACGAGGGAATCGATCATGATCGATTTTGCGGGCATACAGATTGGCCACACAACCTATCCCGAGCTCTACACGGGTTGCACTGTCTTCCTGTGTCCTGACGGCACATGGGGAGCTGTGGATGCCAGAGGACCGGCTCCTGGAAGCCGGGAATTAGCCCTGCTGGCCCCGGACAAGCCTGAAGATAAAGAAGTCGATGCCGTTTTGTTGACCGGCGGGAGCGCTTTCGGGCTGGCGGCGGCCGATGGCGTCATGAAGTATCTTGCAGAGAAAGGACGTGGGCACCCGACACCGATCCGTCCCGTGCCAATCGTGCCCGCGGCCGTGGTCTACGATTTTTTCTTCAATATGGGATCTTTCACACCTAACGCCGAGAGCGGGTATAACGCCTGTGTCGCTGCAGAAACATATGAGGGTGATATCGAGCAAGGAAACGTCGGCGCGGGAACCGGGGTGCTGGTCGGCAAATGGGCCGGATTCGAGCATATGATGAAGGGTGGTTTTGGCGTGTCGTCCATACGGGTTGGCGATGTCGTTGTTGCCGCCGCCGCCGTGGTTAACGCTGTGGGCGACATCGTTGATGATGACGGTCGAGTGCTGGCCGGAGCCCGAAGTTCGGAAGGCGGATGGGAGGTTTCCCGGAATCCGTTGAGGTATACGGAATTCCGCCCACCGCTTCCAACCGGAACGAACACAACACTGGTCGTTGCGGCAACGAACGCGAGACTTTCGCGTAGTGAATTGGCCCGGATGACACACCAAGCCCATAATGGACTGGCCATCTCTGTGCGTCCCAGCCATACGCGCCATGACGGCGATATTGCCTTTGCACTCTCCACACGTCGGGTCGACGCACCAATCGACCTGGTGAATAATCTGACTGTTGCCGCTGTCAGTGAGGCGATCCGCAATGGTGTCCGCTTCGCCGACACGCTGATGTCTGTTTCGGGTCCTGGTTCAATGCGATAAGCTCAGAAAGGAGTTGGTTCTGAATGGGAAAGCCAGTGATTTCAGTATTTGGAAGTTCGTCGCCCCAGCCGGAAAGCGAAGCATACGCTGACGCGCGTCTCCTCGGTTCGATGCTGGCTGAGGCGGGATTTGTTGTCGCCACGGGAGGATATGGGGGCACGATGGCCGCAGTCAGCCAGGGAGCTGCTGAAGCGGGCGGCTGGGTCATTGGCGTCACCGCAAGCAACCTGGAGAAATGGCGGCCGATGCCCCCGAACCAGTGGGTCGCCGAAGAGATTCGTCACACAACCTTGAAAGACAGGTTACTCCATCTGGTCACAAGAAATGACGCGATGGTCGCGCTTCCGGGCGGTATCGGTACGCTTTCAGAAGTGGCTCTGGCCTGGAGCTTGATGCAAACGGGGGAGTCTTCCGAGCGCCCCCTGGTCCTGTTAGGTCCTCTCTGGAGAGAGACGGTAAGAGTGTATGCCCAGGCTGAATATATAAAACCACGCGATCTCGATTTGTTGTATATGGCAACTTCGGCTGAGACGGCGGTGGGTTATCTTAGGCAACGTTTTCTTGACAGATTGGGTTGATTGCCGCATTTGGAACATTAACATGACCAGCGACCTTATATTTTTAAAGTTGGGCGGTTCGCTCCTGACCGACAAGACGACCAAAGAGGCACTGCGAGCTGACGTGCTGGCCCGGTTGGCCGGCGAGATTGCCGCGGCTCGTGCGGAGCGACCGGCCATGAGACTGGTATTGGGTCATGGGAGCGGCTCTTTTGGTCATGTGGCGGGGAAAAAACACGGGACTCGCCAGGGCGTTAAGACTCCCGCCCAATGGACAGGCTTTGCCGAAGTGGCAGATGCCGCGGCCCGGCTTAATCGCCATGTCATCGCCGCTCTGCTAAAAGAGGGCGTCCCGGCCTTCGGTTTGCCGCCGTCGGCCTCCGCGCAGGTCATGGATGGGCAAGTCGAATTTCTGATGAGCGAGCAAATCGAGAAGTCACTGGATGTGGGTCTGTTACCGGTTGTATTCGGCGATGTGGCCTTTGATGCTGTGCGGGGTGGTACCATTATTTCCACGGAGGAAGTCATGGAATTCCTGTCGGGCGGGCTTCGACCCGCCTGGTTCCTCATGGCGGGAGAAACGACAGGCGTGTTTGATGTGCACAATCAGGTCGTGGCCGAAATAAACCGCGTGAACTTCCAGGACATACTTCCCGCCTTGGGGGCGTCGCGCGGTACGGATGTCACTGGGGGGATGGCATCGAAGGTGAGTTCGATGATTGACCTCGTCCAGTCGCAACCCGGTATGACCGTGCGCATTTTTTCCGGCCTGGAGCCAGGCCTTTTGCATCGCCTTCTGGTCGATCCGCGGTTACCGGTGGGCACTGCTATCCGGCAAGCATGACACTCGTCACGTCTATTTGTGACAAATTTCACTAGCGTCATATTCTCATTTCCGCCACAATTGGTATAAGTTGCATTGGGTCGCAACTTGCAACGGGGATCCCAATCCGGGATCGCTCGTTCGCACCTGCTTTTTTTCATTCGTTCCCCCTGCATACTCATCCTCGTACCTGCGAAATTGAGAGTGGGGGTAACTGAGGCCCAATATGGGAAAGGAGAGCTATGACACCTCGGAATGAGAAGCTGGAACCGCCATCGGACGACAAGCGATGGCGAATTGTTCAGGCAACCATGCAGCGTAACGGATATGAGCGCGATGGCCTTATTGAAACATTACACACCGTGCAGGAGTCATTCGGCTATCTGGATGACGAATCATTACGCTACGTTGCCGCCTCGCTCAATGCGCCCCTTAGTCAGGTTTATGGAGTTTCAACGTTTTATCACTTGTTCAGCCTGAAGCCGGCAGGACGCCACACTTGTGTCGTATGCCTTGGAACGGCGTGCTATATCAAAGGAATCCCACACCTGCTCAAAGAAATAGAAAGAACGTACGGGATAAAGGCGGGCGAAACAACCTCCGACGGACACCTGTCGTTGATAACGGCGCGGTGCCTTGGTTCGTGTGGTCTTGCTCCGGTTGCCGTTTTCAATGGTGAAATTGCCGGCAAGATTGAGATTGAGCATGCGTTGGCTCGCCTTGCAGCGCTCCGGGAGGCTGAAGATGTTCGACAGGCTTGAAGAAATCACGAAAGCGGAACAGGAGACAGCCGGCCGGTTTGATCATACAGTTGATGTCTGCGTTGCGGCCGGATGTATGTCTTCTCAAAGTGTGGCCATCAAGGAGGCCCTTGAGAAGGAAGTGGAAGCCCACGGACAAGGTCACCGATGTCGTGTTCGCGGCACCGGCTGCATGGGGCTGTGTGCTGCCGGGCCACTAATCACTGTTGACGCAGAAAAGCCAGGCGAAATTATGTATAAGCAGGTGACGGTGGGTGATGCGGCCGACATTGTTGCATCGCTCGATTCCACACCTGTGGAACGCCTGCGTTGCCGGACGGACGTGCCTTTCTTCCAGCGACAAAAGAAAATCGCTCTTGAGAATAGCGGTTTGATCGATCCTGAACGGATCGAGGAATACATAGCGAGAGAGGGTTACTCCGGGTTAATGAGAGCGCTCACCGAAATGTCACCGTCAGATGTCATCGACGAAGTGGTGGCAAGTGGTCTTCGCGGGCGGGGCGGTGGTGGCTACCCGACCGGCCTTAAATGGACAACGGTCGCGAAGTCTGACGGTGATGTGAAATACGTCATTTGCAATGCCGACGAAGGTGATCCCGGCGCGTTCATGGATCGCAGCGTTCTGGAAAGCGATCCTCACCGCATACTTGAAGGCATGGCTATCGCCGGATACGCAATCGGGGCTTCCCAAGGTTACGTTTACGTCCGTGGAGAGTATCCCACAGCGGTGGCGCGGTTGAAGACAGCCATTCGCCAGGCGCGTCGTGCCAATATGCTGGGCAGTGGTATCGGTGGTACGTTGTTTAATTTCCATGTCGATATCCGGTTGGGCGCGGGAGCATTTGTCTGCGGTGAGGAAACGGCGCTTATCGCCTCAATTGAGGGTAAACGGGGCACGCCACGGCCACGCCCGCCCTATCCGGCGGAGTTTGGTCTTTGGGGCCGGCCGACATTGATTAACAATGTTGAGACCTTCGCCAATATCGCGCCGATTATTCGCAACGGCGGCGATTGGTACGCCCGAATCGGCAGTGGCGCAAGCAAAGGCACCAAGGTGTTCGCTCTGGCCGGCAGCATCATCAATACAGGTTTGATAGAAGTGCCGATGGGCACACCACTCCGCGAGATCGTCTACGAAATTGGCGGAGGCATTTCCGGCGGTGGGGAATGCAAGGCTATCCAGACCGGTGGACCTTCCGGCGGGTGTATTCCGGCTGGATACTTCGACACACCCGTCGATTATGAATCCTTGTCGGCTTTAGGTTCGATCATGGGGTCCGGCGGCATGATCGTTATGGATGAATCGGCCAGTATGGTCGACGTAGCGCGATACTTTATGGAGTTTTGCATGACCGAATCGTGCGGTCGCTGTGTGCCTTGCCGCGTTGGCACGGTACACATGCATAATATCCTGGACAAATTCAGTCGCCACGAAGCAACCCCGCATGACCTGGAACTGTTGGAGAAATTGTGCGATATGGTTCGCAACACCAGCCTGTGCGGGCTGGGGCAGACTGCGCCAAATCCGGTGATGAGCACACTGCGCTATTTTCGCGATGAGTATATGGATTGCATGATGCCCGAATTGAATGGCGCGGAGCGTGTTGGTGAATTGATGGAGGTGGCTCGATGAAGCGGCCATTCAAGACACGGATTAAGACACTAAAAATAGACGGTATTGATGTCGGTGCCCGTGAGGATGAAACGATTCTTGAATTAGCGCAGGAGAACGACATCTTCATCCCGACATTATGCCATCTTGAGGGGGTTCACGATGTTGGCTCGTGCCGACTATGCCTGGTGGAGGTGCGCGGAACCAACAAACTCCTTCCGGCTTGCATGACCTATGCTGAGGAAGGGATGGAGGTCATCACAAATTCCGAGCGTCTCCAGGCTTATCGTCGTCAGGTATTGGACCTTCTGTTCTCCGAGCGCAATCACGTATGTTCCGTTTGTGTCTCCAACGGTCATTGTGAATTGCAATGGCTGGCGGGCAAATTGGGGATCAGCCACGTAGGCGTGCCCTATCTTTACCCGCAACTGGAGGTTGATGCGTCTCACCGGTATTACTCCTACGATCCGAACCGGTGCATTTTGTGCACGCGATGCGTCCGCGTGTGTGACGAGATAGAAGGGGCCCACACGTGGGATGTTATGGGGCGTGGTGTCGAGTGCCTGGTCATCAGCGATCTGAATCAGCCCTGGGGTACGGCCGAGAGCTGCACGCGATGCGGCAAGTGCGTTCAGGTATGTCCGACCGGCGCGCTTTTCAATAAAGGCAGGGCTGTGGCTGAAATGACGAAGAGACGTGATTTCTTGCCCTATCTTCAAACAATGCGGGAAGGTCGAAAATGAGCGAAAAACCAACCCTGGCAACCGTGTGGCTTGACGGATGTTCCGGCTGCCATATGTCATTTCTTGATATTGACGAGCGTATCCTCGATCTGGCGGCGCAAGCCGACCTCGTTTACAGCCCGCTTGTGGATACAAAAGAGTTCCCCGAGATGGTCGACATCACCCTGATCGAAGGTGCGGTCAGCAGCGAAGAGGATTATCACAAGATTCGCATGGTGCGGGAGCACACGCGATTGTTAGTGTCCTTGGGTGATTGTGCCGTTACGGCCAATGTGCCGGCGATGCGTAATCGGTTTGCGGTCAGGTCGGTGCTTGAGAGGGCTTATATTGAGAACGCGGACCTAAACCAGGACATTCCCGTCCAGGTGATTCCTGCGTTGCGAGAGACCTCTATACCGGTGCATCAGGTCGTGCCCGTCGATGTTTTCATCCCGGGCTGTCCGCCCGCGGCCGATACCATCTTTTTTGCCCTGACTGAGTTACTCGCTGGGCGCAAACCTGATCTCAGGACGACGACTCGCTTCGGCGCTTGAATGGGGAAAAACACATGAGCAAGACAATCACAATCGATCCCGTGACCCGCATCGAGGGTCATAGCAAGATCACCATCCATCTGGATGATACGGGACGAGTCGCATCAGCCCGATTCCACGTGACCCAGTTTCGCGGGTTCGAAAAGCTGGTGGAGGGCCGCCCGTTCCACGAAATGCCCTCACTGACTGCCAGGGTTTGCGGTATCTGCCCGGTGAGTCATCTGATCGCCTCCGCCAAAGCCTGTGATGCCCTCCTGGCTGTGCGGATCCCGGAGACGGCGGCGAAACTGCGCCAGATTCTAAACCTGGCCCAGATATTGCAATCCCACGCGTTGAGCTTTTTCCATCTGTCCTCGCCTGATTTGGTACTGGGCATGGATGCCGACCCGTTGCAGCGCAACCTGTTTGGCGTCGCTGCCCAAAGCCCCGATCTGGCTCGCGATGGCATCTGGCTGCGACAATATGGCCAGGAGATCATCGCCCATCTGGCAGGCAAGCGGATCCATCCGGCGTGGGTCGTTCCCGGAGGCGTCAGCGCGCCGCTGACGGCCGATAAGCGCGATGTCATCATGGCGAAGGTCCCGGAGGCAATCGACCGGGTGCGACGGACACTGGATTGGTATAAGGAGGTCTTTGGTCATTTTGATGCCGAGATCCGTACATTTGCCAACTTCCCGTCGTTGTTTCTTGGCCTGGTGTCGGATAACGGCGAATTGGAGATGTATGACGGCAGGTTACGCTTCGTCGATGCCACAGGGCGGATCGTGGCCGACAAGATTGAGCCGGAGAACTTCGGTGACTACATCGAGGAAGCAGTCGAGCCGGACTCATATCTGAAGTCTCCTTACTACAAATCGATGGGCTATCCCGACGGCATCTACCGGGTGGGGCCTCTGGCGCGTTTGAACCTGATTGACCGGGTTGGAACACCACTGGCCGAAGAGGAATGGGCCGAGTTTCGGATGCTTGAGCGTGGCGCGTCACTCAGCTCATTTCAATATCATTATGCCCGGTTGATCGAGATGCTCTACTGCGTTGAGAAGATAGAGCGCCTGTTGGACTGGCCGGATATTCTGAGCGAGCACGTCCGTGCCCGCGCTGAACCCAACAGCATGGAAGGGATTGGCGTCAGCGAGGCTCCACGCGGGACACTGATGCATCATTACCGGATAGACCGCAACGGGCTGATGAAATGGGCCAATCTCATTATCGCCACAGGTCACAACAGTCTGGCGATGAACAAGGGTGTCTATCAGGTTGCGCGATATTTCGTCCATGGAGAAAAAATCGACGAAGGGATGCTCAACCGCGTGGAGGCGGTAATCAGGACGTTCGACCCTTGTCTTAGCTGCTCCACCCACGCCTTTGGCCAGATGCCCATGAGTATCCAGCTTTTATCGCCGGATGGTCAGGTGCTGGATCAGCTTCAGCGCGGGGTTTGATGACTTCGGCCGCCGGTTGAGTCCCTGGATGGGGAGGCACGTCAAGAATGTGTACGTACCTCCCCAATCGATAGAAATGATGAACGATTTTCTTGTTATCGGGTATGGTAATCCTTTGCGGGGAGATGATGGCGTCGGCTGGCGTGTTGTGGAGGCACTTGAAGAGAGCCTGTCTGCCAGTTCGTTGATCGCCGTTCATCAGCTGACTCCGGAGTTGGCGGGAACGATCAGTGAGGTGGGTCAGGTCGTCTTTGTAGATGCTACGGCAGGAAACTCGCCGGGAGAGGTGGAATTGTTTC
>JAHDWL010000107.1:0-4508 GCA_023384355.1 Anaerolineae bacterium
GTGGACGGTATTGTGCGGTATTTAAGGAAGAAGGGCGGGTAGTTGCAGATTCGCGTCTTCGAATGTCCTCGTTGCTCGTCACCACGCTCAGCTCCGGGCACGCCGGTCAATATCATCCAGGTGGCCGTTGGGCAATTCATGACGTTCGTGAATACTACGATTGCGCCGGCGCGGTACCGGCATAGCAAATCATGACAAACACGCAACGCGGCGAAGTACTGGTCGCCATCATGAACGACCTCCGCGACTGGCATATGGCCAGGGATGAGCTGTGGTATCGCATCCCCGTCAGCAGCGTGGAGGCGTTCCTGAAGCGCCGCTGGCCGCCGCGGTGGCTGGCTTTCTATCAGACCAAGGCCTTCGGCGAGGAAGCGTACTCCATCCGCCATTTCGGCCGCGTCATGAACATCCGGCGCGTAACCCGGCGCGACCTGTTTCCCAACGACCCGCCCGGCGAAAAAGACAGCCGCCACTATTACCAGCTGCAACTGGCCCCATTGCAAAAGCTCCCCCGCCCCATCACCAGCGCCCGCTGGCGACGAGTGACCTTCATCCCCACGACGTGGGCCAAGTTCACCACCGCGACGGAGATTAACGATCTCTACGACGACAGTCCGCTGGAAGATCGTCTCTGGGCTGCCCTGAAACCATTCGACTTGCCCATCATCCGGCAGGAGTGGGTCAACATCGACAAAAACCGCTACGCGCTCGATTTTGCCGTCTATTGCGCCAAAGCCAATCTGGCCATCGAGACTGACGGCGACACATGGCACCACGCCCCGGAACCGGCCCACAAGGATAACCTGCGCGAAAACGCGCTGAAGTCCAACGGCTGGCAGATCCTCCGCTTCGACACCCAACATATAATGGAAGAAACCGACACCTACTGCGTCCCCACCATCATCGACACCATCAACACCCTCGGCGGCGCGGACGACGGCTCTTTCGTCCCCCGGCGCGTCGACCCCGACGTCGACAGCCCGCGGCAGCCCAGCTTGTTCGACTGACCAGCGCCCGAATCTCCGCCCCCCGCCAGGGTTTTTCAGTAGTCGGCCCAGTGGTTGAAGGTGTAGAGGTCAGGCAGCGGCGAAACCCCTGTGCCGTAGCAAATGGCCTCCCTTCGCCGCTGCCTGACCCTCCGCGGCTGTTGACCCGGCCTGAACACACGGGCCACGCCCCAGGAGGGTCAGGCAACCGGGAGGCGAGGCCCTGGTTATCAGCCGACACCTCTCCCGGTTGCCTGACCTCTAC
The DNA here is from genome assembly GCA_023384355.1 of Anaerolineae bacterium. Lineage (GTDB taxonomy): Bacteria > Chloroflexota > Anaerolineae > Promineifilales > Promineifilaceae > Promineifilum. The sequence continues at coordinate 1,252 of JAHDWL010000107.1, forward strand.
GCCTCACGGCCGTGTTGTATTATCAGAGCCGACTACTGAAAGACCCTGCGAAATCAAGCGACATAATCCACAATATCATGCTATAATCTCCCCATGAAAACGTTCGTCCGCAGGCTGGGGGTCATTCCTGTTCTCATGCTCAGCATCGGGCTGTTTCTGCTGGGCGTTCTGGCCATCGACCGCATCGTCAACACCATGTGGCTGTTCGATACCAGCCGCGTCGAACTGGCGCGGGCCGTCGTGCTGCAGCGCGCCGACTCGGCCACCCTGCTGGCGGCCGCCAATCGCGAGGTCCTGTTCGCCTTCCTCGCGTCGGCCATCGTCGCCGTCACCGGTCTGGCGATGGTTCCCATGTATTATGTCAATAAACGGTTCAACCCGCCCGGCTTCCGCGACCAGCCGCCGGTCTTCCTGTCCGTGCTGCGCCAATCGATGTTCGTCGGCTTCTGGGCCGCGTTCTGCCTGTGGCTGCAGATGAACCGCACTTTCGGCATCGCCGTGGCCGTGCTGGCGGCGATTGTGCTGGTTCTGTTCGAGCTGGTGCTGCAACTCCGCGAGCGGGCCACGGCCGTCACCGAGCAGACCACGGCGCAACCGCGAACCCGCCCATGACCTCGCCCGTTGCCCTGCGCGACCTGCCCAGCGTCGACCGGTTACTGCGCGCGCCGGGAGCCGAGGCGATGGCCAACGCCTTCGGCCGCCCGCTGGCCACCGAGGCCCTGCGCGTGACGCTGGACGAGACCCGCCGCCGGCTGCGCGAAGGCTCCAGCGACGAGACCATCCCGCCCGACCACGATCTGGTCAGCGAGGCCCGCGACTGGCTGGAGGAGCTGCTGGCTCCCACCCTGCGGCCGGTCATCAACGCCACCGGCGTGATCATCCACACCAACCTCGGCCGCGCGCCGCTCAGCGATGACGCCATCGCCGCCGTGGCCGCCGTCGCCGCCGGCTATTCCACGCTGGAATACGACACCGCGACCGGGCGACGCGGCTCGCGCGCCGTTCACGTCGAGAGCCTGCTGACCCGCCTGACCGGCGCGGAGGCGGCGCTCGTCGTCAACAACAACGCCGCGGCCGTCCTCCTGATGCTGTCCGTCCTCGGCCGCGACCGCGAGGTGATCATCAGCCGCGGCCAACTGGTGGAGATCGGCGGCGGCTTTCGCATTCCCGACGTGATGGCCCAGTCGGGCGCGCGCCTGGTGGAGGTGGGCACGACCAACCGCACCCGCCTGCGCGATTACGCCGAGGCCATCACTCCCGACACGGCGGCCATTCTCATCGCCCACCACTCCAACTACAAAATTGTCGGCTTCGCCGAGGAGCCGGAGCCGGCCGAGCTGGCGGCGCTGGCCCGCGAGCGCGGCCTGCGGCTGCTGTTCGATCAGGGCAGCGGCGCGCTGCGGGATGTTGGCCCGTTTGGGCTGACGCCGGAAACGACGGTGCTCGACGGCCTGCGCGCCGGGTGCGACGTGGTCGCCTTCAGCGGCGACAAGCTGCTGGGCGGACCGCAGGCGGGCATTCTCGTTGGGCGCGGGGCGCTGATCGACCTGCTCAAGCGCCACCCGCTGGCCCGCGCCGTTCGCGCCGACAAGATGGCGCTGGCCGCGCTGGCGGCGACGCTGACGCAATATTTGACCGGCCGCGCGGACGACATCCCCATCTGGCGGATGATCGCCCGGCCGCTGGACGACATCGCCGCCACGGCCGAGGCGTGGGCCGCCCGGCTGCGGGACGCGGGCATCGCCGCGACGACCGCGCCGTCGGAGTCCTGGGTCGGCGGGGGCAGCCTGCCGGGCGAGAGCCTGCCGACGCGCGTGGTGGTCGTCGACCCCGGCCCGGCCGGAGCCGACGCGCTGGCGGCCCGGCTTCGCGCCGCGCCCACGCCGGTCATCGGCCGCATCCACGACGGCCGCCTGCTCCTCGACCCGCGCACTGTGTTGCCGGGGGAGGATTTGGTGGGGAGTGTGATCGGTGGTCGGTAGGTCAGTGGGGCAGTGTTCAGTAGGTCAGTATTCAGTAGTCGGGCGGACAATGGGAAAGAATCGTAATTCTTAACTCGTCACTCGTCACTCGTCACTCGTAACTTGAACCATGGAAGATCAAAATACTCGCATTCTGGCAATTGAGACATCGTGCGACGAGACGGCGGCGGCCGTCATCGCCGACGGCACGTCGATTCTGAGCAACGTCGTCGCCTCGCAGGTGGAGCTACACGCCCGCTACGGCGGCGTGTTCCCGGAGGTGGCCTCGCGCCGCCACGTGGAGGTGATCCACGCCGTTGTCGAGGAGGCCATGCGCCAGGCCCATCTGGGCTTCGACGACCTCGATTGCGTGGCCGTCACCCGCGGGCCGGGGCTGGTCGGCTCGCTGCTGGTGGGCATGAACATGGCCAAGGGGCTGGCCGTCAGCCGCGACCTGCCGCTGCTGGGCATCAACCACATCGAGGGACACATTTACTCGCTGTGGCTGACCGAGGACGCGCCCCACATCCGCTTTCCCGTGCTGAACCTCATCGTCAGCGGCGGCCACACCGAGCTGATCCTGATGACTGACCACGGCCGCTATCAGATGCTGGGGGCGACGCTCGACGACGCCGCGGGCGAGGCGTTCGATAAGGTCGGCCGCCTGCTGGGCCTGCCCTACCCCGGCGGCCCGGCCATCGACAAGGCATCCGAGCTGGGTTCCGCGACCACCTTCCGCTTCCCGCGCGCGCTCATGGACACCTCGGTGGAGGCGTCCCACGGCTACAACTTCAGCTTCAGCGGCCTGAAGACGGCCGTCATGCGCCAGGCCAGCCAGTATCATTCGACCGAATCGATGCCCGTGGCCGATCTGGCGGCCGGGTTCCAGGCGGCGGCGGTCGAGACACTGGTGGAAAAGACGGCCGCGGCGGCGGCCGAATACAATGTGGCGGCCGTCCACATCGCCGGCGGCGTGTCGGCCAACCGGGCGCTGCGCTCGGCCATGCGCGCCCGGCTGGAAGTGCCCGTGCGCGTGCCGCCGCTGGCCCTCTGCACCGACAACGCGGCCATGATCGGCGCGGCCGCGCACTTCAATTTCATCCGCGGCCGGCGCGATACGCTCGACCTGGATGTGACGCCTAATTTGCAGTTGGTGTAGGGGTTTGGGAAAGGGGGAAAGGGAGAAAGGGAGAAAGGGAGAAAGGGGGAAAGGGACTCCCCCCCCCCCCCCGGACCACCGACCCCCCAACCCCCATTGGGAAAAATACCCGCCCATTACCCAAAAAAAACAAAACA
>JAHDWL010000107.1:4518-5846 GCA_023384355.1 Anaerolineae bacterium
CCACCACCCCTTCACCTCTTCCCCCCTTCCCCCTTTGCTACCATTTCCGCGCCGTTTCCGCTATCATCAGTAACCTGAACAGGTAACCCGGACTCAATGAGTAGCGAAACTGCGCCTCTGCCCCACATGGATCATACCGGCCTGGCGATCAACGCCGATGCCCGGTTTCGCCATGTTTTCGCCGAGGGGTTTGACCCCATCCTGCTGACCGACCACCTCGGCCGCATTCTCGACGGCAACCGGCAGGCGCTCAGCTTCTTCGGCATCGACCATCGCTCCTTCCCGGCGATCAACATCCGCGACCTGCATCACCCCGAAGAGCCGCTGCCCGACGTCAACAAGCTGACCGGCCCCGGCTCGATGAGCTTCCAGAGCCGCGTGGTGGCCGGTCGCATCATGGACGGCCGCCCGCGGCAGGTGACGCTCAACGTCGAGGTGCGCGCCCGTCGCCTGACGCCCGGCCGCGAGGGAACGTGGCAGTGGATTTACCACGACGTCTCCAGCCGCGTTGAGTTGCAGCAGATGCGCGATGACCTGATCGCCATGCTGCTCCACGACCTGCAAAGCCCGCTGGGCAACGTTATCTCCACGCTGGAGCTGCTGCGGATGCAGGTCGAGATGACCGACCCCGACGAGATGCTGCTTGACCTGCTCGATATCGCCACGCGCAGCAGCGGCCAACTGCAACGGCTCATCACCTCGCTGATGGACATCAACCGCCTGGAAGCGGGCCAGCCGGTGGGCAGGCAGGCGGCCACGTCGCTGGCCGACCTTGTGAATGAGGCCTACGAGATTGAGAAGCCTAGCTTCGACCGGCGCGGCGTCGTATTGGAGACGCGGCTGCCCGACAATCTGCCGCCCCTGATGGTGGAGCCGAACATGATCAGCCGCGTGCTGCTGAACCTGTTCGACAACGCGCTCAAATACAGCGCCGACGGCGAGTCGATCACCGTGAACGCCGGGCGCTCGGCCGACGAAATGGTGTTGATCTCCGTGAGCGACCGCGGCGCGGGCATCCCCAAGGAGTTCCGCGAGGTCATTTTCGACAAGTTCCGGCGCATCAAGGACGACACGTCGGCCAAGGGGCTGGGGCTGGGGCTGGCCTTCTGCCGGCTGGCGGTGGAGGCCCACGGCGGCCGCATCTGGGTCGATGACGCGCCGGGCGGCGGCGCGCGGTTTAATTTGACGCTGCCGGTGGGGCAGTGGGCAGTAGATCAGTAGGTCAGTGGGTCAGTGGGCAGTAGGTCAGTGGGTCAGTGGTCAGTGGGTCAGTGGGTCAGTGGGTCAGTGGGTCAGAAACGCACGGACTGAATACTGATTACTGAATA
>JAHDWL010000021.1 GCA_023384355.1 Anaerolineae bacterium
CCGCTGCCTGACCTCTACACCTTCAACCACTGGGCCGACTACTGAAAAACCCTGTGCTGGGCAAACGGGGACGGTTCTGAAATTATCAGGTTCTGTAGATCTCGAAGTGGATTTAATCGGGCGGTCTATCTTGGGTCCACTGGACACAGAACCCATTGTTGACAGCCGTTTCGGGATATGATAAAGTTGCAATATCAACTTGTATGCTAATTTGAGTCGGGAGCATGACAGACAGAGTTCGATTGTACGATTTAATCAAGGAGTCGTTCCTGCTTCTTGATTTTGGCGATCGATTGCTGCTGGAACAATTTGATCTCACCGTCCCCCGCTATTACGCTCTCAACCATATCGCCGTTGAACCCGGGTTATCACCCGGCCTGCTGAGCCGTTACATGTTTTGTGACAAGAGCAATATCACCCGCCTGGTGCAGGGGCTGTTGGGTGACGGCCTGGTGGAACGACGGCCGCACGAACAGGACGGCCGCGCCCAACGTCTGTTTCTGACGGCGGCCGGCACCGAACTTCACGGAAAGGCGTCGCGGGCTCACCAGAACTTTGTTGAGCTGCGTCTGGCGGTTTTGGAGGATTACTCGGCCGATAAAGTAACCGACGTTTTGTCCTATCTCAACAAATCCTTGTCTGAAACATTGGACAATACCCCGGAAATGTCGCTGGTTTTATAATCGAGTATTTCTTGCAGCCTGTCTGGTGTTCGGTCCGTTCGGTTAGTCCGGCATGAGCGAACGCTGATTCTTCGGATTTATTACAAATATGTGTATACTCCTTCCCAACAAACATTGGGACAGGATTGATGGAGGTGGTGCGTTTCGAAGGGACGATCTGCCGCTTTTCCAGTCTGTCAATCTGTTTGTGAAATCGCCAAATCGGCGATTGGTAAAAACCCTTTACTTGAGGAGAATGATGAAAAACACCAAGTGGTATTTGTTAGTGGTTGTCATGCTGCTGGGCGCCTTTGCATTGGCGGCCTGCGGCGGCGGCGCGCAAGAAGCCGCTCCCACCGAGGCTCCGGCCGAGGTGGCCCCCACCGAAGAGCCGGCTCCCGAGCCGACCGAAGAGCCGGCCCCTGAGCCGACTGAAGCGCCTGCCCCCGAGCCGACCGAAGCGCCGGCAGAAGAGACAATGGCATTGGCCAGCGACACCAGCAAGTCTGTCTTCGCGCTGCTCAGCGAAAACCCGGACTTCAGCACGCTGTCCGAGGCCATCGCCACGGCCGGTCTCGAAGAGCCGGCGGCCGATGCGCCTGTGACCCTCTTCGCCCCGACCAACGCCGCCTTCGAGGCGATGGACCCGGCGATGCTGGAGCGCTTCACGGCTGACCCGACCTACTTCCTGCAATTCCTCACGGCAAACGGCGCTGTCAAGTCCGCCGACCTGGGCGACCGCATCGACACGGTAGCCGGCGAGCCGCTGGACCTGACCGCCGTGAACGTGACGACGCCCGATGTTGAGGGTTCGAACGGCGTCATTCAGGTCATCGACACCGTCGCGATCCCGCCGACCATCGCCAACGCCGTCCGCGCTGAGGAACTGGCCGCCGAAGGTACCCCGGTCATCCGCATCTGGGCTGACAACACCCGCCGGCCCGCGCTGGAGCAGATCGAGCCGGCCTTCGAGGAAGAGTATGGCGTCGAGCTGCTGATTGAAGAAGTCGGCTTCGGCAATATCCGCACCAACTTCCTCATCGCCGGTCCGGCCGGCGAAGGCCCGGACGTCATCATCGGCGCCCACGACTGGTTGGGCGAGCTGGTCGCCAGCGGTACGCTGGCTCCGGTTGATGCCGGCGATCTGGTTGATCAGTTCACCCCGGCGTCGATCAACGCCTTCACCTATGACGGCGAGCTGTACGGCCTGCCCTACGCCACCGAGAACGTGGCCTTCTTCATCAACACCGACATCGTGCCCGAGTGCCCGGCGACGTGGGAAGAGGTCTACCAGATCTCGGCCGACATCCACGCGGCCGACCCCACCAAGTACGGCTTCGTCCGCATGGAAGGCGACCCGTATCACTTCTACCCGATCCAGACCGCTTTCGGCGGCTATGTCTTCGGCCGCGACGAGAACGGCAGCTATGACCCGACGCAGGTTGGCGTAGGTGACGAAGGCTCCCTGGCCGCCGCCGCGTGGTGGGAGCGCATGGTGACTGAAGGCTTGCAGCCCCCGGCAGTGACCTGGGACATCCAGCACGAGATGTTCGAGGCCGGCACGTCGGCCATGCAGATCACCGGCCCGTGGTCCTACCAGCGGACAGTTGATTCCGGCATTCCGTTCGCCATCTGCAACATCCCGAGCGAGACGGCCGAGGGCAAGCCCTTCCTGGGCGCCCAGGGCTTCATGATCAGCGCTTTCTCCAAGGACCCCGTCCTGGCGCAGATCTTCCTGACCGAGTTCGTGGCCTCCGAAGAGTTCCAGCAGGCAATCTTCGACAACGGCGAGCGCCCGTCGGCCTTCCTGCCGGTGCTTGAGAAGACCGAGGAAGAATGGCTGGCACAATTCGGCGCGGCCGGCGTGAATGCCGACCCGATGCCGGCTATCCCCGAAATGTCGTCGGTGTGGGAGGCCTGGGGCAACGCGATTGTCCTGGTTGCCCAGGGCGCGGACACGGCCCAGAACGCCTTCACCACTGCCCAGCAGCAAATCATCACGGCCATCGGCGAATAACAGATTGATTCGGATAGAGGTGGTCTCCTTGCGGAGACCGCCTCTATTGTTCATGCGGTCTCTCGATGCCCGGCCGCAATCCTTCGGGATGAGGTCGGGCATCGCAGAGTTGGCGATTTCTTTCGGCCTTCCACGCGGAAGGCTGCGATGAGTTAACATACAAGCTGTGGGTTTTCACCTCACAGCCGGGAGGAAATCTATGACCGCTATCGAGGTCCAGCCCGATAAAGACCCGAAAACCAGGCCCGAAAGGTCGGTAACGACGGGTGGAACCATTCTGCGGCTCCTTGGGCTGGTTGTTTTTACGGCGTTTTCCCTCTTCTTCATCTACCTGCTTTTGTCCGATGGCTATTGGCCTCTGGCACTCCTCATCGGTGTCATCACCATCCTCATCAATTACATCTTCCTGAGTCCAAATGCCTACCCCATGCGCTGGATGTCGCCCGGCCTGGCGTTCATGCTGCTCATCTCCGTCTATCCGATCGCCTACACCATCTATATCTCCTTCACCAACTATGGCACGGGACACCTGTTGCCGAAGGCGCAGGTCATCGACATTCTCGAATCGCGTAACTATTTACCCGAGGCGAGCGGCACGCTGAACTACACCGTTTTCCGCAACGACACGACGGGCGAATATGCCCTGTGGCTGGTGGGGCCGGAGGGCAACACCTTCTTCGCCACAGTCGGGGATGAGTTCACTGCCGAGGAAATCGGCGCCGGCGCGCTGGACGAAGACAGCGTGCCGACGAGCATTCCCGGCTGGACGCGCCTGAAGAAGGCCGAGACGGTGCGCAACATCACCGCCATCAGCGCGAATTCATTCGGCCTCGAGGAGACGGCGGTACAGGTGACGGGCCGGCTGGGTCAGGCTGCCCGCCTGGAGCAGCGTTTCGTCTATGACCCCGAACAGGACGCGATCATCGACAAGCGCGACAACATCATCTATTTCGCCGACATGACGACCGGCTTCTTCACTGCCAAGGACGGCTCGAAGCTCAACCCCGGTTTCCAGGTCACTGTCGGCCTGAAGAATTATCAGCGCTTCCTGACCGATCCGACTTTCCGTGGCCCGCTATTGCTGATCTTTGCCTGGACGGTCGTCTTCGCCCTGTTGAGCGTGTTGTTTTCGTTCGCCCTCGGGCTGATGATCGCCGTTGTATTCGGCCGCAACATGCCCGGCCAGCGGATCATCAAGTCGCTGCTTATCATCCCCTTTGCCGTACCGCAAGTCATCACCCTGCTGGTATGGCGTGGCATGATGAACCCGTTGCAGGGCGTCATTCCCCGCATGTTGCAGGAAATTTTCAACATGCCGGTCGGATGGCCGCCGTTTTTTTCCGACCCAATATGGGTCAAGGTGGCGCTGATCATCATCAACGTCTGGCTGGCCTACCCGTACTTCATGCTCATCACCAGCGGCGCGTTACAAGCGATCCCAACAGACATGTATGAGGCGGCCGATATCGACGGAGCAAGCCCGTGGCAGGCGTTTCGCGGTCTGACGCTGCCGTTGCTGCTGGTGGCCGTCGGCCCGCTATTGATCTCGTCCTTCACGGTTAACTTCAACAGCTTCAACGTCATCTACCTGTTCAACAGCGGCGGACCGCCCATGGTGGGCACGGCGACGGCTGCGGGACACTCTGACATCTTGATCAGTTACGTCTACAAGCTGGCCTTCGGGTCCTCAACACAGCAACTAGGCTACGCCTCAGCCATCACCATCGTCATCTTCCTGATGATGATCGTGGTGACGTTGTTCCAGTTCAGGCGCATGGGCACCTGGGAGGAGTTAGAAAACGCATGACCACATCAGTCGATACCGTCGAACGCAAGGCGGCCCAATCCACCCCCGGGTGGCGGCATAGCAAGAAGGCACGATTTCGCATCAACCTGGCGATCAAATATGTCGTCGCGGCCATTGTGCTGACCTTCTCGCTCTTTCCTATTCTGTGGACCATCTCCGCTTCGCTTAACCCGACCAGCAGCGTGTCAGGCCAGACGCTGATCCCGAATCCGGCCACGCTCGATCACTACCGAACCATTCTCAACGAGCCATTTGGGTTGTGGATGTGGAACTCCTTCTACATCGCCTCGATCTCGTCCATTCTCGTTGGCATCATCACCCTGATGTCGGCCTACGCCTTCTCGCGCTTTCGCTGGGTCGGGCGCAGCCAGTTGTTGTTGCTCATCCTGCTCATCCAGGTCTTTCCGGCCATCCTGGCCATGGTTGCTCTGTTCTCGATCTTGCAGCAGATTGGCACCTACGTTCCCCGGCTGGGCCTGAACACCCACGGCGGCCTGATCCTGATCTACATGGGCGGGGCGATGGGCATCAACGTCTGGCTGATGAAAGGCTTCTTCGATTCCGTGCCGCGCGAGATCGACGAGTCGGGCAAGGTCGACGGGGCGTCGGACTGGCAGATCTTCTGGCGGTTGCTGTTCCCGCTGGTGCGGCCGATCCTGGTTGTGTCGATGATCCTCACCTTCTTCGGCACCTATAGCGACTATCTGATGCCGCGCGTCATGATTACGTCGGCCAGCAAGTACACCCTGATGTTGGGCCTGTATAACTTCATCGGCGACAACTACTCCCAGGATTGGGGGCCGTTTGCCGCCGGCGCAGTTCTGGGGGCCATCCCGATGGTGGCGGTGTATCTGCTCCTGCAGGACTACATCGTCGGCGGCCTGACAGCCGGATCGGTGAAGGGATAGACATCGTGTATAATTGGAAACCGGGTTTTTAAGAAAAGCCCGGTTTCCAAAGGCAGGATAAAGGGGGTATACGCTTGTATGCCCTTTTTTATTGGCGACGTGGGTTTTAGGTTTTCGACTCATTAGAGCGTAATCAATCAATGAAGGGAGCGCTATGCGGTACATTCGCCTGATTCTCATTCCGGTTATTCTGTTGTTTTTCGTAGCCTGTCGCCAGGGGCCGGATGCCGCGCCGACGCAGGAAGTGACCACGGAAGTCGCGCCGACCGAAGCGCCGGCGGCCACAACCGCCCCGCCGACGGCCACGGCCGCTCCGCTGCCCACGGCCGAACCGACGGCCGTTCCGCTGGCCGACCTGTGCACCGAGCCGATCTATCTGGCCATCATCTGGCACCAGCACCAGCCGGTCTACTATCAGGACCCGGAGACCGGCGTCTTCGTCAAGCCCTGGGTGCGGCTGCACGCCGCCAAGGATTACGTTGACATGGCCGCCATCCTGCAGGAATATCCCGACATCAAGGCGACGTTCAACCTGACACCCAGCCTCATCCGCCAGCTTGACGAGTTGAGCGCCGGAGCGACTGACCTCTATTGGGAACACACGATCGTTCCGGCCGACGAACTGACCGACGCACAGAAGCAGTTCATCCTCGACCGGTTCTTCGACACCAACCGCAAGATCATCGCCCGCTTCCCGCGTTATCAGGAGTTGCTTGACCTGCGCGATGGCAGCGAGAACGCCCTGACCGCCTTCGCGGCCGATGACTATCGCGACCTGCAGGTGCTGTTCAATCTGGCCTGGACCGATCCCGACTGGCTGGCCGAAGAGCCGCTGGCCGCGCTCGTGGAACAGGGCGAGGGCTTTGCCGAGACAGACAAGCAGATCGTCCTGGACGAGCATCTGCGCCTGATCAACGAGGTCATCCCCATCCACCGCGAGATGCAGGAGGACGGGCAAATCGAGGTCACGATGACCCCCTTCGCCCATCCCATCCTGCCGCTGCTGGTGAACACCGACCTGGCGCTGCAGGCGACGCCCGACATCACCCTGCCCAGCGCGCCGTTCCGCTGGGGACAGGATGCCGTGGCCCAGGTGGAGCGCGGCGTGGCGCTTTACACCGATCATTTCGGCCAGGCCCCCCGCGGCATGTGGCCCAGCGAAGGCTCCGTTGCCCAGGATATCGTCAGCATGGTCGCCACCAACGGCATCGAGTGGATGGCCAGCAGTGAAGGCGTGCTGGCCCACACCCTCGGCATGGACAGCTTCACCCGTGACAGCAACGAAGTCGTCGTGGAGGCCGACGCGCTCTACCGCCCCTACCGGGTGCAGGGTCGCAACGGCGGCCCGGTGGCAATGCTGTTCCGCGATTTGATCATCTCCGACAAGGTCGGCTTCACCTACTCCGGCATGTCGGGAACGGCGGCGGCCGACGACTTCATCGACCGCATCCATAACATTTGCGGCCGCCTTCAAAGCGGCGGCGGCGAAGGCCCGCATCTTGTTTCAGTTATTCTCGACGGCGAAAACGCCTGGGAGCATTACGACAACGACGGCAAGGAATTCCTGCACGCGCTCTACGGCCGGCTGAGCGAGGACCCAAACATCATCACCGTCACCCCCACGGAATTCCTGGAGCTGGCCCCGGAACCGGAGCGCCTCAGGAATCTCTGGGCCGGGTCGTGGATCAACAGCGATTTCTCGACGTGGATCGGCGAGGAAGAGGAAAATCGCGCCTGGGACCTGCTGCTGGAGACGCGCCAGTTCCTGCAAACATACGTCACCGGCCGCAATCGCGACGCCGCGACCCCGGAGCAGATCGAGACTGCCTTCACCCAGATGTACATCGCCGAAGGCTCCGACTGGTTCTGGTGGTACGGCTCCGACCAGACGTCGGGCGACGACGGCTCGTTTGACCAGCAGTTCCGTAACACGTTGAAGGCGGTCTATCAGGCGGTAGGCGCGGAGCCGCCGTCGGCTCTCGACGTGCCCATCATCCCGGAGACTCCTGCCGCGGCCGCCCGCACGTCCAGCGGACTGATCACGCCGATCATCGACGGGGTCATCAGCGAGGGCGAATGGGATGCCGCCGGGTTGTATACGGCCGAAGGTGGGGTCATGGCTGCCGGCGCACCGCCGTTCGGGGACATCTCCTACGGGTTCGACGCCAAAAACCTCTACCTGAAGATCGGTCTGAATCCCGACTACACCTTGCCGGCGGGACAAAGCAATATCGAGCTTTATCTGGGCACGCCGGCCGGCGGCGCGCTCAATGCCTTCTCCCAATCGGGCGAGCTGCTCGGCTTCGCGGCCAACCGATATCTGCAACTGAAATTCAGCGGCGGCGTCCTGGGCAACGCCACGGCTTACACGGCCACGGCCGACGGTTGGGAGCTAACGGCCACCGCCCCGGCGACGGACGGTCGCGCCGCGCTCGACTTCCCCGAAGAGGTATCGGCCGGAGTTGCAGTGGGCGAAGGCGGCCAGATCGAGATGTCTATCCCGCTGAAAGTGTTGGGCAACGCCGATGTCGGCGCGTCGTTGACCATGCGGGCGCTCTTCAGCGAGATTATCAGCCGCGAGACGACGGTGATCGATCGTATCCCTTCGACCGGTCCGGCCGTGCTGGTCGTGCCGGATCTGGGCACAACGGTCGCATTCATCGATGTGGCCGACCCGACGGGCGACGACCACGGCCCCGGCGCATATACCTATCCGACCGATGCCGTCTTTAAGCCGGGCAACTTCGACATCGTCAATTTCCAGGTGGGCACGGACGAGCAAAACGTCGTCTTCCGGTTCACGATGGCCGGCCCGGTCAATAACCCGTGGGACGGCGCTAACGGGTTGTCGTTGCAGACGTTCGACATCTACATCGACACGAGCGGCAGCGACGATGATACAGGCGGCACAGCCTTCCTGCCGGGCCGAAACCTGGCCGCGGCCGCAGGCACCGCCTGGGACTACGCCATCACCGTCGAGGGGTGGGAATCGAAGATATTCACTCCCGGCGATGAAGGCCCGACGGAGATCGCCGGGCCGGCAGACTTCCAGGTCATCACCGATCCCGGCCAGCAGAAGGTTACCATTCGCGTGCCCAAGACTATACTGGGCGACACGCCGGAAGCGTGGCGCTACGCGGCGATGGTCATGAGCCAGGAAGGTTACCCCAGCACGGGCGTGCTGCGCGTCCGCGACGTAGCGCCGAGCGCCGAGCAATGGCGCATCGGCGGCGCGCCCGCCGGCACGACGAACCACACCCGCGTGCTGGACTACGTCTGGCCGGAAGCGGGGCAGCAAGAGACCTGGCTGAGCAACTTTGCGCCGTCCACCGCCGCGCAAGGCAGTCTGACGGCGGCCGATTTCGCCACGGTCGAGTTTCTGACACCAGGGCCGTAGAGACCATTCGAAATCGACAGGTGGTCTAAGCTGACCGCCTGTCGATTTCGTCCGTCTTCGTTATAATCCGGAATATGGCAGATTGCGTTGAAGCGGAGGTAAAGGTGCAAACGCAACAATTAGACCGCCCTATAAAAACGCGCTCAGAAAGGCTGGCTCAATTGATCCGCATCTACGAGAGTGGTCAGATTAGCGAATTGATGGATCGCACTCTGGATAAACTGTTCACGATGGAAGCAGCAGAAACGCAAAGAGACATCGATGAATTGCATGCTCATTTAACTCTGTTTGAAGAGCGTTTCGGCTTGAAATCTGATGATTTTTACAACAGGTTCGAGGCCGGGGAAATGGGTGACGGTGCGGACTTCATCGAGTGGGCTTCTTATTATGACATGTACACAAGTGCGAAGAATCGTCTCGCCGCATTGAGTGACGTAGCGTGAAGCCGATTGAGTATCTGGAAGAATTTGAAAGGCTCATTGTTGAGACCCCCATCATCAAGAGCTTCCAGATCAAGGAAAGAATATCGCGCCGGTTTGAAGCTTACATCAAGGTTAGACTAACCCTGCTCGACGATAGTGTGCTTGAAATAACCGAGTTCGTTCAAGCGTCTGAAGAAGACGACGCCCAGCTCAAACGCTACAGCTATCACTGGATGGACGCCTCCAGCCGTTTGAAAGTTCGTTGGGATAATGTGCGCCACTACCCCAATCTCCCCGACTTCCCCCATCACCTTCACGACGGTGACGAGAAAAATGCCTTGTCCGGCGAATCGATGTCACTTCAGAAAGTCCTCGACGCCATCAGCCACCAATTGGAAGAGTAGCCTGCGCACCACTCTTGCCTCATGAACTGCGAAAGAAGTTACGCCTATGACCAACGAAACCTTATTCGGCCAAATGGCAATTGTTGACGCCCGCGGCGCGGCCGCCCAGGCGCGCCTGCAAGGCGTCCGCCATCGTCGCCGCCTGTCCCCAGGCTCGCCCAAAGCGGGCGAACGGCCGGTAGTCACCGTCACCGTCGGCCCGGAACTGCCGGTGGACGAGATCGTCTGCCTCGTCACGGAGCCGGAATCGGCCGTTGTACCCCTGCGTCGTGTCCGCACGGAGTGGGACTTGCTTCTGTGGAGCTACTACGAGGTCTGGGAAGCCGAGTTGCCGGCTCATCCGGCAGGGACGCTGGTTCGCTACCAGATTCGCGCCCACGACGAGGACAGCGGCGAAATCTACTGGGCCGACGAAGGGGCCGAGCACTCCTATATCGTCGGCGATTCCGGCCCGCCCGCCTGGGCGCTGCCGGCCATCATCTACCAGATATTCCCCGATCGCTTCTCGCCGGGGATCGGCCGCCCCTGGAACGCCACATCGCACCTCTCCGAAATCTACGGCGGCACGCTGCGCGGGATCATCGACCATCTCGACTACATCGCCGGAATGGGCTTCACGGCCATCTGGCTCAACCCGTTCTTCCCCGACGAAACCCACCACGGCTATCACGCCACCGACTACTTCGCCGTCAACCCGCGTCTGGGCACGCTGGACGACATGCGCGAGCTGGTGGACAAAGCTCACGAGCGCGGCGTCCGGCTGCTGCTGGACTTCGTCGGCAACCACTGGGGCAGCAAGCATGCTACTTTCCAGCAGGCACTCGCCGACCGCAACAGCCCCTATCACGACTGGTACTTCTGGAAGAACTGGCCCGATGAATACGTCGCTTATTACAACGTGGCCGATTTGCCCAAGCTCAACGTCGACAATCCTGCCGTTCGCGATCATCTGCTCCACAGCATCGGCTATTGGCTCGGCGATATCGGCTTCGACGGATTGCGCCTCGACCACGCCAACGGCCCCTCATATGATTTCTGGACTGACGTGCGCGTCGTCGCCCGCAGCATCCGGCCCGATGCCTGGGTATTCGGCGAGGTTGTGCGGTCGCCCGACCAGCAGCTCAGCTACGCCGGTCTGTTCGACGGCACGCTCGACTTTATGTTGGCCCAGGCAATGCGCAACACCTTCGCCACGGGCGAGATGAGCCTGGCGGGATTCGACGCTCTCCTCAACCGGCACGAGGCCTACTTCCCGCCCCAGTCTGCCTTCAGCCGCCCCAGCTTTCTGGATAATCACGACATGGATCGCTTCCTCTGGCGAGCCGGCGGCAACAAGGACAAGCTGAAACTGGCCGCGCTGGTGCAGTTCACGCTCGGCGGCGCGCCTATTGTCTACAACGGCACCGAGGTCGGCGTGACGCAAGAGCGTGGTATCTTCGAACCCGGCAGTCACGGTATGGAGGAGTGCCGCCAACCGATGCTCTGGGGTGAGGCGCAGGACGCCGATCTCTCGTCCTGGTTCTGGTATCTCAGCCATCTGCGGCGCAATCATACGGCGCTGTGGCGCGGCAAGCGGGAGACGCTCCATCTCGATACGGTCGCGGGCACCTACGCCTACGCCCGCGAGGACGGCGTTGAGTCGGTCATTGTCGGCTTGAATCTGAGCGACGAGCCGCAAACCTTCGCCGTGCCCATGGTCGATCGGGCGACGGTGGTGACATTTGAACTGCCGCCGCGGAGCGGCGATGTGGCCGTGATCTGAGATGACCGCCGACCGCCGACCGCAGCCTGTCTCGCGACGACTGCCATCAGGCGGCCGCCTGCTCACCGCGATCGTTCCGGCCCTCCTGCTACTCGCTTTCGCCCTGCGCGTTCATCGCATCGGCGAACAGCGCGTCTGGTGGGACGAGGGCTGGTCAGTCTGGGTCGCCCGCTTTTCGTCGCTCGACATCTTGCGCCAAACGGGCAATGACGTCCATCCCCCGCTCTATTTTGAACTCCTCCACCTCTGGCGAGCGCTGAGCGGCGATGAGGAGGCGGCGCTGCGCCTGCTTTCCGCCTTTTTTGGCGTGCTGACCGTCGCCCTGACCTACGCCCTCGGCCGGCGAATGGCCCGCGGCACACTCTCGTCCGGCTTCGCCACTCTGGCGGGTTTGCTGGCGGCGCTGTTTCTGGCCGTGTCCCGCTTCGCCATCGCCTGGTCGCAGGAAATCCGCATGTACGCCCTGGCGATGTTGCTCGGCCTGTTAGCCGTGTGGGCAGCCCGCCGCGTGTGGGATCGCCGCAGTCCGATCGCCGCCGTGGCCTACGTGCTGGCGACGGCCGCCGGGTTGTATACGCTCTACCTTTTCGCCCCGGTCTGGGTGGCGATTAACGTCGCCTGGCTGTGGGAACTGCGCGTGGCGACCGACCGGCGACGCGAGTTCGCGCGCTGGGCCGGGTTGCAACTTCTCGTCGTGGCGCTGTTTCTGCCCTGGGCGCTCTACGCTGCGGGCGGCTTTCTCAGCACGGCCGCGGCCACGCCCATCTCTCTGGGCGATTTTCTCCACATCTACTGGACGGTGCTGACCGTCGGCATCCCGGTCGACGTGGCCCAGTTCAACCGACTGACGCTGCCGGCGGCGGCGATCTTTCTGTGCGCTGTGGGCGCGTTGATCTTTTCGGTCTGGAAGCGACCGGCCGACGACAGCGAACCACAGCCCGTGGCCGGATCGTCACCCGGCACTCGTCGCTCGTCATTGATCGCTAATCGCGATCTGACGCTGTTGCTGGCGATTTTGTTGTTACCCGTCGTCATCGTCTACTTCGTGTCGCTGCCGAAGCAGAATTTTTATAACCCACCCTTCAACCCGCGCTATCTGGTCATCTTCACCCCGTTCTACAGCATTTTACTGGCCTGGGGCGTGGCGACGATCGGCGTCCGGCTGGGGCGCAAGGTCACAGCCGGACGCCGGCAGTCGGCCGCCGGTGGTCTAATCGCCTTCACACTGGCCGGTATCATGATCGCCGTCGCTCTCGCCGGCCTGCGTCCCTACTACCCCGGCCGGGTGTTGCTGGACGATTACCCATCGCTAACGAGCACCATCGACGCCTACCGGCAGCCGGGCGATGCGGTTGTGTTGTATACCGACACGGATTGGCCCATCTTCGCCTACCATCACCCTGAGGAGTGGGCGGGCGTGCCGCACCTGTGGACGATCACGCGGGATGCCGCCGATGAGTTCCTCGCGCCGATATGGGAGAGCCATGACGCCATCTGGCTGGTGACAACCCCCTACAGCGCCGGCAGCGACCCGCAGCGCCAAATCCCGGCCTGGCTGGCGGAACGGGCGACGGCCGTGCGCGAATTCACCTATAAGGATATGGCCCTCACCCTCTACGCGCGCACGCCCGAACGAGCGCAGTCGGACGATGCACTGACAGGCGGCGAGCCGTCAGGGCCGATCCACTTGCCCTTGACAGGGGGAGGGCAACTGGAAGGATACAGTCAGGCGGCTCACGACTTCAAAAGCGGCGACGTCATTCACCTCTTCCTCTACTGGACGGGCGCGGCCGACAGCCGGACGGAGATCGGCCTCATCGATTCGGACGGGAATATCCGGCAATCCATGCCGGTAACGCTGGCAGCGACGGGCCAATCGGCGCGCCAACAGGTCGATATCGTCGTGCCGCCGGAAGTCCCGTCGGGACGATACCGATTCTACGCGCTCGACGAGAGCGGCCAACCGGTAACTTTCGGCGATCTCAATATCGCCCAAAAGCAGGCCGAGTTTCTGACTGACGTCGACGTACTTGTTCCCAACCGGGTCGATGCCGCTTTCGGCGACGGCATCCGGCTGTCGGGATACGACCTGGTTTCATCAACAGTCGCGCCCGGTGAAACTGTCGCGCTGACTCTCTACTGGACTTCGGACGGGAGCATACCGCAGCGCTACAAAGTCTTTACCCATGTCCTCGGGGACGTGTTCAACGCGACGAGCGGCAACTTCCTGTGGGGACAGGCCGACAACGAACCCGCGGCCAACACCCGACCAACGACCACCTGGCGCGAGGGTGAAGTCATCGTCGATGAATACGCTATCCCCATCGCGCCGGACGCGCCGCCGGGCGATTACCGGATCGAGGTGGGCCTGTACGACCCCATCACGGGCGCGCGCCTGCCCGTTTTGGGGGATGACGGAACATCAGTGGCCGATCACCTTGTCCTGACGACGATTGAAGTCAGGTAGCTGAGGGTATCCTTCCCGCGTAGTAATGGTTAAGAAACCTGGGCGGCACCATGCGACGAGCCGACGGATCGGCTATCCTTGCGCCGGTATGTTGAGACGAATCATCCCGCTAATCTGGCTGGCGGCGCTGGTCGCTTGCGCCACTCCACCGCCCATCCCCCTTCCGGCAACACTCGTCGCCACACCAACAGGGCACGCGGCCGACCCGACGCCCGAGCCGACCATCGCCACGGCTGAACTGTTCATCCCTTTGCTGTCCAGTGACGGCGACCCGCCGGTCAACACACCGCCGACGGCCGAACCCACCCATATCCCGACGGCCGAGCCGACCGACGTGCCGCCTCCCGCGCCCACTGTCGGGCCAACCGCTACGCCCTACGTCAGCAACATCCCCGATTACACGCCACGCCCTGACCTGGGGCCGAGCAAGATGGGCATCCACGTGGCCCGGCCGAACAGCGAAGCGATCATGGAATTCGTGCGGGCCGCGCACCCGGCCGTCGTGAAGGCAGTCGATGATTTCGGCTTTCTCCAGGAGGTCAAAGCCGTCTCGCCGGAGACGGTGACCGTCGGTCGTTTCTCCATCGATCCCCAGGATTACAACGGCGATCCGGAGGCGGCCGCGGCCGCCCTTGTCGCCGATCAGTTACCGCGGATGCTGTTGCATCCATTTGTGGACTACTGGGAAGGCTGGAATGAGCCTGATCCCAACCTCGACCGGATGGATTGGTATGCCCGTTTCGAGGCCGAGCGCGTCCGCCTGCTGGCCCGGCACGGGTTGCACGCGGCCGTGGGTGGCTTCTCCACCGGCGTGCCGGAGCTGAATGAGTTTGAATTGTTCGTGCCGGCCATCGAGGCGGCCAAGGCCCACGGCGGCATCCTGACCTTGCATGAGTACGCCGCGCCCGACCTGACATTCCTCTTCGGTGACCCGCTGCCCGGCTACCCGACCTATCCCGATCGAGGACCATTGATGTTTCGCTACCGCTGGTTCTATCGCGATGTGCTGGAACCGCGCGGACTGGTCATTCCGCTCGTCATCAGCGAGGCGGGCATCGACGGCATCCTGGGCAATCGGCCGGGGCCGGATGGGTTGGGCTGGCAGGATTTTCAGGAGTTCTGGGTGACGCAAGGCTGGGGGCCGGACGGGCAGACAGCCTTTCTTAACCAGCTTCAATGGGTGGACAACGAAGCCCGGCAAGATCCGTATGTGATCGGCTACGCGCTCTTCACCGCCGGCGGAGCGAGCGCCTGGCGAAGTTATGAGCTGGCCCCATTCCTGCCACGGTTGGCCGAATATATCAACAGTCAGAAGGAATAACCTGGGCTAAAATTGTGCCATTGAGGGCGATCGGTTTTTGCCCAATAACAGTCACTCAAAACCGCGAACTGATCCCGTTTCTCATGTCGATTCTGACCTCAATCACGAAACACCGCTATTTGCTGATCGCTCTGGCAATCCTGCTCCTGGCCCTCGGCCTCCGGCTGCGCGGGCTGGATACAACTGGCCTGTGGGGAGACCAGGCTTTCACGCTCAACACGGCCATGCGCTGGGTAAACGGTGGAGATATGCCGTTGGCGGCGAACAAATCGTCGGTCGGCTTCGTCAATCCACCGATGATCGAGTATCTCTACGCCGCGGCGCTGGCGGTATGGCCTGACATCCTCAGTGTCTCGGCGCTGACGCTTCTGGGCGGCATGATGGCTATAGCTGTCACCGGCTTCGTCACGGGGCGAATCTTCGGCAGGCGCGCCGGGTTATGGACTATGATGGCTTTCGCCGTCGCACCCTGGGCAGTCGTATGGAGCCAGCTCATCTGGAATCAGACGATGGTGCCACCTTTCGCGGCCCTCGCCCTCGGCGGACTACTGCTCTATCTGGCCGAGCGGCCGCGCGCTGTCTATCTTGTCGGCGCATTCGCGGCGGCGGCGGTCATGACCCAGGTCCATCCCGGCACGGCCGTCCAGCTGGGCACGATAGGTCTGGCGTTGCTGCTGTTTCACCGGCGAGTGCGCTGGACCCACGTCGCGGCCGGAGCGGCCGTCTTCGCCGCTCTCTATCTTCCCTACCTCGCCTATCAGATCGGCACCGGTTGGGCCGACTTCCGCGCAATGGGCGATCTGGCCGGGGAGGACCCTACGCTGAGTGCCGCGGCCGTCCTGCTCAGCCTCGATCTCATTCACGCCCAGGGGCTTCATCGCTCCGTGGCCGGCGTCGTCCGGTTCGATGCCCTGATATCGGCGCTGTTCATCATATCACTGGCGTTGGTGGGCTGGCGCTGGTGGCGCGGGCCGGGCGGTGTGCCTTCCGGCGCGCCACCGGTCTGCGGTGGCGCGGCTGGAAACGGATGGCCGGCGGAGCGCGTCGCACTGACTGTCCTCTTACTCTGGTTCCTGATCCCGTTGCTGTTCTATCTGCGTTCGTCGGTTTATCTGCAAAACTACTATCTAATCGGGCAATGGCCAACGCATTTCATGATCCTGGGTATCGGACTTGACACGGCACAGCGAGCGGTCGGCCGGTTGGCGGCACAAGCCACAACGGGCCAGGCGCGTCGGGCGTGGCCGGTGATCGGTCTTGTCATTCCGACCCTCTTTCTGCTCTCGGTCGCTTATCAGGTTTTCTTCACGCTTAGCCACCAGAATATCCGCGCCGTTGAAGTTAGTCCCCATATGCAGGTGCGTCAGGCACGGGCGATGATCAACACCTCGCGCGATTTGCTGTCGCAGGCAGACGGCTGGCGGCTCGTCGGCATCGGTCAGGGGCACCAGGTCGAAAGCTCCAATCTGGCCCTGCTGGAAGAGTTCGTCGATCCGGAGCGAGTGTTGCTGACTGACGGCGATCTGGCATTGCCGCGGCCGTCGCCCTATGCCTACTATCTGGATACCCGGCCCGGCAGTGCCGCTGCAAACACCCTGGTCACCAGCGCCAATTTGTTGCCGGGTGTCGCCATTCAGATGAATAATGAGGTGTGGCCGTTTTACACTTGGGCGGAAGACGACGGAGGTGTGCCTGTCGCGCCGTTGGCGGCGTGGGAGATGGGGCTGGAGCTGACAGGATTCGAGCGGGGCGAGTTGAACCCCGGCGAAGAAATGCCGCTGGCGTTGAACTGGCATATCAGGCAACGTCCGCCGGACACGCTATACCACTTCGGGGTCTACCTGCTGGACCAACACGACACGGTCCTCGCTCAGCACGACGGTCCGGGATTCGACAGCATCCAGTGGCAAGCGGGAGATGGGTTCATCACCTATCACCAGTTGCCGATCCCGGCCGACCTGCCCGCTGGGATTTACCGGTTGGCCGTCGCGCTATACACCTGGCCCGATCTGGCGCGCGCTGAACTGACGGGCGGCGGCAACACGGCCTGGCTAGAGGAAATCCCATACCCGTAAGTCGCGGGTGGTCATATTGCCGGTGGATGAGGGCCTGTGGCACGCCGGCGGCCGTTGGGCTATAGTTTGAGTTGGCCATTTTCGGCCGGGTGGCCGGGATATACCGGCCCATTCACGGGGGATTACGTTATGAGTGCGGACGACGATTTATTGCTGACGCCGGCCGAACCCAACAAGACCTGGCGCTTCGACCTGGTGTTGCCCGTCCTCTTCCGGCCACGGAGCGCCCTGGCTCGCGTTTTGTCGATCCACCATCCCACGTGGCGCACGCCGCTGCTGCTACTCATTCTGACGGCGGCCGCGTTCGCCGTTGTAGCCGGGTCGATTAAGGCCGCGGCGGCGGCCGCGGGTCAAATCACCTTTCCACCCGGCTTCGAGTATTACACGCCGGAACAGCAAGCCCAATTCCAGCAAGCGGCCACGGCCACCAACAACACCACGTTCAACTACCTGTTACCCGCGTTGGGCGCGGTGCTGGGCGTCATCATCGTCTGGTTTCTCATCGGCTGGTTGCTGCACCTGCTGCTTATCCTCTTCGGCGGCCGTGGAACCAGCCAGGCCGCGCTCAATATTGCCGCCTGGGCCGCGCTGCCCGTAATGGTGCGATACCTGGTGCAGATCGCCGTCATGCTTACGTCCGATCAGTTGGTCGCCGGGCAGGGTCTGGCCGGTTTTGCGCCCGCCGGCGAGGGCTTCGGCGTGGCGATTCTGGGCGGCATCCTGGCCAACATCGATATATATCTGGTGTGGCAGATTCTGCTGCTCTACGTCGGTGTGCGCCTAAGCAGCCAGTTGTCGCGTGCCAAGAGCTGGGTAGCCGTGCTGCTGACGATATTTATCGTCCTGACCTTGCGGGCGCTGCCCGGCGCAATCCTGGCCCAGTTCGGCGGTCTCACCGTGATCCAGCCGTTCATGTAGGCCGGCCGCGAGCCCTGCCCGCCGAGACGTACCGTATTATGACCGCCACAAGCCACACCGGAGCCATACCTGCTGAACGGATCGCGCCGGCAGACGCCGCCGGACGTTCGGCCGCGGCGAGCGGCAACAGGGCTGCGCCATTCATCACGGCCAGCGGGCTGCGAAAGTCGTTCCAGATGGGCACGACTGTCGTCCATGCCCTGGCCGGCGTCGATATCGCGATCGAGGCCGGCACGTTTCAGACCATCATGGGGCCGTCCGGCTCCGGCAAGAGCACGCTGCTCTACTTGCTGGGCGGGCTGGACCGACCGACGGCCGGTCGCATCATCGTCGGCGGCCACGTGGTCAACGAGATGGACGAGAACGCGCTGGCCGCCTATCGTCGCCGCTTTGTCGGCTTCATCTTTCAATCATTCAACCTGATCCCCAGTCTCAGCGCGTGGGAGAACGTGGCCTTCCCCATGCGCTTTGCCGGCGTCTCGCGCCGCGAGCGGCAAAAGCGCGCCTTCGCCTTGCTGGAACGAGTGGGGCTGGCCGACCGGCGCGATCACAAACCGACCGAACTATCCGGCGGCCAGCAGCAACGGGTGGCCATCGCCCGATCGCTGGTTAACGAACCGCGCCTCGTGCTGGCCGACGAGCCGACCGGCAACCTGGACACGGCCAGCGGGCAAAGCATCATGGATCTGCTGGCCGAGCTGCATCGCGACGGCCGCACGGTGCTGGTCGTCACCCATGATCCGCGCATGGCCGCCTATGCCACCCACCGCGTTTTCCTGCTCGACGGCTGCATCGTCAGCGAAGAAAAATACCGGGAGGTAGCGGGTGTGATATAACCGCCGTATCCAGAGTATGAGTATGAGATCAAATTTACGAAACATCGTCCTCGTCGTTTTACCGGCGCTGCTTGCCGGCTTGTCCGCGGTTTCCGCCCCGGTCACACTGGCGCAACCGGCCGACGGGACGCCGACGGTTACCGCGGCCGCGCCCGTCGCGGGGCCGGCCATTACCTCCGTACAGCCCGGCACGCTGATCAACGACGTGGCCGTGGAACTCATCGTCACCGGCACCGGTTTCGTCAACGGCTCCGTAGTGGTGCTCAACAACTTCGGCGGCCTGGAGACATTCTACGTCAGTGGCAACGTGCTGCGGGCGACCGTCCCGCCGGGAATGCCGCCGGGCCGCTACGGCGTTCGTGTGGTCAACCCCGACGCGGCCACGGCCGAACTGCCCGACGCACTCAATATCGTCGCGCCGGCCGGACCGACCGGCACACCTGAACCCAGCCCGACACCGCCGCCCACCGCCTTCGTGCGGCCGCTGCTGGTCGTGGCATCCTATGGCGCCAGCTCACCGCAGATCGTCCCCGGCCAGAACCTGGACTTCGAGATGACGATCGCCAACGCCGGACAGGCAACGGCCACCAACGTCGTGGCGACCTTCACCGGGGACAGTTTCGTGGCCCGCGACACGGGCGGCGTCCGCGCCCTGGGTTCGCTCGCTCCCGGCCAAACGGCGCGCTTCTGGCAGCCGCTCTTTGCCTCGGCTGATCTGCGCGGCAGTTCGACGGCCGTGCTGAAGGTCGTCGCCACCTACACGGACATCAGCGGCCAGACCTATGAATCTTCATTCGATCTGACCTTCCCTGTCGTCCCGTCGGGCGGCGGTGGGGTGGCGGCAACGGCTACGCCCACCCCGACCGTCACGCCGACAGCCGGCCCGCGGCAACGGCCGCAATTGCTGGTCACATCGAGCAGCACCGATCCGGCCAAGTTGCAGCCCGGCATCCAGTTTGCCCTCAACCTGACCGTCGAAAATATGGGACAGGCCAACGCCCGCAACGTCACCCTCATTCTGGGTGGCGGCAGCGGCGGCGGCTCCACGATTGACGGCACGCCGGTGCCGGGCGGCGGCCTTTCCGGCGCGGGTGGTTCCTTCGCGGAGTTCGCGCCCATCGGCACGTCGAACGTCTCCACCCTGGGTAATCTGGCCGTGGGCGAGAGCCGGTCGGTGACGCAGCAACTCATCGTCAACACAACCACCAAGCCGGGCGCTTATCCGGTGAAAGTTTCGTTCACCTATACCGACGACAAGGGCGCGAACTATGTCGATGACCAGGTGATCACCCTGCTGGTCTACCAGACCCCGCAGGTCGAGATGGGCTTCTACACCTCGCCGCCGGCGCTCTTCGCCGGGCAACCGGGTGGCCTGCCGCTGCAACTGGTCAACACCGGGCGCAATTCAGTCATCTTCGGCAATTTCAGCGTCGCCGCCGAGAACGCCGAACTCATCAACAACGCCATCTTCGTCGGCGCGCTGGAACCGGGCGGCTTTTTCCCGCTCGACGCCATGATCACGCCTTTCGAGGCGGGGCCGCTGGAGTTGCTGCTAAGCGTCAACTACACCGACGACTTCAACAACCCGGCAGTCATCACCGAGACGCTGACGGTCGAGGTGATGGAAGCGATGCCCATGGAGCCGATGGATCCCGGCATGGGCGGCGAAATGGGTGACGGGGCCGGCGGCGAGTTTCCAATGGACGGCGGCAATGCCGGCGGCCAGGAATCGCTTCTTGACAAGATTTGGCGCTTCCTGCGCGGGTTGTTCGGGCTGGGCAGCGAGCCATCAAACGGCGGTCAACCGGTTGAGGAGTTTGTGCCGATGGAACCCGCGATCGAAGCCCCGACCGAATAATGGATATTGTGGAGCGTCGATGAAGTTTTTCGATCTGCTGACACTGATCTGGTCTAACCTTTCGCGACGTAAGGGGCGTGTCGCGTTAACGGCTATTGGTGTGATCATCGGCACGGCGGCCGTCGTGTTGCTGGTGTCGCTCGGTGTTGGGCTGCAACAAAACGCCGAGTCGCAGTTGGGCGGCATCGGCGACCTGACGCGCATCATGGTGTATCCCGGCTACAGCGAAGGACCGGTCATCTCCACCGGTCCGGGAGGTGGCCCCAGTACGACCACGCCGCTGAACCAGGCGGCCATCGACAGCATCGCCGCCATACCCGGCGTCACGGCCGTCATTCCACAGGACTACCTGCAAACGTGGGCCATCATTCGCGTCGGCCGTCTGGAGGGTGGCAGCCAGATCATGGGCATCGGCACCGAAGACCTGAGTCAGCTGGGCGTCACGGCCGATCAGGGCGAATTGCTGCTGTCGCGCGGCACGGTCATCGTCGGCTCGCAAGTGGCCAACAGCTTCTATGACCCGCGCACGCGGCCCGGCCAGGAACCGCCCCCACCGCCCGATCTCTACGACCAGACCCTCAACATCGAGCTGGTGAAATACGCGGAGGACGGGACCGAGATACGGAAGAAGACGCGCGCCCGCGTGGTCGGCGTTCTCGCTGAGTTTAAGGATGAGCCGGACTGGTCGATCTACATGCCGATGAGCGATCTCGACGGCTATAATGCCTGGGTGACGGGCCAGCGCGTCGACCGGGATAAAAACGGCTACAACACCCTGATCGTCAAGGTCGGCAGTGTCGACGAAGTGCTCGACGTGGCGGATCAGATCACCGCAATGGGTTTCCAGGCCTGGTCGCCGCAATCGTTCGTCGAGGGCATCAGCAGCTTCTATCTGGTCCTGCAGATGGCCTTCGGCAGCATGGGAGCCATCGCCCTGCTGGTGGCTGCCATCGGCATCGCCAACACAATGACCATGGCCATCCTGGAGCGCACGCGGGAGATCGGCCTGATGAAGGCTGTTGGCGCGAACAACCGCCACGTGCTGGCCATCTTCCTGGGCGAGGCGGCGGGCATCGGCTTTCTAGGCGGGCTGGGCGGAGTGCTGATCAGCTGGGGACTGGGGCAGGTGCTGAATGTGCTGGTGCTCAGCTACATGGCCGGGCAGGCGGTGGAAACCGGCGGGCTACCGCCGACAGTGGCCGTCGTCACGCCGGTATGGTTGCCGCTGTCCGCGCTCATTTTCGCCACACTGATGGGGCTTGTGTCCGGCCTCTATCCAGCCCTAAACGCGGCCACGCTGGCGCCGATGACGGCGCTCAAATATGAATGATTGGGGTGCAGAAGCGGGAAAATTAAAAACCTGGCAGGTTTACTGCCAGGTTTTGGACGACTGGTTCCACCCCGTCTCCAAATCCTCCTTTCAATATGCATGGATACCATGCATCTACAACAGAATATCAGTTCCCAGGCATCCCGTCATGAGCAATTTACTGATCTTGTCTACGTATTTTATTGATATTGTTGAGGGGGATTTCACCCAGGTTGGCTCTAGTTGACGATTATCTGCCCCTCTCATACAATCTTCTCGCTTGATTCATGCGAGTAGAAATCATCATATATCCCCGAAGGAGAAATGGGCGCCATGTCCAAAGTTAAAGTTGCCATTGTGACCGACAGCACGGTCAACCTGCCCGTCGACGTCATTAAAGAAAACAATATCTATGTGATCCCGCAGATTCTGAACTGGGAAGGCAAGAGCTACCTGGATCAGATCGACATCACGACGGAAGAATTTTACCAGCGGCTGCCCCAATCCAGCGACCTGCCGAAGACCTCCCAGCCCGCGCCGGGACAATTCACCGAACATTTCCAGAAAGTCGCCGAGGGCGCGGAGAGCATCGTGGCGATATTCGTCTCGGAGTTGCTGAGTGGCACTATTCAATCGGCCCACCTCGGCGCTGAGGCTCTGGGCGATTACCCGATCGAGATCGTCGATTCTCGCTCGGTCTCGCTGGGGCTGGGGTTGCTGGTGACGGCCGCCGCGCGCTACGCCGCCGAAGGTCACGACTACAAGGAAGTGGCCGCTTACGTGCGCAACCTGGCTCCGCGCCTGCGGGTGATGTTCGTCGTCGACACGCTGGAGTATCTGCACAAGGGCGGCCGAATCGGCGGAGCCAAACGGCTGGTTGGTTCGGTCCTGTCCATCAAGCCCGTGCTGCATCTGGAAGACGGCAAGATCGAGCCGTTTGCCTCCATCCGCACCAAGAACAAGGCCATCCAGCACATGCTGGACGTTGTGCTGGGCGAGATGAAAGGCAAGCAGAATATCCACGCCGGCGTCATCCACGCCCGCGCCCCCCAGGACGCTGAATACATCGTCGAGCAGGTACGCGCCACGGTCGACCCGGTGGAGATGTTCGTCAACGAGCTGACGCCGGTCATCGGTGCAAACGTCGGGCCGGGCGTCGTCGGTATGGGTTATTACGTCGGGGAGTAGACCAACCCCGTGTCGGGTCGGGGTCCGGTAACGGCGACGCAGCCCTGCCCACAGGACTTGACAAGTCTCGTTGTCACCGGACCCCCACGGATCAAACGTCATTCGTCATTAAAAACTGAAGTCAGTCCCTGGCGAACGGCGAGCATGGACAGCTGGACCCTGTTTTCCACCTCGGCCTTGGACATCATATTGGTGATATGGGTGCCGACGGTGCGCGTTGTAATGCCCAATTGCAGGCCGATGTCCTTGTTGGACAAACCCCTCACCACCAGCGGCAGAATCATCAACTCACGCTCGGTCAGCACCTCGACCAGCCGCGGCTCCGAGCGCGTTGGGGTCATCGTGGCGATGATCCGCCGGGCGACAAGCGGCGTGAGCGGTGTCTCGCCGGCATAAACCCGGCGAATGGCATCGGCCAAGGCGTCTGTCCCGACTGCTTTCAGCATGTAGCCCAGCGCACCGGCGCGCATTGATTCGACGATTTGGGTATCTTCGCTGAAACTGGAGAGGACCAGGATTTTGGCTTCGGGCTGCTCCACCACGATGTCATGAATGGCGCTGATGCCGTTTTTGCGCGGCATATCAATATCCATCAGGATAACGTCGGGCTTCAGCCGCAACGCCAGCTCGACGGCCTGAATGCCGTCACCTGCCTCCCCCACTACCTGCAAGTCCCCCTTTGATTCCAGCACGGCACGTAATCCCTCGCGCACCACTTCGTGGTCGTCTACCAGGAGAATTTGTATTTTCTGGGTTATGTTCAATCGCCCTCCTGAAAAATCGGCGACCGAAGACAGCGGCGTTATTGAGTCAACGGCGCGCGCGCCGTGACCCAGGTGCCGTTTTCGTTCGAGGATATGGATAGGAGGCCGCCGACCTTGCCGATCCGCTTCTGCATCCCCTCCAATCCCATGCCGCCGGAGCGGGTAGTAGCCTCGCGGCCGAAACCCATGCCGTTGTCGACGATGGTCATAATTAAGTCGCTGCCCTCGGTCATCAGGACGACGTCCACTTGGGAAG
The DNA here is from genome assembly GCA_023384355.1 of Anaerolineae bacterium. GTDB lineage: Bacteria > Chloroflexota > Anaerolineae > Promineifilales > Promineifilaceae > Promineifilum. The sequence continues at coordinate 24,372 of JAHDWL010000021.1, forward strand.
CATGGGCATGACGCAACGAATTGTTCAGCGCCTCGAGGGCGACGCGGTAAAATGTTTCCTCGACGGCCACAGGCAGTTCGCCGACATTCGTGGCGAAAACCTCAGCGACGATTCCGGCGCGATGCTCCACTGTCTGCAATCGCTCGCGCAGCGCCTCGACGAGGCCGTTCCGAGCCAGTGAATCGGTGCGCAACTCGAAGAGCAATGAGCGTAATTCACGCAAGGACTGATTCGTCATGCGCAGGGTGGAATGAATGCGATTTTCCACCTGGTTATAATCCCCAATCTCGCTTGCGGTGCGGGCAGCTTCGGCAAACAGGCCCGCGCTATAGATCGATTGGGTCACCTGGTCATGGATCTCGCGCGCCAGACGTTCGCGTTCCTCGATGATGGCCGCCTGGCGCGCAATCTGATGGAGGCGAATGTTTTCCATCGCCGCGCTTATCTGCCCGGCAATGGCGATCAACAACTCGGGATCGAAGTTCAAGGAAAACTCGAACGTAGGACACAGTAAAACAAGGAGACCCAGCACACGCCCGCGCCCGCGCAAAGTTATTGCGACCAGGGTTCGTGATTCGTCCAGACCCCACGAGGAATAGCTTTCGGGGCCGGTTGCCCTATCGGGCGCGGTCGACCGCAACGGATGGCGCAGGGTAAGCTCTTTGTGGTTCAGACCGATCAGAAGTTCGCCCCATCGTGGATCCACGGCGGCCGACAACGCGGCCGGGTGGAGGTCATCCGTTTCGTCGTCGACCAGATAGATGGCCGCGGCCAGACAGTTGAAGGCGTCTTCGGCCAGCACCACGCATTGCCGCAACAGGGTGTCCATGTCGTGGTTTTCGATGGTCGCTGCCGTGAGGCTGTAGAGAATCTCAAGATCGCGCGTTCGCTGCCGGACATGGGCCTCCAGCTTTCCGGCATGTGTCTGTGCCTGGGCGAGCAGTCGGGCGTTGTCGATGGCGATGGCCGCCTGGTGGGCGAAGGTGACCGCCGTCTCCAGATCCTCATTGGTGAAGGACCCCGGCCGGTCGTGGTCAATCGTCAGAACGCCGATGGATTCACCCTTGACCATCAACGGCACGGCCATCCAGGAGCGAATGTACGCCATTTCGTCGATGATTAACCAGTCGGGGGAGGCGTAAGTGTCGCTGATGATCGCCGGGCGGGCCGTCTCGATGACGGCGCGCAGAGCGAGCGGCTGGGTTCTGAGCAGGTTATCGAGACGTTCAGGGCTGCTCGGTAACCTGCGCTGGGCGACCACTCTCGTTTCTCCGTCTTCCATCAGGAAAATAGCCGAGCTTCGGTTGGCGATCACCCGCTCCAACTGATTGAGGATGTGGCTGAGAAGCTCATCCAGGTTCAGGTTCATCGTCAGCGCCGCGGCAACTTCGCGCAGGATCGTTTCGCGGCGACGGATGGTCTGCTCGGCCTCCAGCAATCGCCGGCTCTGGATGGCGACTGTTACCGAGCCGGCCAGTTCCAGCACGACTGCCTTCTCCGCCGGCGTAAATTCGCGCACATGATCGAGGAAAATCACGATCCCGCCGATGAGCGATTCACCGTAACGCATCGGCACGGTCAACAGGGAGCGCGCGCCAAGCTCGACGATTTCGGCCAAGCTGGGCGAAGGATTGGGAATCGCGCGGAGATCGGCAATATAGATAACTTCACCCTCCCCCAACCTGTTCAGGGCATCGATCATTGTGATCGGCAACTCCCGGCCGGTCGGATAGGCGGGATTGGTGTTTCTGAGGATCTTCGATTGTTTGGTGGCGACGTCTATCTGGGTGATTGAGATGGAGACAGCGGGGATGAGGGTATCGAGATGCTCGATGGTGAGGTCAAGGATGGTCGCCAGAGAGTCGGCCGACAGGATGGCCAGTTCTATCTCGTGAAGCCGTTGCAGGCGGTCGGCCAGGTCGCGCTGGATTTCCTCGGCGCGGCCGCGTTCGGCTACCTGCTCCGACAGCTCAAGGTTTAAGGCTCTCAGGGTATCGCGCGAGGCCGCCAGGTCGCTTTGGGCCGTCTGGAGGGCGGAATTGGCAGCGCGCCTGATGGCTTCCTGCTGCGCGAGCAATTTCGCCTGTTTCGCTTCGGCAAACCCGCCGGCTATGCCGGCGAAAAGGTGACCCAGTCGACCCGGAGAGGCGTTGTCGGACAGTTCTTCGCTTAAGCAAACGAAGGTGCGTTCCAGAGCTTCCGGCCTCAGCAGGTTCAGCTCCACCAGCCCGCGGCCGATGACCCGACCGTGAGGCAGGATCGTCTCCGCTGGACCGTCCTGCCGGAGTGCGTCAACCGCGATAGCGGTCATCTTCTCGAAGCGGTCGCGAATCTCGGCTGGAGGCAGGGGGCTATACGAGGTGTGGACGGCGGCTTTGCGCCACACGCCGGCAATCCTCTCAATCGACTGGCTGGCTATGGTATCCACGGCCTCCATCAATTCACCCTCGCATCTTTGCCCTATGGCTTGCGGGCAACGCCCACCCAGGTCACGCTGCGGCCCGGCTCATCGACGAACAGATCGTCTGGGCCATCTGGTCGCCATTGGGGACTGTGAACGAGGCCCGGCGGGAGAATCTCGAACCCCCGGAAATAACGGATCACTTTCTCGCGTGGGCGGGGCGCGCCGGATGTCGATAACGTTTGAGACATCTCGGCGTACTTCTCCATAACCTCGCGCGGGGCGTCGTCAGCGGTCCAGACCCCGATGATAAGATAGCTGCCGGGCGGAATGGCGTCCTTGAATGCGTCGATGACAGACTCGGCCTGCGCATCATCCAGGATATAGTGCAGCAAAGCCACGGCGAAAAGTCCGACCGGTTTGGAAAAATCAATCAGCTCTCGTGTGCGTGGATGGTTGAGGATTTCATCCGGCCGGCGAACATCGGCCAGAATCGCCGCCAGATTCGGGTCTCCTTCCAGAATTGTCTGGGCATGGGCGATCGCCACCGGCTCGATATCGACATAGACCACCCGCGCGGCCGGATTATTCTGCCGCACGACCTCATGCACGTTGCCGACAGTGGGGATGCCCGACCCCAGATCGATGAACTGGTCGATGCCCTGACTGCTGACGAAGGCGGCGGCCCGGCGCAAATACGCGCGGTTGACCTGTGCCGTCAGGAACAGGTCGGGGAATAAAGCTGCAAATTTTGTGGCCGCCTGGCGGTCAATTTCAAAATTATGGTAGCCGCCCAGCAGATAATCGTAGATGCGGGCCACAGACGGCCGATTGAGGTCGACGCCGGGCGGCAGATTGTCCTGGAATTGTGTCGGATTGTCGGCCATGGCAACTCCGCGAGCGAGAGATTTATTTCCATTATACGCGGTGAGGGGGCGCGTGGGAATAGGGCGATCATGTTTGACACACTCCCATCCCGCTCCTACACTTGATGCCATGCTCACCATCGGCGAACTTGCCCGGCAGGCCGGCTTGCGGCCCTCAGCTCTGCGTTACTATGAAGCCGAGGGGTTGATCGTGCCGACCGGCCGCACCGAGGCCGGATACCGGCTCTATGACCCGTCGGCGGCGGCCACGTTGCGTCTCATCCAGCGTGCCCAGGGGTTGGGCTTCTCGCTGGCCGAGATCCGAACGCTCCTCTCGGCCTGGCGGGATGGCGATCTGGACAACGCCGAGACGCTGGCCACGGCCGAGGGGCGTTACCTGGCTTTGGAACGACAGATAACCGAATTGCGCGTGCAGCAACACGAGCTGGAGATGTTTCTGCTCGATCTGCGCGGCGGCGCGCCCGACGCCGCGCAAACCGCCTTCGGCTTACTGGTAGACCGCATCTGCGCCAACCCGGCGGCCGAGCTGCCCAGCCGCGCCGTTCTCGACCGGCTGGTCGCGGCCGACGGCTGCCTGCTCACCAGCCCGGCGGCGCGTGAACCGCTGGCCCGACTGCGCGGCCGCCATATCCACGTCTGGCGCGAGGAGGATGCCTATCACATCCTTTTCGTCGGCCACGACCCCGCGGCAGCCGCGGCGCTGGCCGAGATCGTCCGCCTGGAAAGCGGCTGCCGGGCACACCCCGACCTCAGGCTTGAACTGCTCGACAACGACGAGGGGCATCTCCTGATCGTCCATGGCGACAGCGCCTTCATCCTGGCGCGCCTCTTTCTGGCTCTCGAAAATGAGACCCCTTGACTTTCAACTCGACTTGAAGGTGTATGATATGTTCAGCCTGCCATGATTACAGGCTGCAACAGATATTATCAACGCCAAAGCGCGAGTAGAAAGCATGACAGCTCAATCGACCGAATTACGCTATCAAATTACCGGCATGGACTGCGCGAGTTGCGCCCGCTCGGTGGAGAGCGGCGTCGCCAAACTCGACGGCGTTCAGTCGGCGGCGCTCAACTTCACAACCGGTACATTGCGCGTCGAGGGCGAGATTCCGCCCGAGCGCGTGGTCGCCCGCGTGCGCGAGCTGGGCTACGATGTCGCCGAGCCGGCAGCCGCCCGCCAACCGGCGGCGAGCAACGAGGAACCTCACTCGCATCTCCATGAACACGCTGATGAAGATCAGCCGGCCGGGAGCCTTCTCCACTATCTGTGGCATCGGTGGGACACGCGCCTGGCGCTCATTGCTGCCCTGCTCATCATCCCCGGACTGCTATTCGATGAGCTGTTGCCCGGACTGGGCATTGAGACACCCGCCTTCGCCGCCATGTCGGTGCTGGCCATGATGCTGGCCGGGTATCCCATCGCCCGCAGCGCGATCCGCACCTTACGCGTCAACCACGAGATCACCATCAATTTGCTGATGACCATCGCCGCCGTCGGCGCGGTCATCATCGGAGCCTACACCGAGGCGGGGCTGGTCATGGTTCTCTTCGCGCTGGGCGAGGCGCTGGAAGGCTACACCGCCAATCGCGCCCGTAACGCCGTCAGCGGGTTATCCGCTCTCGCCCCCAGTGAGGCCGTGGTCGCGCGCGACGGAGGCGAGGAGCGCGTGCCGGTCAGCGAGCTGCGTCTGGGCGATCGCATCATCGTCATGCCCGGCGAGCGTCTGCCGATGGACGGCCGCGTGCTGATTGGCGCGTCGGCTGTCGATCAGGCCCCCATCACCGGCGAAAGCCGACTCGTAGACAAAACCCCCGGTGACGAGGTGTTCGCCGGGAGTATCAACGGGCACGGCGTGCTGGAGGTTGAGGTCACCCATCTGGCGGAGGATAACACGATCAGCCGCATGGTGAGTCTGGTCGCCGAGGCCCAGGAGCGACGCGCCCCGGCCCAGCGCTTTGTCGACCGGTTTGCCCGCGTCTACACGCCGGCGGTTATCTTCGTGGCCCTGCTTGTCGCGATCATTCCCCCGCTGTTCTTTGACGCGCCGTTCTGGAACCCGTCAGCGACCGAGCAGGGCTGGCTCTATCGCGCCCTGGCGTTGCTGGTGGTGGCCTGCCCCTGCGCGCTGGTCATCAGCACGCCGGTGACGCTGATCAGCGCCATCAGCAACGGCGCGCACAACGGCATCCTGATCAAGGGCGGGGCGTTTCTGGAAGAATTGAGTCACGTGCGGGCGATCGCCTTCGACAAGACGGGCACGATCACGCGCGGTAAGCCCGCGGTCATCTCTGTCCATGCCGCAGATTGCAACGAGGTTTCGGACAGGACACAACCGGATGGGGGAACGACCACGCCGGCTTGTGACGCCTGCGACGAGCTGGTGGCGCTGGCCGCGGCCGTCGAGCGTCGCAGCGAGCACCCGCTGGCCGCGGCCGTTGTGGCCGAGGCGACGGCGCGCGGCGTCGACGAACGATATCCGGCGGGCGAGGAAGTAGCTGCTCTGGCCGGCCGCGGCATCAGCGGGCAGGTCAACGGCCGCACGGTGACCATCGGCAGCCACGCCTATTTTGAAGACGACGCGACCCACGATCCGCACCACGCCGATATTGCCGGAGCCGATGCCGCCGGGCTGACGACGATGATCGTCAACGACGGCGCTTATCGCGGCTATATTGCTCTGGCCGACACCCTGCGCGAGGGTAGCCGTGAGGCGATGGCCGAGTTGTCGGCGCTGGGTGTCCGCCCGCTGGTCATGTTGACGGGCGACCACGTCGCCACAGCCGAGCGCGTCGCCGCCGATGTCGGCCTGACCGACGTGCGGGCCGGCCTGCTGCCTGTGGACAAGGTGACCGCGGTCGAGGCGCTGCGGGCTGAGCACGGCCATGTGGCGATGGTGGGCGACGGCATCAACGACACGCCTGCGTTGGCCGCGGCGTCGGTCGGGCTGGCCCTGGGACGCACAGCCCAGGCGCTGGAAACGGCCGATGTCGTCCTGCTGGGCGACGACCTGCGCCAATTGCCCTTCGTGCTGCGGCTGGCGCGGGCGGCCATGAACACCGTCCGTTTCAATGTGGCGCTAAGCATCGGCATTAAACTGGTATTCTTTGTGCTGGTGCTCATCGGCACAGGCACCATGTGGATGGCCGTGCTGGCCGATGTGGGCACGTCGTTGCTGGTGACGGCCAACGGCATGCGTCTCCTGCGCCGGCCGCGGTATGAAATTGGCCGGGGGTAGCCAGGCCGTGCCCGACGGGACGGATGGTAGATGACGGGTTGCGAGCCGCCCGTGACCTTCTGGACATAGCCCGGACTTGAGATAGGATCGGCCATATTCCAAAATACAGGAGAACATCGATGGCATTGACTCAATTACCGACGCGGGATGAAGTCGACCCACGTTATACCTGGAACGATACGAGTGTTTTCGCGTCCGTCGACGAGTGGTCGGCCGAGTTGGCCCGACTTCTGAACGATCTGGGCGACATGAGTGGCTATCAGGGCCGCCTTGCCGAGGGGCCGGCTGTTCTGGCCGACGCCTTGCGCACGCTTTATGACTTGCGCGGACGGGCGGAAAAGGTCCTCGTCTATGCCTTCCTGACCGAATCGGTCGATCGATCCAACCAGGCGGCCACGGCTCGCGCGGGCCAGGCGGGCAGCCTGATCGGCCAGATGGAAGGCGCGATCGCCTACTTCGAACCCGAATTATTGGGTATCGGGCAGGAGCGCTTGACGGAATGGCTGACGGCCGAGCCGGAGTTAGCTGTCTATGGCCACTATGTTGACGATCTCTTTCGACGTCAGGCTCATGTGCGCTCTCCGGAAGTCGAGGAGGTGCTGGGTCTGGCGGCCGATGCCTTTGGCGGCACCAACAACACCTATGGCAAGCTCACCGACAGCGACTTCAAGTTCCGCCCGGCGGCCGGCAGCGAGGGAGAAGTAGCCGTGACCCAGGGCACCATCGACGATCTGCTGAATTCGCCCGACAGGGCGCTGCGTCGCGCCGCCTGGGAAAACTATCACGACCAGTTTCTGGCCTACAAAAATACACTGACGAGCAATCTGGCGACGTCGATCAAGCAAAACGTGCTACAGTCGCGCGTGCGGCGCTACGACTCGACCCTCGCCATGGCGCTGTTCGCAGGTAATATTCCATCCTCGGTGTACCATAACCTGCTCGACACGTTCAAGCGTCACCGGCCGGTTTGGCATCGCTATTTCGATGTGCGTCGCCACGCGCTCGGTGTCGAGTCGTTGCATACCTATGATATCTGGGCCCCGCTGACGACCGAGAAGCCGGTCATCCCCTATGAGCAGGCCGTCGAATGGATCGCCGCGGCAATGGCCCCGCTGGGCGACGAGTACGCCGGACGACTGCGGCGCGGCTGCCTCGAAGAGCGCTGGGTCGACGTCTACCCGAACGAGGCGAAGTCGTCGGGCGCGTTTTCGTGGGGCTGCCAGGGCACCTATCCGTTCATCGTGATGAGCTACACCGACGATGCCGGCAGCATGGGCACGCTGGCTCACGAGCTGGGACACTCGATGCACTCGCTGTTATCGTGGGAGAACCAGCCCCATGTCTACGCCGAATATTCACTCTTCGCGGCCGAGGTAGCCTCCAATTTCAACCAGGCAATGCTGCGCGCCCATTTGTTGCCGCAGGACATCGATCGCAACCTTAAGATTGCCGTTCTCGAGGAGGCCATGTCCAATTTCCATCGCTATTTCCTGGAGATGCCCACTCTGGCGATGTTCGAATGGGAGATGCACAAACGGGTTGAAGACGGAAAGGGGCTGACGGCCGATGATATGATCGGCTACCTGGCCGACCTCTTTGCGGAGGCATATGGCGACGCGGCTGTTGTCGACCGGGAGCGCGACGGCATTCGCTGGGCCACGTTCGGCCATCTCTACGCCGATTACTACGTCTACCAATATGCCACGGGTATATCAGGGGCCAATGCGCTGGCGCGTCGCGTCCTGTCGGGCACGGCGGGCGCGGCTGCGGACTATCTCGGCTTTCTCAGCGCGGGCGGCTCACGCTATCCCCTGGAGGCTTTGCGCTCGGCCGGGGTGGACCTAACGACACCGGAGCCTGTTGAGGCGGCATTTGAGGTGCTGTCCGGGATGATCGATCAACTGGATATACTGACCAACGGATAGGGCGAATCGGCCGGGATATCAGCTCCCGGCGCACTCCGCGCACACGCCATATAGCTCCAGCAGGTGCCCCTCGATCCGAAAGCCGAGCCGGCCGGCGACGCGTGCCGGCAGATCGCCGAGGGCGCACTCGTCGAACTCGATCACCCGGCTGCAAGCGGTGCAGATGAGGTGATGATGGTGGCCGTCCTCCATCAGGATGTAGTGGGCCGCGCCGGTACCCTGGTAAACCGGCCGCAACAAGCCCAGCCCGCACAACAGATCGAGCGTGCGATAGACGGTCATGCGGCCGATGCCCGTGGCGCGCTGGCGCACCAGTTCGGTCAGTTCGTCAGCCGTCAGATGGCTGCCGTGTTCGACCAGCGTGTCCAGTATGACGCGACGGGCAGCGGTCACCCGATAGCCGCGCGTCGCCAGCGCCCGGCTCAGCTCATCGCTCATTGCGCCTCCAGCCGAGCGGGAACAGTGGCCACGCCCGCCCGCCGGCGAACGACCGATAGCCCCAGCACGAGCAGGAAGATCGCCGTCGCCACCAGCACCACCGCCGGGCCGGAGGCGATATTCAGATAGTAGGAAGCATAGACGCCGGCCACGCCGGAGAAGACGCCAATCGCGGCCGAGACGGCCATCATCGACGGCAGCCGGCCGGTCAGGAAAGAGGCTGTGGCCGCGGGCGTCACAAGGATGGCCAGCATGAGGGCCACGCCGACCACCTGCAGGGCGACGACGATGGTCACGGCGATTAGCATCAACAGAAGATAGTTGAGGAAACGGGCGGGCAGCCGCAGCGTCGCGGCAAGCAGAGGATCGAAGGACAGCACCAGAAATTCCTTGTAGAACAGGAAGATGAGGGCCAGGACGACGAATCCCAGGGCAGCCATCAGAATCAGGTCGCTGGTGGAGACGCCCAGCAGGTTGCCGAACAGGAAGTGAGCCAGATCGATGCTGTAATTGCCGCGCAATGACAGCATGGCCACGCCGAGGGCGAAGAATCCGGCAAAGATGACGCCGATGGCCGTGTCTTCCTTCAGCGAGGTGCGTTCGGTCAGCGCGCCGATGCCCAGCGCCGTCAGCACGCCCATGACGAGCGCCCCAACAGCCAGCGGCCAGCCCAGCAGGAAGGCGACCACCACGCCGGGCAGGATGGTGTGGGCCATGGCGTCGCCCAGGAAGGCCATGCCGCGCAGCACGATGTAGACGCCCAGCACGGAGCAGACCACGCCAACGACGGCCGCCGCCAGCAAGGCGCGAACGATAAAATCATACTGGAGGGGATCGAGAAGGAAAGACATCGTAATGTTATTAGGGGTGATGCAGGTGGCCGCCGTAGGCGTGGAGCAGATTTTCGGCGCGCAGGGCGGTGGCCGGCGATTCAAAGGCGACAACGCGCCGGTTCAGCAGCATGATGCGGTCGAAGCGCTCGGCGGCCATGTCCAGATCGTGCGTCGCCAGCAGTACCGTGACCCCGTCGCGGCGCAGATCGTCGAGGATGCCCATGATGGCGTCCTGGGTGGGGATGTCCAGCCCGTTGAGCGGCTCGTCGAGCAGCAGCAGTTCCGCCTCCTGGGCCAGCGCGCGGGCCAGAAAGACGCGCTGCTGCTGGCCGCCGGATAGTTCGCCGATGTGCTTGTGGGCCAGCCCGGCCGCGCCTACTCGCCCCAGCGCGGCGCGCACCGTCGCCCAGTCGGATTTGCCCGGCCGCCGCAGCAGCCCAATCTGCCCGATGCGCCCCATCATGACGACATCCTCAACCGTCACCGGGAAGTTCCAATCGACGAGATTGCGCTGCGGTACATAGGCGATGCAGATGTGGCCGTCGGGGCCGTGGCCGAAGATGGTCACCCGACCACGATCGGGCCGCAGCGTCCCGGCGATAATCTTGAACAGGGTACTTTTGCCCGCGCCGTTGGGGCCGACGATGGCCACACGCTCGCCGCGCTCCACGCGAAAGGTGAGCGCCTCCAGCGCGTGGCGCGGGGCGGCGCTGCCGGCGGTCAGGCGGCCGTTGTAGCCGGCCCAGACGTCATCCATCTCCAGCGTCGGCGCGCCGGGTTCGTGGGCGATGCCGTGGGGGGCGGCGATTCGTTTGCCTTGGGTCATCGATAACTCCGGAATGGATTAGCCCGATCAGGTCAGGCCGGCGACCAGCGCGGCGGCATTGGCGCGCATCATGCCGATGTAGTCGGCGGCGGCGCTGCCGGGCGGGCCGAGCGCGTCGGTGTAGAGGGTGATGAGATGGACCTCGTCGCAGTCGGTTAATTCCCGCTCCAGCATCCGCGCCAACTGGTCATTCGCGGTCGTCTCGACAACCAGCGCGCATATCCCCTCGGCCGTCATCAATCCGACCAACTCCGACAAATCTTTGGCCGTCGGCTCGGCCAGGGCGCTGACCGAGGGGATGACCGTGCCGGCCACTTCAAAGCCGTAGGCCGTGGCAAAGTAGCCCAGGTTGTCGTGGTTGGTGACGAGAACGCGCCGCGCCGGCGGGATGGTCGCCAGCATGGCCCGCAGATCGGCATCCAGTTGCTCCAGCTCGGCCCGGTAGGCGGCGGCGTTGGCGTCATAGGTGGCGGCGTTGGACGGGTCGGCCGCGCCGAGCACCTGCCGGACGTTCTCGACCCAGCGAATGACGTTGGCGACGTCGAGCCAGACATGGGGGTTGGCAGCCCCTTCCCCGGCGGCGAGCGGCTCGATACCGGCTGACACGGGGACGATCGTCGCCCGGCGGCCAATCGAGTCCAGATCGCCCACCAGCGCCTCTTCCAGGTTCCAGCCGTTGATGAAAATGACGTCGGCATCGGCCGCGGCGGTCAGGTCGGTCGCGGCGGGCTGGTAGCTGTGGGGGTCCTGCCCCGGCCGCATGAGCGTGGTCAGGTCGATGGCCCCACCGCCGACGCGGCCGACGACGTCGCCGATGATGCTGGTGGTTGCCACCACGCGCAGCCTTTGGCCTTCCTCTGCCCGCGCGGAGACGGGCGGCAGCGTCAGGACGCCTGTCTCGGCTTCGCTCACCGAGGGTGATCCACTGCTGCAGGCGGCGAGCAACAGGAGCAGCAACCCCAACAGCGCCAGCAGCGTGAGCGCCGGGCATTTCCGGCGCCCGACCGTTGCATCGTTCAATCTGTCCCTCTGAATAGCCCGACGGTCACAGCTGCCGGGAGATAATTGATATTTTGTATCAATTATAGGGATCGATCAGAAGGTCGTCAAACGACGCGAAAACGATGGGCATTAGCTCGCCTCTTTGCCTTTTCGCTGAAAGGCTCGCCCCAACGCGAACAGGCCGATGGCGACCCAGAAGATGTTGACGACCACCGACGGCATTGCTCCGTGGTAGAAGGAGTTGATCAGGATCAGCGCCCCGCCGACGAGGTTGAGCGCCTGATAGATCGCGCTGTCGCCCGCCAGGCGGCGCGTGGAGACCAGGCCATAGGCCAACAGTAGAGCGGCCGTGCCAATCCAGCCGCCGATTTCGATCAATAGTTCCACATTCATGGTGTATTCCGGGGTCAACAAGGATAGAACGTCAATCGGCCGACCGTTCCAGCATCATCACCGGGATCATCCGCCCACCCGTTCGCGCCGCGTACCCCGCATACCCCGGATAAAGCGCTACCGCCCGCGCCCAGGCCGTTTCGCGCTCCGTGCCGGAAAGTTCGCGGGCAGAGTAGGCCTGCGTCGCGCCGCGAATCGTCACCGTCGCTGTCGGATTTGCCTTGAGGTTGTGATACCACGCCGGGTGGGCTGCCTGTCCCCAGTTCGAGGCGATGAGAATAAGCCGCTCGCCGTCGGGGATGCCGACGAGGGTGACGAGACGCGGCTCGCCGCTCTTCGCGCCGGTGGTGGTCAACGTCAGGATGGGCAGCCCGGTGAAAAAGGTGCTGGCCGACGCCCGGCCGCCGCTGGCCCGAAAGGTGGCCGCGTCGATGTGGTGCATGGTGCGCGCCAGTGTCCAGGCCACCGGGCGGGTAGCGATGACGCGCCGGACGAGGCGTTGGGCCGGGTTGGGGGAGTCGGGTTGATTGGACATGCTCACTCAGGTCACGTCGATGATGTAGATTCGCCCCCACACACCGAGCACGGCCACCGAATAGCCCGTTGTGATCGTCAATCGGGGTAACTTGCGTACCTCTTCCTTGATCAGATCATACTCACTGGTCAGCAGGACGATGCGGCCGCCGGGGCGCACAACGCGCTGCAACTCGGCCAGCACCGGTGGATAGAGCTTGGCCGGGGTTTGCGCGCCGCGCAACTGCTTGCCGAACGGCAGGTTGGTGGCGATCTTGTCGATTGAAGCGTCTTCCAGCGGCAATTTGCGGGCGTCCCATTGGCGAATATCGGGTTGCGGATCGCCGGGACCGGGCTTCTTGCGGCTGCCGCGCACGTTTTTGCGAGCCGCGTCGACGCGCTCCTGATCGATGTCACCGCCCAGCAGCCGGGCGAACTTCCCGGCCTGCATCCGCTCGTAGAGGATAGTGCCGCTGCCGGCCATCGGGTCGAGGAAGACGTCGCCCGGTTGCGGGTTAGTCAGGAAGACCATGGCCGCGGCCACCGACGGCCGCAGCGCAGCCGGCAACTCTACCTTGCGCTCGAAGCGATGACGCATGGTGCGGTCGCTGAGCCGGGCGCCGAGCAAGAACGTGGAGCCAAGCAGGTTAGCCCAAAACTCGACCTGCGCGTCGTCGGCCACGGGCGTCCAGCGCGGGTAGCGCTGCTTGAGCGAGCGCCAGACCGTGGCCGTCAGGTCCTTGCGCGAGTACTCGAATTTGCCGTACTGGCGACTGATGACGCGATAGGTGGGCGGGGTGCTGAAGCGACGCACGCGCAGATAGTCGTTGACGGCGCGGCCAAAGCTGTCGGATGTGGCGATCAAGTCATGGATGCCGCGCAAATCGCGCCGCAGCCGGGTCAGATCGTCGTGGAAGGCGATTTGCATGAAGACGTCCTCGGTGGTGCGCAACTTCAGCAGGTCGGCCGCCGGGCCGGGGTAATCGAAGACGACGATGCCGTTCTGCTCCTTGGCAAACAGGTAGCGCTGAAAGACGGCGTTCGGCAGGCGATCGCGGATCTCGAGCCAGGTGATTTCTTCGACGCCGGGCATGGTTTGGGCGTAGTAGGTCATGATGGCAGTGACTCAGTATTCAGTAGGGCAGTATTCAGTAGGACAGTTTTCAGTAGAACAGTGATCAGTGGGCAGCTGTCGGCGGCCTTCATTATTATAGTTTTTGGTATTTTCTAGATGGACGCGCCGAGGAGAACGGCGACGAACCAGACCAGAAAATCGTATTTGAGCAATTGACTCAGCCGCTCCAGTTGCGGGCCGGTGCGGTCGCGGGTGACGTGGATGAGGACGTAGAGCGCGACGGGGAACACGCCCAGAACAACGATGTAGGCGTAGATCGGCTGGAAATGCCCTAACAGATAGGGGGCCAGCATGACGATGGCCGTCGCGCCGAGCAGGAAGAAGAAGATCGTGCGCGCGGCGCGGGGGCCGACGGCGGTGGAGATGGTGCCTATGTGGTTGGCCTTGTCCCCTTCGTAATCGGCCAATGTCTTTAGCACCTCGCGGGCGAAGATTCCGGTAAAGATGATCGCCCCCAACCACAGAGACGGCCGCGGGTTGCCGGCTGCCACACCGCCGAATACCGGACTCATGGCCGAGATCAGCGCAATGGTGGCGTTGCCCAGCAGGACGGTGCTCTTAAGCCAAACCGAATAGACATAGAGAAGGATGTTGGTCAGTGCAGCGATGATCAAGGCTAATGGGTTGATCAACGCGGCCAGGCCGATCGACAGTACAGCCAGGACGATCGAAAAATAGAGCGCCGCTCGCGGGCTGACCATGCCCGACGGCAGCGGCCGTTGCGGTTGATTGATGCGGTCGATGTCGATATCGCGGTAATCGTTCCAGGCGTTGGCCGCGGCCGAGACGAACAGCGTCGCCAGCGCGGCCAGGGCGATCTTGTCCCACGCGCCTGTCCCCGCCACGTAGCCGCCCAAGGCAACGGCCAGAACGCCGGTCAGGGTCGACATCGGCCGGCTTAATTTGTAGAGACCCTTAATGGTTTGTCCCATAAGTATTTCTTCCCAACTTTTTCAATTATCGTAACCTTGGGCTTAAAAGCAAACTCGTCCGCACTCTGATGATAGGATGTGATCCGTCAAAAGGCCGTGGCAGGCATACTTAAATTTCGTAGGCTAACCTAAAGATTCGTTAATTGACTATTGCATATTTTATTGGATTGATTATACTATCTGCTAAGTCTAGCGGGTTTAAGAGGAACTCCTCCCCCCAAACTGGCACGAGAGAAACGCGACTGGAACACCCCGACTAGGCCCAGGTTGTTTCCCACCCCCTCCTCGATCGGGATTCGACCGCCGGGTCTGGATGCTCCCCTCCTGGCATCAGATCCACGGCAGCCGCCTCGCAAGAGGCGGCTGTTTTGTTTCCCGAATCTTTTCTCAATAATTTTTCAGAGATTATTTGCGATGCCGACGAAAAGCGACGGCCGGACTCGGGATGGTTACCGAGTCCGGCCGTCTCTGTCTGGCTGTGACTCCGTTGGGAATCGAACCCAAAACCTTGGGATTAAAAGTCCCCTGCTCTGCCGATTGAGCTACGGAGTCAGCCGGCCGAACGTGTCGACCAGGATGGATTATAGCCGCCCGCGGAAGGCGCGGCAAACGGGACGAGACAGCTCGAAAGCCCCGATAGAAGGAACGACTGTTTTCGGGTAAACTTGAGCCATGCCCCGCGAACGTACCTACCGCACCGAGGCGATCGTCATCCGCCGCAGCGACTTCGGCGAGGCCGACCGGCTGCTGACGCTTTTCAGCGTCGATCGCGGCAAGGTTCGCGCCGTCGGCAAGGGCGCGCGCAAACCCCAGAGCCGCAAGACCGGCCATGTGGAGCTGTTCATGCGCAGCAAGTTCCTCATCGCTGAAGGACGCGATCTCGACATCGTGACCCAGGCCGAGATGGTGGAGGCCTATGCGCCGCTGCGCGACGACCTGCTGCGGGCCACCTATGCCTCCTACGCCGTGGAGTTGTTGGATCGCTTTACCGTCGATGACGACCCTCATCGCGACATCTATGACCTGCTGGCGGCCGCGCTGGGCTGGTTTGCGAACGCGCCGTCCGGCGAGTTGATGCTGCCCGCCCGCTACTACGAGCTGCGGTTGCTGTCGCTGACTGGTTTCCAGCCGCGGCTGTTCAACTGCCTCCATTGCGGCGAGCCGATCCTGGAACAGGATCAGGCCTTCAGCGCTGATCTGGGTGGCTTGCTGTGCCCCAATTGCATGGCGACCGACCCCCGCGCCCTGCCTGTTTCGGCCGTGGCGGTGAAGGTGATGCGCTATTTGCAGACCAGACCGTGGGATACGGTAGGCCAATTGCGGTTGCGCCCGGCCGTGCTGCACGAGATCGAGCGCGTCATGCACGCCTATCTTACCCACATCCTGGAGCGCGATCTGAAATCGGCCGATTTCCTCCATCGCCTGCGGCGCGAAGCTGGATTATTCGCCCCGCCGGAGGAATAGATTGGCAGCGACAAGTCACCAGGACACAAGAATCGCTCTATGCGTGGTATAATCCCGCCCGGTCTGCTGATCCACTGAAACTAACCCGCAGCATATTGAAAACTGTTTACTGATCTACTGTTGACTGAATACCGATCATGTCTTCCGAAAAACTCAATTTCCAACAAATGATTCTCCGCCTGCTTGAGTACTGGCAGGCGCAAGGTTGTCTCGTCTGGCAACCCTATAACGTGCAGGTCGGCGCGGGCACGATGAACCCGGCCACCATCCTGCGCGTCCTCGGCCCCGAACCGTGGAACATCGTCTACGTCGAGCCGAGCATCCGCCCCGATGACGGCCGCTTCGGCGACAACCCCAACCGCATGCAGCAACACTACCAGCTGCAGGTCATCCTGAAGCCTGACCCCGGCAACCCGATCGAGTTGTATCTGGGCAGTCTGGAGGCCATCGGCATCAGCCAGCGCGAGCACGACATCCGTTTCGTGGAGGACAACTGGCAATCGCCCGCTCTCGGCGCGTGGGGACTGGGCTGGGAAGTGTGGCTCGACGGGCAGGAGATCACCCAATACACCTACTTCCAGCAGGCCGGCGGCCACAACCTCGACCCGGTGTCAGTGGAGATCACCTACGGCCTCGACCGTATCGCCCTGGCGCTGCAGGGCAAGAACAGCGTGTGGGAGATGGATTACGGCGCGGGCGTGAAGTATGGTGACGCCCTGCTGCAGGCCGAGATCGAGCATTGCAAATATTACTTCGACGTGGCCGACGTGGACGCGCTGAAGATGATCTACGATACCTACGAGCGCGAAGCGTATCACTGCCTCGATGCGGGGCTGGTAGCTCCGGCCCACGACTACAACCTGAAGTGTTCGCAGCTATTCAATGTGCTGGACACGCGCGGCGCGATTGGCGTCACCGAGCGCGCCCACTACTTCGGCCGCATGCGTCGCGTCGCCAACAAGGTCTCGTCTGCCTACATCGAGCAGCGCGAACGGCTGGAGTATCCGCTTTCTGACAATAAACTATGGAATGGCACGAGCGACGGGTTACAAGCAACGGGTGCGGAAGATTCTTCACTCGTCACCCCTAACGATGGCGCGCCATTCGTCCTTGAAATCGGCAGCGAGGAACTGCCTCACGCCGATCTGACCGCGGCGCTGGCGCAATTGCGGGCGGCTGTGCCTGCCATGCTCGACGCTGCCCGCTTGCGCTACGACGGGATCGAGGTCGAGGGCACGCCGCGCCGGTTGGCGGTGATGGTCAGCGGGCTGGCCGCGCGCCAGAGCGACCTGGAGAGCGTCGTGAAGGGGCCGCCGGCCGACCGCGCCTTCGACAAGGACGGCAAGCCCACCCCGGCCGCAGCTGGATTCGCCAGGAGCCGCGGCCTGTCGGTTGACGACCTGAGCGTGGTGGAAGAGGGCGGCAAGCGCTACGTCTCGGCCGTCGTGCGCGAGGAAGGCCGGCCGTCGCTGGAGGTTCTGGCCGAGGCGCTGCCCGGCCTCATCGCCGGGATCCGGTTCGAAAAGTCGATGCGCTGGAACGCGACCAACATCAGCTACAGCCGGCCGCTGCGCTGGCTGCTGGCGCTCCACGGCCCGGCGGTGGTGGGGTTTGAATACGCTGGTGCGCGCAGCGGCCGCCAAACATATGGACTGCGGCCGTTCGGTTCCCCGATCATCGAGATCGCTCATGCTGCCGATTACCGGCAGGCCATCGCCGACGCCACCATCGTCCTCAGCATGGACGCGCGCCGCGAAACTATCGCCGGGGGTGTGGCGGCGCTGGCCCGCTCGAAGGGCGGCATGGTTCCCGACGACCCGGCCCTGCTGGACGAGGTGACAAACCTGGTGGAGCGGCCGACGCCGCTGCTCGGCGCTTTCGAGGAGCGTTTCCTGGCCCTGCCGCCTATGGTGTTGGTGGCCGTCATGCGCAAGCATCAACGTTACTTCCCGCTGTACAAGGGGGACAAACTTCTGCCTTTCTTCATCGCCGTTCGCAACGGCGACGACCAGCATCTCGACATGGTTCGACACGGCAACGAGCAAGTCATCCGGGCCCGATTCGCCGACGCCGCCTTCTTCTATGACAAGGACATCAAACACCGGCTGGAGGAGTTCGTCCCCCGCCTGAGCACGCTGACCTTCCAGACGGAACTCGGTTCGTTGCTCGACAAGACCCGTCGCCTGGAACAGTTGACGCCGGTTGTGGCCGGGATGCTGGGGCTGGATGCGAGCGAGCGCGCCACGGCCCGGCGCGCGGCCGAGTTGGCCAAGGCCGATCTGGCGACCAACATGGTCGTAGAGATGACCAGCCTGCAGGGCAAAATGGGCGGCCACTATGCCTTGTTGAGCAGCGAGTCGCCCGAGGTAGCGGCGGCCATTTCCGGGCAATATGACGCGGTCAGCGGCACGCGGCCGGGCATGGCTGTGGCCATTGCCGATCGCCTCGACAGTCTGGCCGGGCTTTTTGCCGCCGGTCTGGGACCGAAGGGATCGAACGACCCGTTTGCGCTGCGGCGGGCGGCGTTGCACTTGATCGAAAATCTGACCGCCAACCGGCAGAACTTCGACCTTCGGGCCGGACTGGACGCGGCCGGTGCGCTGCTGCCTGTGGCCTGGAGCGAGCAGGCCCGAGAGGAGGTGCTGGCTTTCATCGCCGGGAGACTCGATGTCGTACTGCGTGATGCCGGCCACCCGGCGAGCGTGGTCAAGGCTGTGCTGGCCGAGCAGACCCACAATCCCTACGCGGCGAGCAAGACGGCCGCCGCGCTGGCCGCGGCGATCCAGGCTCCCGATTGGGAGCCGCTTCTCGACGCCTACGCCCGCTGCGTGCGCATCACCCGGCCGCTCAAGGAGAGCTACGCCCTGCGCCCCGGCGATCTGCGCCTGCCGGAAGAGACGGCGCTGGCGACGGACCTGGTCGCGGCCGAAGCTGCGGGTGACGGCACTGTGCAGACGTTCGTCGCCTCGCTGCGGGCAATGGAACCGGCCATCACCCGCCTGTTCGACGCCGTGCTGATCATGGACGAGGACGCGGCCGTGCGCGAGAACCGGCTGGCGCTGTTGCAGCGCGTGGCCGGGCTGGCGCGAGGCGTAGCCGATTTATCGGCGCTGGAAGGGTTCTAGGAGATTGCGAATGACGAATTACGAATGACGAATGAAGAGGGCGTTGCCAAACCTGAATTTTAGTTCGTAATTCCGGACTCTGATAATGTCCCCCGCCTCCACCGAACCATCCTTGCTGGAGCGGCGCTATCAGGGCGAGCGGCCGCTGCGCACACTGCTCACCCTTTACCGGCCTGAGCGCAGACGGCTGATCCTGGCGGCCGTTTTCTTCGTCATCAAACACAGCCCGGTGTGGATGTTGCCGGCGCTGACGGCCAACATCATCGACATCATCTCGACACCGGGCAGCGACGTGAGCGGTTTGTGGTTCAACGCGCTGGTGCTCGTGCTGCTCCTGGTTCAGAACGTTCCCCTCCACACGCTCTACGCGCGTTATCTGAGCCAGGCAGTTCGTGCCACCGAGACGCGACTGCGGGCCGCCATCTGCCGCCGCCTGCAACATCTGTCAATCAGCTTCTACACCCGCCAGAGCGCTGCGTCGTTGCAGACCAAAGTGCTGCGCGACGTGGAGAACATCGAGCAGCTGACCCGCACGTTCTATGACAGCGGTTTGGCGGCAGCCAGTAACATCGTCTTCGCCCTCATCATCACCGGCCTTCGCGTGCCGTGGTTCATCCTGTTTTACCTGCTGGCTGTGCCCCCCGCCGTCCTGCTTATCCGCGCCTTGCGCCAGACATTGGCCGACCGTAACCGTGTCTTCCGCCAGGAGCTGGAGACGCTCTCTACCCGCGTCGAGGAGATGACCCACCTCATCCCCATCACCCGCGCCCACGGCCTGGAGGAGGATGCCCTGGCCCGCGTCAACGAATCGCTCGACCGTGTGCGCGAGCGAGGCTCGCAGCTGGATTCGGTCAACGCTGTGTTTGGGGCGCTGTCGTGGATGACGTTCAACCTGTTCAATGTGATGTGTCTCGTGGTCGCCGCCTGGATCTACTGGACACAGATTATCCCGCTGACGTTGGGCGAGGTGGTCATGCTGACCTCCTACTTCTCCACGCTGACCAACTCCGTCATGTCCCTGGCGAACATGACGCCGCAAATCAGCAAGGGGCTGGAGTCGATTCGTTCAATCGGCGAGGTGCTGGAGAACCCCGATCTGGAGCAGAATGAGGGCAAGACGGTCGTCGATCGCGTGCTCGGCGATTTGCAGTTCGACGATGTCAGCTATCAATACCCCGGCATCCGCGGCAACGCGGTTCGCGATTTCACCCTCCACGTGAAACCGGGCGAGACGGTGGCCCTCGTCGGCCCCTCCGGCGCGGGCAAGTCGACGGTGCTGAACCTGATCATCGGTTTCATTCGTCCCGCGTCGGGTCGCCTGTTGCTGGACGGCCGCGATATGCAGACGCTCGACTTGCGCACCTACCGCCGCTTCCTGTCGGTCGTGCCCCAGGAGTCGATCCTGTTCGACGGCTCCATCCGGGACAATGTGACCTACGGTTCGCGCGAGGTGAGCAACCGGATGCTGGAGCAAGCCCTGCGCGACGCCAACGCCTGGGAGTTCGTCGAACGCCTGCCCGACGGCGTGGAGACGATGCTGGGCGAGCGGGGGGCGCGCCTCTCCGGGGGTCAGAAGCAGCGGCTGGCCATCGCCCGGGCGCTGATCCGCGACCCGCGCGTGCTCGTGCTGGACGAGGCCACCTCAGCTCTCGATACGGAGAGCGAGGCGCTGGTGCAGGAGGCACTGGAGCGGCTGATGGACGGCCGGACGACCTTCGTCGTTGCCCATCGTTTGTCAACCGTGCGCCACTCCCAGCGTATCGTTGTCATGAGTGAGGGCCGCATCGTGGAAATCGGGACGCACGAGGAACTGATCGCGCAAGGCGGACTCTACACGCGGCTGCACGGCCTTCAGGACAAATAAACGGCACTGACGAATCCGGCTTTACAGCGCTCCAATGTGACGGGCCTGTAATTCAGTGTACATTGAGTTTGAACACCTCATCCACGCCCCGCAGCGGCGTTTGCAGAAGACGCGAGGCCAGCGATACGTCCAGCTCGCAATCCAGCGGCCAGCGGCCGCTCATGTCATCCGTCAACGACAAAGATGAGCGTTCCGTCACGCCCCACCAGTCGAGCAGGCGCAGCCCAAACGCCGCGCGGGTGATCGCCTGTCGCCCGGCGACGTTTAACACACCTCGATAGGGATGGTCGACAAGCTCCAGGCAGGCAGCGGCAATCGTCTCTACCCATACCGGGTTGCGGCGCTGGTTGGTGAAAAGCGTCACCGGCTGCCCGGCTCGCAAGGCTTCGGCCATCCACGCCGTGCCGTTATCGATTTCCTCGAGGCCGTAGATAAGCGACGTGCGGACGATGACCGCATCGGGATGTCCGGCGACGAGCGCCTCGGCCATCGCCTTGGCCTGACCATACTCGTTAAGTGGCGCGGGGGCGGCCGCCTCGTCATAAGGCGCGGCCGTGCCGTCGAAGATCGAATCCGTCGAGAGATGAACGAGGCGCGCCCCGGCCGCTGCCGACGCGGCGACGATATGGCGCGTGCCCTCGACGATGACCGCCGTCATGTCCGGCGTGCGGTTGGAGCCGGCGGTGTGGATGACCGCGTCGGGGGCGAAATCGGCCACGAAGCGTGTCACGGCCGGTCCGTCACGCAGGTCAAGCTGTTCGCCCTGCGGCAGGCCGAGCGGATCGGCTCGAAAAGTGGTATAGCGGAAGGATTCCGACCGACCGGCGGCCACGTTTCGCACGAGGTGGCGTCCCAAATAGCCGCTGCCGCCGGTGATGAGGAGCCGGAGAGATGACATAACGCTTTTCGATCAGCGCTCTCCCGCCCGGGCCATCGCCTCGGCCGCGGCGGCTTGCGCGGCGATCTGCTTGCTCCGGCCGCGACCCTCGCCCCAGGTTTCTTCCCCGACCATCACCCGGACAGTGAAAACCTTGGCGTGGTCCGGCCCCTCGCTGTCGATTACCCTGTATTGAGGTGTCTGGTTGAATTGCGCCTGTGCCCACACCTGAAACTCGCTCTTGGCGTCCTTGTGCAGCTCTCCGGCCTGAATCTGTTCGAGCATGGGGCGGATGTGTCCCTCGATAATGGGGCGAGTCACATCCAGCCCGCGATCGATGTAGATCGCGCCGATGACGGCCTCGAAAGTTGCGCATAGTAGTGTGATTCTTTCCCGGCCGCCGCTCTCCTCCTCGCCGATCCCCAGGCGAAGGTAACGGCCGAGGTCGATGGCGCGGGCGAATCGGGCCAGAGTCTCCGCCCGGACCAGTGCCGCCCGCAGCGCCGTCAACTCTCCCTCGTCCATCTCCGGGAAGCGATGGTAAAGATATCCGGCCACGATGAAATCGATCACCGCGTCGCCCAGATATTCCAGCCGTTCGTTATCCTCCAGGATGGAGCCGTGGTTTTCGTTCAGATACGAGCGATGCGTCAGGGCGCGCGACAGCAATGAGTAGTCGCTGAACTCCACGCCCAGCCGCGCGCTCAATTCCAGCAAATCTTCCATGTGCGTAAAAAAGAAATCATCTACCTGCGCCGGTCTTTCAGGTCTTTATTCAAATTCCTTGATAACGAGTACGGCGTTGTGGCCGCCGAAGCCGAAAGCGTTGTTGAGGCAGACGCGCACCCGTGCCGGTCGAGCCGTATTCGGCACATAATCCAGGTCACAGGCCGGGTCGGGTGTGCTGTAATTGATCGTCGGCGGCAATATCTGGTCGCGTATGGCCAGGGTGCAGAACACGGACTCAATGGCCCCCGTCGCGCCCATAATGTGCCCGGTCATCGACTTGGTCGAGCTGATGGCCACGTTGTAGGCGTGCTCGCCAAGCGCGGCCTTGATGGCCTTCGTCTCGGCCGCGTCGTTGAGCGGGGTCGCTGTGCCGTGGGCGCTCACATAGTCCACTTCTTCCGGCCGCAGCCCGGAATCGACCAATGCCTTGCGAATGGCGCGCGCCGCCCCGGAACCGTCGTCCGGCGGCGCGGTGATGTGGAACGCATCGGTCGTCTGGCCGTAGCCGACGATCTCGGCCAGGATGTTTGCCCCGCGAGCCTGGGCGTGCTCCAGACTTTCCAGCACCAGCATTCCAGCCCCCTCGCCGATCACCAGCCCGTCGCGGTTGGCATCGAACGGCTGGGGCGCGTTGCTCGACCTGGTAGAGGTTGCCCCGGCGCGCTCAAAGCCGCCGATGGCGATGGAAGTCATGATGCATTCGGTCCCGCCCGTCAATATGGCATCTACCTCGCCATAGCGAACAGATCGGAAGGCGTGGCCCACGGCATCGTTGCCGGCGGCGCAGGCAGTCGTTATAGTCGTCGAGGGGCCTGTGATGCCATACTCGATGGCCAGCATCCCGGCCGCGCCGTTGGGCATGATCATCGTGATGCCGAACGGGTTGAGCCGCCGCAGGCCGCCCTCGCGCAGGACGTCTTCCTGATCAACGATGGTTCGCATCCCGCCGACGCCCGTGCCGATAGTGATGCCGATGCGCTCCCGGTTGTCGTCGGTGATCGACAGGTTGGCCTGACGCATGGCTTCGGCCGCGGCGACCACGGCCAATTGCTGATAACGGTCCCGGCGACGGGCGTCCTTGCGGTCCATGTATTCGGCCGGGTCGAAGTTCTTCACCTCGCACAGGCCGCCGATGGTGTGGTTGGGGTTATCCACCAGCGTCAGGGGGCCAAACCCCGACCGGCCGGCGAGGATGGCCGCCCATGTGTCGGGCACGTTATGCCCCAGAGGTGTAATCAGGCCGACACCGGTGATCACCACCCGCCGGCGTGAGACTGCGTCATTGTTCATAAATATGTGTCTCCAGCTAAAGCTTTCAATACGTCGAGGCGTCAGCCCTCACCGTCTTCATTCAGGTTATCCGCGATGGTCGGCCGATAATGGCCTTCGACCCAGACGCTCCGGTCTGCGCCGATCTCCTTTTTCCACACCGGCACGATCTCCTTCAGTCGATCAATGCCGTAACGCGCGGCCTCAAAGATGCCCACGTCGCGATGCGCGCCGGCGCAGGCAACGAATGTCGTGTGTTCGCCGACGCCCACCCGGCCGAGTCGCTGTACCAGAGCCACGCCCCGCACTTCCGGCCAACGCGACCGAATCTCGTCGGCGATCTGAGCCATCTTCTCCATGGCCATGCTCTCATAAGCCTCGTAATCGAGTTGTAGTGTCTCTGTCGGCAGCCCTTCGCGACGGG
Organism: Anaerolineae bacterium; assembly: GCA_023384355.1. Classification (GTDB taxonomy): domain Bacteria; phylum Chloroflexota; class Anaerolineae; order Promineifilales; family Promineifilaceae; genus Promineifilum. The sequence continues at coordinate 48,645 of JAHDWL010000021.1, forward strand.
TGCGTCCGCGCACGAAGCCGGTGAAACTGACAATTGCGCCGATCTCCGGCCCCGACAATCGGGCGTGGATGGCCTCGATGTCGAATGGTTCCTCTGTCAGCGCGAAATGGGTCAGGAACAGACCCGCCATATCCGACGCGCCGCCGCTGACCGGCGGGAACAACGCCACTTCGTCGGCCGCGCTTACCGGCGTTTCATGCCCGGCAAAAGACCGGTTTACCGATACCAGCGTCGACGGCAGCGCCGGAGCCAACGCCGGGTAGTCGGCAGCCACGGCGTCGAGCAATTTGGCGACGGTCGTCGAATCGGCAGGCAACGCGACGCGAATTCGGCCGCTTCCTGCCCGATCCTTCAGCGTGGCGAACAGTCGAACTTCGATTTCCATAGGCGGGTCGATGTCATCTAATAGTAACCCTGCGGGGCAGGGGGAGTTACAGGCTGTGGCGTCGCCATCTTGATTCGTCACTCGTCACTCGCCGCTCTCCACTCGCCACTTCGGCCGCCGGATTTGCTGATTAGCCGGACGTCAGCCAGGCACATCTCCCGGTCTACGGCCTTGGCCATGTCGTAGATGGTCAGTCCGGCGACCGTGACGGCCGTCAGCGCCTCCATCTCTACGCCTGTCTTGCCCGACACGCGCACGGTCGCCTCGATATCGACAGCACTCTCGTCCACGTTGGGCGTGCAGTTGACCTCGACAAGATTTAGCAGCAGCGGGTGGCAGAGCGGGATCAACTCGCTCGTCCGCTTGGCGGCCATGATGCCCGCAATCTGGGCTACGGTCAGCACGTCGCCCTTCTTCAGGTTGCCCTCAATGATCAGGCGCAACGTCTCCGGCCGCATGGCGACGCGGCCGCGCGCCACCGCCACCCGCTCGGTGACATCTTTCTCGCCCACATCGACCATATGGGCGCGGCCACTTTCGTCCAGATGAGTCAGTCGCTTGGTCATGGTTGTGGTATTATACCCGTGAGTGGAACTATGACCGAACTTCAGACACAATACGATCACCTCTATCTGTCCCCCCACTTCGACGATGTCTCCCTGTCATGCGGTGGGCAGATATATCGTCACACGGCCATTGGCGACACGGTCCTGGTCGTCACTCTGACGGCCGGGGAACCACCAGCCGGTTACCAATCCGATATAGTCGTCAACCTGCATCGCCGCTGGTCTGACGGTCTGGATCAGGAGCCGGAATCCATGGTCGTCCAACGTCAGGGCGAGGACCGAGAGGCGTTTGCCGTCCTGCGAGCTGACGTGCTCCACCTGCCTTTCCGGGATTGCATCTATCGTCCAGGAGCAGACGGCGCGCCACTCTACCCCGGTCCGACAGACATGTTCGGGGCGTTCAACCCGGCGGATGCGGGTTTTGTCGATGAGGTGGCCTCGGCGCTGGCCGCTCTGCCGCCGGCCGACCGCGTCTATCTTCCGCTTGGTGTCGGTGGCCACATCGATCATGGCGTGACCCGGCGGGCCGGCGAGCGCGTCTTTGCCAATCCCGGCTTCTACGAAGATTACCCCTACACGATGGCCCCTGGGGCGCTGGAGGCAGTGCTGCCGCCGGCGACACGAAGCGAATGGCGACCGGAGACAATTTGGCTGACAAATGCGGCGCTTGAGGCCAAAATCACTTCAATCAGCGCTTATCACTCCCAACTCAGCTCCTTTTTCACCGGACCGGAGGACCTGGCGGCGAAGCTCCTCGCCGAAGCACAGCGTGTGATGACCGATGCGCTCGTGGATGGGGAAGCCGCGCCGGATTGGGCTGTCGGCGCGGAAAGGCTCTGGTGGCGGTGATATTCCTCCTGGCCGTTATTTATTTGAAGGAATGCCCCCGGTGGTCCTATAATTGCAACAGGCGTTCAGTCGTTCACTCAGACACCGGCCAAGGCCGGACTAACTTGAGAGAGGCCGCGAGATAATTGCCGGATGGGTTGAATCCGACTATCCCGTGACAATCTCCTCAAACTGACTAAATCAGGCACGCTCATGGAAATCGGCACGCGAGAGATGCCACCAACCGGAAAAGATAACGACAGTCGGCCTCTGGCTACGCGCGACGGCCTGGGGTTGACCTCGGGTACTGTCCTCCAGGGTCGCTACATGGTCATGGGCGGGCTGGGAGCGGGCGGTTTCAGCTCCGTCTATCGGGCGCGTGACTTGCGCTTCCCGTCCGTCACCCGTTTGTGTGCGGTCAAGGAGATGGTCATCGGCACGGCTGACCCGGAGATGCGCGAGCTGACCATCAAGTCGTTCGAGCGCGAGGCCAGTATGCTGGCCATGCTCAACCACCCGGCTATCCCCGATATCTTTGATTACTTCACCGACGGCAACCGCAGCTATCTCATCCTGGAGTTTGTCCCCGGCCAGAACCTGCAACAGTGGCTGGACGAGACGGATGAGTACCTCGACGAGCAAAAGGCGCTCGACTGGGCGCTTCAGGTTTGCGACGCGCTGGCCTATCTTCACGGCCAGAAACCCCAGCCTATTGTCTTCCGCGATCTGAAACCGTCGAACATTATGCTCGACCCCTACAACCATATCCGCCTCATCGATTTTGGCATTGCCAAACTGTTTGAGGCCAACGAGGACAAGGGCACGATGATCGGCACAGCCGGTTATACCCCGCCGGAGCAATATCGCGGCGAAGCGACTCCGGCGGTCGATGTCTATGGTCTGGGGGCAACACTCCACCACCTGTTGACTCGGCAGGATCCACGCCAGGAGACTCCCTTCACCTTCAACGAGCGGCCCATTCGCGCCGCCAACCCGGCTATTTCCCGCGCTTTCGAGGCGATCATCATGCGTTGCCTGGCCTATGATCCGAAGGATCGCTATCCGGATGCCATGGCCCTGCGTGAGGCGCTGCTGGTATTATCGGAAAGCGACCTGGACGAGGCTGACCTGGAACGTCGTCTGGCTCCGAAAGAGGGTGGCCGGGACATTGACGGCGCGACCGCCGGCGAGACCCCGGCGGCGACGCTGAAAGCGGGCATCAGCCAGATAAAACCGTTGTGGGTCTTTCGCTGCGAAGATGAAATCCGCACCCGCCCGGCGATGGCCAAGGGAATTGTTTTCGTTGGCGCATACGACAACAACCTGTATGCCGTGACGGCTGACAAGGGGGAATTCCTGTGGAAATACCCGACCGGCGGCGGCATCGGCAGCTCACCCATCATCCACGAGGATGCGGTTCTGTTTGGCTCTTCCGACGGCTCGCTCTACTCCTTGCAATTGCGCAAGGGGCGTCTCAACTGGCAGTTCAAGGCCGAAGCTCCCATCTATTCCACGCCGGCAGTACGCTTTGATCATGTTTTCTTTGGCTCCGACGACGGCTTTTTCTACGCCCTCAATGCCATGCGCGGCCAGCTCTACTGGAAAACAAACGTCTACAGCCCCGTTCGTTCGACACCCTACGTTTCTGAAGAGCAGGTTTACTTCGGCACGGAAGGGGGGCAGGTGTTGGGCCTGGAACTGGGCACGGGCAAGCTCAAGTGGCAGGCCCGAACCGGACGCGCGGTAACCTCGTCCCCAAAAATAGCTGATGACATTCTCTACGTCGGCTCAAGCGACGCCAATGTCTACGCCATGGATGCCGGATCGGGCTGGCCCATCTGGCGATTTGCCACACGGGGATCGGTTATCTCAACTCCCACTATTTTTGAGCAAACCTTATTCATTGGCTCAGCCGACGGCAATCTCTATGCCATCGATATCGCTCGCGGCCGTCGGTTATGGGCGTTCCCAACGAACGGACAGATCACCGCCGTTCCGACGGTCTGGGGTAACACGGTCTACTTCGGCTCAACTGACGGCAGCATCTACGGCGTCAGTACCCGTCGCGGCGAACTGCAATGGCGATTTGATGCCGGTAGCCCCATTATCGGCGCGCCGGCCGTCCTCAACGGGGTTCTTTATGTCGGCGCGACCGACAACAATCTCTACGCCCTGCCGCTCTGATTCGCCATGAGCAACCTTCCAATCCCCATGATCTTCAGCGGCTATCGATGCGAGAACGGCGCGGAGCGCGAGCGCAACGAGGATTCGTGCCTTGTGCTGACCGCGGAATATGGCGGGCATTTCACCACAAGACCGGTCGGTCTCTATGTGGTGGCTGACGGGATGGGCGGCGAACGTGAAGGTCATGTTGCCAGCAATGCCGCCGCACGGGCCTTCGCAGATCACGTGCTGGTCAATTTCTATCTGCCGCTCCTGCGCGGGTATCCAGGCCCTCGCGAAAATGATATCCTCGACACGCTGGAGCGGGCTGTTTTTGTCGCCCACGACGCCGTGGTGCAGCCGGAATCGACCCTCGCGCCGGGGGGCAACGGTGGCACGACGCTGACCGCCGGGCTGATCTTCGGCCGCCGCCTCTATGTGGCCCACGTCGGCGATTCGCGCGCCTATTTGTTGACCGGCGAGGAGCTGCGCCTGCTGACCAAAGATCACTCCCTGGTGCGCCGCCTGCAAGACACGGGACGTCTTTCAGCCGAGGACGCACAAAATTTCCAATATCGCAATGTCTTGCTCCAGGCTCTTGGTCAGGAAGGTGCGTTGACGGCCGATACATTCGCCATCGAACTGCCGATCGGTGGCAAGCTGTTGCTGTGCAGCGACGGACTGTGTGGGCTGGTCAGTTCCGAGACGATAGCCGACATCATGAGACGCGCCACTACCGCCCAGGAGTCGGCCGACAGGTTGTATGAAGCTGCGATGGCCGCGGGAGGATATGACAATATTACCGCCATCGTGGTCAACTTTGAGTTCTGATCGGCCGGAGTTAGCCGGCCGAACCCTGAAGAGCGATGGACCAGGAACCGGCTGATCTCTATTCCGTCCTGGGCGTGAGCCGACGAGCCGCGCCTGGCGAGATCGACGCGGCCTATGAGGCCTGTCTGAGGCGAATCGACGCGGGTGAACCGGCCGATGAAGCGGTTCGGGAACGCATCCAATATGCCCATGAGGTCTTGAGCAGCCAGTCCCGTCGGGCTGTCTATGATTCGCTGGTTCAGGAAACCGCCGGCTCCTCGCTGCTTCTCGATCTGACATTTAGCGGCGAAACGCTGCCTCTGCTTGATACCCCCCAACTCGTCTATGCTATGCTCAAGCTTCAACCCCGTGACGGCGAGGTCAAGCGTCGACCGCTGAACCTTGGGCTGGTGGTCGACCGCTCCACATCAATGCGTGGCAAACGGCTGGAGCACGTGACGGCCGCCGTCGAGTTGCTGCTCGGCAAGCTCAGCCCGGATGATGCCCTGTCGCTGGTTAGCTTCAGTGACCGGGCCGAAGTGGTGCTGCCCGCAGCCACGTTAGGCACAGCAACACAAAGCGTCGATCTCGCCGCCGCCTGGCACGACCCTCGCCGCACACTGCATGCCATCACCGCCTCGGGCGGTACGGAGATCTATCACGGCTTGCGAGCCGGACTGAACCAGGTGACACGGTCGGGAATGGAGGAACATACGAGCCATATCATCCTCCTGACCGACGGTCACACCTATGGCGACGCGGACGATTGCCTGCAATTGGCCCGCGAGGCAGCCGGGCGGGGCATCGGGCTGACTGCATTCGGTCTTGGCGCTGACTGGAACGATGGCTTTCTGGACGCGCTCGTTGCGCCATCCGGCGGACAGTCCCATTTTATCGAAGGGCCGGAGGACGTAATGCCATACCTTGCGGAACGCTTGCAAGGACTGGGGGCAATTTCCGCTCGCAATCTGGCGTTGAAACGCGCCTGGCCGGGGCAGTTTACCCTGCGCGGCGGCTTCAAGTTGACCCCCCTCCCGCAACCTCTGTCAGCTGATGCCGATTCCGTGCCGCTGGGCGACATGGAAGGGCGCTCGCCCATGACCATCCTTCTGGAGTTCCTCGTCGCGCCGCAAACGATGGCTGCGCGGTATCGTTTTCCGATTGAGATTTCGTATATTGCGCCAAATGGGGCGCGAGAGAGCGTGGAGCAAGGTGCCGAACTAATAGCCAAAAACCCGTCGTCTGGCGAACGTCCCCCGCCTGTGCCGCTCATCGAGGCGGTGCGGCGGCTCAATCTATACCGGATGCAGGAAAAGGCGTGGGAGGAGGCGCAGTCGGGCAAACTGGACACGGCCGCGGCGCGCATGCGTCGCCTGACCACGCGCTATATGGAAACAGGCGATCTGCGACTGGCGCAACAGGCGCAACTGGAAGCCCAGCAATTGGCCCATCTCGGCACCATGTCGGCCGAAGGGCGGAAACTGCTGAAGTATGGCACGCGCTCGCTGATGGGCAAGGCGGATATATGATTAATTGTCCGGAGTGCGGCGCTGAACATTTTCCCGGCGCGCTGTTTTGTGATATGTGCGGGGCGGCCATTCACCCGGCGGCACAGGCACATTTGGCCTCTGCCGGAGGTCCGGGCCGCTTTCCGTTCGTCACTCGCGGTGCTCCGGTCGCGCCGGCTCCGGCGGTTTTCGTGACCACTGGCGTCACTTCTGATGATCCGGGCTCCGGCGTCACGTCTCGCGCGCTGCGCGTCCGGCTGCCCAACCACCAGACGGATTTTACGGTGTCGGGCGACTTGATTGCTGTTGGCCGCGCCGATCCGGAAGCCGGCTACGTGCCGGAGATTGACCTGACGGCTTACGGTGGGCAGGCGCGCGGAGTGTCGAGACGACATGCTATTATTGAGTGGATCGAGGGCGGCTACGTCATCGTTGATCAGCACAGCAGCAACGGCACCTGGCTGAACGGAGCGCGGTTGATGGCCGGTCAGCCCTATCCTCTGCCACCCGAGGCCAATTTACGCTTCGGCGGATTACTGGTACAACTCGCGATGGCGGATTAAACTTGAGGTTGAATCAAGGATCGCCTCGTCGGGTCGCTGTTCCGCCGGGTTTTTGGAGTGTGTCGAAGGTTTATGCGATTATCAGCCGTCATTCAATTACTTGATGAGGGACCCATCGTCGGCGAACTGGTCGGGCTTCCCGATCCTTCCGCGCAGTTCATCACTGTCTACAACCCGCGCGGGCGCGATGGTCGCCCTGTCGCCTTCCTCGACAGCAATGTGGAGCGAGTGCTGTTCGCCTGGCACCGCATCAGCTTCATCCAGTTATTGCCTGATGTCGATCTGGACAAGGCGATCAGTTTCGTACGCGAATAGGCGCGCCGGTAGCCGCGCGAAAAATTCGCACCCGATGAAAAGGCCCGAAAATGGTCGAACAAATACCCCAAAATCTGGAAACCACCGCTCCCCAACTCATCCTGATCGTCGATGACGAATTGCGCATGAGGCGTTTCATCCGCATGAACCTGGAATTGGAAGGATATCAGGTCATCGAGGCGGAAAACGGCATCCAGGCCCTCGACCAGATTCGGCAGTTCAACCCCGATTTGGCGATCATGGACGTGATGATGCCCGAGATGGACGGCTTCGAGACGCTGAAGTTGTTGCGGGAAATCTCTACCATGCCTGTCATTCTGCTGACTGTCCGTGATGATGAGGAGGATGTGACCCGCGGTCTTGGTCTGGGAGCCGACGATTATATCACCAAGCCGTTCAGTCCGCGTGTGCTGACCAGCCGGGTGGGGGCGGTGTTGCGACGTGCCCATTGGCCCGCGCCGCCGCCGCGCACTGTTCTGCGAATCGACGATCGCCTCTCGATCGACTTTAACCGCCATCAGGTCATTGTCGACGGCGAACGGATCGACCTGCGGCCGACGGAGTACCGGCTGCTCAACCATCTGATCCAGAATGCAGGCTGGGTCGTTCCCCACGATACCCTGTTGGCCAAGGTCTGGGGTTATGAATACCGCGACGAGACTCACTATCTGCGCCTTTATATCAACTATCTGCGCAAGAAGATTGAGGAAGACCCGGCCAACCCCAAATATATCCTGACGGAGCGAGGCGTCGGCTATCGTTTCGTCGATTTCAGAAAATAACCCCGCTGTTTGGGCGAGCTCCCCGGCATCCAGGGTCTTTCAGTAGTCGGCTCTGATAATACAACACGGCCGTGAGGCGTAGAGGTCAGGCAACCGGGAGA
>JAHDWL010000108.1 GCA_023384355.1 Anaerolineae bacterium
TCAGGGTTTTTCAGTAGTCGGCCCAGTGGTTGAAGGTGTAGAGGTCAGGCAGCGGCGAAACCCCTGTGCCGTAGCAAATGGCCTCCCTTCGCCGCTGCCTGACCCTCCGCGGCTGTTGACCCGGCCTGAACACACGGGCCACGCCCCAGGAGGGTCAGGCAACCGGGAGGCGAGGCCCTGGTTATCAGCCGACACCTCTCCCGGTTGCCTGACCTCTACGCCTCACGGCCGTGTTGTATTATCAGAGCCGACTACTGAAAGACCCTGCCAACTTGATCTACATCAATGACATTTGCCGGCGCATGGGGTATTCTGACGCCGAAGCGAGTTGAAAAATGAACGAAACGATGCAGGAAACATGGCAACCCCATATCGACGCGGCCGTTTGCACCGGCTGCGGCGATTGCGTTGTCGTCTGCCCCACAGGCGCGCTGGCCATTAGCGGCGGCGTGGCCGTGGTGCTTGACCCCGACGCCTGTGGCTATTGCGGTCTTTGCGAGCCGATTTGCCCCGTGGAAGCCGTCTCTTTGCCCTACAAGATTGTTGTGGAGGATAGCGCGTGGCCGATTTCATGAGCACATTTGTGACCGAGGAGCTTGTCTACGACGCATTGCGCACGGTTTTGGACCCCGAACTGGGGATCAACATCATCGACCTCGGTCTGGTCTATGGCGTGACTATCGGCGACGATGGTCGCATCGGCGTGACGATGACCCTGACGACGCCCGGTTGCCCCATGCACGCCAGTTTTTCCGATGATATTGAACAAACACTTTGGACTTCCATCCCCGGCCTGACCGGGGTTGATATCAACCTCGTCTGGGAGCCGCGCTGGAGTCCGAGCATGATCTCGAATGAAGGTCTGGCCGAGCTGGGCCTCATTTAGACAGGATATTGATGCAGAGATGGAGAGCGCACCCTTATTGCCAAACGAACCGCGGCGGGTAAATCATCCCCGATCACCACAGCAAGTCCCCACCGCCCTATTACCGAGCACCGAGACCCGTCTGCTGGACAAGTACGTCCTGCCCAAGGTCGCGTTGACAATCATCACCCTATCATCATTCGTCGGCGTCTGGCTGACGATGAGCACCCACGGCGTCAGCGAGTGGCCGGCCGTCATCATGCGCTGGTTGCATCTGGTGAGCCTCGGCGCTTTGGCCGGCGGCTACATGTGGAAAGGGTTTCTGGCCAAGGCTCCGGCCGACGCCGCGACCAAACCGCGCAAGGCGGCCGACGTGCGCGTCTTTGCCGCGGCCCAATTCCACCGCTTCCGGCGCGTCGTCCTCGTCGCCCTGCCGATCTTCGCCCTCACCGGCATATTCGATCTGGTACGCTTCAGCCGGCTCGGCGTCGGCTGGCCGATCTGGATCGACGCGGCGCTGCTGGCCTCGATCATCATGATTGTTTTGTACGAATACAGCGACCGCCGCCCCGGCATGCCGTATGCCGAACAGCCCGCGGCTCGTCTGGCGGTCGGCTTGCTGGTGATCGACGCTCTGTTCCAGGCTGCGTTCGATGTGACGCTGTCGCAGGGCGGGGCGGTCTGGCCGCTGCTGGTCCGCTGGGCGCATGTGGCCGCGTTCGGGCTGTGGTTCGGCGGCGCGTTCTGGAACATTTTCATCGCCGTTCCGGCGGCGCGGCAAACCCTTTCCATCCCGGTCGTCGTGGCCGCGGGGCAGCAGCTTGAGCGCTTCCGCGTGGTTGTGCGCATCATCCTGCCGACGCTGATCATCACCGGTTTCATCCAGGCTTACCGCTTCGTCGGCCTCAGCCTCGACGCGCTGCTCTATTCGCCCGTCGGCCATATCATCCTGCTCAAGATCGGACTGGTGCTGACCCTCGTCGGCGTATTCCTGACCTGCCCGCTGTGGCGCGCCTGCTCGCCCATCTCCGGCATGTGCAAGCTGGACGAGTTGTACGATTCGACGACCGGCCAGATGAAAGAGCCGTCGGCCTGATCCTGTCCAGTCGCAGACCTGAAACTGAAGGAGACCCAAAATGACTGCTTTAACACCTGCATCAGTCGATGAGCTGACCCCCACAAAGACGCTGGACAACCGCGGCGGGGATTGCGCCTCCGGCTTCGTGCAACTGCTGGAAGTCATGGACAGCGTGCCCGCCGGCGGCGTGCTGGAAGTGTTGAGCACCGATCCCGCTTCGCGGCGCGAGCTGCGCGACTGGACACAGCGGGCAGGCCACGACCTGCTCGACGCGAGCACGACCGGCCCGTTCTGGCGACGCGAATTCCGCTTTTTGATTCGCAAGGGTACAAACTGATGAACAACGACAAGGCGATCGTCCTGGCCATGGCCAGCGGGGCCGCGGCCAACTTCCGGCCCAACCCTTTTTACCGGGAACGTCCGGTGGAAGCGGCCTATCTGGCGCTACGGCGCTTTCTGGCTGACCATTATCCGGCCGTGACCAACGATATTCTCGACATCGGCCCGGCGTCGGCCGAGCGGCAGGCCATCCTGGAGAAGCAACTGCGCGACAGCGGCGCGGCGGCCGACCCAAAGGTGCGGGCATCGGCCGGCCGGCTGGCCCGGCTGATTCTCAGGAAAAACCCGGACGCGGCTCCGGCAGTTTTTGCCGATATTAACAATCTTCATGAGGCGGCCACCGTCCTCAACAACTAACTTTTTGGAGAAAATGTCATGAGTGATTCCAAAGTTCTGGACATCCGTCCCTATCCCCCCATCCAGCGCCACCCACTCATCTTCGGGTGGTTCGAAGAGCTGGGCGCGGGCGAGCACTTCGTGCTGGTCAACGACCACGACCCCAAGCCGCTTTTCTATCAATTCCAGGCCGAGCGCACCGGCGAGTTCACCTGGGAATACGAGCTGCAAGGGCCGAAGGAATGGCGGGTGCGAATCGGCAAGAATTGAGATAGCATTTCGCCACGCAGGTTGATATGACAAGCGATACGCGCCGGTCTGTGTTCCGGCGCGTATCGCTTGTCGGGGTTATTGCCATGATTACCATCAAGCGGGTCTACGAGGCGCCGGACGCGGCCGACGGGCAGCGATTTCTGATCGACCGGCTGTGGCCGCGGGGCATCAGCAAGGCCAAGGCCCAACTCGACGGCTGGCTGCGCGACGTCGCCCCGTCCACCGGGCTGCGGCAATGGTTCGGCCATGACCCCGCGCTGTGGCCGGAGTTCCAGCGCCGCTATCGGACGGAGCTGGACGGCGAGCCGGAGCGGTGGCGGCCGCTGCTGGACGCGGCCCAAAAGGGCGACGTCACCCTCGTCTACGCCGCCCGCGACCAGGAGCACAACGACGCCGTCGTCCTCCGCCAATACCTTTTGGAGAAATTGAGTCTATGAGTAATGCCGGACCACCGCCGCGCCGCAGTCGCCGGGCGCAAATGCCCATGATGTTCATGGCCGCTCTGGCGCTTCTGGCCGCGCTGTGGGCCGGGTTGCTCCGGCTGGGCTGGGCCATCCCGCCGCTGGGCGCGAATTTGATGGGCAACCACGGGCCGTTGATGATCAACGGCTTTCTGGGCACGGTCATCAGTCTGGAGCGGGCGGTCGCGCTGGGGCGCAACCAGGGCGGCCGCCGTCGCTATATGATCGTGCCGCTGCTGGCCGGGCTGAGCGGCGTGGCCCTGCTGCTTGGGTTGCCGCCAATGGTGGCGCGCGGCCTCAGCGTGGCCGCCGCCGTAGGGCTGGTCTACATCTTCGTCGTCATCTATCGCTGGCAGCCGGGGGTGGATCACGGCGTGATGGGGCTGGCGGCCGTGTTGTGGCTGGTCGGCAACGCGCTGTGGCTGGCCGGCTGGTCGGTCCCGCGCGTCGTGCCGTGGTGGGCCGGTTTTTTGATCCTCACCATCGCCGGGGAACGGCTGGAGCTGGCCCGCGTGCTGCTGCTGAAGCGCGGGGCGCGGGAGATGTTCATCGCTGCCGTGGCGGTGTTCACGGTCGGGCTGGTCATCTCGCTCGCCGTGCCCGACATCGGCATCCGCGTGGCCGGGGCCGGGTTGGTGTTTCTGGGGCTGTGGCTGCTGCGCTACGACATCGCCCGGATCACCATCCGCCGCGAGGGGCTGACCCGGTTCATCGCCGCCTGCCTGTTGCCCGGCTACTTCTGGCTGCTGGTCGGCGGTGGGTTGTGGCTGTATTTTGGCGCGTCCTACTCGGCCGGGCTGATCTATGACGCGCAGTACCACGCGCTGTTGCTGGGCTTCGTCATCTCGATGATCTTCGGCCACGCGCCGGTCATCATCCCCGCCGTGATGGGCGTGGCCGTCCCCTACCGGCCCGTTTTCTATGTCCATCTGGTGCTGCTGCACCTGTCGCTGGTGCTCCGCGTCTATGGCGACCTGATGCTCAATTGGGAGGCGCGGCGCTGGGGCGGCCTGCTGAACGAGGTGGCTGTGGTGCTGTTCCTCGTGGTGACAATCGTCTCGGCACGGATGGGGAAGAAGTAGGCAGTATTCAGTAGATCAGTAGGTCAGTGGGTCAGTGGGTCAGTGGGTCAGTGGATCAGTGGGGACTGAATACTGAAAACTGACCTACTGAATACTGAATACCGACCTGCTGAATGCTGAAAACAGAAGATCAAAAAAGCCCCCCCGGAACGAGGTGGCTTTTTTGATCTTAGATATCAAGCCTCAGAGGTCGTTGGGGACCTCCGAGGCCTGAGAGCGGATAAAGTACCTACGGCGTAGCGCAGTAGTAATTGGCCGTTGCGCCGGTCAGGGCAACGGAATCACCACCGAGATAGTCCAGGCCGTTGGTGAACGGCTGCGGCGATTCAAGCCGCAGGGTGATGGAGCTCGTCCCCGCGGGAACATTCTCAAGCGTGAACGTGAGGATGTTCAGCTGGTCCTTGCGATCGGGGTGGGTCGGCGAGAGCGTCTGCGAGACGTTGCCGGCCGTGGCCGTCACGTAGACCGGGCGGGTGTCCGCGTCGTTGTCCACCAGAGCGACCTTCACGGTGAATGTCGCTGGGGCCAGCGGCGCAGGAATCTCCAGATCGACCTCCTGAACCGGTATCCAGCCGTTGACAGCTTCCCAGTAGACCTGGGTGTCGCTCGTCTGGAACACCTCGAACACGTCCACGTACTCTTCTCCCGGAGCCGTTTGATAGGTCGGGTAGAGGATGAGCGCGCGCGGGATGTGGAACTTGGTGCCGGTCTTCTGCAGGAACCAGCGCCCACGGATGTTGGTTGCCGGGTCAAGATCGGTCCCGTACCAGAAGACGGCCGCGTTGTGGGGCGACGGGCTGGTGACGGTGTTCACCTCAACGTAGTTGTTCTGACCCGGGTACATGAACCGCACATACTTGGCAAGACCAACATCCTTCGCCGCCATCTGGCCGTAGAGCGCGACCACATTTTGCGAGTTGGGGATGTTAATCTTGGCCACGTTCTTGTGCTTGGTCGGGCTGCCCATGCCGATTCCGAGGATGTCAGTCCAGCGGTTGGCGGCAGAGCCGACCGGGCAGATGCTCACCGGCGGCGCGTACGGCACCGTCACGGTGTCCTCGTTGGAGATCACCGGGTCCGGGGTCGGAGTGCTGCCCGCCGGGGCATCGTAGGCCGTAGCCTGGGCGATGTTGGTCACCGAGCCGTTGTTGATGTCGGCCTGGGTCACGGTGTAGGTCGCCGTGCAGGTGAAGGATGCTCCCGGAGCCAGCGGGGCCGGCGTCTGGTTGCAGCTCACCGTGTTGGGGGCCACGATCTTGTCGTCGGCCACCGAGTACGGCGGGTAGAGCGTCACGTTGCCGCTGTTGGTCACCAGGTAGTCGTAGCTGATCGTGTCGCCGACGGCGTCATAGTTGAC
>JAHDWL010000109.1 GCA_023384355.1 Anaerolineae bacterium
GTTCGCAATGCCCCCAGCCGTGTTAGGGTCGGGTCACAACTACTGACGCACGAACGTCAGCAGCGGCGTGCCGGCTCCGTCACGGAATATCGTCTGGAAGCCGGAATGTTCCCAGGACGCGACCCGGTTCAACATTTCGATGAAAAGGTTCTCCTGCGCGTCCAGCTCCAGACCACAGGACATCATCCCTCTGGCGCCCACGCGAATGGACACGCCGGATTGCCCGAGGGTCGAATACTCGCCCGTGAAGTTATTGCACCCGCCGAAGCCCGACAGGGAGTTACCCGCGCCGAATCTCAGGGTCGGCGGCGCGCCCGGCAGCACCGGTTGGCCGTTGCCGAAGGAGGCCAGGGCGAAGTTCATCCCGGCCAGCAGATTGCTCGGAAGGACGTTCACGGTGACCTGGCGGGTGACGATGGAACCGTCAACCAGCTCAACGCGCATCTCGTAGGTGGTCGTCTGCTGCGGGCAGACCGAACGGCTGCCGTCGCCGGTGGCCGGGAAGTTGCGGAAGTCCTCGCCCACGGGGTAGACCCACACCGCCCGGATGTTGGCCACGGCGTGGTGCACTCGCCCGAATTGATCGTCGAGCGGTCGACCCAGAAGTTGAGCACCGGGTTAGCCGGTTGCGGGGTCGCGGTCGGCGGCACGGGCACCGGCGTGGGCAGCGGCGGCGCGACGATGACCGGTATCGCGTCGTTGATCGTCGCGTCGACAAATCCGGCGCTGACCCAGCCGCGACCCTGTGGCGCGGTGACTATCGGCGTCACCCACCACTGGCCATCCTGGCTGCGGCCGACGATCTCCAGGCGCGTGCCGTGGGCAGCCACACCCACTGACGAGAAAGCGGTGCTGGGGCCGGTGCGAATGTTGACGCCGGCCGGACCGCTGACGACAGCATAGGACGACGGCAGCGACTCGCCCGTCTCGCCCTCAATCGTCTCGCCCTCTTCGGCGATCTCCTCGCCGCCGTATTGCAGGGAAAACTACAACGGTTTTCATCGATGGAGACCGGGATTTTAGGGAAAAATCCCTATTCTGACCTCCGGCAGGTCGGTTTGGGTTATAATGGACGCGCGGATTGGCTCATCGCCGGCCGCCCATCCACGGAAGGAGGTGGATACCATGCGCAATATCTGGATCGCGGCCGCCCTCACGCTGGGCGCTCTCGCAATGGCGGCCGTCGCCGTTTTTTCCGCCCGGCCCACGCCTCCCGCGTTCAAAGACGACGACAGTTTGGCCAATCTGCCCATCGTCGTCAAGCCGGAGAACACGCCCACGCCCACCGCTACGCTGACGGCCGTCCCGTCGCGCACGCTCGTGCCCACGCGCACGCCGGCGCCGGCGAGCACCGACGGCCCGCCGCCCACGCCGCCGGCCACGGCCACCTTCGCCCCCTCGCCCACGCCCGGCTTCGGGCCGAACCTGCTGGCCAACGGCAGCTTCGAAGGCGACTGGACCGACCTGCCCCCGGCCCCCGGCTTCCTGATTAACCAGGAACCCAACGGCTGGGACCTGACGTGGCTGGAGATTGGGGAAGGAATATGGGATCTGCGGACGATTCATCCCGACGACCCGACGGCTGGCATCGTCTCCGGCATCCCGGAGATGCTCCATAAGGAGAACAATCAATTGCCGCCCGAAGAGCAACTGGGCGGGCCGAACGCGCTCATCCTGGAGGGCGGTCATGTCTACAAGCTGTTCCACCGCAGCGCGGCCTTCGGCAGCCAGCTCTATCAGACCGTCGATCTGCCCGCCGGAACCTACCGCCTGACGGTGCCCGTGCAGCTCCATTGGCACGAGGACCTCGACCCCGACGACCCGACGTGGGACACCTACACCGCCGAGTCAGGGGCGTGGGTGGTCATCAACGGGGCGAAAACCGGCGGCTGGGCCACCGCCCGCGACATGGGCGACCGGCGCTGGTTCTATCACGTGGTCACGTTCACGCTGCCGTCGCCAACAGAAGTGGGGGTACTGATTCGGGTGAAGAGCATCTACCGCAGCTCGAAGGATTTCTTCATCGACGCGGTGTGGCTGGAGAAGATCGGCCCCTGATGATTATTGCGGCACGGCCGCCCTCAGCCGCTTTGTCATATCGCGCAGGTCGGCGCGCAGCACGGGCAGCTCGGGGAATTCGGGTTGCTGCTTGAGGTTCTCCTTGAGGATCTCCAGCCCTTCCCGAAACTTGACCATGTCGGCGAAAACTTCCTCGGCCTTCTCTATCTCCCCGTTGCGCTCCAGCGCGACGCCGAGATAGTAATACGCCTGCAACTCGTAGGTGACATCGGGCAGACCGAGCCGGGTGGCGGCGGCCAGCGCCTCGGCCGCCTCGCGCACGTCGCCCAGCCGGTAGAGAGCCACTCCCTGATGGAAATGGTACAGGGCGCTCTTGGGCGACAGATCGATGGCCTTGCTATAGGCCTCGGCGGCGCGTTCATATTGGCTGGTCGCCAGATAGAGCTGGCCGAGCGTATTGTGCACCGGGTGGGCGTCCGGCCGCAGCTCCAGCGCCTTCAGCGCGTCACGCTCCACCTGTGGAAATTGCATGGCTGACAGGTAGATGAGCGCCCGCAATTGATAGGACTCCCAGAACAACGGCCGGGTGGCGATGGCCTTGTCCACCAGGTCGAGCGCCAGCTCCATATTCCCGCGCGCGAAGTTCCGGCGCGCCATTCGATAGGAGAAAGGGATCGTCAGGGCGCGCTGAACGCCCAGGAGAAGAAGGCTGAGACTGACGCCGGTGATGGCAAACAGCGCGTCGCCGCGAATCAGGCCGGCAGAGATGCCCAGTATGGCCGGCACAGCCAGCAAGAGCGACAGGATGCGCTCGCTGGGGGCCAGTCGCATACGGCGCTGATACCAGACGAGATAGATTAACAACCCGGCGGCAACCATGCCCGACACCAGCACGTCGAACCGGCCGGGAGCGAAGATGTAGATGAGCAGCCCGGCCAGCCAGATGACGACCGAGATGACCACCGGCCACACGATACTGTTGCGAAGTTCGCTGCGCGACGGCCGCTGGCCGGGACGCTGGTTTTGGGGTTGTTCCTGTTTGCCCACGGCTACCTCATTGACATTCAGGCCGGTTCACACGACAATACGAGTTCGTTTACCGATAATCCCCCATCGGTGATGGCGACCGGCCGGTAGAGCCGCGAGGATGGAACCCCTGCCCGCGCGCTATGAGAACATCCGTGACCGATGCCGATGCCGATGATGGGCCGGACAGCAGGCCATTTTTGCCTGCCCCATAAATCTCGATCATAAGGCAATCATAACGATGACGCAACCACCAATTCCCGGCTTTCGCGAGGTGCCGCGCACGGGCGTAATCTACGTCATGCACCGCGCGAGCGAACTGGGCTTCACCTACGACTCAACCGATTGGGCCAATCTGGGCCAGGGCGCGCCGGAGACGGGGCCGCTGCCCGGCGCGCCGCCGCGGGTCAATTCCGTCACCATCGACCCGCGCCGCCATGAATATGGCCCCATCACCGGCCAGATAGCCCTGCGCACGAAGGTGGCCGACCTCTACAACACCATCTACCGGCAGGGCAAGCGCAGCCAGTACACGTGGGAAAACGTCAGCATCTCCGGCGGCGGCCGCGTGGCGCTGGCCCGCATCGCCGCCGCGCTCGGCAACATCAACATGGGCCACTTCCTGCCCGACTATACCGCCTATGAAGAGCTGTTGAGCATCTTCAAGGCCTTCATCCCCATCCCCATCCTGCTCGAACCCGACCTCGGCTATCAGGCTCCGTTGGAGATGATCAAGCGCGAGATTCAGGGGCGCGGGCTGAAGGCGTTGCTCGTGAGCAACCCGGCCAACCCCACCGGCCAGCTTATCGAGGGGGAGCGGCTGGCGCAATGGGTGCAACTGGCCCGAAACTACCGCTGCTCGCTCATCCTCGACGAGTTCTATTCGCACTACATCTATAATGGCGAATCGGATGCCGGGTATTTCGGTAATAACTCACTCACCGAGAAGCCAAAGATGGTCTCGGCCGCGGCCCACGTGGAAGACGTGGACCGCGACCCGGTGATCATCGTCGACGGGCTGACCAAGAACTGGCGCTATCCCGGCTGGCGCATCAGCTGGACGCTCGGCCCCAGCGAGGTCATCCACGCCATCGCCAGCGCCGGGTCATTCCTCGACGGCGGGGCCAACAACCCGTTCCAGGCCGAGGTGCTGGGCTTGCTGGAGCCGGAATGCGTCTATCAGGAGACGGCCGCCATCCAGACCGCCTTCCGCGCCAAGCGGGACTACATGCTCGACCGGCTCTACCGGATGGGCATCCGGGTAGAGGTGGAGCCGGGCGGCACGTTCTACGTCTGGGCCAACCTGTCCCAGCTGCCACCGCCGCTCAACGACGGCATCCGCTTCTTCGAGGCCGGGCTTGAGGAGAAGGTGATCACCGTGCCGGGGGTGTTCTTCGACGTGAACCCGGAGAAGCGCCGCACCTACGCCCGCTACCGCCACTACAGCCGCATCAGCTTCGGCCCGGACATGGAGACCGTCCGCCGCGGCCTGGACGCGATCGAGCGCGTGATCGAGCAACATCAGGCGTAAAAACATCTCGAGATACGAGATACGAGATACGAGATACGAGTGACGAGTGACGAGTGACGAGTGACGAGTGACGAGTTCAGAAAGGTGGCGGGTTGGGTCGTTGTGGGGTGTCGGGGACTGAATACTGATCAACTGAACACTGACCACTGAATACTGACCTACTGAACACTGACCTACTGAATACTCAATCACGCCAGCCACAACGCGATCCGCTCATACACCTCCGGCCGCGCCAGCAGGTCCTGGTGGCTCATGCCGTAGGCGATCCAGGTATTCGCCTCGTCGAACGTGTTGCAGCGCGCGGGGGACGGGTGGCGGCCGAGGGCGCTATCGAGCGGCACAAGGCCGTCCCCAAGCAAGCGCGTGGCGACCGAATCGGCGCGGCGGCCGAGGGTGGCGGCCACGGCGAAATAGCGCACGCCGGGCGTCGGGGCCACCAGGCAGCGATCATCACGACCATTGGCGAAGCGGTCGCGGCCGAGCCAGTCTTCATCGACCAGATTGCCGTAGCGCAGGTCAGTGATGCCCGCGCTGCGCCGCTTGCCCAACCGGGAGAACGGGGCCAGAAACGGCGTCGAATCGAGCAGGACGTTGAGCAGGTTGCCGCGCTGCTCCAGCGGGACGCCGTGGTGGGGTGAGCCGAGGCAGACGATCGACCGCAGCCGGTCGACCCACTCGCTCCCGGCCATCTCGCCGTAGAAACAGGCGCTGCGGGCCACCAGCCCGCCCATGCTGTGGCCGAGCAGGGCAATCTCGTCGACGGGACAGGGCCACGCGGCGAGCAGAGCGTTGATCATCATCGCCAGGGCGCGGCCGTTGGTGCTGA
>JAHDWL010000110.1:0-3909 GCA_023384355.1 Anaerolineae bacterium
GGTCGGCGGCCACGTTGAAGCGCGCGGCGCGGCCTGTTCTCGGCCACCCTCGGCGGCAAAGAGCGCGTGGTTGAGTATGAGCCCGACCCCGACAAGCGCGATACGGAGCAGATCCCCCTGCTGGAGCCGGGCGGCGTCGAAACCTTCATCCGCCGCGAAGTATTGCCTTATGCCCCCGATGCCTGGATCGACCCAGCCAAGACGAAGACCGGCTATGAGATCTCCTTCACGCGCCACTTCTACAAGCCGCCGCAACTGCGGTCGCTGGCGGAGATCCGCGCCGATATCGAAGCGTTGGAGCAGGAGACCGAAGGGTTGTTGGATGAAATTTTGGTAGAGACTATCTAACGCGTAGTTTTCAGGCGGATGATTCGATGAAACTGACTCAACGACACTTGGAAGCGATCCAGTCACTAATCTGGTATGTCGGCGATGATACAGGCCGACGGGTAACAATCGATTGGGATCCGGATGGAACGCCAGAATCGGTCGATGGCGAAACCGGTTTCCTCAACAGATTTGACAACTTCTCGCCTAAACTGCTCGATGAATTGGCCGGGTTGAAACTCATTGAATGTGTACATGAAGAGGGTACGGGCTTAGGTAGGCAACCTACTGATTACAATGCCTCAATTATACAGTTGCTTCCGGAAGCTTTTATGGTGGCCAGCGAAATGACTGTTGAACAGGCAGATGCTCGGCATGCGCCCATACTGCTTGATACGTATCGCTTCAAAGAGATGCTGACGAGCAGTTTTAACCGTGAAGAATTCATTGATCTCTGCCATGAACTTGGCTTGGGATTCGACAACCTAGTTCCATCCTCTGCCACATATCCGACGCAAGTGGCTGCCATACTTGATTATGCCCGACGACATCGACGCTTGTTCGAGGTTTGCCGGGCGGCTCAGGCAAAAAGGCCCGCCTACGAATGGCTGGATCTGTTAAAGGGCTAACCCAATGAGGCTCAAACCCTACGTTTCTTACAGAGACTCTGGCGTGACGTGGCTGGGCGAAGTGCCGGAGCATTGGGAGGCAATACCTCTAAAGCGTGCAACAAAAATAAACGCGCGAGCCCTTCCAGAAAGCACCAAGCCAACCTATGAATTCCGATACATTGATATCGGGAGCGTGGGGACTGGTCGGCTCACCGCAAAACCGCAGAAGCTGGCGTTTGCTGATGCGCCCTCTCGTGCGCGTCGAATTCTCCAAGAGGGCGATACAATCGTATCAACGGTGCGAACGTATCTAAAGGCAGTCTACTACGTGAGCGAAGGCAGTGACGATCTGATCGCATCGACTGGGTTCGCCGTACTTACGCCCGGGCCATCGCTCGAGCCTAAATACGTTAGCTATTTCGTCCAAAGTGACCCATTTACCGAACAAGTGACAGCACATTCCGTTGGGATTGCATATCCAGCCATTGCAGAGACGCGGCTGGGAGCATTTCGGATTCCTGTCCCACCTTTAGCCGAACAACACGCCATCGCCCGCTTCCTCGACCACATCGACGGCCGCATCAACCGCACCATCCACGCCAAGCGCAAGCTCATCGCCCTGCTGAACGAGCAGAAGCAGGCCATCATCCACCGCGCCGTCACCCGCGGCCTTGACCCGGACGTCCTGCTGCGGCCGTCGGGCGTTGAGTGGCTGGGGAATATTCCGGCGCATTGGGATGTGATGCGGATCAAATACCTTCTTAGAGAAGTTGACGTGCGGTCTACGACAGGCGAGGAAACGCTTTTATCGCTGCGAATGATTCAGGGATTGGTGCCGCATGATGAGCACTTCGCGCGCCCCGGCCAAGCACCAACCCTCGTTGGGTACAAAGTCGTCCATCCAGGTCAAGTCGTTCTGAACCGATTGCAAGCGAACAATGGTCTTGTCTTTGCTTCGGAGATTCATGGAGTAGCAAGTCCAGATTACGCGGTATTCGATCCCATTGGGGATGTGGATTTGCACTATTTAACAGCTCTGTTCCGAACACCTCTGATGAAGCACAAGTTCCGAATCGAGTCAAAAGGGCTTGGCACAGGAACCGCAGGGTTTCTTAGATTGTATACTGACCGCTTTGGCATGATACCTGTGGCCTTGCCGCCGAGAGAGGAACAAACGCGAATCATGCAAGGGTTGGAGGCCGAGCTCATTGAATTGCATGCCGCTATTTCACGCGTCGAACGCGAAATCGACCTCATCCGCGAATACCGCACCCGGCTCATCGCCGACGTGGTGACGGGAAAACTGGACGTCCGCGCCGCGGCGGCTTCCCTGCCGGAAGAGTTTGAGGAGATCGAGTCGGAGTCGGACGAGGACAGCAACCCCGACGCCGAGCCGGTCGAGTGGGAGGAAGAGACCGATGCCCCATAGCGACACCAGCGAAAAAGAACTGGAGCGGATTATTGTCGCGGCGATGACGGGACGACCGTCGGCCGCCGACGAAGGCGACTCCCGTCGCCCGACCGCCGTCAGAGAAACAATGCCCGTCCTCGGCGGCTACATCGAGGGCAGTCCGGCCGAATACGACCGCGACCACGCCGTCGATCTGGGCAAGCTGCTGGCCTTCCTGCACACTACCCAGCCGGAGATCGTCGAGGGTTTTGACCTGGAGAAGGACGGCCCCAAGCGGCGCGCGTTCCTCAACCGCCTGCAAGGCGAGATCGCCAAACGTGGCGTTATCGACGTGCTGCGCAAGGGGATCAAGCACGGCCCGGCGACCATCGACCTGTTCTACGGCACGCCCACTCCCGGCAACACGCGGGCCGAGCGCCGCTACCGCGAGAACATCTTCAGCGTCACCCGGCAGTTGCAATACAGCGTGGACGCGACAAAGCTGGCCCTCGACCTGTGCCTGTTCATCAACGGCCTGCCCGTCTTCACCTTCGAACTTAAGAACCGGCTGACCAAGCAGACCGTCGAGGACGCCGTTGAGCAATACCGCCGCGACCGCGACCCGCGCGAGCTGCTCTTCCAGTTCAAGCGCTGCGTGGCCCATATCGCCGTCGACGACCAGGAGGTGCGCTTCTGCACCGAGCTGAAGGGCAAGGCATCGTGGTTCCTGCCCTTCAACCGGGGCTACCTAGACGGCGCGGGCAACCCGCCCAACCCCGACGGGCTGAAGACGGCTTACCTGTGGGAGCGCATCCTGACCCGCGAGAGCCTTACCGACATCCTGGAGAACTACGCCCAGGTCGTAGCCGAAAAGGACGACCGCAGCGGCAAGAAGCGCGATAAGCAGATCTTCCCCCGCTACCACCAGCTCGACGTGGTGCGGGCGCTGCTGGCCGACGCGCGGACCAGCGGCGCGGGCCGGCGCTATCTCATCCAGCACTCGGCCGGCAGCGGCAAGAGCAACTCCATCGCCTGGCTGGCCCACCAGCTCGTCGGGCTGGAGCAGGGCAGTCAGCCGGTATTCGACTCGGTTGTCGTCGTCACCGACCGGCGCGTGCTGGATAAGCAGCTCAAAAACACGATCAGGCAATTCGCCCAGGTAGGGTCGGTTGTCGGCCACGCCGATAGATCCGGTGACCTGCGCCGCTTCATCACTGAGGGCAAGAAGATCATCATCACGACCGTCCAGAAGTTTCCTATCGTCGTTAACGACATAGGCGACGAGCACCGCGGCCGGACGTTTGCCATTCTCATTGACGAAGCCCACAGCAGCCAGGGCGGGCGCACGGCGGGCAAGATGAATGAGACACTGGCCGAAGTGGAGGAGGAAGACACCGAGGACGAGATCAACCGCGTCATGGAGTCGCGCAAGATGCTGCCCAACGCCAGCTACTTCGCCTTCACGGCCACGCCCAAGAACAAGACGCTGGAGATATTCGGCGATGCCTTCGAGGACGGCGGAATGGTCAAGCGGCGGCCGTTCCACAGCTACACGATGAAGCAAGCCATCCAGGAGCGGTT
>JAHDWL010000110.1:3933-5116 GCA_023384355.1 Anaerolineae bacterium
CAGAACTACACCCCGGTCGCCAGCTACTACCGCCTGATGAAGAAGGTGGAGGATGACCCGGAGTTCGACGCCAAAAAGGCCCAAAAGAAGCTGCGCCGCTACGTGGAGGGGCACCAGTACGCCATCCGCCAGAAGGCCGAGATCATGGTCGACCATTTCCACGATCAGGTCATGGCCAAGAACAAGATTGGCGGGCAGGCGCGGGCGATGGTCGTCACCAGTGGCATCCGCCGGGCTATCGACTATTACCACGCCATCCGCGACTATCTGCAGGAGCGTAAAAGCCCGTTCCAGGCCATCGTCGCCTTCTCCGGCGAGCACGAGTACGGCGGGGTGAAGGTGACCGAGGGGTCGCTCAACGGCTTCTCCAGCAACCTGATCGAGGAGCGCTTCCGCGAAGACCCGTATCGCTTCCTGGTGGTGGCCGACAAGTTCCAGACCGGCTACGACGAGCCGCTGCTGCACACGATGTATGTGGACAAGATCTTGTCCGGCATCAAGGCCGTGCAGACGCTCTCGCGGCTCAACCGGGCGCACCCACAGAAGCACGACACCTTTGTGCTCGACTTTGCCAACGATGCCGACACCATCCAGACCTCATTCGAGCCCTATTACCGCACGACCATCCTGAGCGAGGAAACCGATCCCAACA
Organism: Anaerolineae bacterium; assembly: GCA_023384355.1. GTDB lineage: Bacteria > Chloroflexota > Anaerolineae > Promineifilales > Promineifilaceae > Promineifilum. The sequence goes on from JAHDWL010000110.1 coordinate 4,586, forward strand.
AGCTCCACGACCTGAAGGCCGGCCTCGATGGCCATCAGGTCTATAGCTGGGAGCAGGTAGCGGGGCTGGTGGAACTTTATCTGGGCGGGGCCGACCGCGACAAGCTCGACCCCATCCTCGACACCTGCGTCGCTGTCTACAACGACCTCGACGAGGACGGCCAGGTCGACTTCAAGAGCAAGGCCAAGGCCTTCGTGCGCACCTACAACTTCCTGTCGTCCATCCTGCCCTACAGCAACGCCGACTGGGAGCGGCTGGCGACGTTCCTCAATTTTCTGATCCCCAAACTGCCGGCCCCACGAGAAGACGACCTATCGAAGGGCATCCTGGAGGCGATTGATATGGATAGCTACCGCGCCGAGGTGCGGGTGTCGATCACCATTGCCCTGGCTGATGAGGACGGACCGATCGGCCCCGTGCCGGTCGAAGGCGGCGGCTTCATGATGGAACCGGAGCTGGACCGGCTATCCAACATCCTGCAGGCGTTCAACGACATGTTCGGTAGCATCGAATGGCGGGACGCGGACAAGA
>JAHDWL010000110.1:5126-5363 GCA_023384355.1 Anaerolineae bacterium
CGGGAAGGTGATCAGCGAGGAGATTCCGGCCAAGGTAGCGGCCGATCAGGCCTACCAGAACGCCATGAAGAACTCGGACAAGCAGAACGCGCGTATCGAGCACGACAACGCACTCCAGCGGGTGATTGTGTCATTGCTGACCGATCATACCGAGTTGTTCAAACAGTTTATGGACAATCCATCGTTCAAGCGATGGCTGGCGGATACGGTGTTTGCGGTGACGTATGAGGCAGGCTG
>JAHDWL010000111.1 GCA_023384355.1 Anaerolineae bacterium
TAGCGGGCGGCCTGCTCGTCGCTCATGAGGCCGCCCGGCTTGCCCTGGATGCGTTGCGCCAGATCGCGGTACTCGCCGGCGCTCATGTCGTTGCCGAACCACGCGCTGACCCACAGGTCGGCCAGTTGCCGCCAGCGGCCGAGGTGGGTGTCGTGGATGATATGCCAGGCGTCCTCCTTGGCGTGGACGATGTCGATGTCGTCGGTCGGTTGGGTCTCGATGGCCGCCATACCACCCACAGCCTGCCCGACATTGGTGGTGAAGGCGGATTCGTCAAACAACGGTTCCTGCTCCCCTGCGCCCTTTCGCCCTTTCGCCCCTTCTCCCTTTCCCCCTTTCGCCCCCGGCGCAACCTCCAGATCGCTCAGTCGCGCCCCGATGAGGCTGTCGCCGTGGCGCAGGTGGTGGTCGAGGAAGCTGAGCGGCTTGTCGGCGGCCACCGTCTCCAGCCACAGGCTCAGCTTGGCCAGCTCCACCGCCAGCTCGTTCTTGTCCACGCCGTAGATGCAGGCCTCCACCACCCGCCGCTTCCAGTAGGTGAGGTCGCTTTCGTCTTCACTCGAAACTCGTAACTCGTCACTCGTCGCCAGGTCCGCTGTTGCCAGCGCCCGCGCCAGAAAATTCGTCGCCTCCACCAGAAAATGGCCCGACCCCATCGCCGGGTCGAGCACGTTCAGGCTCAGGATCGCCGCCTCGAACCGCGCCGCCGCGCTCTTGTCTCGTATCTCGTATTTCGTATCTCGTATCTTCTCCCGCGCTTCCTCCACCAATGGCCCCAGCGTCTGCTCGACGATGTACTTGACGATGTAGTCGGGCGTGTAGTAGGAGCCGGTGGCCTTGCGCTCGCCCTTGTCGGTGGCCAGATACAGCTCGCCCGGTTGACGGGTCTCGATGACCTTCGCCTTGCCGCCTTCGCGGGCGGGCAGCCACGTCTCCTTGCCGCCCTTGCGCACGGTCACCATCGCCTCGGCGGCCACGCTGACCTTGTACTCCAGCAGCCCCTCGTAGATGGAGCCAAGCTGGCGGACGCCGAGGGTGCGGTAATCGACCGCCTCGAAGCCGGTGTAGCGGCCGTTTTCGGTCTTGCGTCGCCGGGCCAGATAGTCGACGGCCCGCACCAGAAAGGCGTCGCCGACGAAGTGGGCTTCCAGAAAGGGGTGGCGGGTCGGGTCGAACAGGCCGCCGTTATAGCGCGGCACGCCGAGGTGCGCGTTGAGGCCGGCGTCGTCGCCGTTGATGATGTCGAACAGCGTCTTCAGCGTGGCCCAATGAATGCGGGTCATCGGCGGCACGGTGTCAATCTTGTGGTCGTCCACCACTTTGGCCATCCGCCCGGCCAGCGTCGTCAGGCTGCGCTCGCGGTAGCGCTCGTTGCCCATGGGCAGCAGGCCGCGGCTCTCGCCGTAGAAGAGGAACAGCAGCCGGTAGAGCAGCAGCAGGCTGTTGCGATAGACGGCGGCGCGGTCGGCCTCGTTGTCGGGGTCCAGCCCGTTGGCCGACGGAGCGAAGAAGCCGGTGATGAGTTGCTCGAGGGCCTTGTAGGCGTTGTCGCGCAGGTCGCTCTCCAGGGCCACGGCATAGGTATTGCTGCCGGCCAGCACCTCATTGAGGAACACCCGGCCGGTGTCGTCGGGGGCGAAGGCGGCGCGGCCGAAGAACAGGGTGAAGTAGGTGGCCACGGCCAGCGCCCGGCGATTGTCGGGGGTGGTGAGGGCTTCCCGCAGGTCGATCTCGAAGTAGCGGTCGAGGCGATAGCTGCTGTCCTTGTGAACCAGTCGCCAGAAGCGGCCGTTGCTGACGATCCCCCATGAAACGTCGCCGGCCTTCAGATAGTAGTCGATCTGGAACATGGGGTTGTTGTTGTCGAAGACAGGCGCGCCGGCTGCCTTGCGGCTCAGGTTCACCGGCCACGCCTTCACCTCGCCCGCGGCGAGGGCGAAGCGGGCATACTCTTCGGTACGCTGGTCGCTCACGGCCGTCTTGCGCGCCGCTTCGTTGGGGAAGAAGACGTAGTCGGGCCGCTTGATGCTGCCGTCCATGCCGGGGATGGTGGCCTGCCCCTCCCACACATGGCCGAGGCGGTCGAGAATGGGCTTGATCCAGTGATCCTCCAGTTGGGACTCGCTATAGGCCTCAAGCTGGGCGGCTTCGGCCGCGTACAGTTCGCGCAACCAGGCCAGGAATTCGGCCGCGGGGCCTTGCGCCGCCGTCCATGCCGCCTCGCGGCGCAATATTTCTTCGAGGTAGTGGTCGGAAAAGAGGTACTGGTTGCGGTGGGGTTTGTCGAGACCGAGGGACAGCTGGGCGGATTGGCTCATGCGCCTATTGTAACCCGCCCGTCCCGCAAACGAAAAACTACGCCGGTCGCGACGGGGTAATCGCAAAACGCTCACCATCCCCAACCACATTCGTGCTATACTATCTGCGCTTGCGAACCCTTTAGATGTTGTTCGCTTAACGGCAGCGCGGCGGCGCACCCCTGCCCTCGCGCTCCACCAGCAAAAGGAGAATCCACCCATGCGAATCGAACTCCTCTATCGGCCCGCCTTCTCGTTGGGCATCATCCATCTCGACGGCGGCGAGGAAGTCCGCGTCGAGGCCGCCTCGATGGTCAGCATGTCCCAGGGCGTCACCCTGGAGACGGCGGCCACCGGTGGCTTTCTGAAGTCGTTCAGCCGGGCCGTGCTCGGCGGCGAGAGCTTCTTCCAGAACACCTACCAGGCCCCGCCCGGCGGCGGCCGCGTCGGCGTGGCCCCGGCCCTCACCGGCGACCTGATCGTCGTCGACATGCAGGACGAGATGCTCATGGTGCAATCCGGCTCCTATCTGGCCTCGGCCATGAGCATCACCACCGACACCAAGTGGAGCGGGGCCAAGACGTTCTTCGCCTCCGAAGGGCTGATCATGCTGCGGGCGTCGGGCACGGGGCCGCTACTGCTGTCGTCCTACGGGGCCATCCACGAGATGAACCTGGCCGCGGGCGAGACGATCACCATCGACACCGGCCACCTCGTCGCCTTCACCGAGGGTATCGGCTTCCGGGTGCGCAAGATCGGCGGAATAAAATCCACGCTGTTCAGCGGCGAAGGGCTGGTGGTCGATCTGACCGGCCCCGGCCGCGTGCTGGGCCAGACCCGCTCCACCGACCAGTTCCTGAGCTGGCTCATCCCCAAACTGCCCCACGACACCAGCAGCGGCAGCAGCGGCGGATTTACGGTAAAACTCTGACATGATCGCCGACCTCGACCTCCATCTCGCCGCCCAGCAGACGCCGCTGAACGAGGCGCTCATCCGGCTGGTGCGCATCCCCAGCGTCCTCGACGAGGGGGCGGACGGCTACCCCTTCGGCCCGGCCATCGACCGCGCCTTGCGCGAGGCGCTGGCCATCGCCGCGGCGCTGGGGATGCGCGTCACCTACGGCGACGGCGGGGCTTACGGCTACGCCGAGATCGGCGAGGGCGAGGAGATGCTGGGCATCCTCGGCCACCTCGACGTCGTGCCCGCCGGCAACCTCCAGGACTGGGCGACCGGCCCATTCGACCCGGTCGAGGTCGACGGGTTCCTCTACGGCCGCGGCACGCAGGACGACAAGGGGCCGCTGCTCTCCGCCCTGTTCGCCGTCAAGGCCCTGATCGACGCCGGGGTCACCTTCAACCGCCGCGTCCGCTTCATCTTCGGCACGGACGAGGAGAACCTCTGGCGCTGCGTCAAGCGCTACAAGGAGGTGGAGGAGTGGCCGCGGATGGGCTTCACGCCCGACTCCGTTTTCCCGCTGACCTTCGGCGAGAAGGGGCTGCTCCAGTTCGTGCTGGAGGGCGAGAACGAGAGCGGAGTGCGGCTGTCGGGCGGCACAGCCCTGAACGCCGTCCCCGACGCCATCGGCTATGACGGCCCGGGGCAGGATGAACTGGCCGACGTGCTGGAGCTGCTGGAGTTTGATTTCGACCGCGAGGACGGCGGGATCGTCATCCTCGGCCGCTCGGCCCACGCCATGGCCCCCGAAGACGGCGTGAACGCCATCATCCGCCTGTGCATCGCCCTCGACGCGCTGGGGGTCGATTCCGGGGTGGCGCAATTCATCGCCAACGAGATCGGCGAGGACCCGCACGCGATCGCCCTTCTCGGCGAGTGGGAGGACGAGCTATCCGGCCCGCTCACGATCAACGTGGGCAAGATCGACCTCGACGACGTGGAGAGGGTGGGCATCGATTGCCGCCTGCCGGTGACCGCGTCAAAGGAGGTCATCGTCCGCCGGCTGCGCGACGCGGCCGCTTTTTACGGCCTGCGCTATCGGGAGTACGACTGGCAGGCGCCCATCTTCCTGTCCCTCGACCACCCCCTCATCGTCAGCCTGATGGACGTCTACCGCCGGATCAGCGGCGACGAGGAGACGGAGCCGTTCGTTTCCGGCGGCGCGACCTACGCCCGCGCCCTCGACAATTGCGTGGCCTTCGGCGCGCTCATGCCCGACGCGGAGATGACCGAGCACCAGCCCAACGAGCGCGTCGACCTCGCCGCCCTGTATCAGGCCATGGAGATATACGCCCACGCGGTCTATTCCCTCACCCGCTGAACGGACCGAAAGGCGGTTGCTTGGGTCCATGTCAGTTAATAACTTCGATTTGTGCCGGAACTCCCTGTACAATCACCGGCATGATTGAGCTAATCGCCTTCGACGCCGACGATACCCTGTGGCATACCGAACATCTCTATCAGGCGGCGCGGCGGCAATTCGATGACCTGCTGCGGCCGTATGTCGACCTCGACACGCTGGAGGATCACGTCCACCGGACGGAGATGCGCAACCTGCCCTATTACGGCTTCGGCATCACCAGCTTCATCATGTCGCTAATCGAGACGGCCGTCGAGGCGACCGGCGGTCGCATCACCGGCGCGGAGATTGGCCGCCTGCTGGAAATCTCGCGCGAGATGGTCTCGGCCGACGTGGAGCTGATCGACGAGGTCGAGGAGACGCTGGCCACCCTGTCGGCCGATTACCCGCTGCTCCTCATCACAAAGGGGGATTTGCTGCACCAGACCGGCAAGGTCGCCCGCTCCGGTCTGGGGCGCTACTTCGCCGGGATTGAGGTCGTGGCCGACAAGACGCCCGAAATTTACCACGAGATATTGACCCGCCGGCACGTATCGCCGGAGCGGTTCGTCATGGTCGGCAACAGCCCGCGCAGCGATATCTACCCTGTGGCCGCGCTGGGCGGCCGCGCCATCCATGTGCCTCACGAAAACATGTGGTCATACGACCTCGTGGACGTGCCCGAAGATCTGCCGGGCACGGTGTATCGGGTCGGCCGCGT
>JAHDWL010000112.1 GCA_023384355.1 Anaerolineae bacterium
TCAGATGGGGTCAGGTAACCGGGAATGACGAATGACGAATGACGAATGACGAATGAAGAGCGCGCCCTCTGAACTCGTAACTCGTAACTCGTCACTCGTAACTCGTCACTCGCAATCGCCTTGCCCCTATATGCAGTTTCGACTAAAATCCGGTATTGCCCTTTATGCAATTTTAAACGAACGTGTCCCGGTGGAGCGGCGGCCGTCGGCGCGCCAACCCTAGCGGGGCATCGGCTACCGGAGCCTGCGATCAGGATTGCGAGAGCGAGCAGGGATATCATGCGGATGATCACCATTGACACGGGTGGGCCGCCCCAGCCGTGTCATTTTGTGTGTTCCGCTCCTTGAACGGTCTTCATCCTGTCGGGTTTGCCGGCGGCCAGAAATCTTAAAATACCTTAGAGGTTGACTAACTCATGAAGGAATACCAGACCGGACAGATTCGCAATATCGCCCTCGTTTCCCACAACGGCGCCGGAAAGACGTCGCTGGTGGAGCGAATTCTTTTCAAGACCGGGGCGATCACGCGCATGGGAGCCGTGGTCAATGGCACGGCCCATATGGACTTCGAGGAAGAGGAAGTCCATCGCAACAGCTCCATCGCCACGGCCATCGCGCCGGTGGAGTGGAAGGGGGTCAAGCTGAACCTGCTCGATACCCCCGGCTTTCTGGATTTTATCGGCGAGGTGAACAGCGCCATGAAGGTGGCCGACAGCGCCGCCGTGCTGGTGGAAGCTGTCTCCGGCGTCGAGGTCGGCACGGAGGCCGTCTGGGCCGCGGCCGAAGCCTACGGCCGCCCGCGCGTGCTGGTCGTCAACAAGATGGATCGCGAGAATGTGCGCGTGCGCCGTGTGAAGGAGAGCATCGCCAACAACCTGAGTGGCCATTTTGTCGATCTGCAACTGCCCATCGGCGAGGGGCCGGCCTTCAAGGGAGTTGTCGACCTGCTGCACATGGAAGCCCGCGTGGGCGAGAAGGGGGACAAGGCCCCCATCCCGGCCGATATGCAGTCGGCGGCCGAGGACGCCCGCGCCGCTCTGGTCGAGGCCGCGGCCGAGGGTGATGACGCGCTGATTGAGAAGTTCCTCGAGGGCGAGGAGCTGACCGGCGCGGAAGTGGCCCGCGGTCTGAAGCTGGCCACGCTCAACGGCGTAGTGACGCCCATCCTCTACTGCGCCGGCGAGACCGGCGTCGGCGTCGACGCCCTGCTCGATGCCTTCGTCGACCTGCTGCCCGCCCCCAACGAGGTCGGCGGCTTCACGGCCACCGACGCCAGGGGCGAGTCCGCCACCTACGAGGTCAGCGACGCCTCGCCGCTGGCTGTCTTCATCTTCAAGAGCCGCGAGGATAACTTCGGCAAGACGAGCTATCTGCGCGTGTTCGGCGGCACATTGGCGTCCGATTCCCGCATCTGGGACGGCGCGCGCAATGCCGAAGTGCGCGTGGGCACGCTGCAGATCGCCAGCGGCAAGGAGACCAGCCCCATCGGCAAGCTGCACGCCGGCGACATCGGCACGGTGGTGAAGCTGGGCGACGTGGGCACCAACGACACCCTGGGCGACCGCGGCAAGGTGTTGACCATCGCGCCCATCGTGCAGCCTGACCCGCTGGCCTCGGTGGCCATCCACCCGGCCACGCAGGCCGACACGGCCAAGCTGAGCCAGTCGCTGAACCGGCTGGTGGCCGAGGACCTGACGCTGCACTGGTCGACGGAGCCGTCGACCCACGAGACGATCCTCTCGGGCATGGGGCAGGCGCATCTCGATATCGCCGTCCACAAGGCGCTGTCGAAGTTCGGCGTCAATATGCGCACGACGACGCCCCGCGTGCCCTATCGCGAGACAATCACCAAATCGGCCGACGCCGACTATACCCACAAGAAACAGACCGGCGGCGCGGGGCAATATGCCCGCGTGGCGCTGCGCGTCGAGCCGGTGGAGGAGTCGCGCGGTTTCGAGTTCGCGTCGGAGATTTTCGGCGGCGCGGTGTCGGCCCCGTTTGTGTCGGCCACGGAGAAGGGTTGTCGCCAGGCGCTGGAGGGCGGCGTGCTGGCCGGCTATCCGGTGGTGGGCGTGCGCACCGTCATCTATGACGGCAAGATGCACCCGGTCGACTCGAAGGAAATCGCCTTCCAGACGGCCGGCCGCGAGGGCTTCAAGGAGGCCGTGCGCAAGGCCGGGCCGATGCTGCTGGAGCCGATCTACGAAGTGACGGTCACCGTTCCGGCCGACAACATGGGCGATATCCTTGGCGATATGAACACCCGCCGGGCGCGCGTGCTGGGCATGGACCAGGAAGGCCACAAGAGCATCGTCCGCGCCGAGGTGCCGCTGGCCGAGATGCAGAGCTACGCCGCCGACCTGCGCTCGATGACGCAGGGGCGCGGCTTGTTCAGCATGAAGTTTTTGCAGTATGGTCGCGTCCCCGGCCATTTGCAGGATGAGCTGGTGGCCAAGCTGCGCAAGGAGCGCGAGACGGAAGGCGAAGCCGAATAACGACCCGCGCATGGCGGGTTGTCTGTGTTGAGCATGAAAGAGGTCGCGCCGTTTGGCCGGCCTCTTTTTCATTTCTATCCCGCAGTCCCGGCAGATTGGGGGCGGGTTTGCAAGCCCCTCCCGGGAACGCCGCCGGCCGTTACTCCAGTCGCAGCATCTCCAGCGCGATGCGGTCGCTCTCGTCCGTGGTCGGCTCCCCCAGCGATTCCAGCCCGCCCGCGGCGAAGTAATCCCGCGTCACCTCCTCCGCGGCCTTGATCAGCGCGTCGCGGCGGGCTTCGTCCATGCCGAACTCAGTCGTGCCGTATGTCCGCGCCGGCAGCCGGACGACGCGCGCCCGGTTCTCGTCGATCACCATCTTGTCGCGGGCCTGCGTCACGGTGTCGACCAGTCCTTTCAGCCGCTGAGTCGTGCGCAGCGCCCCCAGCTTGTCCAGCGCTCCCGTCGATTTCCCGGCGGGCGGCGGCGGCGCGTCGGGCACGGGCAGGTTCTCGTCAATGAGGAACCCGGCGACGGCGTCGGCCGCGCCCTCCCCCATGATCTTCCGCACCATCGGCTCCTGTGATACCAGCAGCTCGATGGGGAAGTTGGAAAGCAACCCGCCGTCGACAATCACGCTGCCCGCCAGGGGAATCTCGACCGGAGTGTCCCCGGCAAAACCGCGATACGGCCCCCATTCCTCGCGCCAGACGACCTCCTGCCACAGCAACGGCAGGCTCATCGACATGCGCGTGCCCCAGACGACGGGCAGGTTGGGCGTGGTGCGGTGGTTGAGGATGCGCAGGCGGCCGTTGGTGGTGTCGGAGGCGGTCAGCGACAGGTCGACGCCGGTGACCGCGTGCATCTCGGCGAAGGTCATCCGCCCGTAGCCGCGCGGCCGCCCGTCGGGCGCGGGTTGGTCCAGCTTGCGCCTGAACCACTCCACGAACGGGTCGGCCGAATAGAAGCCGCCGTATTCGAAGAAGGACAGCAGGTGCCGCCCGAGCGGGCTGCCGGCCAGCGCTTCGAGCGCCTTCCGCTCCAGCCGCTCCTCGGCCCAGTTGGGCATCAGCGACCAGTCGATGGCCGCGATGAATTCAGCCAGCGCGCTGCGGTCAAGCGGCGGCGGCGTCGGGTCGCCCAGGAAGGTGGCGAACACGGGCTGGTCGCCGGCCTTCTCGTCGAGCGCGGCCAGCATTTCGGCCGCCGAATAGCCGGCGGCCAGCGAAGTGGCGGTGATTGCCCCGGCCGACGAGCCGACCAGGCGGCCGATGGTGTGGCCGGCTGCCTCGAACGCGCGCATCGCCCCCACAAAGGCCATGCCCTTCGCCCCACCACCCTCGAATACCAGGTCGTATTTCATGGCGTGCCTCCAGTGCAATCAGGATGATAAATATGATTCAGGAATATTGAGCGCGTTCCGGGTTCATGATTCGCTATTCCTGTTGAGTCTCCATGGACATGATGACCAGATTGTTCGACCCGTCCACAGTTGCCGACCAGCCCGGCGGGATGATCGTGGTGGTGTCATATTGAATCACGACGCCGGGGCCGGGCAACACGTTTCCCGGTCGCAGCCGTTCACGGTCGTAGAGCGGAGTGTTGCGGAAGGCGTCGTCGAACCAGACCGGCTTGTGGCCGATGAGCGCCGCTGTGGGGTCCGGCCCGGCGAGCGGCGCGCGGGGGAAGGCCGGCGCGGTCGTGGCGACGGCCGCCGTCAGACGCGCGGTGACGATCTCCACGGTCGCCTCCGGCCGGGCGTAGCCGTAGCGCCTTTCGTGGGCGGCGTGGAAGGCCTCCGCGACGGCCGCCGGGTCCGTGCCGGGCAGGGGGATGGTCAGCTCGTGGGATTGGCCCAGGTAGCGCATGTCGAGCGCGCGTCGCATCCGCAGCGACCCGACAGGATACCCCTCGGCGGCCATCTCCTCGCGGGCGGCGGCCTCCAGCAGGGCGAACTCGGCCGCCAGCCGCTCCGCGTCGTCGGGGGCGAGCATCACCGTCCGCGAGAAGTCGCGCGCCGGCTCGGCCACCAGCATGCCCAGCGCCGACAGCACGCCGGGCGTGGGCGGCACGAGGACGCGGGGGATGCGCAACCCGGCGGCCAGCTCGCAGGCGTGGAGCGGGCCGCCGCCGCCGAAGGCCACCAGGGTGAAGCGGCGCGGGTCGTGGCCGCGCTCGACGGAGATGCGCCGCACGGCGCGCTCCATGTTGGCGTTGGCGACCCGAATGACGGCCCAGGCGGCCGCTTCCGGCGAGGCCGCGCCCATAACGGCCGCCAGCGTTGCCAGCGCTTGCCGGGCTGATTCTTCGTGTAGCGGCATTTGCCCGCCGAGGAAGTGGGCCGCGTCGAGGCGGCCGAGGACGAGGTTGGCGTCGCTGACCGTGGCCCGTCCGGGGGCGAAATGGCGGTCGAGGGCCGCTCGCCAGGCGGGATAGCCGGCATGGTAGGCAGCCGGGCCGGGGGACGCGCCGGCGCTCTGTGGCCCGACGAGCAGCGCGCCGCCGGCCTCGACCCAGGCCAGGCTGCCGCCGCCCGCGCCGACGGTGTGGATGTCGACGATGGGCAGGCGCAGCGGCAGCCCGGCGATCTCGCCCTCGGTGGTCATGGGGACGCGGCCGGGGCAGAGGGCGACATCGGTACTCGTCCCGCCCATGTCGAAAGTGATAATTTTCGCATAGCCAACAGAAGAACCACCCACCACCCCGCTCCCCCCGCCTCCCGCTCTCCCCAACTCGTCACTCGTCACTCGAAACTCGTCACTTCCCCCCAACTCATCACTCGTCACTCGAAACTCGTCACT
>JAHDWL010000113.1 GCA_023384355.1 Anaerolineae bacterium
CATACGCTCGACGCGCCGCTCGCCCCCGGCGACTACTTCTGGGCGGTGACCGCTGCCAGCCGGATTGAAGGTGTATGCCAGGTGGATGGCCCGCCGAGCGAGACGCGGAGCTTCTCGATTACAGACGTTGGCCCCGCCGAGTTCAGGCTGTTCCTGCCGGCGACGGTCAGGTGATACCGGCGGCCCTATTGTCCATCGCCATCCTTAACCTGCAATCTCTCCTCCCGCGCCCGCTTCAGATCGTCGCCGGTCAGATGATTGCGGTTCACCTGGCCGCCGTTCTGGTGAACCTGCAGCGGCACGATGGTGACGACCACGCGCTCCAATCCGGTCAGGCCCAGGTTCAGAATCAGCGAGCTGTTCTGGTGCAACATCTGGGTGAACAATGAGTCCATCGACAGGTGACCCATGACGATATGGACGATGGAACCGGGGTTCGCCTCCAGCAGGCCGATCACATATTCGCGGATGGGGGCGACCAGGTGGCGATAGGGTGAATCGATGATCACCAGCTCGCCCTCGCCGATGTAATTGTTCCACCGCTCCTGCGTTGCCCGCGTCTTTTCGTGGTTCACCCCGATGTGGACGGCATGCCATGGGTTGCCCATCGACTTGGCGAACCTGACCATCTGCCGCGTGCCCATGTGGACGCCATCCACCAGCAACATGGTGATCACCTTGTCCGTCTCGATCTCCTTCACTTTAGTGTTTTCCAGGCTGAGCGCCTGGGCCACATCCTTGTAATGGTGATGAATGCGGAAGAAGATGAAAACCAGTGTCGGGATGAGCAACAGGATGAACCACGCCCCGGACGTAAACTTGGTGACGGCGAAGATCATCATGACCATGAACGTGCACAGCGCGCCGAAACCACTGATGACGGCATGGATGCGCCAGCGGGGATCGTACTCAAGATCGGTCTCCAGCCCCTTCACCTTCTCGCCGGGCTTCAGGCGGCCGATCCGCCGCAGCCGGACAACCATGCCGGTCTGGGAAACAGTGAAGCTGAGGAATACACCGATCGCGTAGAGCGGGATCAGGGCCGTCGTGCTGGCACCCATGACGATAACCAGCACCGAGGCGGCGATGGCCAGCGTCATGATGCCCCACGAGAACACCAGCCGCCCGCCGCGATAGGTGAGCTGGCGCGGCAGAAAACCGTCACCGGCATGGAGCGCCGCCAGCCGTGGAAAGTCGGCGTAGCTGGTGTTGGCAGCCATCAGCAGGACGAGCGCCGTCCCGGCGATCACCAGCAGGTAGAGGATGCTGCCGTCGCCGAAGACCGTCCGCGCCATCTGGGAGATGATCGTCTCCTCGTGGGACGGGATGGCCTCGATATGGCGCGACAGGAAGGTGATGCCGAGGAACATCACGACGAGCAGGGAACTCATGACGACCAGCGTGCGCGAGGCGTTCTTGCTGCGCGGCTCGCGAAAGGCGGTGATGCCGTTGGATATGGCCTCGATGCCCGTGAGAGCCGCCGAACCGCTGGAGAAGGCGCGCAGGATGAGGAAGAGGGACATGGGCGCAATAGCCTCGGCCGCGAACTCGACGCCCGTCACCGTGCCCAGCGTGCCGGTCGCCCAGCGATAGAAACCGACCCCCAACGTCAGGAACATCATGACCAGGAAAAAATAGGTCGGGACGGAAAAGATCGCGCCGCTCTCCTTCACGCCCCGCAGGTTGACGATGGTCATGAAGGCGATGATGCCGACGGCCAGGATTACCCGATAGGGCAAGAGGTCCGGGAACGCCGACGTTATCTGGGCCACGCCGGAGGATATGGACACGGCCACGGTCAGGATGTAATCGGTCAGCAGCGCCGCTCCGGCGACCTGCGCCGCCACCTCGCCCAGATTGTCGCGGGCGACGATGTAGGCTCCACCGCCGTTGGGATAGGCGTGGATCGTCTGCCGGTAGGAGATGGTGACGATGATCAGGAGCAGTGAAATGGCGATGGCGATGGGAACCGACAGGCCGAGGTAGGCCAGAGAGCCGGCAAGAGCCAGTATGACCAGAATTTCCTCGGTGGCGTAGGCCGTGGAGGAAAGGGCGTCCGAGGCGAATACCGCCAGACCGATCTTGTTGCTGACGACCTGGTGGGCCAGCGAGCGCGTCTCCAGCGGCCGGCCGATCAGCAGGTCGGATAAATTAAAACGTTTTTGCTTTTTCTGAGTGTCGATCGATGTAGATCCCATGTTTTTATATATCTCGCAATCTCGCCGGGCGGGCGGGCCGGCATTCATCGCCGGACTTTGCGCGGTCGCCACGCGAGTCAGTTGTTATCATCAGGGTTGGTGGGCGCTAATGTTTGGGCGGGCGGCCGCGTTCGGGGCGGCCGCGGCCGTTTCCGTCCAGGCCATCGGACCGTCGCCGCGGCCAAGGACATAGAGCGGGCGGCCGAGCGTGCGCCGGAGCCACCACAGGCGCAGGTTCGCCAGCGGTTCGACGATGGCCGACGGCGCGGGAGCAAAAACCACCGCCGCGTCGTAATGCTCGGCGGCGCTGACTAACCCGCCGGAATAATCATTGTATTCAAACATCTCGGCGCTGAACGGCACGCCATAGGCTTCGGCCGTCCGGGCATAATCACAGATGTCGTCGTACTCCTCATACGAGAACAACGCCTCGCGCGCGCCGGCTCCCAGATATTCCATATGGGCCACGCGCACGAACCGCGCCATGACCACGCCCACGCCCGCGGTGCGGGCCATGGCCGCGGCCAGGTGCAGCGCGCGCAGGCTCCAGTTTCTTTCACCTGTGACGACTAATACCGAAGATGTCATGGCTATCGCTCGTCGGGGATTTTTCGCGGTGGGGACTATCTCCCGCCTCGCTCCCTTTTGTCAGATTGTAGCGCCGCGGCCGTCAAGAATGTGTCAGGGGAAACGCCGGGGGGCGTAAGGAATGTATAAATTCGTGCCCGCGCAACGGGAGACGCCGCGCCGTATGGCAGTGGATTTGACAGACCCGGCCGGGTGGCTCAGCGGTCGATGAAGCGGTAGCCGATGCCCGGCTCGTTGAGAATGTAGCGAACGCCGGCGGTCGGGTTCTCGCCGAGTTTTTTGCGGATTTGATTGACATAAATGCGGACATAATGGGTCATGTCCGCATATTCCGGCCCCCAGACAGCGATCAAAATTGACCGGTGGGTCATGATCTTGCCCGGGTGGGTGGCCAGCAGACGCAGGATGTCATACTCCTGCGGCGTGAAATGCACTTCCTCGCCCGCGACGCGCGCGCGCCGGTTCACCAGGTCCAGCTCCAGCGCGCCGGCCCGGATGATGGTATCGCCCGATCCACCCGGCTCAACCACGGCGCGACGGGTGACGGCCTGGATGCGCGCCCGCAGCTCCTCCATGCCGAACGGTTTGGTGACGTAATCGTCGGCTCCGGCGTCGAGGGCGCGCACCTTGGTGGCCTCGTCGCCGCGCACGGAGAGGATGATGATGGGCACACGGCTCCACTCGCGCAGGCGGCGGCAAACTTCCAGCCCGTCCGGCTCGCGGCCGAGGTTGACATCGAGCACCACCAGATCGGGCTTGCGCTGGGCGACGAGGGTCAGCGCCTGCTCGCCCGTGGCGGCGGTGATCACGTCGTGGCCATACCCGCCCAGGCCGGTCTCCAGCAGTTTGCGGATCTGCGGTTCGTCATCGACGACGAGGATTAACATGGGGGAGCCTCCGGGGCGGGCTTGTCGGCGGACGACGGGCGAGGCAGGCGCAACAGGAAGGTCACGCCGCCGCCGGGGGTGTCCTCGATGCTGATCCGGCCATGATGCGCTTCAAGGATGCCGCGGGCGATTGCCAGACCCAACCCGACCCCGCCCTTCTGTGAGCGGCCGTCGCGGGACTGGTAGAAAGGCTCCATGACCTGTTCGCGCTCGGCGGCCGAGATGTGGGGGCCGTGGTTGATGACCTCCAGGATGAGGGCGTCGGCCAGCGGGCGGCCGCGGATGATGATCCGCCGGTCCGCCGGCTCGTGGCGCAGGGCATTTTCGACCACATTTCCCAACGCCTGCAACATCAGGCCATAATCGAAGCGGGCCAGCGGCAAATCGTCGGGAAAATCCAGCTCGATGCGCTCGGCCTGATGGGCGACATAGGCGCGCGCGGCCACATCCCCGGCGATCTCCTCCAGCGAGTTCCAATCCTCATGAAGGACAACGGCCCCGGCCTGCAGGCGCGACAAATCGAGAAGATTACCGACGAGGCGATCCAGCTCGTCGGCCTGCGACTCGATCGACCGCGCCAACTCGCGGCGCTCGGCCGGAGGCAGGCGGTCGCCCAGGTCATCGAGATTGGCGGCCGAGGTCTTGATGATCGTGATCGGCGTGCGCAGGTCGTGGGAAACGGCGTGAAGGATGGCCGTCTTCAACTGGTCAGCCTCGGCCACTGTTCGGCCGCGCGCGGCTTGTTCGGTCAGATCGACGCGTTGCAGAGCCAGCGCGGCTTGCCCCGCGCAAGCCAGCAACAACCGGTGGCGCGAGGCGTTGAGCGGGCCATCGAACACCGCCTGCAGCGTGCCGTAGACCGTGTCGCCCGCCTCAAGCAGAATGATGACGGCGCTGCCGCCTGCGGTCGCGCGCGGGGCCGCGCCGGGCAAGAAATCGACCCGCTGCGCCCCAAGGCGCGAGAGAATGACCCGCCGCAATTCAGCGCGGATGGCGTCGGGGTCGGTCAGGAGGTTCAGATCGCTGGTGAGGCTGTAGAGGATCTCCTGCTGCTCAGCATTAAGCCCGGCCTCTTCCGCCTGCTCACGGGCATAGGCCGTCAGGCGACCGGCCAGGAGCGCGGCGGCCAGAAAGACCAGCAGGTCCAGCAAGACGCGCGGATCGGCGATGTCGAGGGTGTAATAGGGTTCGACGAGGAAAAAATTGATGGCCAGAAAGCTGGCGACGGCAGCCAGAACGGACGCGCCCGTCCCCAGCCAAACGGCGGCGATAAGCGTCACCAGCAGGTAGAGCAGGGTGACGTTCGTCAGCGCCAACCGGTCGCGGAGCAGCGTCAGGACGAATGTGGTGGCGGCAACGATTCCCAGGATTAAAAGGGAATTGCCCGCCGTCCGCCGGGCCGTCTTCCAGGTTGCCGGGGAGTCGTTCGTCTTCGTTCGGCCGTATTGCACAGGGGGATCATACCGTTGAGTGAGAGCGGTCGCAAGG
>JAHDWL010000114.1 GCA_023384355.1 Anaerolineae bacterium
ACGAGCGACGAGTGACGAGTGACGAGCGACGAGTGACGAGCGACGAGTGACGAGTTCAGAAGGTGTCTCTTCATTCTTCATTCGTCATTCGTCACTCGTCATTCGTCATTTAACTATATCCAGCCCATCCAGATTGGTGGGAGGCTTCACGCCGGGAGCCAGCCAGTCGACGAAGGAAGGTGTATAGCTTCCGCCGTTGGGTGTTAGTCTGACAATGTTCCTGGCGCTGCCCTTCACGTTGCCCAGCTTGAACGCACCGGAGACGATGACATAGTAATCATCAGAGGCAGGATCGTCCCAAACGCCGCGGATATTATTCCGGGCGAGCGCGGGGATCGTCGAGCCGTCGATGACCAGCGCCGATTCCCATTGGCCTGTCGCCATGTCGAAGGCGAATACATCTTCCTTCGCCGGCTTGAGCGTCGCTCCACCGGGCAGGGTCACGGTTGCCGTGCCGGTTGTGGAGAGCAGAAGCCGATCGCCCACCACGTCGAGCGCGTCGATCTTCTCGCTGGCGGCTGAAAGGCCGTACTGCTTGCCGTTGAAAAACCAGCTGAATGTGCCTTCCTGCAGCGGGTAATGCGCCGGATCGTCCGGGGTGAATTTCACCACATCATACGGTGTAGCCGTGCCCAGACCGGGGATGACCTGGTTGGCGCTGAAGACGAGCAACAAGCTGCCGTCATCCATGATGTGGACAGCGGTAATGTTCTTTGTAGTATTATGCGCGGAGCCGCGGTATACCATCGTCCAGGTGTTGGTGGACTTCACGTAGCGAAGGATGTCGGCCGGTTTCGCGGCGATGCCGCCGAGGGTGGCCTTGCCGGACGGGGAGATGTACGTCTCCATATCCTGGTCCTCGGGCAGCAATGCCCAGTTGACAACGGCTCCAGCCGGCCCGGTGATCTCATACTGCTCGACGGTCACCTTGTGCATGCCGGGAGAAACGTCGATATCGCTGACCCGCGTCGCAGACCCTTTCTTCCATTCGTTGAAGACCAGGGAGTCGTCGATGAAGATGCGCAGCCCGTCATTACGAGTGATATTGAACTGGTAGCGCCCGCCGGCAAAGTCGAAATCCTTTGTCCAGCGGGATGAGAAATGGTCAGGATTGATCAGGGGATGGGGGCTGCCCAATTGCCAATCGAAGTCGATGGCGGCGTCATCACGAACGACAACCGGCAAATCGCTGAGCGTCTCGTTGTTGTAGTACTCGGCTCGCCAGCCCTGGATGTCGTAGGTGGTCACGGAACCGGTGTGCCAGGTATCCGGAACGAGGGCCTTATATTGCCCATCCTCCAGAACCAGTCCCTGCATGTAGTCTTTATACCAATCCTTCCAGCAACCATTCTGGTCGGCTGTATAGCCGGCTTCATCGGCTCCGTGAACGCCATCGACGGGGAAGGGGAAGCCCAACCAGTGATAGAAATCGGTCAGGCCGTGGAGCCACTCATGGAGGAAGACCTCGCCCCGGCAAGGATCGGTGTCCGACCATACCCAGGAGATATTGAAGACCGTTGCATACGTCATGTTGTTTGCGTAGTCGTAGGGCCAGTAGCCCAGGCCCCACCCGTTTACGGGAATGGATTGACCAGTATCCGGGTTCGAGGCTTGCCAGAAGACGATGACCGAATCGTATTTTCCGGGCGGCGCATATTGGTCGAGTTCAGGTGCGGTTGTAGTCGGAGACGGCCAATAGCCGTTGCCGATAGGCTCCAGATCGGTGAGCGCCCTGTCGACGTACTGGACGTAAGCTTCCATCTCGCCCAAATGGGCTGAGTAATCATAAACCATGTTGCGATGGGGGAGGATTTGAAAGTTTTCCACCATGTTTTCGGCGTCGTTCAGCGGCATGGTAGCCGTTAGATGTTTGGCCTGGCCGTCGATGTCGGTGTAGTCGGTGTCGATGTTCCGGTAGACCAGGATGAGCATTTTCCAGGGATCGCCGGTGGTGTTCTCCGCGGCGCTCACGTTGACGAGGATCAGCGTGCCGAGCAGGGCAATCGCAAAAGCAATCCAGTGTTGAATCTGTTTGGAGTGGGTCATGATTCCATCACCCCCATAGATTGCAATCCCCGGGCAACCGGCGGAGAAAGCCTGAAAACGAAGACCGGGCCGGACCAGCCGAAGGGCGCATAGAGCAGGCGATAGTCGTCCAGGTTAACGGATGATTCGGTCGCCGATTTAGTCCCCTGCAGGTCATAGACCCACGACCCGCCCAGGTCTGCGCCATTGGCCAATTGTTTGTCGGCGGGCCTGGTTTGGTCAACCGGCGAAGCTGTCGGGGCGATGTAGCCCGTCCCTTCCCGAACAAGCTGGACGGCCCAGGTCATGTCGATCGGCCGCCCGGATTCATTGCCGAGTTCAAGGTCGATGGAGAGTTGGTCGCCATCGAGGGCCACCCCCGCGACCTTGATCGTGTAGCCGTCCTTCGTGACCGTCTCACCGACGGAATAGTTGGGCAGTGAGTAGAAGAAGTCACTTTGCGGCGCGGTGGATGGAAGATTGATATCGGTCGGGATGCGCTGTGATGGGCGAGGGAGACCGGCCGTTCCCGATGCCGTCCCGGTCGTCCCAGATCCACAAGCGACCAAAACCGCTATCAACAAAAGCAGAAAAACAGAGGTGCGCATTGCTGTCTCCACAAACAGAATAAGCAGGCAGCGACGATCAGCAAAGGCTGCGCGTCAGCTACCTTTCCAGCGAGTGGGGCAATACCGGCTGTCCTACAGGTGGAAGTGGACGTCAAATGTCATTCCATCATCCTGTTGGGAACTGGTTGAGGATGTCGGGATGACGACTAGCAGAGATTATTCTACATCAATTTAAAGAGGATTTCAGGTGTTTGGTGAAAAACGGGTTATTAAATGAGAGCTGGGTGATCGGGGGGAGTTCCAGAATTTATACCATTATTTGTGAGGGCAGACCTCGGAGGCTTTGGGAAACCTCCGAGGTCTGTTTTGATCAAACCCTTGCCGGACTATATCCAGCCCGTCCAGACTTGTTCAGGTGAAAACCCATCAATTTAAAATGCCTTAGCGCACCTATTTGTCCGCCATATAAGCAGTGTTTCTGCCACGAATTTATATCATAAGTAGCAGTAGTGCTGCTCCGCCAATAAGGTTCGATTGCAGGCAGGGCGGTTCCGCGCTCATCTCCACCCCGTCCCCCTTGACACCACCCCCACCCCCAATTACAATTCACTCGTAATTGCAACTCATTCGCAATTACCCGCGACACTTTTGAAACCGGCTCCTTCACAATAAACCCGGTTTCCGGAACAACCCATGTCCCACAACTCCCTCGACCTCGCCCGCACCCTCCACCAATCGGGCCACCGCCTGACCCCGCAGCGGCAGATCATCCTCGACACGCTGTGCGAGACGGGCGGGCATGTGACCGTGGCCGAGCTGTACGAGCGCGTCCACGGCCGCTTCCCGGCCATCGACCGCTCCACCGTCTACCGCGCGCTCGACTTCTTCGGCGCGCTGGGGCTGGTGTCCGCGGCCGGGATCGGCGGGGCGACGGTCTACGAGGTCGCCGGGCAGGGGGAGCACGGCCGCCATCATCATCTCGTCTGCCGCGACTGCGGCGACATCGGCCACGTGCCCGACGACCTGTTCGACGACTTTGCCGCCCGCCTGCGCGACGACTACGGCTTCGTCGCCGACGCCGACAGCCTGACGATTTCCGGCCTTTGCCGCGATTGCGGGGTGGGAAGGGGTGAAGGGGGGAAGGGGTGAAGGGGAGATGTTGTTGGCCATCTGGCGCGTATTCAGTATTCAGTAGATCAGTGTTCAGTAGATCAGTATTCAGTCCCGCACCAGCCTACTGACCTACTGACCCACTGACCTACTGACCTACTGAATATTGACCCACTGACAAAGGAGAACTCACATGCTCGCAAACACCGCAAACATCCTGCTCCACATTCCCGACGGCTTTCTGCACCTGCTGGTGGCCGTCGCCTGCTGGGTGGTGACGCTGATCGTGCTGGGGCTGGCCGTGGCCAACACCCGGCGCGACCTCGACGAGCGGCTCATCCCGCTGGCGGGCATCATGGCCGCCTTCATCTTCGCCGCGCAGATGCTCAACTTTCCCGTGGCCGGCGGCACGTCGGGCCACTTCATCGGCGCGGCGCTGGCCTTCATCGTGCTGGGGCCGTGGCTGGGGCTGCTGGCCATGGCCGCCGTCATCGCCGTGCAAGCCTTGCTGTTCCAGGACGGCGGATTACTGGCCATGGGGGCCAACATCCTGGTCATGGGCATCATCCCCGGCTTCGTCGCCTGGGCCATCTACCGGCTGAGCGCCGGGCGGGCGTGGCGGACGCGGCTGCTGACGGCCGGGGTCGCCGCGTGGCTGTCGGTCATGATGGCCGCGCTGGCCGTGGCCCTGCTGCTGGCCTTCAGCGGCACGAGCGCCCTGCGGGTCGTGGTGCCGGCCATGCTGGGCGTCCACGCCCTCATCGGCATCGGCGAGGCGCTCATCACCGTCGCCGCGCTCAGCTTCATCCGCGCCGCGCGGCCGTCGTTGCTGGAAGAGGGGCACGCCGCGGGCTGGGGCGGCTGGGTGGCCGGCGGGCTGGCCGTGGCCCTGCTGCTGGTGCTGGCCGCGCCGTTCGCCTCCGGCCATCCCGACGGGCTGGAGTGGGTGGCCGAAAGCGCCGGGTTCCTGCACCAGGCCGAGAGCGCGCCCTACGCCATCCTGCCCGACTACACCGTCCCCTTCCTGGGCCAGACGGGCCTGTCGACCATCGTGGCGGGCATCATCGGCGTGCTGCTGGTGGCGGCGATCGTGGTCGCGATAGCGCGTGTCGCGGCAACGCGCGACGTGCGAAAATCTAATTGAGATGATTGAATATCGGGTGTTGGGATAGGGAGAAAGGGTGAAAGGGTGAAGGGGCGTTGTCCTGGCCCCACTGACCCACTGACCCACTGACCTACTGATCCACTGACCCCATGTCCACCTTCGACCGCTACCTCGCCCGCGCCAGCGCCGTCCATCGCCTCGACCCGCGGGTCAAGGTGATCCTCACCCTGGCGTTCATCGTCGCCGTGGCCCTGCTGCCCAACGGCGCGTGGC
>JAHDWL010000022.1:0-28458 GCA_023384355.1 Anaerolineae bacterium
ATAGAGTAAGCCGAAGCGGGTCAGCCCGTTAGCGCTGGAACGAGCGCCGGTCTCTGTTGGGATCGGAAGCAAGGTGGTACCGCGTGAGCATTGCGCTCTCGTCCTTGATTGGCGAGAGCGCTTTTTATTTTTTCGACGAGCAATTGCATCAGTATAAGGGATACAGGAAAGCCCATGACCGAAATGCCAAAAGCCTATGATTTCCGCGGGACGGAAGAACGGCTCTACGAATGGTGGGAAGATAATGGATGGTTCAAACCCGAAGCGCGCCCGGCTGACGCCAAGCCCTTCGTCATCTCGATCCCCCCACCCAACGTGACCGGCGAACTGCACATGGGCCATGCCATGTTCGTGGCATTGGAGGATCTGATGATCCGGCGCGCGCGTATGCAGGGGCGCGCCGCGCTCTGGGTGCCGGGCGTCGATCATGCCGGCATCGCCACTCAACTCCAGGTGGAAAAGCTGCTTCGCGAGGAAGGAACATCGCGCGTCGAGGTCGGCCGCGACGAGTTCCTGCGCCGTACCTGGGCCTGGAAAGAGAAATACGGTAACCACATCACCCGGCAATTGCGCCGTCTTGGCGCTTCCTGTGACTGGGATCGCGAGCGTTTCACGATGGACGACGGCCTGTCAGCCGCCGTGCGTGAAGCATTCGTCCGGCTCTACCGAATGGGTCTCATCTATCAGGGCGAATACCTGGTCAACTGGTCGCCGGGACTGCAAACGGCCGTCTCCGATATTGAAGTGGAATACTCCGAGGAGCAGGGGCTACTCTATTATTTCCAATACCCGATCGTGGGCGGAGGCTTCTTGCCGGTGGCCACTACCCGGCCGGAAACCATACTGGCCGACACAGCCGTGGCCGTCCATCCGAGCGACAGTCGTTATGAGGACGTCATCGGTCGCACGGCGCTGGTGCCCATTCTGAATCGGGAGATTCCCATAATCGCCGACGAATACGTGGAGATGGCCTTCGGCACCGGCGCGCTCAAGGTTACGCCCGGTCACGATCCGAACGATTACGAGATCGGCAACCGTCACAAGCTGGAAGTTATCTCAGTCATGAACAAGGATGCGACGATGAACGAAGCGGCCGGGCCTTACGCCGGGCTGGATCGCTTCGAGGCTCGCCGGCGCCTGTGGAGCGATATGGAAGCCGCCGGCTTAACGATCAAGGCCGAGCCATATACGCTGAAGGTGCCCCGCAGCCAGCGCGGCGGTGAAATCGTTGAACCGATGATCAGCAAGCAATGGTTCGTGAACGTCAAACCGATGGCCGACATGGCTCTGGAATCCGTCCATAGCGGCCGGATCGCCATCGTTCCGGAGCATTTCACCAAAACATGGGATAACTGGCTAACGAACATTCGGCCGTGGTGTATCAGCCGCCAACTCTGGTGGGGTCATCGCATTCCCGTCTGGTCCTGCGCTGCGTGTGGTCACCAGACAGTGACGACATACGATCCCACATCCTGCGAACGGTGTGGCAGCGCGTCGATTACCCAGGACCCGGATGTGCTCGACACCTGGTTCAGCAGCGGTCTTTGGCCTTTCTCGACGCTTGGCTGGCCCGAGCAAACGCCCGATCTGACCCGGTTCTATCCGACCGACGTCCTGGAGACGGGCTACGATATTCTGTTCTTCTGGGTGGCGCGGATGGTCATGACGGCCGCATTATTCACCAACGACATCCCGTTTCACACGATTTACCTCCACGGTCTCGTGCGCGACGAGCTCGGCCGCAAGATGAGCAAGACGACGGGCAACGTTACCGATCCGATCGACGTGATCCAGGATTTCGGGGCTGACGCGCTGCGATTTACCTTGCTCACGAGCGGTTCGCCGGGCAATGACCTTAATTTGTCGTTGGATCGGGTCGAGAGTAACCGCAATTTCGGCAATAAACTCTGGAACGCCGCGCGCTTCGTCATCCGTAACTTCGATCGGGCAAAAGAAAACGACAAGCCGACCGACCTGAACGCCGTCCTTAGCACTGCCGACAAATGGATCCTGACCCGCCTGGCTGATTCAGTCGCCACTGCCGATCGCCTCATGGACGGCTATTTATTCGGCGAGGCGGGGCGGCAGGTTTACGATTTCATGTGGAACGACTACGCCGACTGGTACCTTGAAGTCGCCAAGGTCCAGATGAGCGCGGGCGGCCAGCGAGCGTGGGCAACCCTTCAGGTGCTGGTCACCGTGCTGGACCACACACTGCGCCTGCTGCATCCATACATTCCCTATGTCACCGAGGAGACCTGGCAACACGTCCGATCGGCCGCCGTGGAATCGGGTCTAAGCATTGGTCCGGCTGAAGGCTGGGCTGATGCGCTCATCGTCGCCGACTGGCCAAAACCGATCCTCAACGACGCGGCCGGCGCGTCGGATTTCGAGTTAACCCGCGAGCTGATACGCCGAATTCGCAACGTCCGCGCCGAGCAAGGTGTGGCGCCGGCGCGCTACATTCCCGCGATCATCGCCGCCGGGGAAAAGCTCGATCTTGTGGAATCGCAACGGCCGGTTCTGGTCGCGCTGGCCCGGCTGGATGACGCTGAACTCACCATCGCGAAAACGGCAAACCCACCGGCACAGGCAATCACGCTGGCCCTGGGTCAGATCACTTGCTACCTGCCTCTGACGGGAATGGTTGATCTGACGGCCGAGCGCGAGCGACTGGAAAAGGAAGATGCTGAACTGGGCATCCAGATCGAACGACTGACCACCCTGCTTAATGGCCCATTTGCCGGCAAAGCGCCGGCGGCCGTTGTGCAGAAAGAGCGCGAGAAATTGACGGGACTGGAAGCAGGTCGGCGCGAAATCCGCGATCGGCTGCAATCACTTGGCTCCTAACGTCAACTACTAAACATAATGACCAAGGTTAAACCTGTCAACGTCACGGCTGACCGTGAAAAACGTATTCTGACTATCAACTGGAGTGATGGCCGCGAATGCCGGTATTCATTTGCCGGCCTTCGCGCCGTTTGTCCCTGCGTCCTGTGTCAAGGTGGGCACAACAATATGGGTCGTCCGGCCGACAAACTTCTCCTCGAAAAATCAGCCAACGAAGCGCTAAATCTGGAAGCGGCCACGGCAGTCGGCAGCTATGCGATCCAGTTCACCTGGAACGATGGCCACGATTCCGGCATCTACTCGTGGGACTATCTGTACGAAGCCTGTCTCTAAGGGGGTGGTTTCGGATTATTATGCGAAGTTTTATTCGACGGCGCCGGCTAACAAATCTTCATAGGATTGCCGCCGGCGTATGACGTGAAACGAGTCGCCGTCCACCAACACCTCAACCGGTCGAAGGTGGCCGTTATAGTTGGAACTCATGGCATAACCATATGCGCCTGCGTGCAGGATAGCCAGAAGATCGCCACGTTCGGCCGGCGGTATCGCGCGATCCCGGGCCAGGAAATCGCTCGTCTCGCAAATCGGGCCGACGATATCCACTACCTCGGCCAGACGAGTGGATCCACTGACCGGCACGATCGGATGATACGCCTGATAAAGAGTCGGCCGGATCAGATCGGTCATTCCCGCGTCAACGATAACAAACTTTTTCGCTCCCTGTGTTTTGGTATAAACGACACGAGAGAGCAATGCCCCTGAAGGGCCGACAATGGATCGCCCCGGTTCAACAACCAGCTGGTAACCCGCCCCAGCCACAAGAGGGCCAATACGTCGCACCCATTCAGCGACACCCGGCGCAGTTCCCTGATAGTCAATACCCAGCCCCCCACCTGCATCGATATATTCCAGAGGAATCCCTTCAGATCGCAGGTCATCAGCCAGTTGCACGAGGAACATCACAGCTTGCCTGAACGGATCCAGATCGGTAATCTGCGAACCGATATGCGCGGCAATTCCGACCGGCCGCAACCAGGGACTCGCAGCAGCCTCGCGTAGCATGGACACTGCCCTTTCTCTTGGCACTCCAAATTTGTGGCCATGCAACCCGGTGCTGATATAGGGATGAGTCTCGGCGCTGATATTGGGATTAACGCGCACACCGACCGGGGCAACGACGCCCAGTCGCTCCGCCACATCGGCCACAGCCAGCAGTTCCATCTCCGATTCGACATGTATGGCCCGGATTCCGGCGGTCAACGCCTCGGCCATCTCGACCGATTTCTTCCCTACCCCGGAAAAGATAATTTTCTCCGGAGCGGCTCCGGCATGCAGAGCCAGAAATAACTCCCCACCACTCGTCACATCAGTCCCCAGGCCGCTCTCGACAAGTATATGCAACAAAGCAGGGTTTGCGTTGGCTTTCACAGCGTAACAGACCGTGGCCATGCCACCGGTCACTTCGGCCGTCGTCTCGACGAAGGCCCGCGCGCGCCGGAGAATCTCGGAACGGCTATACACATAGGCGGGTGTATCGACTGTTGCAGTGATTGTCGCCAGCGACACCTCCTCGCAATATAGCTCACCGAGATGATAATAAAACGGGCTTTCAGCCGGGAATGGCGGCATGTTCGGGGGTAACTGCTGGCTCAATGGATTCCTCACTGTTTTCAAGTGTCGCGCGCTCCATCGTGGCGATTGTGCGAGCGACGTTTTCTATGGCCACCCGCTGCTTCCGATAGAGATCGGATTCGCTCATGGCCAGCCGCCGGGCGACATCGCGCACGCGACGACCCTGAACGAATTTCAGGTCAAGGATGTTGTAGAGGATCCATTCCGTTGTCGTCAGGCTCCTCTGCCCATCCGGCTTTTGTTGCTCGATAGCTTCAGCGAGGATTGCACGCAACGCGCTGACCGGATTGTTATCGTGCCCCTCCAACTCGCGCTGGACAACTTCCAGTTGCAGCAGCGGGCTTTCGGTGAGCTTTGGCCCACCCCAATAATGCGTCAGCGCGTCTCGAACCATATTGCCGAACTCCGGGTCCTGTAGCAACTCCTCATGGGGGATGGTCGAGTTGGCGGTCAGGGCCGGCAAGCCACCAAATGTGGCCGCGCTGCGGCGCTCCTGCAAGGCGATAATCCCCGGCAGGATCCCTTCAACCGCGGCGAAGACTTCCTGCTGCAGGATCCGATCTTCCAGCGCGGCCGCTGCCTGTATGCGCAGACGTGACAGCAATTCAAGCTCATCGGAAGTCAGATCCGGCTCGGCCGCTCGCGCGCGCATTCCCAGGATTCCAAGCAGGAGATCGCCACGATCGTTGTAGAGGGGCTGTATCCAGTAATCTCCCCACACAAAGAAATCTGTGTCGGGGATATCGCCGTTCAATTCCTGCCCCTGCACACCCGGTATTGAGAATTTCTGCAACTCCACATCCGGCAGTCCTTCCAGATGGCCGACGACGGCCTCAAGTCGCGGGCCGTTGGGTGTCAACCCCGCCACAAACGCCGTTGGCGTACGTGCCGCCTCGCAGGTGGCCGCCAGCACACTTTCAAGAAACTGCTTGAGGTCGCTGGTGGTGAGCAAACGTTCGGAGAGAACCTGAATCCGGCGCACATCCGGATCATCATCGAGCTGGAATGCCCGTTCAAACGTCTTTTTGTATTGATGAATTATCCATTCCACAATCATCACGGTGGCGACAACGGCGAAACCCAACGCGACTTCCTTATGCAGCCCAAAGACCATCGGAGCACGACTGACCAACACAAACACCAGTAGAACGATTGTGGCAGCCAGCGGAACCCGGGCCATATATTTGTATAACCGCACACGAACGATGCGATCGGGTGAGACAGAGCCGAAATAAACAAGTTGTGATGTGAGAACTGCGAATAGAATACTCACTACGAGATTGCCGAGAATCAATACCGGCCAAAGGAATAGCGGTAATTCGCTTGTTGAGTCCCCGAAAAGCAATGAATAGGGAAACACCCCGAGCGGTGCAGCCATTATTGCGACAAGGGTTGTCGTCATTCGTCGACGAGTCGTCGTTGTCAGGCAGCGCTGCCTGGCTCGCCATACATTGTAAACGCTAAAGATTGCCACGCTCCAGAAATAGGCTGTAAAGAACGGGAATAGTGGTCCTACTGTCAAACGGGGTGAAACGGTGATGGGAGAGGGCGGGCCAACGACAAGATCGGTGAATACACCAAGTATCGCCAGACACAGACCTGTGAGGTAGCCAATGAGGACAAGTCTGCGCCTCCTGCGGGATATCTTGCCGGTCGTCGTGAGCAGAGCGTCAGATAAATGAAACTGTGCGGCCGGTACAAGCGCTACGCCAATCCACCCAACGCGAAGCAAAAATTCCGCGGCCTCCGGAACGATTGCCCGGCTAACCAGAAGCTCGGTCAGGTAGACGAGGACGACCAGACTAATAAGCGCGGAGAATGCCCGTTGAACACCACCGCGAGACAGACGCGGAATGTTATAAAGTACAACTGCAGCGCCGAATATGACAATGATGGACTGAAGGACATCATTGACGTAGCCTAATACCCGAGCGAGGTCGCCGTTATCTAGCATATCAGCAAACAGTGATGCACTGCCTGAAACGGCTGTCTATCAGGCCGGGGAGGGTGACGGTGGCAGGTCGAGCGCCGGACGTGGTCGTTCGCCCGTCTCGGCCGTCTTTGGCGTACTCATCCTTGTGCTACCGGAGGATGGGGCAGATGTAGGGACATCTTTTCCCTCAACCAGGGCCACAAACTCCGCCCCTTCCAAAGTCTCCACTTCCAACAACTTTTGGGAAATCAGATCGAGTTTATCGCGGTTCTGAGTCAGGATTTCGGTCGCCAGATGGTGTGCCTCGTCAATAATCCGGCGTACTTCTGCGTCGATCTGCTCGGCGATTGCATCCGAATAATCGCGCTGCTCGCTAATTTCCCGACCGAGGAACACCAGTTCCTGCTTTTCGCCATAAACACGCAAACCCAGTTCGTTACTCATCCCATATTGGGTCACCATTGCCCGCGCCATGCGTGTAACCTGCTGAAGATCGTTGCTTGCGCCGGTAGTGATCTCGCCAAAGACAATCTCTTCGGCCACGCGTCCGCCAAGTGCAGTCGCGATCATGGCCTTGAATTTGGAGCGGGTAAGGAAGCTCGTGTCCTCGTCCATATACCAGGTCACGCCGCCGGCCATTCCTCGTGGGATGATAGTCACCTTGCGCAGCGTTTGGGCGTGGGGCAGAAAGTGACTGACCATCGCATGACCAGTCTCGTGGTACGCCGTCAATTCCTTCTCTTCAGGCGACATGATTCGGCTCTTGCGTTCCGGTCCCAACTGGACGCGCTCGATCGCTTCCTGGAACTCGTGCATGCCGATCGCTTTCTTGTTTCTTCGCGCCGCTAATAGAGCAGCCTCATTCACTGTGTTTTCGATATCCGCGCCTACAAATCCAGGCGTAGCCTTGGCCAGAGTGCCCACATCAACGGCGTTGGCGACGGGCTTGCCCCGCAGATGAACGCGAAAGATCGCCTCACGGCCGCGCATGTCTGGCCGGTCGAGAACAACACGCCGGTCAAATCGTCCCGGCCGCAACAAGGCAGGGTCCAGAATATCGGGGCGGTTCGTGGCGGCCAGAATGATGACATGGGTATCTGTATCAAAGCCGTCCATCTCGACCAGAATCTGGTTGAGCGTTTGCTCGCGCTCATCGTGCGAACCACCCAGACCAGCACCACGCTGGCGGCCGACGGCGTCGATCTCGTCAATGAATATGATGCACGGGCTGTTGCGCTTTGCCTGTTCGAACAGGTCACGCACACGACTGGCGCCGACACCGACGAACATCTCGACAAACTCCGAACCGGCAATAGAGAAAAAGGGCACACCTGCCTCACCGGAAACGGCCTTCGCCATCAAGGTCTTGCCGGTACCTGGGCTGCCGACCAGCAACACGCCCTTGGGGATTCTCGCGCCAAAGCTGACGAATTTTTCCGGTTCCTTCAGGAACTCAACAATTTCCTGTAGTTCCTCTTTGGCCTCCTCGCATCCCGCCACATCTTCGAATCCCACGGTTGGGTGATCGCCAGTAAACATCCGTGCCCGGCTCTTGCCGAATGACATAGCCTGGTTATTGGTACCCTGGGCCTGGCGAAAAATGAAATAGAAAAAACCGATAATGAGAATCGCCGGCAGGAAGATGCCAACCAGATTCAACACCCCATCCCATTGGCTGGGGCGCTCATAGGTAATAATCGGTTTGTCATCCGCGTAGCTATCGCTTGAAATCCCGTAGGCTATGAGGAGTTCCTCTATAGAAGAAACATCGCTGATGCTGGCGCGCGCGGGCTGGCGATTTTTATTTTCATACACCACGGTAACTTCGCGGCCGTCGCTGGAAACGATCAATTCGGCCACATTATTCGCCTGAATATCCTGGGCCAACTGACTGATCGGTATATCGTTTTTCGCTGTCGGAGCGGAACTATAACTCCACAGAACAGCCGCTATCGCCGCACCTATAAGCAGGTAGACGAGCCACCTTGTCAATCGAGTCGAATTCATGTGAGTGCCTCCGGCCCTGAGCCGTGAATCCTGTCGCCCATTCTAGCCGCTAAACGCCAGGAATACAAAGTACCACAAGGGGATAAGACCTAACAATGCGGCAACGGCAAGTATGCCAAGGATTATTGCGACCCAATCCCGGTCAGGTGGAAATCCTTTTTCGACACCCCTGTTAGATCCAGTGTCATCGCTGGAGCTGACGGCCGATCGTGAATCACCGGGATGGATAATTATATCGCCGCCGGAAAACGCCGGGACGTCAACTTCTTGCGGCCGATTATAGACCGCTGTAGTGTGCTCGTAGGCGGGTATCTCTACATCCAACAAAGAGATTGGCCCTGTCGCCTGCAAGCTGCTCTCGCGATAGGCGCTCAATATCCGGCCGAACTGGTCTCCCGTACGATAACGGGCTGCCGGCTCCTTGGACATTACTTTCAGTAGTATCTGGTCTAACTGATGTGGGACCAGAGGGTTGAACTCGGATGCGCGCGGCGGAGGCTCATGCATGTGTTTTAGCGCCAGAGCGGTGTGGGTATCGGCCATAAACGGCAGACGTCCTGTCAACAATTCAAACAGCACAACGCCGATAGCATAGACATCCGATGCCGGAGTAGCTCCAAGGCCGGCCGCCTGTTCCGGGGAAAAATAGTGTGGCGTCCCCCATATTTGGGGATCCACGGTGTGCTGGGTTGCCTCACTCATCGCGCGAGCGATACCGAAATCGGCTACTTTTACCCGATCATCACGGGTGACGAGTATGTTCTGTGACTTGACATCACAGTGTACAAGATTGGCCCGATGTGCATAGCCGAGACCGGCACAAATTTGAATCCCGAGATCAAGGGCAAGGCTTACACTGAGAGGCTGAGATTGCTGATTTTGCAGCCGAACGAGTTGCTTCAACGTTCGGCCATCCACAAACTCCATCACGATGTAATGGCGATTGTTGTCCTGGCCAATGTCATGGACTGTCACGATGTTGGGATGGGACAGGTTTGCAACGGAATGTGCCTCTTGCTGGAAACGTCGCAAGAAACCTTCGTCATCAGTCAGGTTCTCATGAAGCACCTTGACAGCGACGGTCCGGCCCAGGGATAAATCCTGAGCGCGGTACACGACGGACATTCCCCCACTGCCTATTCGCTCGATGACGCGATAGCGCCCATTGAAAACAATCTGCTCATCGCCCATGTTTCTATATATTTAATTGTAGAACGGAGGGGGGTTGATCGCAAGGGACGGCAGGCGGCGTATCATCAACGCCACATATCAGAAATTCGAGTCTAAGGCGAAGGCTGAGCCGTGGCGGTGACGACGATCGGAAACGGCTCATTCGACGGTGGCTCGGCCGTCGGCATGAAGGTCGGGGTCGCTGTCGGGGTTGGTGCAGCCGGGGTTGCAGTCACGATCGCCACTGTCGGCGAGGGGGAAGCCACGACAACAGCCGCCGGGTCAGGCGTGAAAGATATGAGCCGGCGTTCGCTTTCAGCGATGACACCACCGCGCCCATCCTCCAATCGAACTAACCAATCATAGTTGGCCGAGGCGTTTAGTCCCGCCGGTACACCCCCAGAGGAAGTTTGTGCATTAATGGATAACACGTAGCGACTGCCATAAACGGGTTGAGCGATGCTGCCAAGAGATGTCAATCGTCCTCCTGACTCCAGATAAACTGTGAACCGCTCCCCGCCGGCCAAAGGCAATGGCCACAACCAGCTATAATTGACTATCTCGGTATTCATCGCGCCAAAGGCCGTAGCCGGGGTCAACGATCGCAGCACCGCCTTGACGGGTACGCCATAATTTATGCCGAACTCCGCCGTCCAATGCCAGACGTTGCTTGAGGAATAATCTTCGACATAGCCAATCCCCACATCCGTCCCCAGTTGGTTTAATAGCAACGGCCGGTGTGAATCGCTGTTCATCCAGAACTCAACCGCCAGGCGCGGATCAGAAAAACCCCAGGCTGTCGCTTCCCCTGCATATCCCCCCCGATAACCGCTGCGGAGCAAACGTTCGGCGGCCGTCGTGCCGTCTGTGCCGACATGGGGGTTGTCGGGGAAACGGGATTTGTCCTGTGCATGAGTCTGGGCGGCGACGCTTAATTCATAACCATAGTTCATGGGCGGCAGATTGTACCGCGCCCGGGCGGCATTAATATACGCCAGTAGTTGTTCCGCCGGAGTAGTTCCCGGAGAGAAAGAGATCGGTTCCAGGGTGAATGTTTCAGTCAGGCTCGCGACAGCAGGATTCAGTTCCAGGGCTGTCGTTGCCTCGATGGCTGACACGGACGATTGGCTATCACCCTCATTGGCGGTGACGGGAAAATAGAGAGTCGTCATCCCCGGATCGACGTGTACCCATCGTCCGACACGCTTTTCACCAAAACCGTTGTCGGCCGCCATGGATACATAATAGTCACCAGGGAATCGGTAAATATGAGAAATGGTCGCGCCCTCGCGAAGCTGTCCATCCCCCATATCCCACAAATACGAAACAATAGTATCATCACCAAATGCCTGCCCGCTAATCGGCATCCCCACCGCGGTCCGATCCGGTATGACGATATCCGCAATCGGCGCTTCTCCCACCGTTACATCCCGTACGGCTTCGGAACGGCCGAAATCGTTTTCGACTGTCAGACGCACACGGTAAGTGCCGCCATGTTGATAACGATGGATGGGCTGATGCTCACCCATCACTGTAGAGCCGTCTCCGAAATCCCAGAATACGCGCATGGGAGATTGCCCGCCGCTGGAATTTAGGAACACTACATCCTGGCCGATAGCCGGGGCATCGTCATCAGGCTGAAAATTGGCAACCGGATGCGGTAATACTGTTAGAACAAACTGCCTGAATATTCGACCTCCAGGGTTCGACGCCTCAACGGATAACGTGTACTCACCAGCCACAGGATAGACAATCTCCGGTTCGTCCAGTTCCAGTCGTCGTCCGTCACCCAAATCCCAGACCGTTGAGATTGGCCCAGGACCGGCTATATCGGCGTGCAAGCGAACAGGCTGCCCGACTGAAACCTGGCCTTGTGCTTTAACCTCACCGAGCAGGGGGGGGATACCAATCCACACAATCGCCGTCACCTCCTGTTCCACACCCTGGTGGCGCAAAACGGCGGTGATGGATTGTTCAGGATGGGTCACATCAGTCGATTGGACAACCAGATTGAGCAAAAACTCCTGGACGCCGGCAGCCGGGATTAATGGCAGCCAATCAATCCGGTTTTCCTGAAGATTAAATGTCGCCCCCGCGGGCAGCGCATATATATCGGCCGCTGTTCCACGAGGTAATTTGATAAGGATGGAAGGTGTTTGTGGCTGGTTTCCCCGATTTGTAATACGGGTAACCAATTGCATTTGAGTCCCGGGCCGGCCAATTGGAGGATTGGCGGTAACCTCCAGCGTCAGAGGACCGCTATCCGTGCGAGCATAGCCGGAATATGTACCAGCCGAAGTCTCTGGCTGCCCAACGAACAGCGCTACCCCGATCAGCAACATCAAGGCCCCTACCAGATAGAGGCGATTCCCGTATCTCATGTAAGCGGCAGTTTAACAGAGAGACACCATTGGAACAAGTACACCATTGTTAACGATAACGATCAAAAAAGCGGGGCCTCCCGATGGAGGCCCCGCCAAAACTCAGGTTACTCGTGATGGGGCAGTGATCGACTGTCCCGGACATTCGGTTCCTAATAGTAGATCAGGCGACGCAATGATTTAGCCTGCTCAACCCAGCTCTGAACCTCGGAAGCGTGAGGTGGGCGACGAACCAGCGACTTCTTCTCGTTCACTTCCAGCATCCGTTTGTGTAGATTGGCCGGGTTTCGCTGAGCCAGTTCCATCACAGTGTCGACGCCAGATTGCTCCAGCAAGTCCGCATATTCCTGGGCTACACCTTTGATGCGGTAGAGATCGACGTGGTTGACCCAGGTAAGGATCAGGCTTTGGGCAATACCAGTCACATCGGAGATGTGCTTGCGACCGCGACGGGTGTAGCCGTTCAAAATCAGGTCGGAAATCGTACCAATTCCGGCCGTGCGAAGTTTTTGTCCGTATACAGCACCGATACCCTCAACATATTCGATTTCTTTGGTGAATTCGGACGAACGGCCGAATGAACGCAGATATTCTGCCAGTTCTTCCAGTGAGCCTTCAACATCAGTATCGTCTACGTCATCGTCCCCGTCTTTGCCGACTGCCTCGGCAACAGCGCCGGCAACGACAGCCTCGCCGCTACGAACAGCGACACTCACGGCGTCACCTGCGTCAGCAGCAGTATCAGCCACGGTATCATGAGCACCCTCGGCTTTATCCTCTATCAACTCGGCCGCATCTTCCGCCCCACCAGCAGTCTCGTCTACGACATCCTCGACGGCTTCGGCGGCATCGTCGGCCACGTCGGTCGCCGCATCATAAGCAGCCTCTGCTTTCTCTCCGACGTAATCAACTCCCTCATCGGCCGCGGCAACAACTTCACCGACAACCTCTCCCGTCTCCTCAATAGCCTCATCAACGGTCTCTTCAGCGCGATCGGATACGGCAACAGCCGCCGCGGCAACACCAGCACCAACCGAGGCTGCGCCGGTTGAAGCTGTGGTAGCCGCTCCCGTTACAGTCGTGTCGATGACGGGTTGGCTCGCGCGCGTCGTATCAATGCTGGTCTGGGCGCGGGTTGCCGGTGCAGTTGCAGCCGCAGGTGTCGCCTTGGCTGTCTGTTTCCCGCTGCCCCGATAAAGAAACAAGAGGATGATCAGGAGGAGTTCAATCGCTTTGGTAATGATGCCTATGGTATTGCTGAGGCCAAAATTAGCCGCACTATTTAGTGCGAAATAAGCGAAGAAGGTTATCAATGTGTAAGCCAGCAATATCCAGCGAATTGTTCCGCCATTCCCGGATGCCTTCCAGAACAACACCAAAAGGACGAGATAACCAATACCGTTCAGGACGAGCAACCAATTGGTTCCTCCAACACCGGGACCGATCACATTGAACCCAACTAACAAGTGCAAAAGACCTGTCGCGACTGTAAGCAAGGCGATTAAATGCTTCACAGGACTACCTCCGTATTCGAAACTTTCATAAACAAGATGATTCTTATGAAAACTTAACCCAACATGAGAACTATAGATCAATTTAACATTTAGTACAACCCATAATTTTTCGGGTCAGCAAAACAGCATTAGCAGATCTCACGAAATCGGAAGCGTAGGGTTTCAGTATGGTTTGTCCCGACGACCACCTGCGATGTTTATGGTATAAATAAGCTGGTAACTTGGACAAACGTCGGGGGGATCTTTCACAATCAACCTCAGCGATTTGTAAACATTTTCGGAGGAATAATTTAATGTCCCAGATTGAGATGGCCGTTATCGGCGGCAGCGGCCTTTACAATATGTCGGGCTTGAGCGATATTGAAACGATTGACGTTGACACTCCATACGGGAAGCCTTCGGACTCAATTACCATAGGGACCCTGCATGGCCGGCGGGTGGCATTTCTTCCACGGCACGGCCGCGGCCACGTGCTTACGCCCGGTGAAGTTCCATATAAAGCCAATATCTATGCCCTGAAAACGCTCGGGGTAAAATACATCGTATCAGTCAGCGCCTGTGGTTCATTACGCGAGGATTTCGCTCCCGGCGAGATCGTCATCCCGGATCAACTATTTGATTTCACGAAAGGCGTTCGTGATTGCAGCTTCTTCGGCCGCGGGATCGTCGCCCACCTGGCTGCCGCACATCCTTTTAGCCCGGAACTTTGCGAACTCGTTGCCGGCGCAGTAGAGAGCACAGGGGAGCGTGTACATCGCGGCGGGACGCTCATCACAATCGAAGGTCCCCGTTTCAGCACCAAGGGTGAATCCGAGATCTATCGCCAATGGGGGCTGAGCATCATCGGCATGACCACCAGCCCCGAGGCCTTCCTGGCAGCCGAGGCTGAGATAGCGTATGCCTGCATGGCCCATGTCACCGATTATGATTGCTGGCATGAGAGCGAAGCGCACGTCACGGTCGAAATGGTGATCAGGACGTTAATGGCTAACACAAATACAGCCCAGGCGGCCATCAGCAATCTGGTGGCGAGTTACGATCAGTGGGACGGGAACTTTGCTGCCCATTCATCACTTAAAGACGCGCTGATCACCTCACGCGATCACATTTCCCCCTCCACATTGGCTGAACTAAATCCGATCATCGGCAAATATCTCTCCTGATGACCGCATTTCGTCTCAGACCGGCCACCTGGAGACAGTGGGCCAGCCAGGTTCTCGAGGAGCGCGATAAAAAACGTGATCGCCGCGAACAGTTGTTGCTTTTGAGCGCGTTTGTCTTCATAGGGGTCAACAGCGTGGCTTTTAGCCTCGTTAGTGAATCAACCCTGCGATTGACTCATCTGTATGCGCCGGTTATCTGGGCCGGGGTTGTGTTGATCGCTCATTTGGTCTTGCGCATGTTTCGGCCGCGACGTGACCCCTTCCTGTTACCGATCTTTGCCCTGCTGGCTGGGTGGGGTTTATTGTTGCAGGATCGTCTGGCCCCCAATTTTCTCCCTCGCCAGACACTATGGTTCGTCCTGGGGACTGTCTGTATGCTGGCAGTCGCCGTGCTTCCACGGACATTGCAACCTCTGATGCGATACCGGTATAGTCTGCTGGTTGGAGGGATTCTCCTTCTCGCGGTAACGTTTCTTTTCGGGGTAAATCCGAGCGGCAGTGGGGCGGCTTTGTGGTTGCATTTCCCAATCCCCTTTCTGGACACGATTTACTTTCAACCGTCTGAACTACTGAAACTTCTGCTTGTCGTCTTTCTGGCCAGCTACTTCACTGAGCAAGAACCCTTGTATCGATATCGCAAACAGATGGCAAAACGTGAAGGAGGTGGAAAGAAATGGACTTTGCGAGTAATCCGGGATCGTCTGCCTTTCCTCGGCCCGTTGCTGCTCATGTGGGGTTTCTCAATCCTGCTCCTGATCTGGCAACAAGACCTTGGCGCGGCGGCCCTGTTCTTCATTGTGTTCGTCGCCATGCTCTATCTTGCTACCGGGGAGTGGTTCTACGTCTGGAGTGGTGCTTTCCTGATGCTGCTAGCGGGCTTGCTGGCCTTCTATGTATTTGACACAGTTGTTGCACCCCGTGTGCTCAGTTGGCTGAATCCGTGGCCAAACGTAAACGATCGCGCCTACCAAATTGTCCAGGCCCTCTATGCTCAGGCGGCCGGCGGCGTCTTTGGGCAGGGGATCGGACAAGGGAATCCCGATTTCATTCCTGTGGTCCATTCGGATTTCGCCCTGGCGGCCGCTTCAGAAGAATGGGGTCTCATCGGCAGTCTGGCGATCGTAGCCAGTTTTGGGGTATTGACTGTTCGCGGGTTACGTAGCGCCATCCTCGCCTTGAGAAGCACAAAGCCAAGTTTTTTCTACGCATATCTTGGAGCTGGACTCGCGGCGCTCATCAGCGTTCAATCGTTCCTCATTATGGGGGGGATCACACGACTGCTGCCCCTCACAGGCATCACCCTGCCGTTTGTCAGCTATGGCGGCAGCTCCCTGTTAGTCAGCAGTATGGCGGTCGGGATATTGCTTTTCCTCTCAGCCGATGCCGAACCCGCGCCGCCGGGTCCGCCATCCGACGTACACCTGGCGGGAAGAGTTCAGAAATTAGGTACAGGAATTCTAATCACCTTCACTCTCATCGCTTTTGCCCTAACATATTGGAGCACGATTCGAGCTGATTCCCTTCTCATACGCGAAGATAACCCTCGCCCGGCCGAACTATGTGCGTCGAGCGAATGCACATTCCCCGATCGAGTGCCAACCTATACAACCATCCCGTGAACGAAATGATCGTCATTCCTGCTCCCGGCAGTTCATCCAGATAATCGATTTATTTTCACCCTAACGAAGATAGATGGGGTTGCTGTAGATCCAGCCCCTCTCGTGGCCTTCATACGGAATGAGGCATTCGACACGGTACGCGCCAGGTTCAGACGGAATGTATGTAAGGTTGCTCTCTCGTTCAACCTCCGCCACGACCATCCCGTGCCGGATCACCCGAATACGACAGCGCGCCGGCGTTCGGATCTGCAATGTCGCCCCCATACCAAACTGAAATTCATCCCCCATGATCCCGTTCTTTGTCCCCTGCACTGTGAACCGAAATGCATCCGTCTTGCCGGCCATGTCGTAACCGACCCAACTATGACCACGGCCGATCGCCTTCAGCAGCAGTCGCCGATCGCGCTCCATTTCGCCGCTTAATGGCTCCGGGAGCAGGACGTGGGTATTGACGGCCCGGAACAGAAATTCGTAAGGGAATATCTCACGCTGGAACGGACCTACACGAATCGGCGTGCCATGCGCGTCGCTATTACCCACGGCCGCGATCCGCATCCCTTTGGCCAGGTAGTCATCCCACAGGGCTAACGTTCTCGGGTCAGGCCCGGTGATGTAGCGCTCAGGATGGAGAACAGCCCGGAACAACGCCAGAAAGCTGGTAAGTTTATTCTTCCAATGAAGCCCGTCGATGAGTCGGGCGCTCGCAGTCTTGAACGCCGACATATAATTCCAGATCTCAAGACCACTAAACCCCTCAATATCCCAATCATGCCAACCGAGATCGGATTGATCGACGATTGACAAATCATCCTCAAACGGATGCGCCAAAAACCCATACCCGCCGGCACCGAGTGTCTGGTCAATCAAAGCCTGCGGATCGGTAGCATAGGTCGCCAACTCTTTGCCCGCCCCATAAGCCAGAAAATGACTTGCTTGCGGTTTTCGTCGGACGTTATGAACTTCCTCCCCTGTCAGCAGCAAGACACGTCCGGCGCTATTCGCGTAATACCCTTCAACACCTGTGACATACACGTTGTGGTCAGTGACGATGATGAAATCGAGACCGGCCTGTATGGCGTCATGGGCAATATCGGCGTGCAGCTTCTCGCCGTCGGAATAGCGAGTATGAATGTGCATATTGCCGCTGTAATGATGCCAGGTCTCAACCATTAGGCTCCGATAAAAAACGATGAATTGCCTCAATCCTATCCCGTTTGGACAGTGTACACAAACGGGAAGTTTTAACCGCAGGCACCTTCAACGGCCTGGATCAATTGCCAACCCACCGGCATGTATGCTACATTTTATGTCTAATAATGAACGGTCATGCGCGTCGGAATATCCGAATCATGCTCTTTATCGGGTCACTCCTGTCAGCCCTGACGGCGTGCGATCCCGGCGGCCGCCTGACCCAGTTGACGCCACAACCGCCGATCACCACCCCAATCATTCTGGGCATTACGGCTGAAGCGCCGGGAGGCGGGACGTTGGCCACAGCCGCCGCCCAAATGGCCGAAGTCACGGTCGCCCCACCAACCCCGCAACCTATTCCAACGATTGATCCCAACTTGCCCGCCTGGACAATCCTCTACTACGCCGGCGCAGATAATGAACACGGCCGCTATCTCTGGGACGACCTGAACGAGATGGAGATAGCGGGAAATACGGATCAGGTGCGCGTAGTAGCGCAAATCGACTGGAACGATGGCGATCCGGCGGGCACTACCGAGGCGTTGCGCTATTTGATACGCCCGGACGCCGACAAAGCCCAAGTTAGTTCAGAGGTAATCGCGCGCCTTGGTGAGGCGAATATGGGCGATCCAGCCGTGCTGGCCGATTTCCTGGCCTGGGGCATAACGGCCTACCCAGCCAATCGCTACGCGCTCGTCCTGGGCGATTTCGGTGGCGGCTGGCAGGGGTGTTGTCTCGACCAGTCGATCAACCTCACCGGCCAATCCGACCACCTGAGCCTGCCCGATATCGATCAGGCTTTGGCATTGGCCCAAAACCAGACCAACGCCCGTCTGGAAGTCATCGCCTTTGCCGCAAGTCTCATGAACCAGGTTGATGTCCTGGAGACAATCCAGCCTTACGCTTCCTTCGCCGTGGCCTCAGCCGGGTTGGTGCCCGGATCGACATGGGATTTCGAGCCGGTATTGACCCAGCTTAACGCCGATCCGCTTATTGACGGTCGTCAATTTGCCGGAGACCTCGTGGCGGCATACGTCAACTACCAGCGCCAACTCGCGGGCGACGAATATACCGGGATGGCGGCCGTCGATCTGGCGCAAGTTCCGGCGGTGTCGGCCGCCGTCGAATCATTGGCCCTCGCTCTGGAGGCCGATCCGGCGTTGTATGGCGCGTTGGCCGCTGATGCTCGCCGCGGGGCGCAGAAGTATGGCGCGGCGGCCGTCACCGACAGCGAGCGTATCGCCGCCGTCGACCTGCTCCACGCTGCGGCGATCATCGCTGAAACCGCGCCGGCCGGAGAACTGCAATCGACGGCCACGGCCGTCAGCCAGGCCGTCACCTCGGCGGTCGTCGCCTACGATCACGGGTTGGGGATTCCCGCGGGACGCGGATTGGCGATCTACTGGCCATCAACACCTGCCGGCGTCGATCCACTTTATTCCCAGGTGAGTCGACTGCCTGCCTGGGCAAACTTTCTGACCTCAACGACTCCCGATCCCGTCAACCCGCCGAGCGTCACCGTCGAGAATGGCCCACGCACCACAGTCAACATCGCCGTTCCGGCCCTGATGCGCTCCGTCGTGACAGGGCAACGTCTTGAAGAGATCGTCCTGGTAGCTGATCAGCAGGCGGCCGACGGCCGGCGCGTGCTCCGGCAATACCTCGTTGTCCAACCTACGCCCCTTATACTGCCGGGCGGAACAAGCGCGTCGCTTTGGGTCGACGGTCAGCATGAATCGCTCATCGTATGGGACGCTACCGGCGGCTATCTGACCGATATCTCGGGCACCGGCGACTTTGTCGCCTACCGTCCGGTCGATTTTTCCTCGATTGGCCCGCAGCAAACCGTTCCCGGTCAGCTCAGACGGGGTGGAGGGGAAAGGGCGATTGAAACAACGGCGGCCTTCATCGACAATAATCCCGCCCAACGTCGATTGTGGGGTGTGATGGCGGCAAGTTCGGGAGAGCGACTTGTGGGAGAGATCCCACCAGCTGAGGGCGACACCTTCCAGCCGTCGGTCATCATCGCCGCAGATAACGGCGAGTTCGTGGCCGAGCCGGGTCCAGCTCTGGTATTCGACGCAGCGCCGGCCATCTATCGTACCACCCGTCCATTGCCGGGCGGCGTTTTCAACGTCGGCGTTCGGGCAGAGGCAACCGGGACACCTGCTGTCACGGTCACGCAACCCCTTACTGTCGATCCTGCCGGTGCGCCCACCGGGTTCCGCGCTTTCGTCGACGTCGGGCAGAACACCCAGTTTCTCTATCCGGCCGACTGGCTCCCACCCTCGACGCAGGAAAATATCACCTACACCAGCAATATCAGCAATACGGCTCAGCTACAGGTGCGATATTACCCCGGCTGGACGGGAGACCTCGCGTCCCTTCAAAACGAGGTCCTGAGCACCTTTGGCGAAGTCAGCGTGCTGCTTCAGGAGCAAATTCAGGTCGGCTCGGAAACGAAGGTCGATGGCATCCGCACTGCCTACGGCTATGACAGTCCTGACCAGGGGCCACGAACCGGCATGTTTCTGACCTTCCTGAAAGACGGCACGGGATATGTAGTCGACATGGACGCCCCGCGCGCGCAGGAAACGTTGACCCTCGCAACGGTGGACACCATCGGCGCCACCTGGCAATTTCTGCCGGAACGGTTGGGATTCGGGTCAGAACTAACGAACGTTCTGAACATTTCCGACTACAGGATGCGCTATCCCGCCGGGTTTGCCTATCAGGAGTTTAACAACTGGCATCGCTTCGCATCCGACCCCCACACGTTTGTCGCCGCGCGAATCCAGCCTGCTGCGCGCACCCCTGCGGAGGCCATGGCCGCCTTGTTGAAGACCGCGTCCGAGGGAGTGGCCGGGTTCACGGCCGATGAACCACAACGACTGTTCTACGGCGGCCACGTCTGGGAAAGAAACAATTTCCACTACACAGACGCCAACGGGAACGTCGTCGCCGGCCTGCTGCTAAGCCGCCAGGAAGGCGGAACAGAGATCGCCGTCTGGGCGGAAGCCCCCGATCCGGCCGATGACCTGATCCGGAACGTTTTCCTGCCGACGGCTGCGACCATCGAAAGAATACCGTCCCCGCCGTCGGGCTGATCACGCCGCGTTCCTGCATCTCTTGTTCTGTTTAATGATGAGATATTACTATGCCTTCTCCCCGTAATGAATTTCTTGCCGGCGTTCGAGGCGAGGTGCCAATCCTGCTGGGCGTCGCCCCCTTCGGGATGATTTTCGGCGCGCTTGCCGTCTCCGCCGGAGTTCCCGCGCTACTGGCCCAGGCGATGTCGCTGGTTATCTTCGCCGGATCAGCCCAATTTATCGCTGCTGAGCTTATCGCCGTCGGAACCCCAACCGTCGTTCTATTGTTGACGACCCTGACCGTCAACTTGCGCCACCTCCTCTATAGCGCGTCGCTGGCTCCCCACGTTCAGGCTTTGCCGCTGCGCTGGAAACTCCTGTTAGCTTATCTGATGACCGACGAGGCCTATGCAGTCACCGTCGTTCACTATGCGGATGCAGGCACGCCATCCGCCAACAAACACTGGTTCTTTCTGGGGGCGGGGGTCGCGCTGTGGGGCGTATGGCAGACGACCACGGCGCTCGGCATATTTCTGGGGGCGCGCATCCCTCCGGAATGGTCGCTCGATTTCGCGTTACCCCTGACTTTCATCGGCATCGTGGTGCCGGCACTGCGCGATCGGCCTCAGGTCGGCGCGGCGCTGGCAGCCGGGGTAGTCGCGGTCATTGCCGCTGCCTGGCCTTACAAACTAGGCCTCATGGCCGCGGCGCTGGTTGGTATCCTTGTCGGTATAGCCCTGGAGAGATTGGGCAGCGGATCGGGTAAATTATCGCTCGATCAGGAGACTTCCGGATGAGCAACGTTCAACTGGCTGTCGCCATCCTGGGCATGGGTCTGATAACCTACGCTATCCGCCTCTCTCTGTTTCTGCTACCGGGGCGTGTCGTTCTGCCGCCGTGGATGTTAGCAACCTTGCGTTACGTGCCGGCCGCAGTCCTCACGGCTATTATCTTTCCCGGGCTGTTGATGCCGGATGGAACATTGGATATTTCGTTGGGCAATGAGCATCTCCTGGCCGGGCTTGCGGCAACGGTCGTCGCCTGGCGAACGCGAAATGTATTTCTGACCGTGGCTGTGGGCATGATCCTCCTGTGGCTTTTCCAGGCTTATAGCCCCTTCTAACCCTTTACTAAATCCGGCCGTCAGCGTAAAGTACGTGTGGGTACAGGACCGCCCCATAGGAGACGAAATGTACAGAACGATCCTGGTTCCGCTAGATGGTTCCCAATATGCCGAGTCGATTTTGCCCCACGTCGAGGAGATGGCGAGTCTTCTCGGCTCCACAATAATCCTTTTGCAGGTTATCGAACTCCCGCATCTTGTCGGGCTTCCCAAAGGGGAAATTTTCGAAGCATTGCCGCAGACGACCCCGACGGAGGTCAGCCAACAATTGGCGGAGACCCGTCGCTATCTGGATGTCGTCGTGAAGCAGCTGGCCGAAAAGGGCATCACCGCTCAGGCGCAAGTCGAAAATGGCCCGGTTGTGACCACGATCCTCCGTGTCGCCCGGCAGGTGGACGCCGGCCTGATCGCCATGGCCAGCCACGGTCGCGGCGGGATGACCGACGTCTATTACGGCAGCGTTGCCGCCGGCGTGCTCCAGCGCATCGACCGCCCGTTGCTCATTGTGCGCGCCCAGGGTTGATACCCCGGTAATTGGTCAAGTTGTTTACGCACATATCCTGTTAACACATCATTCGACCTGTACACCTGCCATGCATGAACCCACCTGGCTCGGCTCAATTCATCATGACGGCTCTGAAAAATATGTTTCCAGCCTCTATCCCCGCCTGGGAGACACCGTCCGGTTGGGGTTGCGAATAGCTGCGAAAGCACCGATCAAGCGCGTTATCCTGCGCACATTTCCGGACGGAGAACAGGCCTTGACGGCGATGCATCGCGAAGCGGATCGCGAACCAGTCCAATGGTGGTCGTGCGATCTGCCCATCGCGGAACCCATCACCCAATATCGTTTTATCATCGAAGCCGAGAATGGCCTGTGGCATTACTCGGCCGCCGGGCCTTCGACCTGGGTGCCGCTGGACGCGACTGATTTTCGCATACTGGCCGACTACAACCCGCCGGAGTGGCTGGGATCTTCCGTCTTTTACCAGATTTTCCCCGACCGATTTGCTAACGGCGATAAGACTAACGACCCGCGGCCGGACGATTATGAGTATCGCGGGCAACGACCGAAGACTTATCCCTGGGGAACACCCCCGGAGGACGATCAGTTCTTTCCTCTGGTCTTCTATGGCGGCGATCTGGCCGGCATAGAAGCGCATCTCGATTATTTGGTCGACCTGGGCATCAACGCTCTCTATCTTAACCCAGTCTTTCTGGCCTACTCAAATCATAAATACGATGTGGCCGACTACGATCGGGTCGATCCCCACTTTGGCGGCAACGATGCCCTGGCTTCTCTCCGTAGGACGCTGAGCGCCCGCGGGATGCGCTACATTCTCGACATTGTGCCCAACCATTGCGGCTATTGGCATCCGTGGTTCCAAAACGCCCTGGCTGACCCGGCTGCGCCCGAAACAGAGTTCTTCACTTTTCGCCGTCACC
The DNA here is from genome assembly GCA_023384355.1 of Anaerolineae bacterium. Taxonomy (GTDB): domain Bacteria; phylum Chloroflexota; class Anaerolineae; order Promineifilales; family Promineifilaceae; genus Promineifilum. The sequence goes on from JAHDWL010000022.1 coordinate 23,119, forward strand.
CAGACGACTATGCAACCTGGCTCGGCGTCTGGGTCTTGCCCAAACTAAATTATCTCAGTCTGGAACTGCGGCGACGCATCTATGAAGGTGCTGAGTCCGTCTTCCGGCGCTGGCTGCGGCCGCCCTACTCGGCCGATGGCTGGCGGGTCGATGTCGCCAACATGCTCGGTCGGCAAGGTCAAACCCAAATCGGTCTGGAGATCAGCCGCGGCATCCGCCGCGCCGTCAAGGAAACACGGCCCGACGCTTATCTCATGGGCGAAAACTTCTTTGATGCTACCGGTCAGCTTCAGGGCGACCAGTGGGACGGCGTGATGAACTACGGCGGGTTCACCCACCCTCTATGGTATTGGCTGAGCGGCTACACACAGGGCGCGCACGGTTTTTCCGAGCAACTGGCGACAGGCCAATGGACGACGGAGGCCATGACCGGCACGTGGCTCAGCCGCCTGGCGGTCGTGCCCTGGGTCATCGCCTTACAGCAATACAACATCCTTGACAGCCACGACACGCCGCGAATCCGCACCCTCGTCAAGGGAAACGACAGGCTCCACCGTCTCGCCGTGGCAGTATTGCTGACCTTCCCCGGCATCCCCGGCCTGTACTACGGCGACGAGATCGGCATGGTCGACGTGCCCGACCTCCACGCACGAGGATGCATGGTCTGGGATGAGGCGCGTCAGGACAGGTCGCTATACGAATACCATCAAACACTGATTCGTCTGCGTCGCCACTCCCCCGCCTTGCAACGTGGCAGCTTTCAAATTCTGCTGATTGAGCCGGACACCGTGGCGTTCCAGCGCGAGAGCCTTGAGGACAGAATCCTCGTGATCGCCCACCGCGGCGACGAACCGCGCCCGGCAGCTCCCCTGCCAGTGATCAACGCGGGGATTCCCGACGGGACGCGATTCATCGATCTTGAATCCGGCGATGAGTTGATCGTCAGTCACGGCGCGCTTAATCTGCCGCAAATTGATCAGGGAGCAACGCTGCTGCGGCAGGTCCGATGAATTGACGTCGTTTTTTCGGCCGTCAAATCACAGATCAACAAAGTGCCATGGGCTTAGGCAGTGCGGACGACCGTTCGGACGCCAACCAAAAGGATCCGTATACCATTAGACTCACCCCACCCTTCTGGTAAAGGCCCCGACGGATTGATACAATGATGAAATGACAAATTCTGATGACGAGATCGGCCGGGTGGAAACGGAAAATCCGACCCGGGGCACGGCGCACTTTTTATTTCCCGCGAGCGATGAACCAGCGCGCAAGCCCAGCTTCCTCGAAAAGCTGGTTCCGTTTATCATTATGGCGGTCATATTGCTGCTCGACCAGCTGAGCAAGTACCTGGTTGAGACGCGCATCCCACTTTACAGCTATTGGGCACCCATCCCGGCATTGGAGAATCTGTTCAGGTTGACCCACACCGCCAACACCGGCGCGGTGTTCGGCCTGTTCCAGGGCACGGGTATGTTCTTCGCTGCCCTGGCGGTGTTCGTGGCCGGCGCGATCATCTATTTCAATCTGACGCTGCCGGGTGGGCAGTGGTTGCTGCGAATTGCGTTGGGCCTACAGTTGGGCGGCGCGCTGGGCAATCTCATCGATCGTCTGCGTCAGGGGCATGTGACCGACTTCATCGATGTCGGTCCCTGGTATATTTTCAATATAGCCGACATGGCCGTTGTCGGCGGCGTCATCCTGTTTGGGATCGTGCTCATCCGTGAAGAGCGAAAACAACAGAAAAACGCGCCCTCAAAGCTGAACCCAGCCGACACACAGGAGTGAGTGCGGACAACTTTCCAACACACCGCCCAACCCTGCCCACACGTAACCACCCCGATGCCGTCATGGTTAACTTCCTGGATAACGATTGTTCCTGAATGCTGATGTCCCTGTACAATCAACAAATCGAAATTACCCTGGAAGCGACAGGCGAGCGGCTGGATAAAGCGCTCACCGACGCGCTGCCCGATCTTTCGCGCATGCAATGGCAACGACTGATCCGTGAAGGGCGTGTCACCGTCGACGGCACGCGAGCAAAAGCCAGCTATCGCATTGTCGGAGGGGAGACCCTCGCCGCCAATATCCCTGAGGTCGTCGAGGCGGAAGTTACGGCCGAGAACATCCCCCTCGACATCCGTTATGAGGACAGTGACCTGATCGTCGTCAACAAGCCGCCCGGCATGGTGGTTCACCCCTCACTGGGCCATGCCGGCGGAACATTGGTGAACGCGCTGTTGGCCCACTGCCCCGATCTGGAAGGGGTCGGCGGCGAGCGACGACCGGGGATTGTCCACCGGCTGGATAAAGACACGTCAGGATTGATTATCGCTGCCAAACATGACCAGGCCTTGTGGTACCTGCAAAACCAGTTCAAGCAGCGAACGGTGGCCAAAGTCTATTTAGCGCTCGTCAACGGCTCCTTGCAGCCTCCGGAAGCCGTCATCGATGCACCTATCGGCCGCGACCCGCGCAACCGACAGAAGATGGCCGTCACCCCAACAGGAACTGCCGATTCACGCCCCGCACAAACCGCTTTCCGGGCGTTATCCTATTACACGGATTACACGTTCGTGGAATGCCGGCCACGAACAGGCCGGAAACATCAGATACGGGTCCACATGGCCTATATCGGCTATCCCATTGTCGGGGACTACACCTACGGACGGCGAAAGGACAAACTGGGCCTGAACCGCCAGTTCCTCCACGCCGCGAGCCTCACATTCCGACGACCGTCGGATGGAGAGGAGATTCAGCTGTCTACTGGATTACCTGAAGATCTGACGGTCGTATTGGCCGGCTTAACGGCGCTCTGAAACGGCGCTTAAAGCTCCATATCCCCGGTAAGCAACGCCACCAATAACGCCACCGCTCCGGCCACATCCTCCGCGTCCACCGTTTCGCTGGGGGAGTGAACATAGCGACAGGGAATCGAGATACACCCGGCTACGCTGCCCGGTCCGGCCAACTGCATCGCGCGGGCATCCGTGGAACCGCCATCCAGCACTTCCATCTGATAGGTAATTCCCGCTTCCTCGGCGCGTCGCCGCATCAGGCGAACAAGCCCCGGATGGGAGATCATGCCGCTATCCTTGACCTTTATGGCCGGGCCGGAACCCAGGGACACATCCATGGGGCGTGCCTCAGGCACGTCACCGGTCAGAGTCACATCCAGGGCGATGCTCACGTCGGGCATAATCCCGTTGGCCGCGACCTCCGCCCCGCGTGTCCCGACTTCCTCCTGCACGCTAAAAACAAAGTAGAGATCGTGGGCGATATCCGCGGGCAAGTGACGCAGCGCCTCGATGGCCACGACGCAACCGATCCGATCGTCCATGCTCTTGGCCGTCAGATGGCGGCCGCGGGCCTCAAACGGACGGTCGAAGTTGGCCGCCTGACCCACTCGTACCGGGCAATCCTCCCGGCTCGTGGCCCCCACGTCGATGAAATGCTTGCTTAGCGGGTGGATGGCGCTGCGATCATCGATTCGGTCCGACCCGATAACGCCGAGCGTGCCGTCCTCGAATCTCACCCGACCACCCATAAGGGTATGGCTGAAGACGCCGCCGATGTTGGTGAAACGTAAAAATCCCTTCTCGGTGATGTGACTGACCATGACACCAATCTCGTCCATGTGGGCGGCGATCATCACCTTGTGCGGGTTTGCCTGTCCGCCGGCCGCGCGCTTGAACGCGATCAGATTTCCCATGGCATCGACTCTCACCTCGTCAACATGAGGTTCGACCAACGGGCGGATGATCTCGCGTATCCCATCTTCGAAGCCGGACGGCCCGTAAGCCTCAACAAGCATGCGAATCAAATCGTTCATTTTATGAATATCTCCGATAGAAGCCGCTTACCTGCGGCGGATAATCTCAGGCGTCAGGCTCCGCAAGGCCGCATCAGCCAGGCGAACCACACTCTCATAATCATCAAGGCTAATCATCATCGTCGGCGTGTGCGCATAACGGCCGGGCACAGCCAGCGTCGCCACCGGTATCCCGGCCCCCGCGCGCTGGATTGCGCCGGTATTGGTACCCCCGCCGCCGGGCTGCCGAACCTGATAGCGGATGCCGCGCGCGTCGCCCGTTGCCATCAGATGGGCAACGAGTCTCGGGTCCTGGATCGTGCGTGAATCCATCACATAAACCGACGCCCCCTTGCCGAGGGCCACGTTGGGGCTGGCATCCTTCTCGTTCGGCAGATCATAGGCAGGTGTACACTCAAGCACAAGGGCGGCATCGGCTTTGGCGTTATAGGCCGCTACTTCCGCCCCACGAAGGCCGACTTCCTCCTGCACCGTGAAAGATGCAATGAGATCGAATGGATACCGTTCGCCCCGCAAAAGCTCGACGAGCGCTGCGCATCCGGCCCGATTGTCAAAAGCCTTGCCGATGGCTGTTCGTCCGCCGTCCAACTCTTCATATTCAGTGACAAACGCAGCGTAATCGCCGATTTTAACTTTGGCGGCCGCCTCGCTCTTCGCGCCGACGTCGATACGCATGGCATCCGTCCTGACCGTCCTGGAGTATTCGTTGTTGCTAAGCAGGTGAACAGCACGCGCGCCGATGACGCCGGTGATCTTGTCCGGCCCAACCTGAACGACCTTGCCCAACAGGGCGCGATCATCAAAACCACCGGCACCGACAAAACTGAGCATGCCACCGCTGTCGATATCGGTGATGAGCAAGCCGACTTCGTCCATATGGGCATCGACGAGGATACGCATGTCATATTGCCCCGTGCCGCGCCTTGTCGCCAACAGGTTACCCATCGAATCGACAGACCACTCGTCCACATGGTCGGCAATAAGATCGCGAATTAACAGGCGAACCTCTTTTTCCGCGCCGGAGACGCCGACCGCCTCCGTCAATTGCTTCAGCAGTTCATTCATCCCCTGTCATCCCCCGACGAATTCCCATCGCCGTTATTTTTCACCGGTTTGTGGGGCCGCATCAATTCCTCACGAATGCCATCCAGAAAGCCATCATCGAGTTGGGCGATCGTCTCAGCAAGGAGGCGACCGACGCGCTCTATATCAGTCAAATCGACGGTTTCCACCATCGTGTGCATATAGCGCAACGGGATCGACACAAGCCCGGTTGGTATGCCTTCACGGGCGACCTGGATAGCGTAGGCATCGGTGCCGCTTTGTCCGGCGTGGACTTCGATGCCCACCTTCATCTCCAGCGCATCGGCCGCGTCACGCAAGGCTTTATACAGGCCGGGATGGATATTTGCCCCAATCGCCAGCACCGGTCCCGACCCCAGTTCGGCCAGTTCGCTGTCGTTGGCTCCCGGCCCGCGGGCATGGGTTACGTCGATCGCGATGGCCGCATC
>JAHDWL010000022.1:28558-49071 GCA_023384355.1 Anaerolineae bacterium
TGTCGTTGGCTCCCGGCCCGCGGGCATGGGTTACGTCGATCGCGATGGCCGCATCCGGCCGTTGAGCAAACGCGCTGGTAGAGGCGCCGAGGAACGTTTCTTCCTCCTGGGCTGTGGCCACGGCCACGACGTCCCAGGAGTGCCGCCGCTGCTGGAGGTGTTCCAGACATATGGCGACGGCCGTAATCGAGGCGCGATTGTCGATGGCCTTGCCCGTCGCACGACCATTCTGAAGCTTGCGCATCGGTTGGCGGAATGTGACGAAATCGCCAACGGAGACCATTTCACGCACGCTTTCAATGGGCAGGCCAACATCCAGCACCAGCTCCTCGTAAGTGAACGCATCGCCTCGCTTCCTCTCCGGCAAATAGGAATCGGGTAAGCCACCCAGCACGCCCGTTAACTCTCTCTTGCCGTGGACGACGGCGGTCTGACCAAAGAGCTGTCGCCGGTCGACGCCGCCCAATCTGGAAAGGCGCAAAAAACCGTAGCCTCCATGTTCCACAATCCGCGAGACCATCAGTCCCAGCTCATCCTGATGGGCAGCCAGGAGGATGATCGGTCGCGGCCGATCATCCGGCCCAACGCCACGCTTGATCGCCCGCAGGCTGCCAACCCGGTCGATAACGACCTCATCAACGAGCGGCCGCCAAAGAGATTCGACTACGACTGCCGCGCCGCTTTCATTTCCGGTTGGGCCGGGAGCTTCAGTCAGTTGTTTCAATGTTTTGAATGTATCCATAATCATTCCCAGGAAGATGTCAGGTTGAGGACGTGGCCGTGGCTGTGGGGGTCAGGTCATCGTCCGTTACCTCGAGGGTCGGAGTTGCTGTCTCCGTCGGCGTTTCAGTCGGGGTAGCTGAAGGCGTCTCGGTAGGTGTTTCGGTGGGTGTTGCCGTAGCGGTCGGCGTCGCTGTGGGCGTTTCGGTGGATGTCGCCGTCTCGGTGGGTGTGTGTGTGCCGGTTGGGGTCTCGGTCGGTGTCGGCGTGATGGAGGCGGTAACGGTCGATTGCGGTGTCGGCGAGCCGGGCGGTGTCAGCGAGACGATGGATGGCGGCAGGCGCGTCGCTTCGGTGGTAGGGGTCGGGGAGCTGGTCGGCGCTCCTTCAAGCGTCGCGACAGGCTCCTCCCGGTTTGGTGCGCGTGACAACAAGGCGATGCCGGACAGGTAGCAAGGCACAGTGAGGAGGATGATGCCAACCAGAATGGCATAGGTCCGGCGGCGTGTATCCATAAGGTGGAATCATAGTGAACTAGCAGGTAAATGACAAATTATCTTCCTACTGCTATACTGACCAGGAAGACATAATATGACCCGATGGCCAGCGATGCTATCAGATAATCAGAAGGGAATCGTACGTCCATGGTGAACGAGTTATGGGGAGTAGCCGGGCGTCAAGGATTACGCCTGCCGGAAAACGCCTTGCTAACGATTATCCTCCTCACGGCCGGGGTCGTACTCGTTGCTTTCCTCCATCGCGTACATGCCTGGCGCACCTTTCGCGAGATGACCCGATCGCAATGGGCCTTGCTCGTCGCCCTGAGTGGGGCAGCATTGTTACTCAGCGAGTTGTTTCCACTATCCATCCCCTGGTCAAGTCCGTACCTGCGAAGCAACCCGGCTACAAGCCACATTGCACTTCTTTCGGCTACACCCTATCTGCTGGCTGGGCTGGCCTTGAACGTTCCCGCGGCCGTTGTTGTCGGCCTGGTCGCCGGCGTCGGGCGAATCATGGGTCAGAGCGGCGCGCCCCTGGACATCGTTACAGTCGGTCTGGCTGCCGGCATATCGGCCACGCTCATGCGCCAGAATTTCGCAGGTCGACTGTTCGAGGTTTTTCGACAGCCGGCTGTGGCAGGAACGATCGGGCGGTTGGTCATCGTTCTGGGGAGCTGCCTGACCATATTTGCAACAATGTTGTCTTTGGGCAGCCTTTTCAGCGCATTGGACGGAGCGCTATACGTTAGCCTGTGGAGCGCTTTGCCGCTTTTGATCGAGGGCGCAGTCGGCGGCGCAGTGGCTGCGGCTGTGTTATGGATCGTCCCACAATGGCGACCTGATCGGGGCGTAGTCCCCTCGCCTTTCCAACGCAGCGTTCAGAGGCAGTTAGTAACGGCTTTTCTTTCGTTTGCCGCAATCGTCGTCTTGCTAAGCGCCCTTGTCGCGTTTTATTTTTCGGCCCGGTCAACAGAGCGCGCATTGGCCGAGCAAATGGTGGATCACACAGAGGCGTCAGCCACCGGTTTGGGCGTGCTTCAAACCGAGATGACCTCCACGCTCAGCCAATTCAGCGCGGATCCGGCATTGGCCGCTGGACCTGCGGCGAAGTCGGCCGTTCTCGGACGAGTGCAGGCCTCCCGTCTGTTCAGCGAGGTCCGTCTGGTAAATCAATTTTATGAGGTCCTTTCTGCCGTGGGTGATAGCGCTGCGAACGCGCCACTGAACGCAGCCGAGCGCTTGGCCGTAAATAGTGCCCTGACCGGGAGCGGTCCACAATGGGCCATTGACGGCACGGCGAGGACAATCAGTCTGGCCGTTCCCGGCGCTCCAACCGACGTCGAGCGCTCCGTCTTGCTTGCCGGTGTCGCTCCAGAGACTCTCGCCGAGATCTCCGGCGATCTGGCCGAAAACCCAGGCCTGAGCTTCATCATCGATGAGGCATCGCGAGTGATACTTTCCTCCGAAGAAGTCGATTTCGACCAATGGTCGCCGCCTTCGTCAGATCAAGCGTCGAAAACATTATCCGACCTGCCGGGTCGCAATGTTTACGAGACAGTCGACTCGACAAGCGGCAGTCGCCAACTGATCAGCATCGCACCTGTTCCCCAGAGCGGCTGGAAGGTCGTGACCATTCTGCCGCGGTCGATCGTGTTACGCGAGACGCTGAGCATAATCGGCCCGCTGGCTCTCCTGTTGCTGGCCGTCAGTGGGGCGTTCTTCGTCCTGGTTGCCGGCCTCGGGCGAGACATCAGCCGGCCAATTGCCGAGATGGGCCGGGCGTCGAAAGCTATCGCCGAGGGAGGCGGGCTGGAGCGACCCGTGCGCACCGTCCATCGCGAGGATGAAATCGGGCAGCTAAGCCTGGCATTTTCGCAAATGCAGCGCGCGCTGCGGCAGCGTCTGGATGAATTGTCCTTGTTGCTGAGTGTCAGCAACGACGTGGCAGCGACCATCAACATCGATGAGGGGATGGCCGCGGTGCTGCAAGGCGTTTTGCGGGGCACAGGCGCAGCCGGCGCGCGCGCTATCGTTCGCAACCCCACTGCTCCAGCGCCACTTGTTTTCGCCGAAGGGCCGGCAGCGGAAAGCATGGCCTCCCTCGACCGCGCCATCCTTCTGCGGTTAAGATCCGTAGATGAACTGGCATACGGGACGGCGGCCGAGATTGAGGAAGGGTTGGGTATCAACCCATCTCCGGTGGCGGCACTATTCGCTCTGCCGCTCAAGCCGGCAGGCGAATTCCAGGGCGTGCTCCTCCTTGCCTATCGCCAGCAGCACTACTTCGATAAAAACGAACGGACCTTGTTACAGACACTCACCGGGCAGGCAACGGTGCTGGTACAAAATGCCCACCTTTTTGCCGCGGCCGAGGGAGGCCGGAGACGATTGGCGGCGATTCTGGCCTCGACGACAAACGGCGTCCTCGTTACCGATCAAACCGACCGCGTATTGTTGATCAACCCGGCGATGGAACGCGCATTTGGTATACAAGCCCGCGACGTGGCCGGGCGACCGGTTGTTGACGCGCTGGTCGGGGTTGACCAGGCCGGCATTCTGGCGCGACGGCTTAGCCTTGGCGTATCAGCCGCCACGAGTGGAGCAGTCGATGGCAAGGTTGAGCTTGAGGCGAACGGCCGGGTTTTCCTGGCGGGCATCTCGACCGTCTATAGCAACGAAGGCAAGACGATGGGGCGCGTGGCAGTCCTGCAGGATGTAACCGACATCAAGGAACTGGAGCGGATGAAGTCAGATTTTGTGGCCGGCATCTCCCACGATCTGCTCAGCCCACTAACCTACATGCACAACTACGCATCCATGCTGCCCATCACCGATGACCCGAATCTGGAAAAAGAGTATGCGGCCAAAATCATGGGTGGCATCGACCGGATGAAGCGACTGGTCAATGATCTGCTCGATCTCGCACGGATTGAGGCTGGCCTTAACCTTCAATTCGACGAGGTGGATATTGGGGCGTTGTTGTCGGAGGTGGCCGTTGAGTACGCATCGCCGGCGCGGGAACACGGGCTTAAGCTGATCGTCACCGCGCCGGGAGGATTACCCTCAGTTGTTGCTGACCCGACCTTGCTGCGTCGCGCCGTCACTAATCTGGTTACCAATGGTATTAAACACGCACCACAAAGCGGAAACATGACGCTCGCGGCCGAAAAGGTCGGCAAGGAGATGGTCATCACCGTGCGCGATCAGGGGCCGGGCATCGCCGTCGTTGATCAGGTTCACTTGTTCGAGAAGTTTTATCGTGGCCAGGGGATGAGCACGGTCGAGAGAGCGCGTGGCTCCGGTCTTGGGCTGGCGATCGTCAAGTCAGTGGCCGACCATCACGGCGGCCGGGTCTGGTGCGAAAGCGCACCGGGGGCGGGAAGCGCATTCTTCCTGGCTCTCCCGCTAAACCCAAAGCGACATCAATAAAAACCTTACCGCCCGTCGGAATAACCTTTTTCGATAAAGCGATCCTTTCCCAACACTCGCACCGCGATCCAGGCCAGGGTCATTGTGGGGATGGGCTGGGTAAGCGGGATAAGCGACTCAAAGGTCGCAATACCGCGCAGCCCTTTCAACCCTAAACGATCGAGCACGATCCAGGCGATTGGCGCGGATAGGAAGTCGAGGGCAAAGTCAAGCACATCGAGAAACAACACAACCAGCAGCGGGGTATACAACATCGTTTCTGCAAACCCCGCGCCGGGCGGCACATTGATTCGTCTTACCTGGATAATAATAATGACCAGCAGGATGAGGGCAATGACAAACGCCACAGACATCATGCTGAGTAATATCAGGACAAAGTTCTGCAGGAATTCTTCGATCCCCATTACTCTCCACAGTTACCGCGGCACTTGCGAAGCCACGAGCAATATCATGAACACGGCCCCGGCAAATTCAACAACCGTGCTGACTCCCCAACCAACCACACCACCAAACGCGGCCTTCATCGCCGCGCGCAGCTCACCGATCCGCACATACTCCGACAAGACCAGGCCTCCCGCATAGCCGGCAATTGTGCCAATCAGGGGTATCGGTATGAACAAGGTGCCGGCAATTGCCCCAATGAAACCCACGACAAGAGTACGCCAGGACGCGCCGGTCTTTCTGGCCCCCAACCCCGATAACCAGATATTGGCTGTCCCGGCTACGAGGCCGGTGATGGTTATCAGGATGAAAATCCAGGGTGAGAATTCGCCAAAACCAATTACCACTGCGGCATAATAAAGGGAAGCCAACCAGATGATCGTCAGTCCGGGAATGATTGGCAGTATTGTGCCTAATAACCCGACTACAAATGCCAGGATTACCGCTCCGGTGCCCACTGTCAGGCCAATGTTTTCCATAATTTCGAGACTATACGCAACAATCCCATGGAAGTTGCGTAATTGGGCAATACTAAAGGCTTCGATAGGCTTGCAGGAATCTGTGGAAAACCTCGGCCAGATAGAGTTTCATGCTCATTTCCGGGGTGTGGAAGTTGTGGCTGGCCGCTTCGTCCTGTCGGTTGACCCGCTGCCAGACATGGCGATCGGGCATGTCGTCCGCCCAGTCAGCGAAATAGGGAAACCAGGTAAGCAGTATATGGAGGCAGCGCGCTGCCGGCAGTGCCATGCGATAATCGCGAGCGACAGAACGACTGCCCAGTTCGGCGGATAAGGCAAGCAAGTAGGTGTCGACAATCGTCTCTTCAGCGAGCGCGGACAGATTTCGCAGCCGGAGTCGCGACCCGGCTTGCTCAGGAATGGTCCAATGCTCATCCACCAACAGCGGATACCCCTCAAGGAACGCAACCAGATCGAGAACACCAGGACCGATCTGAACCTCGCTCCAGTCGACAAGGTAATGGTCATCGAATAGTGTCAATCGCCAATGCCCAGGATGAGGCGCACCATGTAACAAGGTTGACGGCAAATCCAGCAAGGGGGCCAACATGGGAACAGGGTCATCGATTAGGTCGGCGGCAGCGGCCAGATGACTCTCGCCAAGAACGCCGGGCCATCCGCCCAGATCGCGCATGACAATCAGCCCGTTGGCAGCGCGCAACAGACTCGGCGCGAGCCGACCGGTATTGCGAATGGCATGGCTAGAAATGACTGCACCAGGTCCATCCTCGAACAAGTAGACTTCTTCCTTTCGTAACTCCTCCCAGGTGTATGGGCCGCCGGGACGGTGAAGGAAATGGGGAATGGCTGGATCATGCGCATCCCAAAGCGACGTTTCAGAAGTGCCGATATTCCATCGTGCCGCGTGCAACCGGGCCAAAGCCGTGGCAATTTCATCCACCTGGGAGGAGACCCAGAGGGTTGTGGGATAATGTGCGGGAATATCATCCATAATTACCCAACTGGCGTCGCCATCCAGGTGGGCATAATAGCAGGTGGGAATCGTCGATCCGGGTGGGTCTCCGTATAAGTTATAGAAAGAAGCCTCGGCAGCGTTGGTCTGTTTGGCAATAAAGCTGATCGGATCGGAGCAACCGTCAACGGTGAGGATGAACCGCCGAAGCCGGTGGGGGCACTCCTTCGCACGCCCCGGCATGGTCAGAGTGGTGGCGCACAGCGGCTCAGAGGCAACCGCGGTGACAATCACATCGCTGGTCTCCGGCAATCGCCCCAACAGGGCTGACCAGGCGGCTGGGTCACGCCGCTGGAGCTGAAAGATATCGACAGGCAACGGTTCCATAGGGGCGAAATTGTAATGGCGAACGCGACGGCTTGCAAACGGCATAGCCCGGCCGACAGGGAGCGGATTTGGGCTGTCCTGCAAATATCGGCTAAAGTATTCATATGATTGTTAATATCCATCACATCCAAATAACCATTGCACCAGGCGATGAAATGGCCGCGCGTGAGTTTTATTGTGGCTTGCTCGACCTTCCCGAAGTCGAAAAACCCGATTCATTGAAGGGGCGTGGCGGTTTCTGGGTGCAGGTCGGTGATCGGCAGCTCCACATTGGCACTGAGGAAGGCGTTGACAGGAAACGCACCAAAGCCCATGTCGCCTATCAGGTTGATGATTTAGAGACGTGGCGTGAGCGATTGGCAACGGCAGGCGTGGTCGCACTGGAGAGCGTGCCCATCCCCGGTTATGACCGTTTTGAGTGTCGCGATCCGTTCGGCAATCGCATGGAATTTATTCAACCGCTATGATCGACGACCCGACCCAACGCTTCACAGACAGAGCCGATAACTATGCTCGCTACCGGCCCGGCTATCCCCCGGAAGTGCTTGAGTGCTTGCGACAGGAATGCGGGCTTACGCCGGCCACAGTGGTGGCGGACATCGGTTCGGGCACGGGAATCCTGACCAGATTGTTTCTCGAAAACGGCAATCCGGTCTTCACCGTGGAGCCTAATGCAGCGATGCGTAAGGCGGCCGAATCGGTCCTGAGCCACTATCCAGGTTTTACCAGCGTCGATGGTCGCGCTGAAGTGACCACACTGGACGAATGCAGCATCGATCTGGTGACCGCCGGGCAAGCCTTTCACTGGTTCGATGCCCGCGCCAGTCGGTTGGAATTCAGCCGGATTTTACGCCCCGGTGGCTTTGTGGCTCTCGTCTGGAACGCGCGGGATTATCAGGGTGATCCGGCCATGGCTGCCTATGAGCAAGTGCTGTCTGATTACGGCATGGGCTACCACGACGTTAATCATCGCAGCCATGCTGGCGATCTGGACACATTGTTTGGGGACAATCGTCAGTTTCGTTCTTTCACCCACCAACGGCAGCTCGATTTCGACACATTCTGGGGCGGATTTCTTTCCGCTTCCTATGCCCCCCTCCCTGGCCACCCGCATTATGAACCGATACAGCGGGCATTGCGCATGGTGTTCGAGAAATACCAACGCGATGGCCAGATTACCTTCCTCTACCAAACCCACCTTTACTTCGGTCAGCTCTCGAATTAGTCCAGGCCAATATCAAGTATTTTTTGCGCCACCAAATTTCATAACAGGGTTTATTGCCTATTGACAATTCTTGGAATTAGATTATTATCTAGTTTATTAGACATTCATCTAACTACGTAGACCAATATCTAACGGTGATGTGCAAAAGGAAAGGTGAAAGAAATGTTGCCCCTGGATATCCAACCAAATGTCGTCAACTCCATCGAAGAAGAAAAGTGGCATCGTTTCAACGAATGGCAGGAGCGTGAACGCGTGATGCGGGGAGGCCACACCCCATTGGCGAAGCGCTTTCTGAATGCGGGCGGCCGCATGTTCGTAACGCTGGGCGAGAAAATGCAACGGGCAGCCAGCATGCCACACACAAACAACGAATTAACGTCCGCTCATGAAAGCTGTTAACATTATCCAATTATAGCGAGAACCCGGCTTTTAATCCTCACCTCTCAGTGGACGAATCTTGAACAATAGCGATCGTCTCTCCGGCATGCGGGGATTCACGGTCATCTGGTTAGGGCAGTTGGTCTCCATGCTCGGCACGGGTATGACCAACTTCGCCCTTTCTTTCTATATATTCGAACAAACCGGGCAGGCCTCCGCCCTTACAATTGCCATATTCTGTTTTGTCGCGCCGAGCATCATCCTGAGTCCTCTCGCCGGGGCACTGGTCGACCGCTGGAATCGCAAGGTCGTCATTATCATGACCGATCTGGCCGCCGGTATTGTTACCCTGGTCTGGCTGGCCATCGTCCTGACAAACGGCAACCTGGATATGTGGCAGATTTATCTCGGCAACATCATCACCGGCGCGTTTAATGCGATGCAATTCCCGGCCTTCTCGGCCGCCGTCTCATTGATGATACCCAAAGAGCAATTTGCTCGAGCCGCCGGCATGCTCGACTTTGCAGGGGCTGCCTCCAACATTCTGGCTCCGGCATTCGCCGGCGCGCTGCTGGGGACGTTCGGCCTCGTGCCAATCATGCTGGTAGACGTCATCACTTTTCTATTCGCCATCCTGGCCGTGCTGGTCGTCCACATGCCGCAACCGGCAGCAGAAATGATTCCGGAGGGGAACAAGCGGCCCAGTCTCCGGGAAGATTCACTGTTCGGCTTCAAGTACATAAGGGAACGGCCGAGTTTGTTGGGGTTGCAATTCGTCTTCACCGCCCTGAACTTCATCTCCGCCTTCGGGGCAATAATCGCCACGCCGATGATTCTGGCCCGAACGGGCAACAGCGCCGCGTCGCTGGCAACGGTACAATCGATTGCCGCGTTCGGCGGCGTGGCGGGCGGCCTGATCATGAGCACCTGGGGAGGGCCAAAACGGAAGGTACAAGGAGTTTTGCTGGGAATGTCGGCCGAGAATCTACTCGGCCCCATCGTGATCGGGCTGGCCAAAGCCGTCCCCGGATGGGCCGCAGGCAGTTTTATGTCGCAGCTTTTTATCCCCATCATCAACGGATCAAATCAGGCCATTTGGCAATCCAAGGTTCCGCCGGCCATTCAGGGGCGAGTCTTTGCCACGCGCCGGATGATCGCCCAGATCAGCTTCCCGGTGGCAGTGTTGATTGCGGGGCCGTTGGCCGACAAAGTGTTTGAGCCGGCCATGAGTTCGGACGGGTGGGCGGCGGCTATCTTCGGCCCAATTGTCGGCACCGGCGCAGGCGCGGGCATGAGCTTGATGATATTATTAAGCGGCATCGTCGGTGTCGTTATTGGGCTGGTCGGTTACTCCATTCCGGCCCTGCGTGACGTCGAGGATATTATGCCGGACTTTGACGCGTTAACTGCTCCGATAGTCAACAACGAACCCGCGATTCAGTCACAAGGCGAATGAATATGGACCCCTCGCCGGATAAGCAAATACAATTCGACATCGGCACGGCCTACGATTACTTCCTCAGCCTGTGGGCGCTCCACCAACCTGAGCATCTGGGCCTGCGCGGATCATGGGCGGCCGGTGTGCGCTCCCGGTTACCCGGACCGGAGCGCGAAATCCTTCAACGGGTAACGCCTTTATTCTGGCCACTGCCCTGGGTATATTCACTACCCACCCCCAAGGACGTTACAACAGCATTAAAGGCATTGCGCTCGTTACCGGCCGAAGATCGCCTGTTGGCGATGGTTCCTGCCGTGCCCGAACCGATCGTCCAACTCTGGCGAGATGTCGCTCGCCACGGAACCTGGACCGAAGCTGACCTCACATTATTAATCGATGAGATGACCGGCGGCGACACGAAAAAGCACTCCCTGGCGACTCTCCGCAAAGAGGCCGGGGAATTTCTTGACATGTGGATCGATCCGGCACAGTCAACTGAAAACCTGCTTACCGCCTTCGAATGTTACCAGGAAGTCTTCTTCGCTGAAGAAGAGGTACGTATACGCCCTGCACTGGAAGCTGGACTGATGCGAGCAAAAGAGTTGTGGGCAACGATCAAAGAGTGGGACAAATTATTGGAAGAGCTTTCGCAGGGCGTCAGGGTTGTCAAGGATTGGGAAAACAAGACGATTATCCTTGTGCCATCTTACTGGAGCACACCTCTGGCACCGATGGCAGACGTACCGCCGGGCAAAGTCCTCTTTCTTTTCGGCGCGCGACCGGCCGATGAATCCCTCATCCCCGGTGAATTGGTGCCCGATGCCCTCTATCAGGCTCTGAAGGCGTTGGCCGACCCAACACGTCTGCGCATCCTGCGCTACCTGAGCGACGAACCGTTGACACCGGCTGAGCTGGCCCGCCGGTTGCGGCTGCGCGCTCCAACGGTCATCCACCATCTCGACGCACTGCGACTGGCGCGCCTGGTCATCGTGACGCTTGACACCGAGGGAAAGCGCTACGCCGTGCGCCCTGATGCCGTGGCGACCGTGTTCGAATTGTTGAACCAGTTTCTGCTTGTTCGGGAAGAGTAGAATTAGCTCAGGGGGGAGGCACGGAGTTGGCAAGCAACCCCGTGCCTCCTTTGCTCCTTCTCCCCTGATACCACCCACATGATCGCCGGTGGGGATCCGGCTATCACATTACTCAATAGTACTATAGTACTGCCATGGTTTCAATGAAGAGATCGTGAAAAAGATTCTTGACTCCCGGAAAAGCCCCCAGAGTCAACAGCTCAATCGTGAAAAGGCATTACACCACGATTAGGCTATAATCTCCTCCCATGTCTTTTGATTTCACGCTTATAGCCCAGGACGGTGACGCCCGGCTGGGCCGGTTCGAGACACCCCATGGGCTGATTGAGACGCCCGTTTTCGCCCCGGTTGGCACACAGGCAACGGTGAAGGCAATGCGGCCGCGCGATCTGGTGGAACTGGGAGCCACGCTGGTGCTGGCCAACACCTACCATCTATACCTGCGGCCGGGGGACAAGCGGGTGCGCGACTTGGGCGGGCTGCACCGTTTCATGGCCTGGGACGGCCCCATCCTGACCGATAGCGGCGGCTTCCAGGTGTTCAGTCTGAGCGACACACGACGGATCGATGCCGACGGGGTTACTTTCAAGTCCCACATCGACGGGTCTATCCACCGTTTTACGCCGGAGAAGTCGATCGCGGTGCAGGAGAATCTGGGCGCCGACATTATCATGATGTTCGACGAGTGCCCGCCGCCCAACGAATATGAATATGTGCGGCAGTCGCTGGCGCGCACCCATCCCTGGGCGTTGCGCTGTCTGGATGCCAAGACGCGAGCGGATCAGGCGCTGTTCGGCATTGTGCAGGGAGGCGTGTTTCGCGATCTGCGCGAGCAGAGCGCCCGTTTTATGGTAGAGTTGGATCTGCCGGGCTACGCGGTGGGCGGGTTGGCGGTGGGGGAGACGAAGGCGGAAATGCACGCAGTGCTGGAATGGTTGAATCCGGTGTTGCCGGCCGGCAAGCCGCGCTATCTGATGGGCGTCGGCGCGCCGGAGGATCTGGTCAATGGGGTATTGCGCGGGATCGACATCTTCGATTGCGTCCTGCCGACGCGTATCGCCCGCAACGGGGCGGCGTTCGTCCGTGGCGGCCGCATCAACCTGCGCAACGCCCGCTACACCGACGACCCCTCGCCCGTCGACCCGACTTGCGACTGCTACGCCTGCAGCCGATTCAGCCGGGCCTACATCCGCCATCTGGTGAAGGCGGACGAGATATTGGCCTCCATCCTGCTGACGACCCACAACCTCCACTTTCTTCTGCGGCTGATGGACGACTTGCGAAAGGCAATTCGCAAGGGAAGGGTGGCAGAGTTTGCGGGAGAGTTTTTTGAGGCGGAAGCAGTGGATTAATAATTGGGAAAAGGTGAAAGGGAGAAAGGGAGCCCCACTACTGAACCACTTCTACTGACCTGCTGAACACAAATTTTCAATATGTCATTATTAGAAGCAATCCTCATCGGCATAATCCAGGGCGCGACGGAGTTCCTGCCCATCTCCAGCGACGGGCATCTGGTTCTCATCCCGGCTATCTTCGGCCTGAGCCAACCCGACCTGGTTCTCATCGGCCTCGTCCATGCGGGAACGTTGCTGGCCATCGTTGGCTACTTCGCCCGCGACCTGTGGGCTATCCTGAAGGCGGTCGTTGCTGGACTCATCCAGCGAAAACCATTCGTTGACGACAACGCACGATTGGGCTGGCTGATGGTCCTTGGGTCGGTGCCGGCGGCGATCGTCGGGCTGGCGCTTAAAGACTGGTTCGAGCACCAATTCCAGTCACCTGTTGTGGCCGCGGCAGGGTTGCTTGTGACGTCCGCATTTCTGGTGGTGGGCGAACGGTTACTGCGCGGCGTCAAGACCATCCCGCAGTTGACGTGGCTGGACACCTTAATCATCGGCTCGTTCCAGGTGCTGGCCTTGCTGCCGGGCGTATCGCGCAGCGGCACGACCATCGCCTCGGGACTTTGGCGCGGGCTGGACCGGCCGGCGGCGGCGCGATTCAGCTTTCTGGTGGGACTGCCGGCAATCGCCGGAGCGGGGCTGCTTTCTATCATTGACATTTTCAGCGCGAAAGGGTCATTGCCGATGGGGCACTACGCGGCCGCCTTTGTGACTGCGGCGGTGGTCGGCTATCTGTGTATCGCCTTCCTGCTTTCGTGGGTCAAGCGCCACAGCCTGTATCCTTTCGCCGTCTACTGCGCTGTGGTCGGGTCGCTGTATCTGCTTTACACACTACTGTAGCGCTGCAATCCTTTCCTGACGCCGCGACATCGACACACTCGCCCAATTTGATGTATAATGTGACAAATGTGATACGCGCGAATCCATTAAAAAGACGATCTGCGGATTAATTTAGTAGGTCCGAGCAAAGCCTGATTTTCACGAATCAGGCTTTTTTTCTATATCAGGCAGCTACATTGCCGATTATTATGCAGGCCCGTTTCCCACTGCGGCCGACCAGGAGAAAACAAAATGAAGAGTCAGGATTACATCAAGCTGGACGACACCTACGCTGCCCATACCTATCATCCCATCGAAGTCGTAATTGACCGGGGCGAGGGGGTCTGGGTCTATGATGTCGAGGGCAATCGCTACCTTGATTGCTTGTCCGCCTATTCGGCCGTCAACCAGGGTCATTGCCACCCGCGCATCCTCGACGCGGCCACAAAGCAGATGCACAAGGTCACGCTAACTTCGCGCGCATTCTACAATGACCAAATGGGACCATTCCTGAAGCAGCTGTGCGAACTGACCGGATACGAGATGGCTGTGCCGATGAACACCGGGGCCGAGGCCGTAGAAACGGCGATCAAGATCGCCCGCAAATGGGGCTATGAGGTGAAGGGCGTGCCCGATAACCAGGCCGAGATCATCGCCTGCGTGGGCAACTTCGCCGGTCGCACGACGACCATCATCAGTTTTACGAGTGAAGATCAATACAAGGAACACTTCGGCCCGCTGACCCCCGGCTTCAAGCTTGTGCCCTATGGCGACGCCGAGGCGTTGGCGAAGGCGATCACGCCTAACACCGTTGCCTTTCTGGTCGAGCCGATCCAGGGCGAGGGCGGCGTCAATGTGCCGCCGGCAGGTTATCTGAAGCGCGTGGCCGAGATCTGCACCGCCAACAACGTGTTGTTCATGGCCGACGAGATCCAGACAGGCCTCGGCCGAACGGGCACGCTGCTGTGCAGCGACCATGAGGGTGTGCGGCCGGATGTAGTCACGCTGGGCAAAGCCCTCAGCGGCGGCTTCTACCCTGTTTCGGCCGTGCTGGCCGACGAGCGCGTGCTGGGTCTCTTCCGGCCGGGCGACCATGGCAGTACCTTCGGGGGCAACCCGCTTGGTTCGGCCGTAGCTCGCGCCGCGCTTGACGTGCTGATTGACGAATCGCTTGTGGAACGATCCCGCGAGGTCGGCGAATACTTCATGGGCCGCCTCCGGCGGATCGAGAGTGACAACATCAAGGAAGTGCGCGGCAAGGGGTTGCTCATTGGCGTCGAGATGACCAACGAGGCTCGCCCTTATTGCGACGCCTTGCGCGACGCAGGCATTCTGTGCAAGGACACCCACGGCACGGTTGTGCGCTTCGCCCCGCCGCTGGTCATCACCAAAGAGGAGATCGACTGGGCTATGGAGCGTATCGAGCCAATCCTGGCGAACGGACGATAATCGTCGATTCGAAAATCTCGCCCAGAAAAACGATAAGGTAACAAGCGCTGACCGGGTAATTACGCTGTCATTATTAACAAACCTGGTAGCAGGGAAAAGAAGCGGTAACCATCAAGGGAGACCTTTGTGCGTTTCGGGCTGATGTGAATGCCTGGACCCATGACGGTCTCCTTTCGTTTCTCATTTGGCTAAATCAGTGAGAACAAGTATTGCCGGTCTTTACCCGAGTCAAGTGCTATGAAATGATCCTTACCCCCAAGCCTTGGATCATCTCATCGGCCCGTCTATAATCAGATCGAGGTCGTACAATCCATTCGGAGATTTTCATGACAAAGTTTGCGGGCAAAAATGTTTTGATTACCGGCAGCGCCAGCGGGATCGGAAGACTGATGACACAAAAGATCGCCGCGCGGGGTGCTAACGTGATCATCTGGGATATCAATCTGCCTGGGTTGGAATCCCTCAGCAAACAGATTGAACAGTGGGGTTATAAAACACCCGCCTGTTATCAATGCGATCTTAGCGACCGCGATGCGATAAACGAGAACGCCCAACGGGTGCTGGCCGAGCAGGGCGAGATCGATATCCTCATCAATAACGCAGGCATTGTATCCGGCAAACCGTTGGTTGAATTGTCTGATGAAATGATCGAGCGCACTTTCAGCGTGAACACACTTTCGTTATTCAGAACTACTCGCGCCTTTCTGCCCGGCATGATGGCCCGTAACAGCGGCCATATCGTCACCATCTCCTCCGCCGGTGGGCTGATCGGCGTCCCACGAATGACCGATTACAGCGCCAGCAAGTTCGCCGCTGTCGGCTTCGATGATTCGTTGCGAGTTGAGCTGAAGCGCTTCGGATATGACGGCATTCGCACGACGGTTGTCTGTCCCTTCTACATCAATACCGGCATGTTTAAGGGAGTCAAAACGCGCTTTCCGTGGCTGCTGCCAATCATGGAACCGGAGGATGCCGTCAACAAGATCATCAGCGCGATTGAAAAAAACAAGCAAAGGCTCGTCATGCCGCCGTTTGCCATGGTGACATATCCCGGACGAATATTGCCCCTTTCCTTGTTTGACCGCCTCGCCGATTTTGTCGGAATCAATAACTCAATGGATGAATTCACAGGACGCGGAGAATAATCCCCTTTTTCTGCGAAGGGAGTGATACGATTGACTCCGGTCATCGAGAGCCTGGTTCTCTACAAGAATCAGCCGGCCATTGTCCGGCAAGCCAATGACAAGAAGCTGACCATCGAATTATCCGATGGGGAGAAGGTCAGTGTCCGGCCCAAGGATGTCGATTTGCTACACCCTGGGCCTAGTCCACACCCTCGCCAATTGAAGGCCGCGACTGGCGATCCCCAGACGGCATGGGAATTACTCGGCGGGTCCACGACAATTGCTGAACTGGCGGAGCTGGCCTTCGGCGACTACACGCCGGCCACAGCCTGGACAGCCTGGCAACTCGTGGCGGATGGCGTATATTTCGACGGTACACCGAAAGCGATCATCGTTCATTCGCCAGACCAGGTGGCCGAAATTCAGGCTGCGCGATTGGCCAAGGCATCTGAAGAAGAAGCCTGGGAAGCGTTCGTCACGCGCGTGGCCGACGGCCGCGTCACTCTGGATGATGAGCGTTATCTGACTGATGTTATCGCCCTGGCTTTGGGTCGGTCTGAATCGAGCCGCACCTTGCGTCGCCTGGGTCGCACGCAAACCCAGGAATCCGCCCACGCCCTCCTGCTGAGCATTTGCCGCTGGCTTCCGGCCGACAATCCTTATCCAATTCGCCTGGGTGTGACGACCGACCAACCGGATTTCGCCATTGGGGCATTGCCCGATGAGCCGCGCCGGGATTTAACCCACCTCACTGCCCTGGCAATCGATGATGAAGGCAGCGTTGATCCCGATGACGCTATCAGCCTCGATGGCAATCGCGTGTGGGTTCACGTGGCCGACGTGGCTGCGCTAATCAAGCCAGACAGCCCCGCCGATCTGGAGGCACGCGGCCGGGCGGCAAACCTCTATTTGCCTGAAGGCACGGTCCATATGTTGCCGGGCGAAATAACGGAACGCCTCGCGCTCGGCCTGCAACCAATCTCGCCCGCGTTGTCAATCGCCCTGGCGCCCCTGTCAAACGGCGATTTTGAAGTGCTCGAATTTACCCCCAGTTGGGTCCGAGTAACGCGAACGACTTACGAATCCACCGAAACCGAGCTTGAGTCAAGTCCTTTCAACGAGTTGCTGATTATTGCCCGGCGAAATCGCACGCGGCGGGTTGCAGCAGGATCCGTTGAGCTCGATCTGCCGGAAGTCAAGATTAAAGCCACCATCGATGGCTCTGTTATCATTCGCCCCTTGCCGTCTCTGGAAAGCCGCGAGATGGTCCGGGAACTGATGCTGATGGCCGGCGAGGCGATTGGCCGCTACAGTCAGGCCCATGACCTCCCGCTCGCCTACACGGTCCAGGACCCGCCGATCGAAGATACCTCTCTCCCGACCGACCTCACAGGAGCCGCACCATCGATCATGTGGGCGAAGCGACGACTGATGCAACGCAGCCGGCAATCCACTTCTCCCGGACGCCATTCGGGCCTGGGGCTGGATGTTTACGTACAAGTCACGAGTCCGTTGCGGCGCTATCTTGATTTGCTCGCCCATCAACAAATTCGCGCCTATCTGGCCGGTGGATATCCTTTGGATAGCGCTGCCGTCACCCTTCGAATCGGTACGGCCGACGCCATTACCGGGGCGCTGCGGGCGGCCGAGCGTTTGTCAAATCAGCATTGGACATTGGTGTTTCTAATGCAACATGCCGACTGGCAAGGGGAAGGGATTGTCGTCGAGAACAAGCCGGGGCGAGATGTTGTCCTAATTCCCGCGTTGGCCTGGGAGGCAGAGATTTACCACAAACCGCCGCGGCCTCTCGACAGTACAGTTAAGTTGAAGCTCGAAAGCGTCAATCTGGCCGAGCGGGCGGGGCGATTCAAAATTATTTGATCGCCGGATTGGTCATATCTCAACCGGTGACAAATTCATCCGGGAGAAATTCAACGTTGTTCAGGTAATAAAGGTCAACCCGTTTGTCGGTGATCCTGAACCGATTGATCGATGTGTTGCTGATCCCGAACCAGACCCCCGTTGCGCTCAATCCGGGGACTTGCGGCGGATCCCCGTCTGACAGGAGGACGCCGATCAGCGACTGAAAGAAACCACCGTGGGTAACGATGGCCACCCGATCATCTGTCCCGCCGTGACGTTCCATCAATTGTGTCCATACCTGGTGGGCGCGTGGATAGGATTCCTCGATCGTCTCCGGCGGCCGATCCCACCATCCCTTCTCTCCCAGCGTCTCCGGCAAAACAAGGTGGGGATATTCCTGATTGAATTGGGCGCGATTCGGCCCCGGCTGGCCTATATCCTTCCCTGTCACCTCATCAATGATATGCAGCCCTCCTCGTTCATGGACTTCGGGCCAGGCAACGAGCGGCAAACCGGTAGCTTCGGCGATGTAGCTACCCGTTTGCACGGCGCGGATCATCAGGCTGCAGTAAAGATGAGTCAGATCGAAACCACGCCGGTCATGACGAGCAGCATACTCCCAGACAAGTTTCGTCTCATCTATGACGCGTGGTGGCTCAGTGAGAAAGCGAGCCAACAATTGCGCTTGCCGATGGCCGAGTTCGGTTAAGGGAGGATCGGCCAGGCGACCTTCGCTGCCATTGGTACGGGCATATATTTCGTTGTTCGTCGATTGGGCATGTCGAATGATATAGAGATGCATACTGTACAAGGATGATACCAAATTCCGCGGAAGTTGATAATTGATTGAGCGGCGATTTGTACCTGCTGGAACTGGCTACGCTTCATATTTTCGATAGAATTCCAACTGATATGGAGCGCGCCCGCCATTTACTCCGCTCGTCCGTCGCCGTCATCGCCCTTTTCGCATTAGGAAAAATCGTCGGTCTCTTCCGTGCCAGGTTAGTGGCGCAGACATTCGGTACCTCGCCGGAATTTGACGCCTTCACGGCCGCCAACCAGTTGCCAGAAGTGTTTTTCGTCGTGATTGCCGGCGGATCGCTGGCGGCCGCGTTCATCCCCATCTACAGCCAATATTTGAATTATGAAAGCCGCGCCGACAGTGCGCGGTTCGCCAATACTGTCTTAACCCTGGTCCTCTTGGTACTGGGAGGCATCTCCGCTCTCGGGGCTATATTCGCGCCGTGGCTGATCAGGCATGTGCTTGTACCCGATTTTCCACCCGAACAACAACTTCTCACCGCGCAAATCATGCGGGTCATCCTCATCCAAACGACGATTTTCGGAATCGGCGGCGTCCTCAGCAGCATCCTCAACGCCCACCAGCATTTCATCCTGCCGGCTCTGGCGACAATCGCCCTGGATATCGGTTACTTCATCGGCCTGTTCGCCTTTGTCCCTTCGTTAGGCGTCATTGGCCTTGCCTGGGGTACGGTAGTCGGTGGAATCCTTTTTGTTCTGATTCAGCTCCCCGCACTTCTGAAATTCGGTGTTCACCTGCGGCCGCAACTTGACACAAGAATGCGGGGTGTCCATGAGTTGGTGCGCCTCATGGGGCCGCGCATTGTGACGCTCGGCGTCATTCAACTCGCGGATCTGATCATCATCCGTCTCGCCTCAGGATTGCCTGCAGGAGCTACCTCCGGCTATTTCTATGGCTACGGGCTGATGCAATTCCCGCAAACACTCTTTGGGACAGCGATCGCGATGGTCGTCTTTCCGACTTTGGCCGAGCTGTACAACGCACGTGCTATTGACGGGTTGCGGCAGATGGCCGCTAATACGCTTGGGATCATATGGACCCTGACGATTCCAGCCGCAGCGACCACAATCCTACTCGGTCGCCCGATCATCGTGTTCCTGTTTCAGGGTGGCGCATTCGACGAGAAGGCCACTACCCTCGTCTACACCGTGCTGGCCGTCCTGAGTATCCGCATTGTCAGTGAATCAACGCTGGAAATCGTCGCCAGGCTTTTTTATGCTCGTCACAACACTCTGGTACCCATGCTGGCCTATATAGGCTGGTTTGGGTTCACCGGCACCGCATCGGTCATCCTCGCCAATCGATTGGGTGTTGTCGGGCTGGCATTGGCATCAGCCATCGGCTTCACTCTGCTCGCGGCTGCACTGTTCGAGCTGAACCGTCGTGAACTCGGAGGGCTTGGCGGGCGGCCGCTGCAAATGACTTTTCTGCGAGCATTGGCGGGGACCATCGTCATGAGCGCGATGATTATTATGCTGAGCCGTGTCATCACCGAAACAGTCCCCTACCTCATGGTCAGCCTGCTGCTCGGCGGCCTGACCTATATCGCGGTGACGTGGTTGCTGGGCGGCCGCGAACTCAGTGCTTTGTGGCAGATCGCCCGCGGCAAAGCCACCCCATCCTGATTACCACTTAAATATTGAACGTCCGTTCATGATATCATATTCGATATTGACACCAACGAACATCTGTGCTAATATACACTCATTGCCCACGCACTCTTCAATTGGGTGTCGTGAATCTGCTCAGTTTCCCATAGGAGTATTGCCCTCATGTCCCGCACGAACGGCACCAACAGCCTTGACGGCCGCCTGGCGACACTTGACAAGACTATCGATTCCCTCACCAAGCGGTTCGGCGAGGGTACGATCATGCGTCTTGGCGAAGGTCATAATTTGCACATACAAGTTATCCCAACCGGCTCAATCTCTCTCGATATAGCCCTCGGCGTGGGCGGCGTGCCTCGCGGCCGTATCGTTGAAATCTACGGCCCCG